>NZ_JAGXJT010000003.1:0-149538 GCF_019091205.1 Bacillus sp. GbtcB14
ATAGGTTCGAGGTGGAAGCATGGTGACATGTGGAGCTGACGAATACTAATAGATCGAGGACTTAACCATATAATATGAAGCAATGTTATCTAGTTTTGAAAGAATATAAAAAACTTGTTGACTTTAAAAGTTAAATAAGTTACAATGATTCTTGTCTTAAATGAATACAGTCTGGTAATGATGGCAGAGAGGTCACACCCGTTCCCATACCGAACACGGAAGTTAAGCTCTCTAGCGCCGATGGTAGTTGGGACCTTGTCCCTGTGAGAGTAGGACGTTGCCAGGCAAATGGAGGATTAGCTCAGCTGGGAGAGCACCTGCCTTACAAGCAGGGGGTCGGCGGTTCGATCCCGTCATCCTCCACCATTTAGCCGACTTAGCTCAATTGGTAGAGCAACTGACTTGTAATCAGTAGGTTGGGGGTTCAAGTCCTCTAGTCGGCACCAGAAAATCATGGCGGTTGTGGCGAAGTGGTTAACGCACCGGATTGTGGCTCCGGCATTCGTGGGTTCGATTCCCATCAGTCGCCCCATTTTTTCTTTAAATAATTAATATGCGGGTGTGGCGGAATTGGCAGACGCACTAGACTTAGGATCTAGCGCCTTTGGCGTGGGGGTTCGACTCCCTTCACCCGCACTTTTAATAAAATAACTCATACATGTCTTGCGGAAGTAGTTCAGTGGTAGAATACAACCTTGCCAAGGTTGGGGTCGCGGGTTCGAATCCCGTCTTCCGCTCCAATTTTCAATATGACATGCCGGGGTGGCGGAACAGGCAGACGCACAGGACTTAAAATCCTGCGGTGGGTGACCACCGTGCGGGTTCGACCCCCGCCCTCGGCACCATATGCGCCCGTAGCTCAATTGGATAGAGCGTTTGACTACGGATCAAGAGGTTAGGGGTTCGACTCCTCTCGGGCGCGCTTTTATTAACGGGAAGTGGCTCAGCTTGGTAGAGCACCTGGTTTGGGACCAGGGGGTCGCAGGTTCAAATCCTGTCTTCCCGATTTTCCAAAAACATGGGGCCTTAGCTCAGCTGGGAGAGCGCCTGCCTTGCACGCAGGAGGTCAGCGGTTCGATCCCGCTAGGCTCCACTTTATCTATTATATGTCTCGGAGGTATACCCAAGTTCGGCTGAAGGGATCGGTCTTGAAAACCGACAGGCGGTGAGAATCGCGCGGGGGTTCGAATCCCTCTACCTCCTCCATTTTCTTTTAAGTGGTTTACATACATATAATAATAAAATTTTTATTTTTCCTTCATGGAGGTATACCCAAGTTCGGCTGAAGGGATCGGTCTTGAAAACCGACAGGCGGCGAGAGTCGCGCGGGGGTTCGAATCCCTCTACCTCCTCCATTTTTTTAAAAAAATATTATATTGTCGCGGGGTGGAGCAGCACGGTAGCTCGTCGGGCTCATAACCCGAAGGTCGCAGGTTCAAATCCTGTCCCCGCAACCAAATGGTCCCGTGGTGTAGTGGTTAACATGCCTGCCTGTCACGCAGGAGATCGCCGGTTCGACCCCGGTCGGGACCGCCATTTATGTTGGCTCGGTAGCTCAGTCGGTAGAGCAGAGGACTGAAAATCCTCGTGTCGGCGGTTCGATTCCGTCCCGAGCCACCATTTTTTTATGCCGACTTAGCTCAATTGGTAGAGCAACTGACTTGTAATCAGTAGGTTGGGGGTTCAAGTCCTCTAGTCGGCATCCTTTAGGGGCATAGTTTAAAGGTAGAACTGAGGTCTCCAAAACCTCCAGTGTGGGTTCGATTCCTACTGCCCCTGTAAAGTATATGGGCCTATAGCTCAGCTGGTTAGAGCGCACGCCTGATAAGCGTGAGGTCGATGGTTCGAGTCCATTTAGGCCCACCATATATATTATTCCGCAGTAGCTCAGTGGTAGAGCTATCGGCTGTTAACCGATCGGTCGTAGGTTCGAGTCCTACCTGCGGAGCCATGGCCCGTTGGTCAAGTGGTTAAGACACCGCCCTTTCACGGCGGTAACACGGGTTCGAATCCCGTACGGGTCATAAAAAAAGAGTCAGCATATTGCTGACTCTTTTTTATTGTGCGTGAATCCTTCTTTATCAACTGATTTTCCTGAAATAAATAAAGGGATTTAGGAAAAGCTATGGTATGTATAAAAAGGAGGAGACAAAAATGACACGAGTGAGAGACTTTATGAGTACTCATGTTGTACATTGTACACCGCTAGACAATGTATATGAGGCTGCTGTAAAGATGAAAGAAGAATCGATTGGATTGATTCCAGTTATTGAAAATGAGCAAGTTGTTGGGCTTGTTACGGACCGAGATTTAGTTGTTCGTGGGATTGCTGAGAAACATCCTGGATCTAATAAAATTACAAATGTAATGACAACAAACATTGTTTCAGTTTCTCCAGATGATTCTATTGAAAAAGCTACAGAGTTAATGGCACAGTACCAAATTAGACGATTACCAGTAGTTGAGAGTGGTCAACTCGTTGGGATGTTAGCACTAGGTGATTTAGCTATAAGAGAATCGGCAGATGATCAAGCCGGATTTGCTTTAAGCGAAATTTCGGAGCATACGGAATGAAGAGAGACTTTCATTAGTGGGATAAGTTACGTATAAAAATCAGATGCATTATTCTAGTATATATGGATTAAACTAATATGTTAGCATGGTGTATCTGAGACATTATATAATATAAGTATACAGTTAGTAATTTCGACAGTTTTTTTAAATTTGTCATTCCTAATTTTAAATAAGAGAAAAAATGATATACTGATAGATATAAGTATTATGAAAAATTTTGAATATAACAATATTCATTGTTAATGATGTAATAATGGATTAATATTTCCTATGTAGACAAAAGGGAAGGGGAATTATATGAGGGCTGTACAGCGCGATCCAAATTGGAATTTGGTTACAGATACATATATAGAACCAAATAATTTCGCTGAATTATTTTCTTTGCTTGTACCTTGTCATCCAAAAGGTGAAGGGAAAGAACGAACTATATTAGTGTGGAAAGAAAAAGAATTTTATAAAGAAGAAAATTTAGCAGCATTTATCGTATACGGAATGGATAAAGTAAAGAATTTGCCGCAGTTTCATAAAGATGAAATTCCAACTCTAGTACGTATTCTTCGCTTATGCCAAGAGATTGGGTGGTATGAAGAAGCAAATACTTTTATGATAACTCAAGGACTAGCTGAGTTTGTTCACACTTCATTGGAATATGAAACGTGGGATCTTTTGACGCAAGCGGTTGCTTTAAACTATTTAATTATTAAATATCGTATTGGTGAATTGACTGATGGGGATGTAGAAATTTGGGATAGGGTTAAATTTAATGAGAAATGTATAACGGATTGTAAACATCTATTATCTCATAAAGAAGTATTGGAATTTACATTCTTTTATATGTGTAAGAGAGCTAAATTACTATCAAAAGAGCAATTAAATAGTGATATGATGAGTCTAGCGATGTATTGTAATACGTTTGTGTATGACTTATACACACATGACTTATTACGAAAATATCGTAAGTGTACAGACTTCCTATCATATTATGGACCTAGTCAAGCGGTGTTAGCTTGTCAAAGAGCTGTACTTTCTCAAATTTCAGATCGATTAGACCCATTGAAAACTACTCATGTAGATGATTATTTATATGTAATGAAAGAAATGATGGAGCATATGACGATAGGAATAATGGATCGATATGATTATTTTATCGGGAAGTTATTATCATATGTGCCATTTTTCGAAATGATTCAAGTTCCACAACATGCATATTATTGTGAAGAATTACTGTATATTTGTAAGGGCATTGAATATAAAGAAGAAATATTACGCAATTATATATTTATACAATTACATGATTGTTTACCATCATTCTTTAAACTATTTCTTAAAAATAAGCGTTATGCAACAATTCATGATATTTTGTTCTATTGGTGTGATGATGAACAAAGAATGAGCTTAGAGAAAAAATATAATCTGAGCTTTATTTATGAAAAATATGCTTGTGGATAAAGAGCATTTTCTATATAAATTAAAAAGGATCTCAAGTTTATGTGAGATCCTTTTTTTATTAATAAAGCAAGGAGAACGCAATTAAGACGAGAAATAACATTCCATAAAGGAGAAATTGTGCCGTCTTGCTTCCTTGTATACCAAAAAAAGTATTTATTTTTGTGTATAAATTCAATATATATTTTATCGGATTATCTTTGAAAGATCGGTACACAGTGTCTCCTCTTTCTAAGCTTTTTGTTCGTGTTTTTTGTTAGTAGGGACATGAATGTATCTAGCTATGAATAATAAAACAGCCATAAAGAATACAGGAAATACGGTAGATAAATAAAAACCATTACTAATAATATTTGTTATTAGGGCACTTAATAGAAAGATGGCATTATATATATGGGCAATTTTTTGTTTTAGTTGTACTTGAAAGGATTCCATCATAATTTCTAAAGCAACAAAAGCAATGATAATAGATAAAAATACAGTATTTGTATTGTAAATGATTAAACAACAGATTAAACCTAAAAAGGCTAAGTATTCAATTAAGAGAGGTATATTGATATTGCGTTGCATACAATTTACCTAACTAAATATGGCAGTGGGTTTACTGCATTTGTTTTTTCAAAATTCCATTCTCCATTGTGTAATTCAAAATGAAGGTGTTGCCCGTATGAATGACCTGTGTTTCCCATATGACCTACTAATTGTCCAGCTTGTACTTGATCACCAGCTTGTACAGTGCGATCTTTCATGTGTGCATAGACTGTTGTATATAATTTCCCGTTTATTTGATGGGCGATGAACACAACATTGCCATAGCTAGCTGAATAATATGATTTCACAACTTTACCTGCAGCTGCCGCCTGGATAGAGACATTACCCTGAGCTGCAATATCTATACCATAATGCATTTGTTCCCAACGCATATCAAAGGTTGAGCTAATTCTTCCTTGAGTAGGGAATTTGAAAACAGCTGGAATGGAAGTAGGTTGAGCTGTTTGAGTTTGATTTTGATTTTGCACCACATAATGTTTTGCCACATATCCGTATCCTGTGCCAAAACGAACTT
Source organism: Bacillus sp. GbtcB14 (assembly GCF_019091205.1). Lineage (NCBI taxonomy): Bacteria > Bacillati > Bacillota > Bacilli > Caryophanales > Bacillaceae > Bacillus > Bacillus sp. GbtcB14. The sequence continues at coordinate 5,087 of NZ_JAGXJT010000003.1, forward strand.
TATACCAAGTTCCTACAGTTTCCACTACTTGTATTTGTGTACCATTTTGTAATGAACCAAGTAGTGCACTACTTGTACTAGCGTTGCTACGTACATTAAGTTTAGGTGTTGCAACTGTGTATTTCGTATTATTTTCTGTGATGCCTTTTACTAAAGGTTGTGAACCATTAGACACGAATGCTTTTTGTACGTAACCTGTTTTGCCATTATGTAAAATTTTATACCACTCGCCTTGTTCTTCTTGAATGGTAACGAATTTCCCATTTGGTAATACATCTAAAATTGAAGATTCTAAATTAGGTTCAGAACGAACGTTTAATGCATTGGCATTAACGATGTATTGATTATTAGATTGAAGTTTGTTTTTTAGTAGAATAGCATCTTTTTGTACGTAACCTACTTTATTATTAACAGATACTTTATACCAGCCATTAGTTGTTTCAAGTATGTTTACTTTCGTATTAAAGCGAATCGTATCAATTGATGAGCTATTTGCGTTATCTTTTGTATGTAAGGCTACTTGATCGACTTTGACATATCCAGTTTTCACATTAGATAATTGTTCAGCGTTGGCTGTTTGTACATTTGTTTCTCCCATAGAAGGAAGTAAAGAGGCAATTGCGACAGTAGTTGCTGTTAAAGCAGTAGCTTTCATATTCATATAATAGAGACCTCCTCTAGTTGTATAGTTGTAATTTTATTATAGTATAAAGATATAATATAGTGGGTGTATTCACATAAATGTAATATGAAATCAACATAAAAATAAATTTTTTGAGGATAATGATTCCTTTTTATCCAATTAATTAGGATGATAATTTCTAAGATAGAACATAAGTATTATATAGTTTTGTTATTTTGTTGACAATTGAGAAAATTAAAATAGTTGATGATGTCTTATTACGATGTTATACTGACAGTGATAATTTTATAGTTTGCTAGGAGAGCTGGTGTTGCCAGCTGAGAGTAGGCCGTAAGCCTTTGATCCTTTTCATTACCTGATCTAGATTATGCTAGCGTAGGGAAGCAATTCGGACACTAATAATGAGTCCCCGTTTCTTTGCGTATAGAAACGGGGCTTTTTTATTTGAAAATTTCATATTGAAACCACTAGGGGTGCTTGTTGTGCTGAGAGAGGAATAATCCTTAACCCTTACAGACCTGATCTAGGTAATACTAGCGAAGGGAAGTGGAGCAACGAATAAATTATAATTTTATTTGCTGTAACCACTTCTTATTTAGAAGTGGTTTTTTATTTAGATATATAAATTGAAAGGGGATAGCGAAATGAAATTTTGCGATAGATTATTAGATACTGTACAACCAGTTTGGGAGATGAGTCATAATCATCCGTTTGTAGTAGGTATGGGGGATGGCACGTTAGAAAAAGATAAGTTTCAGTATTACATTATTCAAGATTATTTATATTTGTTAGATTATGCAAAGCTATATGCTATTGGTGTTGTAAAAGCAACGAATCCACAAGTAATGGGGAAATTTGCTGAACAAATTGATGGCATATTAAATGGAGAAATGACAATCCATAAACAGTATGCAAAAAGACTTGGAATTTCTATAGAGGAGATAGAGTCTGCAAAGCCATCTGCTAAAAATTTAGCGTATACAAATTATATGATGTCTGTATCTCATAATGGCACACTTGCGGAATTAATAGCAGCACTTCTTCCATGTATGTGGAGCTATTGGGAAATTGGAAAGCGTTTAAATGATATTCCTGGAGCAAGAGATCATGAATTCTTTGGGGAGTGGATTCAAGGATATAGTTCTGAAGAATACGGTAACCTTTGTATTTGGTTAATAGATTTATTAAATGAAATGGCAGTTGGAAAGTCTGAAAAAGAGCTAGATCGATTAGAGGAGATTTTCCTATATTCCAGTCGATTTGAATATTTATTCTGGGATATGTCCTATCGTAAGGAGATGTGGGGATTTGAGGAGCAAGAACATACTACAGTTTCATAATGTTTCTTTTCATTATGATGAGAAGCCAATCATCAATGAATTAAATGCTTCTATACAAGATAAAGAGTTTGTAAGTATTATCGGACCGAGTGGATGCGGGAAAAGTACTTTATTTCGCCTTATTACAGGTTTAGAAGAAGCAAGTACTGGACAGATAGAGCTGACAGAAACAAAGAGCCATCCTGTAGGGTATATGCCTCAAAAAGATATGCTTCTGCCGTGGAGAACGATTATTGAGAATGCTGCTCTGCCGCTAGAGTGCCAAGGTGTACAGAAGAAAGAAGCACAAATAAAGGCAAAGGAATTGTTACATAAATTTGGCTTACAAGGGTATGAGACAAAATATCCGAAAGATTTATCTGGTGGTATGAGGCAACGCGTATCTTTTATTCGAACTTTATTAACGGGCGGGGAGATATTGCTGTTAGATGAACCGTTTAGCGCGTTGGACGCTTTAACGAAGGCATCTTTGCAAGAGTGGCTGTTTGAACAATGGAAAGAGTGGGAAAAAACAATTTTATTTATTACTCATGATGTGGAAGAAGCATTGTTTCTTTCTAATCGAGTTTTCGTTGTAGAAAATCAACCGATAACTACTTTAACCGAGAGGGTTGTACCACTTGATCGTAATCGAACAAGAAAAGATTTATATAAGCCTGAAGTGTTAGCGCTTAAAGATGAGCTTCTTAGTATGTTACAAAGGCAGGTACTCGTATGATGAGCCGGTTGAAGGAGTTATTACCTGCCCTTACACTTTCTAGCATTTTACTTGTCTTTTGGGAAGTAGGCGCAAGAATTATAGATGAAATGTACATTTTACCGTCACCGTCTGCAATTGTAATGAAGATATGGAAACTAAAAGATATATTATTCACGGTTCATTTGCCGGCAACATTATACGTCGTTTTAATAGGGGTAGCTATTTCTATCGTACTTGGAGTAGGACTAGCGATGTTAATGAATGCGAGTAATTGGATGGAAAGAGCATTTTATCCATTATTAGTTGCCTCACAAACGATTCCGATTACAGCGCTTGCTCCACTTTTCGTTTTATGGTTTGGATATACGATCTGGAGTAAGGTTGTTGTTACGGTTTTAATTACGTTTTTCCCAATTGCGGTCAATACGTATGATGGGCTGCGCAGTACGAAAAAAGAATGGGAGGAGCTCTTAGTTACGTATGGGGCAACGAAAAAAGATGTTTTTCTTAAATTAAAGTTACCATCTGCTCTTCCTTATTTTTTCTCAGCTCTAAAAATTGCAGTTCCGCTTAGTGTAATTGGGGCAGCAATCGGTGAATGGCTCGGTGCACAAGCTGGGCTTGGATATTTCAGTAAAAGAATGATGACGCAGTTAGACGGAGCAGGTGTATTTGCACCCATTGTATTGTTATCATTATTAGCTATTTTCTTCGTCATACTTATCTCGGTATTAGAAAAGAAATTTATTAGTTGGAGGAAGTATTCATGAAATTGTTAAAATGCATCTTTGTGTTGACATTATTAGTTGCAATGATTACTGGATGTTCTAGTAATTCAGCATCAGATAAGGGGAAAAAGGAAAAAGAAATAACGGTCATGCTTGATTGGTACCCAAATGCGGTACATAGCTTTATTTATGCAGCAATTGAAAAAGGCTATTTTAAAGAAGAAGGAGTAAAGGTGAATATAAAATTCCCTTCTAATCCGACTGATCCATTAACTTTAGCAGCTGCAGGAAAAGTAACGGTTGGCTTATATTATCAGCCAGATGTTGTCATGGCAAAAGCAAATGAACAAATTCCGGTGAAATCAATTGGAGCTGTCGTACGTTCACCATTAAATCATGTTGTATCGCTGAAATCAGCAGGCATTCAATCGCCAAAAGATTTAGAGGGGAAAACAGTTGGATATTCTGGAACACCTTTAAGTGAGATGTATTTAAAAACGATGGTAAAAGAAGCTGGTGGTAATCCGGATACAGTGAAAGTAGTCGATGTTGGCTTTGATCTAGTACCGGCATTAATTACGAAAAAAGTAGATGCGGTAACAGGGGCATACATTAACCATGAAGTACCTGTTATGCGTCATGAAGGTCATGAACCAGCGTACTTTAATCCAGCTGATTACGGTGTACCGAATTATCATGAGCTTGTATTTGTAACAGGTGATAAAACGTTGAAAAAAGATAAAGAAGCGTTACAAGCCTTCTTACGTGGTACGAAAAAAGGCTATGATTTCATGAAGAAAAATCCAGATGAAGCATTAAATATTTTATTAAATCATCAAGAAAAAGAAAACTTCCCACTTGTACCAGAAGTTGAAAAAGAAAGTATGAAAATTTTATTAGAGAAAATGGAAACGAAAGATGAGCCATTCTTATCAGATTCAAAAGAATCATGGGAGAAACAAAATAAATGGCTGAAAGATAAAGGAATGACGAAAGAAATCGTTCCGGCCGATGAGTTATTCGAAAACATTTTAAAGTAGGCGAATGAATATGAAAAATGAGCTTCATGTAATCTCAAATGGTCACATGTCATTCGAAGAGTTAGTGAATGTAGCGATGCAAATTGAAAGTGAGATTGATTATTTGCATATTCGTGAGCGTGAGAAGAGTACGAAGGATTTGTATGAAGGTGTGGAAAGTCTTTTGAAGAAAGGCTTTCCGGCATCAAAAATAGTGATAAATGATCGAATTGATATCGCTATTTTATTAAACATTCCACGCGTGCAGCTAGGATATCGAAGCGCAAATGTAAAGTCGGTGAAAGAAAAGTTTTCTTATTTGCATGTCGGCTATTCTGTACATTCTTTAGAAGAGGCGATCGATGCATTTAAGAATGGAGCGGATTCACTCGTCTATGGTCATGTATTTCCGACAGATTGTAAAAAAGGTGTGCCAGCGAGAGGGCTTGAAGAGGTTTCAGACATTGCAAAGTGTTTATCCATACCGATAACAGCAATTGGTGGAATTACCACGGAAAACACTGGGGATGTTCTTACTAACGGTGTCAGTGGTATTGCTGTTATGTCTGGGATTATAAGTAGTAGTAACCCGTACAGCAAAGCGAGATCTTATAAGGAATCAATAAGAAAGTGGGCGGAAAAACATGTGTAAGAAGTATGATGTAGCGATAATTGGCGGTGGTGTAATTGGTAGTTCAGTTGCACATTTTCTAGCAGAAAGAGGACATAAAGTAGCGATTGTAGAGAAGCAAAGAATTGCATCTGAAGCCTCGAAAGCAGCCGCTGGTTTACTTGGGGTTCAGGCAGAATGGGACGCTTATGACCCGTTATTTGAACTTGCTAGAGAAAGCCGTGCTATATTTCCACAACTTGCAGAAGTTTTACGTGAAAAAACAGGCATCGATATTGGGTATGAAGAAAAAGGCATTTATCGCATTGCTCAAAATGAAGAGGAGAAGGAAAGAATTCTTCATATTATGGATTGGCAGCAGAAAACAGGTGAAGATTCTTACTTTCTAACGGGAGACCTTTTACGAGAGAAAGAGCCGTTTCTATCTGAGTCAATTATAGGGGCTGTATATTATCCGAAAGATGGTCACGTTATTGCACCAGAGCTTACGAAAGCCTTCGCACATTCCGCATCATTCTCGGGTGCGGATATATATGAACAGACAGAAGTGTTTGATGTTCGTATTGAAAATAATAAAGTGAATGGGATTGTGACAAGCGAAGGTATTATCACTTGCGAAAAAGTGGTTATTGCGGGTGGCTCATGGAGCACGAAGTTACTAGGACATTTTCACCGCGAATGGGGTACATATCCAGTTAAAGGAGAGGTAGTAGCGGTAAGAAGTAGAAAACCACTTTTAAAGGCGCCTATTTTCCAAGAAAGGTTTTACATTGCCCCAAAGCGCGGCGGACGTTACGTAATTGGAGCAACGATGAAGCCCCATACGTTTAATAAAACTGTTCAACCAGAAAGTATTACTTCTATATTAGAGCGCGCGTATACAATATTACCAGCTTTAAAAGAAGCAGAGTGGGAAAGCGCATGGGCAGGGTTAAGACCACAATCGAATCATGAAGCTCCTTATATGGGAGAGCATGAAGAAATAAAAGGTTTATATGCTTGTACTGGACATTATCGAAACGGTATTTTATTAAGTCCTGTTTCTGGTCAGTATATGGCTGATTTAATAGAAGGAAAGCAGGAAAATCATTTGCTAGATTCATTGCTTTCTAAAAAGGTTTAGAAAGGGGATGGGAGTTTGAATTTAAAAATTAATGGTAATCAAATTGAAGTGCCAGAGAGTGTGAAAACAGTAGCTGAGCTACTTACACATTTAGAGTTAGATAACAGAATTGTTGTAGTAGAACGTAATAAAGATATTTTACAAAAGGATGATCATAACGATACATCTGTTTTTGATGGAGACCAAATTGAGATTGTAACTTTCGTAGGAGGCGGTTGATTATGTTAAACATTGGGCCATTTTCATTTCATTCTAGACTTTTATTAGGAACAGGGAAATTCTCTGATTTTGATGTACAGCAAAAAGCAATTGACGTTTCTGAGGCTGAAATTTTAACGTTCGCAGTACGTCGCATGGATATATTTGATGCAAAGCAACCTAATTTATTAGAGAAACTTGATGTGAAAAAATATACGTTATTACCAAATACAGCAGGAGCAAAAAATGCTGAAGAAGCTGTTCGAATTGCAAAATTAGCAAAAGCTTCAGGGCTTTGTGACATGATAAAAGTAGAAGTTATTGGGGATGATAGAACGTTATTACCTGATCCAGTCGAAACATTAAAAGCATCTGAAATGTTACTAGAAGAAGGATTTATCGTTCTACCATACACATCTGATGATGTTGTATTAGCTCGTAAATTACAAGAACTTGGCGTACACGCCATTATGCCAGGAGCATCACCGATTGGTTCAGGGCTTGGTATTGTAAATCCGTTAAATTTAAGCTTCATTATTGAACAAGCGACAGTACCAGTTATCGTTGATGCTGGTATTGGTAGTCCAGCTGATGCGGCATTTGCAATGGAATTAGGAGCGGATGGCGTGTTATTAAATACAGCTGTGTCAGGAGCAAACGATCCTATTAAAATGGCACAGGCAATGAAATTAAGTATTGAAGCAGGACGTTTAGGCTTTGAAGCGGGGCGTATTGTACGAAAACGTTGTGCAACTGCAAGTAGTCCTTTAGAAGGAATGAGTGTAGTTGAATAATCGATATTCTCGCCAAGAATTATTTTCTCCAATTGGAGAAGAAGGGCAACGAAAAATAAGAGAAAAGCATGTACTCATTATCGGCGCAGGTGCATTAGGTAGTGCAAATGCAGAGATGTTTGTAAGAGCTGGTGTAGGCACAGTAACGATTGTGGACCGGGATTATGTCGATTGGAGTAATTTACAAAGGCAGCAATTGTATGCAGAGAGTGATGTGGAAAATAATCTTCCGAAGGCTGTAGCGGCAAAAAAACGCCTAGAAGAGATCAATCGTGAAGTAAGAGTAGAAGCTCTCGTTCAAGATGTAACAGCTGAGGAGTTAGAAGAACTTGTGACAAACGTAGATGTAATGATTGATGCAACTGATAATTTCGAAACGCGTTTCATTGTAAATGATATAGCGCAAAAGTATTCTATTCCATGGATTTACGGAGCATGTGTGGGGAGTTACGGTCTTTCTTACACCATTCTTCCTAGTAAAACGCCATGTTTATCATGTTTATTACAATCGATTCCGCTTGGCGGAGCGACATGTGATACAGCGGGCATTATATCACCTGCTGTATCTCTTGTCGTTTCTCATCAAGTAACAGAAGCTCTGAAATTGCTAGTAGAAGATTATGAATCACTTCGAGATGGACTTGTATCGTTTGATATGTGGAAGAATGAATATTCATGTATGAATGTGCAAAAACTTCGTAAACACAATTGTCCTTCGTGCGGAGAAAATGCGATATACCCGTATTTAAATAAAGAAAATACATCGAAAACAGCAGTTTTATGCGGGAGAAATACAGTTCAAATTAGACCACCTCATAAAGAGGAAATGGATTTTGAACGATACAAAGAGCTGCTGAATGATCGTGTGAATGATTTAAATGTAAATCCATATTTATTATCATTTTCTGTGGGAGAAAAGAGATTAGTTGCTTTTAAAGATGGTCGTGTACTCGTACATGGAACGAAAGATATAAGCGAAGCAAAAACAATTTATCATCGCTATTTTGGGTAGAAAAGGATGAGTGGGATGAAAGTAAATAAAGCTTTAACAATTGCAGGATCTGATAGTGGTGGCGGTGCTGGTATTCAAGCAGATTTAAAAACATTCCAAGAGCTTGGTGTGTATGGGATGACGGCTATTACGGCAATTACTGCTCAAAATACGCTTGGCGTTCAAGGGGTATATCCAGTTCCGTTAGAAGGTATTACGGAACAGCTGAATTCAATTGGTACGGATTTAACACCAGATGCTGTGAAATTAGGAATGTTATTTAGCAGTGAAATTATTCAAATTGTAGCAGAACATATTAATAAATTTGGCTGGAATAATATTGTACTAGACCCTGTTATGATTGCTAAGGGCGGTGCATCACTATTACAACAAGAAGCAGTACAAGCATTAAAAGAATATTTATTACCAGTAGCAACTGTTGTAACACCGAATGTTCCGGAAGCAGAAGTGTTAACTGGGATGGAGATTCAAAATATAGAAGATAGTAAAGAAGCTGCGAAAGTATTGCACGAATTAGGTGCTAAATATGTGCTTATGAAGGGCGGACATGCAGAATATCAAGGTAATGAAGTAATTGATTTACTCTTTGATGGAGAAGCGTTTATTGAATTTAGATGTGAACGAATTCCTTCGAAGCAAACGCACGGAAGCGGATGTACATTCGCGTCTGCAGTTACAGCAGGACTTGCTAAAGGGTATTCAATTGAAGAGGCAGTTCAAGAGGCAAAACGATTTATTAGTATAGCGATTGAAGAGCCGTTGAATATTGGAAGTGGTCATGGACCAACGAATCATTTTGCTTATAAATTGAATGAAGTACAAGCATAAGTGAAAATTTAACCAGTGGGGATATACCCTCACTGGTTATAAATATTAATAGGGATTATTTGATTGGTTTAGCTTGTTTAAATGTGCCTTCTTAGATGAGTAAAGTATATACAAGGTGTGATGATATTAATATTAAAAATATAATGTATGGAATCATAGCTTTCTTATTATTACTTAAGTATTTACTATAAATTAATAACAAACAAGAAAGTAAAAAAATGATTTCTAATGTGGTGCGGAATTCAGTATAACTAGGAATAGTAACCAATATCGCTAGAATTATTAGTGACGAATTTCCTAGAATAGTTATTATTTGAATAAAATTTTTCTTTTTATCCTCGGTCATATACCATCCTCATTTCACCTTTAATTTTTAATCATTTCTTTATCTAGTATTATTACAATATGATTAATGAAAATTCCTATTGAATGTAAATATTTATTGTTTACTTTTTCCAAATACAAGAGTAATATATCAGCCAGAATACATTTTTTGTAATACGCTGAGTCCAAATATATGGAGCGGAGGAACCAATTTGTGCGTCGTCACTCGGGGTGAATCTTTCAATTTTGAAAGTAGGGCTACTCTCAAAGTCCGAATCCGACAGCTAACTTCGTAAGCGTCTTGAGAGAGGACGGTGCCATGATGGATACATCACTTCATCGGTCTGATTAGTATAGGGGAATATCAATCTATGTTTGAGTTCTTTTATGCTAAGGAGGATGAGGTACATGGAACTAACACTTATTTGTGTTGGAGGAGAAAGTAAGGTAAACAGTTTAAGAGATTTAGTTGCATTTCAACATGAGTTAATTATTTTTACAGCAAATGAAGAGATAGCGGCTGAAGTTAGGGATTGTGGATTTGATTGGACGTATAGTTGTAGTAAGGAGCAAGATTTTACTAGTATTTGTGAGTGTATTAAGAAGGTGATTTTATTAGGAGATGAACTTCCAATCGTTAGTTTCTTCACAGAACACATTCGCTATTCTGTTCAAGCACCTATTACTGTTGTTACAAGGAATAAACGATATCCAGCGAGGCTCTATGAAACAATTGGAGCTAAATTTGTCGTGTTTACGAATTGTGATAATATTTCTTTTTTATTTTTTGAATAGGGCGAGGGAGAGGAAGATGAAAGTGTTGCTACTAGGAGATATAGCGAATCGTTGGGCGGTATCAGTAGAGCGAGTTCAAGAATTGATCCAGATTGATCCTCTGTTTCCAAGGCCATATATTATATTACCATCAAAGGACAATTTATATTTAGAGACGGATATTAACGAATATGAACAGTTACATGTAGAATTAGCACAAGTTTATATTCGCGGGAGAAATTTACGCGCTTTTTTACGAGGGGAATAAATAGTGAATGAAAACAGAGCGAATGCTGAGTGCAACAAGCCATGCACTTCATGTCATTCGCTCTTTTGATTTCGTATTTAAAAGGTTATTTCTGTGAAAAAGAAAGAAAAGGCGAGAAAACAGATGAAAGAATATTAATAACACTCAATGTAAGCGTTTAAATAGATGGATATTTTCTTATTTTCAGTAATTTGCCTCTTTACAAGTTAAATATAGAGGAGTATATTTACTCTCATAAATCATTCATAAAATTTCCAAAAAAACCTAAAATCGCTGAGTTCCAGAAATGGAGCGGGGGAACCAATTTTGTGCATCGTCACTTGGGGTGAATCTTTCAGTTTTGAAAGTAGGGCTACTCTTTAGGCCCGAATCCGACAGCTAACCTCGTAAGCGTTTAGAGAGGAGGTTTACTTTGTGTTGTTCATTTCGAACACTAAGTAGAGCTTAGTGTTCTTTTTTTGATTGTTTAATGGTAAATTTTTACAAGAGAGAGGGATATCTATGTTAGATGTTGTAATGATCGGGATTTTTGTTGTGTTAGTCGCATCGATGGCAAGTCTTGCAAGTTGGTCAGATAAAGTTGTGAAAGAAGGGAAGCAATCATGACGATTGCCTTATCGGTTATTGTTGCAGCAATTACGGTGTACTTAGTGTATGCATTATTAAATCCGGAAAAGTTTTAATTAGGGGGAGTCATTCATTATGATCTGGGTCGCAGTTGTTATTACAATGCTGTTGTTTATTCTTGTGGCAAAGCCAACGGGAATCTATTTAGAGAAAGCCTTTCAAGGGAGTAAAAAGCTAGATAAAGTATTCGGGCCTTTTGAAAAACTTATTTTTAAAATTACGGGTGTAAAAGAATACAATCAAACGTGGAAACAGTACGCGTTGTCATTAGTTTTATTAAATGGATTTATGATTGTTGTCGTATATTTCATTTTCAGACTGCAAGGAGTATTGCCATTAAATCCAGCACACATTGAAGGAATGGAGCCTACGCTCGCTTTTAATACAGCAATTAGTTTTATGGCTGATACAAACTTACAGCATTATAGCGGTGAAAATGGTTTATCTTATTTATCACAATTAATCGGAATTACATTTTTAATGTTTGCAGCGCCGGCAACGACATTAGCACTTGTAATGGCGTTTATAAGGGGGCTTGCTGGAAAAGAACTCGGTAACTTTTTCGTTGATTTTACGAGAGCACTAACGAGAGTATTTCTTCCTATCGCATTTATTGCAGCACTAGTCTTTGTCGCCCTTGGCGTACCACAAACGTTAGACGGTGCCGTTACAGCACATACGATTGAAGGTGCAAAGCAAAGTATATTACGCGGACCAGTTGCATCATTCGTGTCCATTAAGGAACTTGGAAATAACGGTGGTGGATTTTTCGGAGCCAACTCTACACATCCTTTTGAAAATCCAGGGCAAATGAGTAATATTTTGCAAATGATGCTTATGATGTTATTGCCAACAGCACTTCCATTTACGTACGGACGAATGGTAGGAAATAAAAAACAAGGTCGCATCCTTTTCGTTTCACTATTCATGGTGTTTTTACTAGGGTTTATAACGATTACGACATCTGAACTAAACGGGAATCCGGTATTAAATGGAATGGGGATTGAACATGTACAAGGAAGTACAGAAGGAAAAGAAGTGAGGTTCGGAACAGTATTTTCTTCATTATACGCAACAGTAACGACAGCTGCTGAAACCGGAGCGGTGAATACGATGCATGATACGTTAACACCAATTGGCGGTCTAGTACCACTCGTAAATATGATGTTAAATACAGTATACGGCGGCGTTGGAGCAGGATTTGTGAACATTATTATGTATGCGATTATCGCAGTCTTTATATCTGGATTAATGGTTGGACGGACACCAGAATTTTTAGGTAAAAAGATTGAAGGTAAGGAGATGAAATTGATTGCAGTAACGATATTATTTCATCCATTGCTTATTTTAGGATTTTCAGCATTAGCTCTCTCAACGAGTTTAGGAACGGATGCAATTTCTCACTCCGGTTTCCACGGTTTAACGCAAGTTGTATATGAGTATACATCGTCAGCTGCGAATAACGGATCTGGATTTGAAGGATTAGCAGATAATACACCGTTTTGGAATATTACCACTGGTTTAGTTATGTTTTTAGGACGCTATTTCAGCTTAATTACGATGCTAGCTGTTGCAGCTTCATTGAAAGAGAAGACGGTAGTACCAGAAACAGTTGGGACATTCCGTACGGATAATAGTTTATTTGGTGGCATTTTTATCGGAACGATTGTAATTGTCGGTGCGTTAACATTTTTCCCGATGTTAGTACTTGGCCCAATTGCAGAATTTCTTACATTGAAGTAATGGAGGGTAAATGATGAGACCGGTAGTAGTAAAAGAAAAAAGAGTAAATGAGTCACAAATACATGCGGTAGAAGATGAGGTTAGACAAGCGAAAACGATGGATCGTGATATCGTGAAACACGCGATGAAGCAATCCTTTGCGAAATTGAACCCGAAAGTCATGATAAAGAATCCGATTATGTTCGTTGTAGAAATTGGATTTATCATTACGTTCATTTTATCCTTTCTTCCAAGTAGTTCTAGTAGTGTACCAGGATGGTTTAATATAACAGTTTCTCTCATTCTATTATTTACAGTTTTATTTGCTAACTTTGCAGAAGCGTTAGCGGAAGGGCGGGGGAAAGCGCAAGCTGATTCTTTAAAACAATCGAAGAAAGATGTGTTTGCAAATGTTGTAAAAGAAAATGGAGACATTGTTCAAGTTTCAGCAACTGATCTAAGAAAAGGTGACGTTGTTATTGTAAAACAAGGAGAAATGATTCCAAATGATGGTGAAGTAATTAAAGGATTAGCATCTGTAGATGAATCTGCAATTACAGGTGAATCAGCTCCTGTAATAAAAGAAGCGGGCGGTGATTTTTGTTCTGTAACAGGCGGAACGATGGTCGTAAGTGATGAAATTACGATTGAAATTACGAGTAACCCTGGTGAATCATTTATTGATAAAATGATTTCTTTAGTAGAAGGAGCTGCCCGTCAAAAAACGCCGAATGAAATTGCTTTAAATACAGTATTAACGAGTTTAACTCTTATTTTCTTAATCGTTGTTGTGACGTTACCGATTTTTACAAACTATTTAGGATTTCAAATTGATACAGCTGTACTTGTAGCACTGTTAGTTTGTTTAATTCCAACAACCATTGGTGGGTTATTATCAGCAATTGGTATCGCCGGGATGGACCGCGTGACAAAGTTTAACGTGTTAGCAATGTCAGGGAAAGCAGTAGAAGCTGCGGGTGATATTAATACAATTATTTTAGATAAAACAGGTACGATTACTTTCGGGAACCGAATGGCACATACACTGCTTCCTGTAGGAAATGAGACGATTGAGCAAGTAGGAAAATGGGCTGCGATTAGCTCAGTTTTAGATGAAACACCAGAAGGTCGATCTGTTATCGAATATGTAAAAACGAAAGCTCTATCATATGATAGAGCACTTGCAGAACAAGGTGAGTTTGTTCCATTTAAAGCAGAAACGAGAATGAGCGGTGTTGATTTACAGGATGGAACGAAAGTAAGAAAAGGTGCTGTAGGTAGCGTGATTGAATGGGTTCAATCACAGGGTGGAACGATTCCGAAAGATGTAAATCAAAAAGCAGATTTCATTTCAAAAGAGGGAGGGACACCACTTGTAGTTGCAGTGGATAATCGTGTTTACGGTTTAATTTATTTAAAGGATACAGTAAAACCAGGTATGCGTGAGCGTTTTGAACAATTGCGCCAAATGGGGATTAAAACGGTTATGTGTACAGGTGATAATCCGTTAACAGCAGCAACGATTGCAAAAGAAGCAGGGGTAGATGAATTCGTTGCTGAGTGTAAACCAGAAGATAAAATTGCGGTTATTAAAGCAGAGCAAGATAAAGGGAAACTTGTAGCAATGACGGGTGATGGTACAAATGATGCGCCGGCATTAGCGCAGGCTGACGTTGGATTAGCAATGAATAGTGGGACGACAGCTGCGAAAGAAGCAGCAAATATGATTGATTTAGATTCGAACCCGACAAAAATTATTGAGGTTGTAGGAATCGGTAAGCAATTGTTAATGACACGTGGTGCGTTAACGACGTTTAGTATTGCGAACGATATTGCAAAATATTTTGCAATCATTCCAGCAATGTTTACACTTGCGATTCCGCAAATGGAAGCATTAAACATTATGAAATTAACATCACCACTGTCAGCGATTTTATCTGCATTAATATTTAATGCAGTTATTATTCCATTACTCATTCCATTGGCGATGAAAGGTATCGCATATAAACCGATGAGTTCGAATGCACTACTTGGCCGAAACCTATTTATTTACGGGCTTGGCGGAGTCATTGTACCGTTCATTGGAATTAAAGTAATTGATATGATTGTCGGCTTGTTCATATAAGGAAGAGGGGAAAAAGATGGCGAAGAAACAAAGTATACTATCACCAATCATCCGTATTACTTTTACATTTTTAGTGTTATGCGGCCTCATATACCCGCTTATTGTAACTGGTATTGCACAAGCAGTAATGAAGGATAATGCGGATGGAAGTCTAATATATAATGATAAAAATGAAGTGATTGGTTCTAAATTAATTGGGCAAAATTTCACAGATCCACGTTATTTTCAGGGGCGTGTTTCTAGTATTGAATATAAAGCAGAAGCATCTGGGTCTAATAACTATGCGCCTTCTGATCCAGATTTATTGAAACGAGTAGAGAAAAGTATTGAAGAGTGGAAGAAACAAAACCCAACTGTTCCAGTTACAGAGGTGCCAATCGATTTAGTGACGAATTCAGGTTCAGGGCTAGATCCTGACATTAGTCCGAAGGCGGCTTCCGTACAGGTAGAGCGCATCTCGAAATTAACGAAAATCCCAAAAGAAATGCTGGATCAGTTGATTAAAGATCAAACAGAAGGTGCAGCACTTGGTTTATTTGGAGAAGATCGCGTGAACGTTTTAAAGTTAAATTTGGAATTACAGAAACTACTGAAATAGTAACAGTGCTACCTCAATCTAATGGATTGAGGTAGCGTTGTTTCGAAAGAAAGGCTGTGAGTATTTTGTATGCGGATGACTATAAACCCACTTTTCAAAGGCGAACACCAGAAGAGTATTTAGAATATATTCGTCAGCAACACCGCGGGAAGTTAAAGCTATACGTAGGGGCGGCTCCAGGAGTAGGGAAAAGTTATAAAATGCTCTTTGATGCAAGAGAGATGAAAAAAGACGGTACGGATATTGTAATTGGTTTAATTGAAACGCATGGAAGAAAAGAGACAGAAGAAGCAATTGCTGATTTAGAAAAAGTTCCTTTAAAAGAAATAGATTATAAAGGGAAAGTATTTTATGAACTCGATGTGGAAGGAATTATAAAACGTGCACCACAGGTAGTTGTAGTGGATGAACTTGCGCATAGCAATATTCCTGGATCTAAAAATAAGAAACGTTATATGGATGTACAGGAATTGCTAGATGCGGGTATATCCGTCTTATCAGCTTTTAATATTCAACATTTAGAAAGCGTTCATGATATTGTAGCACAAATTACAAATGTCAAAGTAAGAGAACGTATTCCGGATTTTATTTTACAAAAAGCGAGTGAAATTCAGCTTGTCGATGCAACGCCCGAGGTATTAAGGAAGAGATTGATAGACGGGAAGATATATAAAGAAGAAAAAATAGAGCAAAGCTTACAAAATTTCTTTACGCTCAATAATTTAGGGGCACTAAGAGAATTATCACTTCGGGAAGTTGCCGATGATATGGACGAGAAAATTAGCCAAACCGTTATAGAACCGATTGGTGTGAAAGAAAAAATTCTCGTTTGTGTACAATACAGTTCAACAGCAGAGAAGTTAATAAGAAGAGGTTGGCGTATGGCAGATCGCTTAAACGCTGAATTGTATGTATTAAATGTTGAAAGGGAAAATATAGATTCGCTTTCAGCGGGGAAAAAGCAAACGATTGAAGAGTGGAAGTCGCTAACGAATCAATTTGATGCAAGTTTTGTATTAGAAGAAGCAGGCGGTAGAAAGCCGGCTGATGTTATTATTGAAGTCGCGAAAAAACTACAAGTAACGCAAATTTTACTCGGACAATCAGCAAGAACAAGGTGGGAAGAAATTCGAAAAGGTTCAATTGTAAATGAAATTATGAGGCAAACGAAGTATATTGATATTCATATCGTTGCGGATCAAAGAGCTTAAAATAGAGACCATCTGTAGGTCTCTATTTTACTTTTTGTGTGGCGGGGAAGCGTAGCATTTTCATCGCATATAAGATTATGATTAGAAACATAATTGCACCTAGGAAGAAAATCCAAAAGTAATTTTGATTAAATAAAAGAAATCCACCTACAAGTGGCCCTGTGCTCATACCGAGATAGCGGATGAAGTTGTACATACCGATAGCAGTTGCGCGTTCTTGTACGAATTCTTCCGTTAATAAAGTAGTATGAGTGGGCATCGAAAGCCCCATACTAAAACCGTACAAAGATGTAACGATAATGATGAATGGGATATTGATGCTATATGTGAAAGAGAATAAAGTGACACATATAATATTGAAGAAACTAGTAATGAATAAGGCTTGCTTTGTTGTGAGGCGCTTTTGCAAAAATTTATAGCAATAACTTCCTAACATAATAGAAAGGGACATCGGTACAAACATAAGACCAATTTCACTTGCAGTTAGGTGAAATGAATTTGTTAAAATGCTCGGTAAAAAAACGAGAAAGCAAAAGTAAATACAAAATTGAATAAAGCCAATAAGAGTAATAGAAAATCCAGTTTTATTTTTTAATATAAACCAGTAATTCTTTTTTGCCTTAGGTTGCTTAATTACAGTTGGTTTTGTTTCTGGAAGTAGTGAAATGTTTATAATTAATAAGAGAATGCAAAGCATAGATAAAAATAAAAATACGGATAAGTGGCCATTTATACTGCCAAGATAACCACCAATGAGGGGGCAAATCGTAGGTGCAAGAGCAAGTAACATTTGATACAGGCTCATCGCTTCTCCGCGCTCTTTTCCTTCAAATAAATCACCGATAATCGTTGCTGCAACTACAGGGATAGCAGCTATTCCTATAGCTTGAACAGCCCTAAAAAATAGAAATAAATAAACGTTCGCCGAAAAAGCACATCCGATTGAACCAATTGTGCTAATGATTAAACTAGGGATAAGGACAGATTTTCTTCCTTTTGTATCAACTAAAGGCCCATATACGAGCTGCATAATTGCAAGAACGAATGTGAAAAGTGAAACTGTTACATTTACAAGATAAATAGAAGTGTGAAAAGAAGCTTGAATCATCGGCAAGATAGGTGTGTAAATATTTTGAGCGAAGGAACCGAGTAAGGCACTAATACAGACAACATACAAAATGAAATTTAATTTGGATTTTTTCATCATGTTAACCTCCTTGTCATTTGGTTTCCTTGGAAACTAAATTTATTTTAACATGATTTTCTCACTTGTAAATATGAAAAAATGACTTTAAAATGGTATATAGTTAAATTGTTTCTTTGGAAACTTAGGGGGCGAGTGGATTGGATCATGCAACGAAACAAATGGAAATACTTTCGCACATTCGTACACTTTTGCATAAAAAAGAAGAACATTTGAAAGGACAAAACGAGAAGTTTCTTCGTGAGACAGGTATAAGTGGTATGTCTTTATCTGAGTTACATGTGATCGAGTGTATCGGGAAAAATGGCTTGATGAATGTAACTGCTATTACAACAGAAATGGGAATGACGAAGGGTGCAATCTCTAAAATTTGTACAAAGTTGTTTCAAAAGAAATTCGTTGAGAAGATGCAAATGTTAGATAATCAAAAAGAAATATTCTTCCGCTTAACGGAAAGCGGAAATGAAATATATAAAGCTCATGATAAATTGCATAAACAAGCTGAAGAAAAGTGGCTGCTACTGTTAGATGGATATACGAAAGAAGAGCAAGATTTTATTCAAAGGTTTATAAAGGATGTCTCCAAACATTTGGAAATATAATTGGAAGAAAAAACTCCTTCATTTCAAGCCTTTTGAATATAATTTCTAAAAAAACTCATATATAATAGAAAAAGATACTTAACATAGTGAATATTTAAAGAGTCAATATATAAAGAGGAGAGAATAACATGCTTGAAAATACGGGGTTAGTATTAGAAGGCGGCGGTATGCGTGGTGTATATACGGGCGGGATATTAGAATACTTTATGGAACAAGATTTATACTTTCCATATGTAATCGGTGTATCAGCTGGTGCTTGTCATGCGGCGTCGTATCTTTCCAGACAAAGAAATAGAAATAAAACAGTAAATATTGATTATGCATCACACCCACAATATTTATCGTATAAAAACTTATGGAAAAAACGTCAGCTATTTGATATGGATTTCATTTTTCATGAAATTCCAGAAAAGCATGTACCGTTTGATTTTGAAACATACTTTAATAGCCCAGAGCGTTTCCTTGTAGGGACGACGGATTGTGAAACAGGACAGTCTGTTTATTTTGAAAAGGAGGGAACGAATGATGATGCACTAAATTTATTACAAGCATCTAGTTCATTACCTTTCATTGCACCAGTAGTACATTACCGAGGTAAGCAGTTGTTAGATGGTGGGATTTCTGATCCAATTCCAGTTCGAAAAGCACAATCAGACGGTTTCAAAAAATCAGTCGTTATCTTGACGAGAAACCATGGTTATGCGAAGAAAAAATCAAAATTTGGCTGGATTGCAACGAAAGCTTATAAAAAATATCCGAACCTTGTTAACACGATGTTAGCTCGTTATGAAGTGTATAATGAAACACTTCACTACATTGAAAAAGAAGAGCAAGCAGGGAATTTATTTGTTATTCGTCCAGAAGTACAACTTCAAGTAGATCGTATGGAAAAAGATACGGCAAAACTACAAAATCTATATGAGCAAGGCTATGAAGATGCAAAGAGACAGTTTGCAGATTTACAGGCGTTCTTGCAAAAATAAGTATTAGGCTGTGGAGAAGAGTTTCTCCGCAGCCTTTTTTGTATTGCTTATCCGTTACTTTTTAAAAATGTATGAATGTTTAAGGGTTTAAAGAGTTTGTAAAACATATGGGTGTCTTATTGAGGAGAAGTTATTTGAAGGATATTATGATGATGTAGCGCTACTAAACTATTTAATTTATGAGGTGATTGTTAATGAAAGGAAAAGTTGTTTCAATTACGACTTTAGTATTATTAGCAACATCAATCTCAACAAGTGCATTCTATCCAACTTTAAGTGGTCACAAAAGCGGTAATCTACTATCTTACAGAGCTCAAACGACTACGAATCAAAATGCATCTCGCTGTGCAGTAGCAATTTCTTTTATTAATTCAAATGGAAATAATTCATATATTGAAAGCGCTTCGGATAAATTAGGATCCCATGAATCTGGAAGAGCATTAAATGCTACTGTGAGTAATGGTGCATATAACGCCTTTGGTGCAAAAGGACTATACTCTGAGCATTATGCTAATGAGGATAATGACTATCAAGAAGAGATTCGTAAAGGTAATTTTGATAGTAATGGAAACTTACGATTACAAAGGTACCTTTAATAGTAATAGGAACTTACGATTACAGTAATAAAAAATATTAAATAGCTGTCTTTATAAATATTTGGATAAGGAGAAGGGGATGTTCATCGTCTCCTTCTTATCTAAAAGGAGCAGAGACATGTATTTAGCTTTTAAAAATATAAAAAGAAACAAACTATTTTCAGTAATTCTTCTTATGGCATTTTTTATTTCTTTTCTTTCTATATCAGTTGCCGCGCTTTTAACAGAGTCTAAACGAAATTTTATATCTGCTTTTCAAATCGGTTTCCCAGAAAAAAATCAAATTTTAACTGTTCCGATAGCGAATGCAACTGAATTGGAAGCGATAATTCCTTTCATACAAGATACTTTTGTGAAAAGTGATATTTACGTAGAGCATTTAAAAGCATTAAATAGTTCAGGGGCAACAAAGATCATAGCTGTGAACTTAAAAGATGAGTATTATTGGACGCCATATATTTCTGAAGGGCAATATTTTCATCGTGAAAATGTAAATGATATGGTTGTTGGTGATCAAACGAATGTAGAGGAATTATATGAATTTGATGATACATATAAAAAAATAGGAACTATATCGAGAAAAGACAGTGACGTCGGCGTAGCAGGCATATACGTTCCACTTCAAAACTTACCTACTATATCTAAAAAAGGTATTATCGCGAGTAAACAATTACAATTAACAGTTGTTAACCCTACATCATCTATCCATAACGAAATAAAAACTTTTATGAATAAGAGCAAAGAAGTAATTTCGGGTGAGGTTCAAATACTGAATGAAATAGATCTTCAGGAACTAAATGTAACATATATAGATCCAGCAAATAAGTATTATTATAAATTCATTCTTGTTGCAATTGCTTCTGGCATTTCTGCGGTTTTATTTTGGATTTATAAAAAAGAAAGAGAGATTGCATTAAAAAAAGCAGTAGGTGCTTCTAATATGTCTATTTACTGCGAACTATATATTCAAATTTTGTTTATTTCTCTAGCAGCGATGTTGTTGGTTTTTCTTACGTTAGAAATATTTTCTGGAATAATTCATACGTATTTTCAGACATACTTATTAAAACCATTAACACTATATGTATTGATATGTAATGTTGTTTTTATAATTTTTCTTACAATGTTTGTTACTGTAATTCCAATCAAGCACATTATAAATATATATCCCGGAAAACATTTAAGAACGTAGGAGGTCTTCATGTTTTTTATATTTGATTCTATACGGTCTGTGAAAAAACGGTTGTTACCAAGTTTGATTATAGTAATTTCTTTAATTATTGCATTTTCTTCAGCAATAGAATTTGTTAGTAATCTTTCGGGATATCGAAAAATGATGACGGTAGCAAATAATTTATCGACTCATAAAAATTTCTATGAACTTTATGCGACGCAAGATATAACGTTGTTTAGCGAAGAAAAAGCGAAAAGTGATTATCAACATTTCATTCAAGCGTTATCTAATACGATATCAATAACAAATACAACAAATTATTTGTTCCGTAACTATTCACTTAGTTTAAAAAAAGAAAATGGAACGATAAAGACTCTTATTATTGATAAAGATATTAATAAATACTTTCATATACGACTTTTACAAGGAAGATATTTTGAGGAATCGGAATTTCATAAATCAGTATTTGATATTAGACCTGTTATATTAGGTGCTAATTATAAAGAAAAGGTATCTATTGGTGATGTCATACTATCTGGAAAAATGAAGCTAAAAGTAATAGGTTTTTTAGAAAAAAATTCACCATTTACATATCCTCGAAGCGGTGAAATATCGGATAATCGTATTACATTATTAGATGACATGGCTATTTTACCAATTGGAACAGAAGAAATAGAATTTTATAGTGTAGAACTTTTATACAATGGGCTGATTATAGAAACAAATGGAAAAGTGGATATAAATGAATTTCAAAAGAAAGTATTAAAGGTAACGGAAGGTAAGGGTTATTCGTATTATGTTACAAATCCGAATAAATTGTTAGAAAATGAAAAGCAAGGCATTGATAATATGTCATACCCCTTATTATTAAGCGGTACAGTTTTATTTTTTTCATTTATATCTATTTTATTAACATCAATGGCAGCGCTTTATATGGAGCGTAAAAATATTTCTATTAAATCAGCATTAGGAGCAAGTACTTTTCAACTATGTCTTACGTTTGTTATTGAGTATATGTTGTTATTTATTTTATCTATATGTATAGGAATTATGTATTTTCAATGGGAGAATAGCGGAGTAATTGAAATTCAGAAAGGGCTAGAAAATAGTACAGTATCTTTCTTTGGAACGTTACAAGTCTCTATAGAATCATTGATTGTTATAGGTGCTCTATCAATTGTAATGATCCTCATTATATATGCAATCATTTACTTCAATGTACTAAAAATAAAAAATACATATATGAAAGAGGTGTTATAGATGATTCAGCTCGCAAATGTGGCTAAGGGATACGGAAAGAGTAATTTTAGTACTTTAAAAGATATTAATCTTACAATAGAAAAAGGCGAAATGATAGCCATTATGGGACCATCTGGTTCAGGGAAATCAACCTTACTTAACATTATTGGCTTAATTGATAGCCCCTCTACTGGAAAGTATTTTTTAGATGGCATGGATACGAGTACATTAAAGTCAAACTATCATAAGTATAGAAATAAGGAAGTTGGATTTGTGTTTCAGAACTTTTCGCTACTAGATGATTATACAGTTATTGAAAATGTAATGCTTCCACTTATATATAGAAGAATTTCTCATAAGAAACGTATACAAATATCAAAAGAAATGCTGGAAATGGTAGGGCTTGAGAGGCATATTAACAAATATCCTTACGAGTTATCAGGTGGAGAACAGCAAAGAACAGCCATAGCAAGGGCTTTAGCACAAGATACAAAAATTATACTTGCTGATGAACCGACTGGTGCTCTCGATCAAGAAAACGGGGACAAAATTATGAGCATTTTAAAAGAAATTAATAAACAAGGAAAAACGGTACTAGTTGTAACACACGATCAAAAGGTAGCTGAATATTGTGAGAGGACAATAAGTTTGCTTGATGGAAATATACAATAAGTAACATGGTATAATATGGATGAAAGTATGTGGAGAGGTGATACATATGGAAAATGTATATAAAGGGCTTAGACATACTGGATTTACTGCAATGCTTATTTTTGGCGGTGCATTTCTGCTGCGCTGGTTGATTTATGATGAAATGCTACTAGATCAGCTTATTGGGTTTAGTGTAGGAATGATGATGGTTATTTCATCGGTTTTCATTCAAAAGTGTAGTAAAGAATTACAGGTAGATGAGAGGTATTAGAAATTGTGAGCTCCCTTTATATTTTGAGGGGGCTTTTTTATTTATGAAAAAATCCCTCTTTATGAGGGATTTTAATGTGGTAAGAAAATCAATTGATAAGCGAACAAGATTCCAAATACGTATACAAGTGGGTGAACAGAACGGAATTTACCTTTTGCCACTTTCATAAGTGGGTATGAAATAAATCCAAGTGCGATACCTGTTGCGATACTTGATGTAAGTGGCATGCTTAAGATTACTAAGAATGCTGGGAATGCTTCATCAAATGCGTCCCAATCGATGTGGCGAACTGAACCCATCATAAGACTACCAACGATAATTAATGATGGTGCAGTAATAGCTGATACACCAGAAACGGCACTTACTAATGGTCCGAAGAATGCTGCTAGTGCGAATAGAACAGCTACTGTAACAGTTGTTAAACCAGTACGACCACCAGCTGCAACACCAGCAGATGATTCAATGTAAGCTGTTGATGGTGTTGTTCCAAACATAGAACCGATTGTTGCTGAGAATGAGTCAGATAGAAGAGCTCGTCCAGCTTTTGGAAGCTTTCCATCTTTCATAAAGCCACCTTGTTGAGCTACACCAAGTAATGTACCTGTTGTATCGAATAATGTAACAAGGAAGAATGAAAATACAACGCCGTACAATCCGTAGTTAATTACATCAGATACAGCAGTAATTGGATTTGAAACGATAATTCCTTCTGGTAATCCAGGCATTGATGTAACACCGTTTGAGAATGTTAATTGTCCTGTGAAGAAAGCGATAATACCAGTTAATAGCATTCCGATAAATAGCGCACCATTTACATTTAAAGACATAAGGACAATTGTAATTCCAAGTCCAGCTAATGCTAGTAGTACTGGAGCAGAGTGAAGATCACCAAGTCCAACTAAGTTTGCATCGTTTTTTGTAACGATACCTGTTAAACGTAAACCGATAAAGGCGATGAAAAGACCGATACCAGCAGTAATTGCATGTTTTAAGTTTTCAGGAATTGCTTCCATTAATTTTGTACGGAAAGATGTGAATGATAACAAAATTAAAATCATACCTGCTACGAATACAGCAGAGAATGCAATTGCGAAAGTCATGCCTTCATGAGCTTTTACAACAGAGTAAGAGAAGTAAGCATTTAATCCCATACCTGGTGCAATTGCGATTGGTAAGTTTGTAAAAATCGCCATAAATAATGTTCCGACAACAGCAGCGATAATTGTTGCTGTAAATGCTTGTTCAAATGGAACGCCTGCATCCCCAAGGATGACAGGGTTTACGACAATGATATATGCCATTGTTAAGAAGGTAATAATACCTGCCATAATTTCAGTTTTAATAGAAGTTTTATGTTTTGAAAGGTTAAACATATAAACATCCTTTCTGTTTACGAATAATTTCCACAACAGTTATATATAATATTCGTTTTTTAACTATTTTGCAATAGTTTTGCATAAAAAGTTTATAACAACTCATATTTTGTGTCTTAAATTCGAATATTAATCGTAAAACGATGTGTGAATTGCAGTTTTTATTGTGCGCATTATAAGGAAAAGGAGTTGATAGAAGCTATGCCACAGCAAAAAAACTTTGTAACAATGCCTGCGCAACATCAAAATAAACAGCCTGGTATTGAATCATTAATGAATCCATGTCCCCAGTTTGAAGATCCGAATTATAAAGGTAGCGAAAAGTTAAAAGGAAAGAATGTATTAATTACAGGAGGAGATAGTGGGATTGGACGAGCTGTTTCCATCGCTTTTGCGAAAGAGGGAGCAAATATTGCGATTGCGTATTTAGATGAGGATGAAGATGCAAATGAGACGAAGCGACGTGTAGAACAAGAAGGTGTAAAGTGTGTGTTGTTACCGGGTGATTTAAGCGATGAACAGCATTGTAAAGATATTGTAGAAGAGACCGTTCGGCAGCTAGGTAGTTTACATGTTTTAGTAAATAATGTCGCGCAGCAATATCCGCAGCAAGGATTAGAGTATATTACAGCAGAACAGCTAGAAAAGACTTTTCGTATTAATATTTTTTCTTATTTTCACGTTACGAAAGCAGCACTTTCTCATTTAAAGCAAGGGGATGTCATTATAAATACGGCGTCTATCGTTGCGTATGAAGGAAATGAAACTCTAATTGATTATTCCGCAACGAAAGGAGCAATCGTAGCTTTTACAAGATCACTTTCTCAATCGTTAGTGCAAAAAGGGATTCGTGTAAATGGTGTAGCGCCGGGACCAATTTGGACACCACTTATCCCATCGAGTTTTGATGAGAAGAAAGTCTCTCAGTTTGGGAGTAATGTTCCGATGCAAAGACCTGGTCAACCATATGAACTAGCGCCAGCATATGTATACTTAGCGTCTGGTGATTCATCCTATGTTACCGGGCAAATGATACATGTAAATGGGGGTGTTATCGTAAATGGATAGTTTTCATTTATAAGAGCAAAGTAAAGTTAATTCCACTTATTATAGTGAGCGCTAGGGGGGATATAGATGAAAAAGTTATGTTTCTTCATACTATTATTTTTCATCCTACCGGTTAGTGCTTTTGCTGATACAGATCATTTAATATTAGTGAATCTTATGACAAACCAGTTGTCTTTTTTTGAAAATGGAAATTATAAAAAAACATTCCCCGTAACAACTGGAAGAGATCGTACACCTACGCCTGAAGGTAGTTTTTGTATTATAACTAAATTTAAAAATAAAGAATATCATCGAAAAAAAATACCTGGTGGTGCGCCAAATAATCCTCTCGGTACACGTTGGTTAGGTCTGGATAAAAAGGAGTATGCAATTCATGGAACAAATCGGGAATGGACGATTGGAAGCCGAGAGTCAAATGGTTGTATTCGCATGCATGATCGGGATATACAATGGTTATATGATCGGGTGCAATTACAGACGAAAGTAATTATTTCTCGCTTTCATACGAGCCCCGAGTATGAAGCGAATAAGCTTGGTTACCGCGTTGTGAGTTGGAATGGTCGTAAAGTAGAAGAAGAGCAAATTGGTATGCTTACGTTAGTAGACCGCGTGGATATATATTGGCAAGAACCAAATGGACAGTTAACAAAAGTGAAAACGATATTGCCAAACGAAAGATATGCAGTGTACTCAAAACGAAAAGATGGAATATATTATATAGGAAATAATTTGTATATAGTGGATGAAACAGGAGAAAAAATTCGTTATGAGCAAATTCCTACTTCGACTTTAAGTAATATATATAAACGGAAATATAATATTCCGTAATGGCTACCGTATTATAGACGGTAGCTTATTTCTACTTTGAGTTTAACTGCAACTATTGTATTTTGCTGAATATAATACAGTACAGATAGGGGGCGGTTACATTATGAAAAGTGAATTTGCTTTTAAAGTTTTCTTAGTAACGACCTGTTTATTTATCGTGTATTTGTATGCGTTTCTCGTCTTCTCTTTTTATGTTCCATATGTTGATTTAATATTGTTTTTCGGATTTATTTGGGCATTTGTGAAAGCGAGAGAAGGAGAGAAGAGTATATATCGGCGCATTACTCTATGTGGGACAGCTATTCTCGTTATTTTGTACTTTTTTATGATGCATGATTTTTGGAGAGGGATGTAAAAAAAGCATACGAGTAATCGTATGCTTTTTATGTTTAATATTTTGGCTTAAACGTATGACAACAAGTTTCTACACTCGCTGTTACAGAACTTTCTAGCGTCTCGTTTGTTAAAACCGCGCCTGTATACGAATCATTTGCATTCGAACCAGCCTCTTGTGCATCTGGTTGAACAACGATTGCACTTGCTTGACAAAAGTTACCTTGTCCCCAAAATGAGCAATTGGAAACAGAACATTTCACTTCTGGCATAAAACCCCCTCCTTATACATTAGTTTGGGATTTTATGTCCATTTCATGTGTAGAAGGAGTTTCCTTTTCTCGTTATTTTTTCGTTTGTTCAAGCCATTCTTTTAATTTGTCTTCCGGTTGTTCACCACTAATACGGCTTACTTCTTTGCCATCTTTAAAGTGAATGATTGTTGGAGTTCCTTTAATTTTATATTCATCCCAAGGAACATCTAGTTTTTCAATATCCATAACTTTCATATCAACGTTCAAGTCTTTAGCCATCGGTACTACGACAGGAGATAACTTTTGACAATGAACACAAGATGTTTGATAAAAGTATACTGTTTCTTCTTTTTTCTCTTTTAAATTCTTTTGAAGATCTGAAAGAGAGATTTTATTTGTATAGTAGTCAGGGCCATTTGTCTTACTATCAGTAGCATTATCAATTTTTTGGCTAGTAGCATTTTTTTCTTCCATTTGTGTGACAGCGAAAATTGCTGCAAACAAGGCGATAATAATACCACCAAATATAAGCATTTTTTTCATTGTTTCATCTCCTTATTTGTTTTTAATTACAATAAAGCTACAAACAGCGATTGTGATAAAGCCGATAAGTGCTAAAAACGGGATTGTCACAAAGCCGAACCAGTTTATGTATTCTCCCGTACATGGTACACGACCGCAAGCCGCTCCAGCAGCTGAAAATGCCGCGATTTTTTGAATTGCATAGTGATATAAAGAAATACAAGCACCAATACTTGCGATTGGTAAAGAATAACTTGCGATACGGTAATCTTTTTTTACTACAGCGATACCGAGCCATAAAACGAATGGATACATAAAAATACGTTGATACCAACAAAGGACGCAAGGCTCAAATTTCATGATTTCGGAAAAGTATAGACTTCCTAGTGTAGCGATAAAAGAAGCTCCCCACGCGGTAAATAAAGCATATTCTTGCTTTTTTTCTCGTCCCATATTTTATACCTCACTTATAATAGTTACATACTAAATTATAGTATGAAGTGGCACAGAAAAGAAAGAAAAAATATGTTTATCAATAAAAGTTTTATAAGGGGAAACTTTTATTGATATAAACATTTTAAAAAAGCGCTATTCTCCAGAAGAGAATAGCGCTATATTTTACATTTGAATTTGCTCTACTTCATCTATATGTGACTTTTGGGATGCGTGGTCAATATATTGAAATAGGAGCTGCAATTGTTTGTCAACTTCTGGTAGTTCTTTACTGTATTGATAAGCGTGTAAAAAATGCTCAATACGTTTAGAAAATAATTGATCGTTCGTTTGAACCATGAGAACGAGTAATTTATCCCAATTACAACAATACGTGTAATAGAGAGCTTTATCATAGTCGTTATATGTTTGCACTGTGTACCCTCCTTACTGAGGAGTTATATATAGTGTGTGAAAAGCAAGGAGAAATACACTTGAAAGAATTTGTTAAGAAAAAAAGTGAATGAAAAGAAAAAACGAGGTATTTCCTCGTTTTTAAGCTTTTGGCATTGGCGTAGGTGTTGGCTTGCCGTAACCCTCTTTGTATTTATTGTCGATATAGTTGCGGATTTCCAGCGTTGATTTTCCTTTTTGTTTCATGGAAGCAGATTCAACAGCTATTTCTAGGCAATTGACACAAGTCGTTGCGTGGGAATCCCAAACAACTTCACCATTCTTTTTAATTTCACGAATAAAGCAATTTTTATTATTTTTATGCCCTACACTTTCACCGCAACCGCAGTAGCATGGAATCCAATCTAATAACTCTGCATTTTGTCCAGCGACAGTGTAGATATCTTTCATTTGTGGATCAAGCTTGTCTAGGAAAGTAGGAAGTGTGTCGACTCCTTTTGTTTTTTCTTGAATGTCAGCTTGCTGAGTATGCGTGGCATGATCATGCTCTTCTTTTGATTCAGAAGATTTTTTGTCATTTGTACCAGTACTCCCGCATCCAGCAAGAATTAGGCTCAGTACTGCAAGTAAAGAAAATACATACTTTTTCATTCGCTTGTCCCCTTTACAAATGTATTAACCAAATTGTATCAAATATCATGGTGCGTTGGGTGAAGATTTTTTCGACTGATTTTTGAATCGCCACCGCAGTGAATGGAATAGAAATAAAATTGGGATATAAGCGTATACAATATATAAGCCGGCCTGAGAAAGTACGGTATTTAATGTATTGATGCTTTCCCTGTTTGTGAAAAACAGAGATGAAACAAATATAGTCGCGATAAACAATGGCAATGTAATGTTAAATGGTATGTGAAAAGAGTATTTACTAATACGACAAGAAGACCAAATGGTTAAACAAAGATTAGGTAAAATAATAAGAAACCAGATGAAAATAATAATGTATTCAAATCGCTGAATGAATGGCACTTTAATAATTTTTAGCATCGTTAAAGTAGGCCAAATTGTATGATGCAGTTGCCCCTGACTATAGTACATAAGGGAAACGATTGCTAGTATTACATATAAAATAGTTGTGAAAGCAATCCCGCCATGTGCCCATTTATGTAGTGATTTTCCCTTTTTAATAAGTGGATAAAAGATAAGAATTGCTTCAAATCCAAGAAACTCTAATGCAGATGCTTTCGCTGAATATAGAATGTCTGCAGGTGAATGGGTGAAAATAGGTAAAACATTACGGACATGTGCGTATTTCATAGGGAAAACTAAGAAGAATAGTACGAAAATTGGTATTATGACGCCCCAAAAACACATTCCTGTTACAGAGCGGAAGCCGCCTTTTATTACGTAATACGTCACGAGTAAAAATAATAATGTTAATTTCCATGGCTTAATTGTAGGAAAGACCCAAACTTGAATAACTTCAATATATGTACGAAGCACAGTAAGGCAAAATAAGAGAAGATATGCGGCAAAGCACATAGACAAAAAGGTTCCAATCCATTTTCCGAAACATGTCGTATGAATGGTCATCAAATCATTGTCTTTATCTAACATCTTTAACATACAAAACAGTACGATATGAGTTAAGACACCCGCAACAATAAGGGAAATCCAAGAATCATAACCAGCATATTGTGCAATAACTCGTTGGTATCCTAACACGCCTACTCCAATTTGAAGAGAGTGTAATAAAAGAAATGTGAAATAAGGGGAAACGGTCATTGTTTTATTTTGCTCAGCCATTGTAACACCTCACTATTCTCCGATACCAGATTGTACAACATTGATTTGTACGTGAACAGCAACATCTACATTAGGGTACATTTCTTGAATTTGTTTTATAGTCCATTTTCTTGAATGACTACGAATTTCTTCCCGTATCCCTATCGGATCGACCTCTTTTTCTTGGAATTGTTTTATTAATTCGTTTAAATGTTTCTCAACTGTTTTTTCTACATGTTTTTTTATGTAAGTTATGTTTTCGTTTTTCGCTAAATCAAGCCAGCTTGGAGCGCTTTTTATGAGTCCGTTTAATTTTAGGTGAATATGAACTTTCGGCATGTCACCAGTATCGGAAATGTAACAAACGCTCTTTCCAGATAAGTTTTGAGTGGCAATTAATCCTTTATGGTTACCTTGCTGTATTGGAACTTCGTAACGACCATTTGTAGTTGGATTAAGGAGTAATTTTAATAAAAAAGATCCTTTTTTATCTGTGTACATAACCACTTTATCCTTTTTTAAAAAAGCGAGTCCTTTAATGGAAGCGGACTTGTCTTCATCCATTTCAATATAAGGAAGAAATGGATCGCATCCTGATGAATAAAAGTTATATAAAAAAATATTTAAAGCAGTCCGTGGAATCGTTTCGGTTTCTATGTTTTGCTCCAGTAAGTCAGACAGATATAGTGATCCATTTGTTTTAATATGTTTGAGCAGTTTTTCTGTAGAACCGTCTACCAGTGCTAGTTGAACATCTCGACCAATATTAGGATCACGTTGCAAATTATTTATAATATCGCCAATTCCATGTTCGCCAATGGATTTTCCAAAAAGCACAACACGCATTTGACCGACAGCGATAGTATGAGGCGATTTTGCATTTAGTCGTGAAGATATTGTTTCAATCGTGCCAGCAGTAGTTGACTGAGTTTCTGGTTTTGATTGAACGCCTTTTGTGTAATCGGGATAAAGAATCGTCCCGCGAAATTGTTTGTCTTTCGTTATATCAAATCCACCTACATGAATCATTCGCTGTGTGTCTACTATATTCGGTTGTGTACATCCCGATTGGAAAATTAAAACGATAATAGCAAAGTACAATAAAATTTTTTTCATTTCTCCTCACCATCACGTTTTTCTTTCGCTTTATTTGGATCATAGCGCCATTTCTTTTTTGGTCTCAGAAAAGAGGCACGTCCAGCAGTTTGACTAAATGGTAAGCGAAGAAGTCCTTCTGCAGTTCCTAAACCGCGAAATGGATATAAAGGCAATAAATAAGGCGACCCAAGTGATTTAAGACGAATTAAATGAGCTAATATGAATACGAATCCAACGATAAGACCTACGCCGCCAAATGCACCAGCTAAAATGATGAGAGGGAAGCGTAATATTCGGATGGTAGAGGACATTTTTACTGTTGGTGTCGTAAAAGACGCCAGTGCAGACAATGCAACAGCAATTAATAAAATAGTACTCGTTAAAGCAGCCTCAACAGATGCTTGTCCAATTACAATCCCACCAACAATACCAATCGTTTGTCCAACTTTAGTCGGTAAGCGTGCTCCAGCTTCGCGAAGTAATTCAATTGTAATTTCTAAAAAAAGTGCTTCTAACATCGGTGGAAACGGTACGTTAGCTCTAGAATAAATAATAGGACCAAGTAAATCAGCTGGAATCATTTGATAGTGATACGTTAATACAGCTGTATAAATAGCTGATGAAAATAGAGAGAATGCAGCTCCGAAAAAACGAACTAATCTAAGAAAGGAGCCTGCTATCCAGGGCAAATAATAATCTTCTGGAGAGACGAAGAAATCAAGCAACGTCGCTGGTCCGGCTAATGCATATGGTGAACCATCTGTTAAAATGACAACTCCTCCATTCAGTAACGCATAAACGGAGCGATCTAAACGCTCTGTAGGTAGTAAAACAGGGAAGGGTGAGTTGCTATTATCGCTAATAAACTGTTCAATCATAGTTGCATCAAAAGGAAAATCAAAGTCAATATCTTGTAGGCGTTGCACGGCAGTATTCACATGCTGTTCATTTGTAATATCCGCCATATAAGCGACTATGATTTTTGTTTTCGATATAGACCCAACGGAAAGCTCCTTGAAAATTAATTGCTCTGTTACGATATTTCGCCGAAGTAAATGCATATTTGTATCGATATTTTCAACGAATCCGATTTTTGGACCAATTACACTATATTCATTCTCTGTATCGTTATATAATCTCGTTCCTAAAACTGAACTTTCAGCGCGGAGGAGTGCATACGCTTCTTGCTCTGAACTTTTTTTTAGCTGTACTAACACGTAGCCACCTAATAATTTTTCGCGAATATCATTAACGGAAGGAGAGATGATAATGTCTTCAATTGCTACGATATTTGCGATATCCTCAATATTTTGAATTTCTTCTAATTTAATTTTTATAGGAGCTAAAATGAATCGTTTAATAATGAGTGATTCTACTGTAGATTGATAATAAAACAAACATAACGTCCCATCTTCTATGACGTTATAAGAAGAAAAGTCACTTGATTCTTTCATAGTGTGGATAAATTCTGGAATAGAACAAACAGTTTGTTTCTTCTTTTTAGATGATAAACGAAACATTTTTTCACCCCTAACATATATCATTTACTTATGTTAGTTTTTGGGAAATACGGGAATTTATACTTGGAAATTGAAAGTTCATAAAGAAAAGGAAGAGTATTGAAAATCTCTTCCTTTTTGGCATGCTAATTTGTTTTCTTTTCTTTAATAGACTTCACTAATTTAATCATTTCTGCTCGTATATCTTCTTTTTTTACATTTAATTTTTCTGCAATTTGTTTAATGTCCATTCCGTCTTTTTTCATTTTTAGTACATCATCGAGAGGGGTATTACTTTTTTGAGAGATGATTGTTAATACCGTGAGCTGACGTAATCCGATATTATATTCTTTCATTTTTTGTTTTAGGCCGTCTGGTGTAGATTTTTGTATATTTGCTAATTCTTGTAGCAGTGCTTTTTTCGTTTCTTTATTCATATGATGCTTTTTTAATTTACTTGGATCTACACCGAAATGCTGGGCTGTTTTCTCCCAAGATTTATTTTGCTTATAGTAAGCTAAAACGTCTTTTATTTCTTTTTTACCGATTCTTGCAATATGAGCAGCTTTCCAAATTTCATGTTTGTTATAGCCGAGTTTTTCGAGCGATTGCATTTCTTCTTCTGAAATAGGCTTATGATGGTGCAATGTTACTTCTTTTGGCGTAGCAGCGAAAGTAGGGAAGACGGTTGCCCCGAATAATAATGTTGCCATAGTCATACTTACTGCGATTTTTTTGTACATATAAACTCCTCCTAGATGGATAATGTGGAAAACTGTACACATATCATTTCCATAAAATGTGAAATACTTGTGAACAAGTTAAGTTTTTTTCTTCACAGTATAAAATGACGTTTTTGGAAGTTTTCCAACATAAAACATTGATTAATAGTGAAAAACTAGGGTATAATCGAAATTGAAAATCAATATCAATAACAAATGTATACATATAGATGAAAATAAGGGAGAGAAAAATATGACTACATATACTTCCATCGCAAATGTGATTAAAGAAAGACGTTCTGTACGTACATTCACAGATAAATCTGTAGATAAAGAGTTATTAGTTGAACTATTAAACGACGCAACGTGGGCACCGAATCATAAACATCGTGAACCATGGAATTGTAAATTATACATTGGAGAAGGCCGCAAAAAATTAGTAGATGCAGTATTAAACTCTTTCACAGAAGAAGAAAGAGCGAAACGCGGTAAAATTTTATCTGATCGTTTCTTAAGCACGCCTGCACAAATTGTTGTTTATATTAATGAAGATCCACGTCAAATTCAACGTGACGAAGATTACGCTGCAACATGTGCATTTATGCAAAACTTCCAACTTCTTGCTTGGGAACGTGGATTAGGTTGTGTTTGGAAATCAGGCGGATTAAACTACAATCCATTATTTATAGAAGGACTTGGTTTAACAAGAGGCCAACGCATCGTTGGAATTCTTCACCTTGGCTATTTCGATAAAGCGCCAGAAGGAAAAGCTCGTACACCGATTACGGAGAAGATGGAGATTATTGAGGGTTAATAGATAAGACATTCTCGTTTTTATGAGGATGTCTTTTTATTATGCAATCAATCCTCATGAAAGCTTGTTCCTCATCATACACTTTCTTAAGGGAAAGTGTAAGGAGGGAAAATAATGAGAGCAAGTGACGATAAAGCACTGCAATATGCAATTGCGGAAATTACGGAAATTGCGACTGGATTTGGGCTTGATTTTTATCCGATGCGTTATGAAATATGTCCAGCGGAAATTATTTATACATTTGGTGCATATGGGATGCCGACGAGGTTTTCACATTGGAGTTTTGGAAAACAATTTTTCAGAATGAAATTACAATACGATTTAGGTCTTAGTAAAATATACGAACTCGTTATTAACTCTGATCCATGTTATGCCTTTTTATTAGATACGAACTCGTTAATTCAAAACAAATTAATTGTAGCGCACGTTTTAGCACACTGTGATTTCTTTAAAAATAATATTCGTTTTTCGAATACGAAGCGAGATATGGTAGAAAGTATGTCTGCAACAGCTGAACGTGTGAAAGCATATGAGCATAAGTATGGAAAGGCAGAAGTAGAGACATTTTTGGATGCCGTACTTGCTATTCAAGAGCATATTGATCCATCGCTTATGCGTCCGAAACTTGCGTGGAGTATTGAAGATTTAGAAGAGGATGTAGAAAAGAAAAAGATATCACAGTACGATGATTTATGGAATTTAGATGATCGAAACAAAAAGAGAGAACGACCTAATATGCATAAAAAGAAGAAAATTCCGCCGCAACCAGAGAAAGATTTACTACTCTTTATTGAAGAATATAGCCGTGAGCTAGAAGATTGGCAGCGCGACATATTAACGATGATGCGCGAGGAAATGTTATATTTCTGGCCACAGCTTGAAACGAAGATCATGAACGAAGGCTGGGCTTCGTACTGGCATCAACGCATACTCCGTGAAATGGACTTAACATCTTCTGAAGCGATTGAATTCGCAAAGCTTAATGCAGGTGTCGTACAGCCATCAAAAACAAGTATTAACCCATACTACCTCGGTATTAAAATGTTTGAAGATATAGAGGAGCGCTATAATAACCCGACAGAAGAAATGAAAAGACGCGGCGTAAAACCTGGATCTGGTCGAGACAAAATCTTTGAAGTACGCGAAATCGAATGGGATGTATCGTTCTTAAGAAACTACTTAAATAAAGAACTCGTTATGAGAGAAGATATGTACTTATTCCAGCGTCAAGGAAAAGAATATAAAGTAATAGATAAAGAGTGGGAACATGTACGTGATCAGCTCGTAAATATGCGTACAAATGGTGGCTTCCCATACTTAGTAGTAGAAGACGGAGATTACTTAAAGAACGGAGAATTGTACATTAAACATAGTTACGAAGGAATTGAGCTCGATTTAAAATACTTAGAAAAAGTATTGCCGTACCTTCATCAGTTATGGGGAAGAACGGTGCATATGGAGTCCATTGTGGAAAGTAAGGGCGTTGTGTTTTCTTATGATGGGAAGATGGTACATCGGAAGTATGTGTGAAGGAAAGAACGGACATAGAAATGCTATGTCCGTTTTTTTATTTAAAAAATAAATTTATATTTTTTACTTAAAGTAAAGAATATGAATAATTGTTTGAGTTTGTTAAGTCAATGTAATTAATAATGATTATCATTATTAATTACATTGACTTCTAAAAAAAGAAAAACTAGAATTTATAAAGGGATCTTCAATTGTTCGCTATCATTCGTATAGGAGGTAAGTTATGTTGGATAGCTTTATTTCTATAAGATGTAGGTTGGCTCTTTATCGTTTTGGTGTCCTTTTTATCTTTTTTTGTACAGTATTTTTGGTGAATCAGAAGGCTTATGCAGAAGATGTACCGTGGACATCGGTTTCAAATGAGGGAGAACGTGTACTTTTTCAAGAACAATCTTTATATAGTAATGATCGAAGGGGAGAAGATCTTGTTTCGCCTTCATTTGAAGGGCGTAAACATGGTGGGGAAGATTGGGGATACTTATTAAGAGACAGTAATTTTAATTATCCATCTAATAACCTTACATATTCTGTAATCGGAAGAGATGATCGAATTAGGGTTACTAATACAACGTTGTATCCTTATAGGGCTATAGTACATTTAGTAATTCAATTTAATGGACAAGAGGTTTATGGGTGTACAGGAGCGCTGATCAGTAAAGATACAGTATTTACAGCTGGGCACTGTGTTTACGATAAAAAGCTTGGTGGATGGGCAAAAAATGTTATTGTGACTCCTGGTAGAAATGGAAACCAAGCACCGTATTTACCTTATAGTTGGACAAAGCTCTATTCAGTAAGTGGATGGACTGATGAGGGAAATTCGGAATTTGATTATGGAGCCATTAAATTAAATGGATCTCCTGGAGATTATACAGGTTGGTTAGGATATAGAACTACTAATGTAGAGTCTCCAAAAGGTTTACTCGCAGTAGTCCCAGGGTATCCATGTGATAAAGTAGGAAATGAAAAATATACTATGTGGACAGATTATGGACCAATTGAAGGCACTAGTCCTAGAATTTTAACATATAGGATGGACACTTATGGATGTCAAAGTGGAGCACCTGTATATCATGACTATTCTCGTACGGGTGTAACAATAATAGCTACCCATACAGTAGGAAGTAATTCTTGGAATTTTGGAAACCGGGTGACAGACGATGTTTTTAATAATCTCAAAAAATGGTCTGAATAAATATAATAAGCTTTTATGGATTTTATTTTGTGTATTGTTCATAATCGTAATGACTAGTTATATAGCAAATAATGAAAAGAAGTTTAGTAAGGTTGTTAAGTCTGTAAATTTTTACGTGAAAAATAAAGAAAAACAGCCGATAAAAGATTTTGAAATTATACTTATGAAAGACGAATCACCTGAGCCCAGTAAAGAAATTGGGATTTCAATAGGGAAAACAGATGAAGAAGGAAAAGTTATTTGGAGGAATGTGAGAAAGGGAAATTATATCGTATTTTTGCCAAATAGTGAGAAGCAAATAGTTAGGATTAACGATAGAGATGAAACGAGAGTAATAAATATATCATTGTAAAAAGAATCCATTTGGATTCTTTTTTTATTGGTAAGTAAATTAGCTGTACAAGGGAGTGGAAGGTTTGAAAAACAATTACCTTTACAATATACCCTTAAGGGTATATTATATTATACAAAGTTACAAAGTAATGTATAATATAGTCATAAATACGGAGGTGGTCTACATTGGAATATAATCAAGACATGAAAAATAGATTAAAACGTATTGAAGGGCAGGTTCGTGGTGTACTTCGTATGATGGAAGAAGGAAAAGATTGCCGAGAGGTTATTACGCAGTTAACGGCATCTCGTTCCGCACTTGATCGTACAATTGGACTTGTTGTGGGAACAAATTTAGAACAATGTTTACGTGAACAGTTTGAAAGTGGTAATGGTTCAAATGAAGAGTTAATTAAAGAAGCAGTTCAATTACTTGTAAAAAGCCGATAATCTGTCAAACATAAGTGTTGACAGATTTTCAAAAATATTTTAATATACCCCTACAGGTATATGTGTATAAATTGTGGAGGAATCGACTATGAGTATAAAAGTGGATATGAGTTTAGATTGTAAAGGTTTGGCTTGCCCGATGCCAATTGTGAAGACGAAGAAGGCAATGGAAGGTTTGGTATCAGGGCAAGTGATTGAAGTTCAGGCAACAGATAAAGGGTCTACTGTAGATATACAAAGTTGGGCGAGTAAAGTAGGTCATCAATATATCGGGACGAAACGCGAAGGTGATCTATTGATGCATTACGTTAGAAAAGCACACGAGCATGAAGTGAATGAAGTAGTGAAATATCCTCATACGATTACGAATGCGGATTTGCAAGAGATAGTATTAAGCGGTGAAGAGTGTATTGTAGTAGATGTTCGCGAAGCAGCCGAATTCGCCTTTGGTCATATTCCAGCGGCTATTTCAGTTCCATTAGGCGAACTAGACAGTGCAGCATTAGATCAGACGAAGCAAATATATGTTATTTGCCGAACTGGTAACCGTAGTGATGTAGCTTGCCAAATGTTGAAAGAGAAAGGGTATTCAAATGTGAAAAATGTCATTCCAGGTATGTTAGAGTGGCAAGGAAATGTAGAAAAATAAAATTTTTTAAATTAAAATATACCTATGGGGGTAATTAGATGAGTGTTAAACCGTTACAAGCAAAAGATGTTGCAGAGAAAGTTTTATTCGGAGAGTTGTTTATTTTAGATGTTCGTAATGAGACGGATTATGAAGAGTGGAAAATTGAAGGAAAACAAATTTCTTCTATAAATAAACCGTATTTTGATTTATTAGATGGTGTAGACCATATTGCAAGTGAATTGCCGAGAGAGAAAGAAATTTTAGTCGTATGTGCGAAAGAAGGTTCTTCTATATTTGTGGCAGAGCAATTGTTGGATGCTGGCTTCTATAATGTTTTTTATTTAGCTGGCGGTATGAAAGCTTGGAGTGAATATGTGAAGCCGTTAAAAGTAGGAGATGTACAGGGCGGGGGAAGTATATATCAATTTAATCGCCTTGGAAAAGGTTGTTTATCTTATATGGTCGTTTCAAACGGTGAGGCAGCAGTTATTGATGCAGTAAGAACAGTTGAAGCATATGAAGAGTTTGCGAAAGAGCATGGCGTGACGATTACGAATGTAATGGATACACATTTACATGCAGACCATATTTCTGGCGGACGTAAGTTAGCTGAAAGAGTAGGTGGTACGTATTGGCTACCTCCAAAAGATGCGGAGGAAGTTGTTTTCTCATATAAACCGCTTGTTGAAGGATCAGTTATTACGGTGGGGGGTACTAAAATTGAAATTGACGCATTATACTCACCGGGGCATACGATTGGAAGTACATCATTTATTGTAGATGATTCCTATTTATTATCAGGCGATATTTTATTTGTAGATTCTATCGGGCGTCCAGATCTTGCTGGAAAGGCTGAGGATTGGGTGAGTGATTTACGAGAAACTTTATATAACCGATATAAAGTACTATCTCAACAATTAATAGTGTTACCAGCTCATTATTCAAAAATAAGTGAAATGGATGAGAATGGTGTTGTGAGCGCAAAGCTAAAAGATTTATTTGCGTATAATGCAGGGCTAAATATTGAGGATGAGGGAGAGTTTCGTAAAGTTGTAACAGAGAATTTACCACCTCAGCCGAATGCTTACGAAGAAATTCGTCAAACGAATATGGGTAAAATCCATCCGAGTGCGGATGAAGGGCGTGAAATGGAGATTGGTCCAAATCGTTGTGCAGTTCACGAATAAGAAATAAAAAATGGAGGAATAGATGATGAATGTAAAACAAGTATTAGATGCGACAGGTTTAGCATGTCCAATGCCGATTGTAAGAACGAAGAGAGCGATGGATACTTTACAAACTGGAGAAGTGTTAGAAGTACATGTAACGGATAAAGGGTCAGTTAAGGATATTCCAGCGTGGGCAAATAAAGGTGGTCATGACATCGTGAAGCATATAGAAGAAGCTGATGTACTAAAGTTTTGGATTAAGAAGGCGTAGTAGTTTTATAAATGTAGAGAGGTTGGTTAGATGAATACAATATTAAGTACGCTTTTCATTGTACTTGCTACAGCGTTTGTTATTTCACGTTTTTTACCGGTAAAAGGTGTTCAAAATATAAGTGGAAAAGAATTAAAGAGTATAGCAGGAAAAAAGGGGAAACAATTTATCGATGTTCGTACAGTAGGTGAATATAGAGGAAATCATATGAAGGGATTTCAGAATATCCCGTTAAATGAATTAGCTAGTAAAGCAAAGCAATTAGATAAAAATAAGGAAATAATCGTTATTTGTCAGAGCGGGATGAGAAGTAAGCAAGCAGCAAAAGTATTAAAAAAATTAGGGTTTCAGCATGTTACTAACGTTTCAGGTGGTATGAACGCTTTATAAGGAAGGAATATCAAGATGAAAGAAATAACAGCGAAAGAAGTAGAGGAAAGATTATTAGGAAATGAAGAGCTACATGTAATCGATGTTCGTGAAGTAGAAGAAGTGGCGGAAGGGAAAATTCCAGGAGTGCTTCCTATTAGGTTAGGACTACTAGAGTTTCGAATGCATGAGTTAGATAAAAAGAAAGAATATATTATCGTTTGTCGCTCTGGCGGAAGAAGTGCAAGAGCAGTTCAGTTTTTAGAGAGCTACGGTTTTCAAGCAATCAATATGGTAGGTGGTATGTTAGCGTGGGAAGGTAAAGTCGTATAGTACAGAGATAAATGATTTGAGCCTTTTTACAAATAATAATATACCCCTATAGGTAATTGGAGGGAGAACAACATGGAACAACAGAAGAAAACAACAATCGTTTTATTTAGCGGAGATTATGATAAAGCGATGGCTGCTTATATTATTGCAAATGGTGCAGCGGCGTATGATCAAGAGGTGACTATTTTTCATACCTTTTGGGGCTTAAATGCTTTAAGGAAAGATGAACATGTGAAGGTAAAGAAAACGTTCATAGAAAAAGTATTTGGAAAAATGATGCCGCGTGGTGCGGATAAGATGGGATTATCAAAAATGAATTTTGCCGGTATGGGGCCAAAGATGATTAAAGGTATTATGAAAAAACATAATGCGATGCCTTTACCAGATTTAATGGATTTGGCGAAAGAACAGGGGATTAAACTTGTAGCTTGTCAAATGACGGTAGATTTATTAGGGTTAAAAGAGGAAGAGATTATGGAAGGGGTAGAGTTTGCAGGAGTAGGAGCTTATTTAGCAGATGCTTCGGATGGGAATGTGAATTTATTCATTTAAATCACCTTCTTTTTAGAAGGCGGGGGATATAAGGTGAGCTTAGTCGTATTACTTTTTATAATTGGGTTTATAGGATCGTTTATATCAGGAATGGTTGGAATTGGCGGTGCGATTATTAATTATCCGATGATCCTATACATTCCGGTATTGCTAGGATTTACTGGCTATACGTCACATGAAGTGAGTGGTATTACAGCGGTGCAAGTATTCTTTGCAACTTTTGCAGGGGCATGGGCCTATCGGAAAAGTAATGATATGGATAAAACGCTAGTTGTGTATATGGGAGCTAGTATATTAATAGGAAGTTTCATAGGTAGTTTTGGTGCTAACGTATTAGAGGAACACACGGTCAATGTTGTTTATGCAGCGTTAGCAACAATTGCTGCTATTATGATGTTCGTGCCGAAGCGGAATAATGGTGATAAAGTGAAATATAATAAATGGTTAGCAAGTTCGCTAGCGTTTATTGTAGGCGGAGCATCAGGCATTATAGGTGCTGGCGGTTCTTTCCTATTAGTTCCGATCATGCTAGTTATTTTAAAATTGCCGATACGTACAACAATAGCAACATCTATCGCTATTACGTTTATTTCTTCAGTAGGGATTACGACTGGAAAAGTGATAACTGGGCAAGTGGTCGTAATTCCAGCTCTCATTATTGCGATTGCAAGTATCTTTGCTGCGCCGCTTGGAGCGCGAGTTGGGAAGAGGATCAATCAAAAAGCATTGCAATATATGTTATCGATTTTAATTGTAGGGACTGCTGTTAAGATGTGGATTGATATGATATCGAAATAAAAGGATGGAGCTGCTTGCAGCCCATCCTTTTATTTATGCCCAAATAACTTTCATTAAGTTCTTATATTCGTCATTTGCTAATTTATATAGCATTCTCGTATGTTCAAAGACAAGTGCTGGATTAAAGTTTGGTTCTGAGAATGCAAGCGATGCTGAAATATCAATTGCATTTTGCTTGTTTAAAGTGAATTTTGCAAATCGATAAGATGTGTTTAATTCATTGATAACGTGCAAAATATCATTTGTTGATGTTGCATCAGGTACGTGAGCAACATTGAAGCAGTATATATCCACAGTAGGATGTTCGTTTTGGAAAGCAGCGATAAGTTGAATTTTTGCTCCAGCTTCTGTCTCTAACCCTACTGAAAAATGAACAGAACCATCATTT
Organism: Bacillus sp. GbtcB14; assembly: GCF_019091205.1. Classification (NCBI taxonomy): domain Bacteria; kingdom Bacillati; phylum Bacillota; class Bacilli; order Caryophanales; family Bacillaceae; genus Bacillus; species Bacillus sp. GbtcB14. The sequence goes on from NZ_JAGXJT010000003.1 coordinate 47,633, forward strand.
TCATCTATATTTTCTTCCATGTATATATCGTTTGACTTTAAGTAGTCTTTAAAATCTGAGATGTTATGTTTTACTGCAGCTTTCATATGTATGAGCCCCCTGATAATTGGAATAGATTGCTACTATTTATTATAATTTAAAAATATTAAAAAAGATAGTTAGAAAGTTCTGATTTTTAGATTCAGATAAATAAAAAGAAGCAGTTCTCTACCTCCATAGAGAACTGCTTCTTTTTTATTCATTGTCGTTAGACGATGTTTCTGTATCTTTACTGCTATTTTTATTTTTCACTTCATTGTTACTTGATTCGCGTTCACTTGAATTTTCTGACTTAGATTCTTTTGTTTTCTCTGTGCTTGTTTTCTTCGAATCAGAGTCTGTTTTTGTATATGCAGGTAATCCAAGGTGAGCACGAAGATCGTTTGTAACTTTTGCTAATTCTTTTTTATCTGGATTGTAGTAATATGTTCGGCCGCCACCAGCAGATTGGCTACATGTATCGTCACCTTTTGCCATATAGCAGTCTTCACCTTGAATTTGTAATTTTTCAATGTCTGAATCCGATCCATACTTATAGAATGAAAGCATATCATCGAATGTTAAGTTTGTAACGAATTGTCCGTTAATATCATCAATGATGTTACCAACTTTTGTTACAGATCCAACGCTTGTTAGTTTCTTTAAAATTGCTTCAATAACGAGCTGTTGACGTTGTCCACGCATTGCATCACTATCAATGTGTCGCGTTCTAGCAAGAGCAAGAGCTTCTTCACTATTTAGCTTTTGAACACCTTTCTTCAGGTGAATCGCATCAGCAGTATCATTACTATCTTGTTCAGTAAATTCAACTGGTACATCGACTTCAATACCACCTAAATCGTCAACAATCTTCATAAATGACTTGAAGTTAAATTTTACAAAGTAATCGACAGGAACATTCATTAATTTTTCAACTGCATCAATACTTGCTTGTGGTCCACCATCTTTTCCGTTTTTAGTAGAACCGTATGCATGAGCGTGTGTAATTTTATCTTTTTTCTTTTCCACTGGAATATAAGTATATGTATCTCGTGGAATACTTAATAGTTTTACAGTTTTGCTATCTTTATTAAACGTTGCAAGTAATAGTGCATCCGTTCTTATAGCTTCACCATATTCTTTCCCACGGACATCGCTTTCATCAACACCCATGATTAAGACAGAGACATTGTTCGTAATAGGTTTTACAGCTTTGTCACGTAAATCAGATTTATCACCGCGCGCTAAATCGTGTGCGGCATTTCGAACAGCAGAAGATGCTTTATTTACTAAAAACCAAGTATAACCGCCACCTATTATTAAAAAGAATAGAATAACGCTTATAATAATTTTTGTTTTTTTCTTACTTTTTTTCGGTTTACTGCGTGTATTTTCTTGCAAAGATGGGTTTTGCTCCATTTCCTGTACTCCTTCATTTGGATTGAAATACGACACTCACATCCACTTATTATAATGAAATTTAGCGAAAAAAAACATTACAAATCATTTACATTTCGTAAAAATTCAATTTATTTATAAAAAGTCAGATTTTCTATATTTTATTCTTCAGATGTAGATTAAGTATAAGGGCTTTTAGTAGAAATGAAAATATGTATTGTGAGAAAGTAATAGAGAAGTAAGATTTGTTGAAATATAGCCAAGAAGAAATGAGTAGGCTTATGTATTTCTTCTATATAATAAAGAAGAATTTTACGGATAAAGGAGAGGACATAATGAATCATACATCATTCCGAGCAATCGTTGTGAACGAAATAGAAAGTAAGCAATTTGTAAGAAACGTTGTAGAGAGAGAAATAAATAGTTTACCTGAGGGGGACGTATTCATACAGGTTCATTATTCTTCGTTAAATTATAAAGATGCTCTTTCATCTACGGGTAATAAAGGGGTTACGAGGGCATATCCTCATACGCCAGGAATTGATGCATCAGGAGTGGTTGTGAGTAGTAAAGATGAAACCATTAAGGTAGGAGATCAAGTCATTGTAACGGGATATGATTTAGGTATGAATACTTCTGGTGGTTTCGGAGAATATATTCGCGTGCCAGCATCTTGGATCATCCCTTTACCCGATGGCATGTCATTAAAGGAAAGTATGATGTACGGGACAGCAGGTTTTACAGCTGCTTTATCGGTATATAAGCTTATTGGAGCAGGCATAACGCCTAGTATGGGAGATGTTTTAGTAACGGGTGCTACAGGCGGCGTAGGGAGTGTAGCTGTTAGTATTTTAAGTAAGTTAGGATTTAACGTAGTAGGAGCGACAGGGAAAATGGTAGAGGAAGAGATGCTACTACGTTTAGGGGCGAAAAAGGTGATTCACCGCGCGGAACTGAATGATGAATCTGGAAGACCAATGCTTAAAGGAATATACGCTGGAGTTATCGATACTGTAGGTGGACATATGTTAGAAACAGCATTAAAAACGGTAAAGTACGGCGGTTGTGTGACGACATGTGGTAATGTGGCAGGCCAGGAGTTACAAACAACAGTATATCCGTTTATTTTACGAGGCATAAGCCTTTTAGGGATAGATTCTGTGCAATGCCCAGTGAATGTGAGAAGAGATGTTTGGACGCTCCTAGCAAATGAATGGGGAAACAAAGAGTTACTATCTTATACAGAAGAATGTACATTAGAAGAATTAGATGAGAAGTTTACACTTATATTGCAAGGAAAGTTAAAAGGAAGAACGGTTGTAAATATGAAATGAAAAAAGAGACGCTTAAGTTAGCGTCTCTTTTTTATTATAATGATTGTTTTAAATTGATTTTACCTTGTTCACCTAAAACACCATCAGCGATATTTACAGCGTGATCACCAATACGCTCTAAGTTACTTACCATATCAACGTAGATGATACTTGCATCACCTGAACAGCTACGTTCGTTTAGACGTAATACGTGACGTTTACGAAGAACACGTTCCATTTGGTCAATTTTACGTTCTTTTGCAATAACTGTTTGAGCTAGTTCAGTATCGAAGTTTGTTAAAGCATTGATTGCATCTTGTAATGTTGAAATTGTTAACTCAAGCATTTCATTTAATTCAGCTAGTGCTTCGTTTGATAGGGAAACACGGTTTGAAATTTGGAAATCTACAAGTTCTACAAGGTTTTCTACGTGATCGCCGACACGTTCAATATCTCCAACGACACCTGCTAGAACTGAATGCTTTTCAGAGTCTGTTGGTGAAAGTGGTTTTTCTGATAGTAAAACTAAATACTCGGTAATTTTTTTATCTAAATTGTTAATAGCTCCTTCTAATTGAGTAGCCATATCAGCGTGTTTTTTATCTTGTGTGTTTAAAAATTGATTTGCTTCTTTTAATCCATGTAATGAAAACTCAGCCATACGAATAATCTCTTTTTGAGCTTCTGTTAAAGCAATAGCTGGAGATTGTTCAATAAAGATTGGATTTAAATGTTGCGGTTTGAAGTCAATAGCTGCATCTTCCCCGCGAATAATTTTTGTTACAATCCATGCTAATACTGCAATGAACGGGAATTGAATAATAGTATTCGTTACGTTAAACGTTCCATGTGCAAATGCAATTGTCATTTCTGGATTTAAGTTTAATGACGTTTGGAAGTATAGAATTAAATTTGTAAAAGGTATTAATATAATTGTAAAGATGATTGTACCGACGATATTAAAGATAACGTGAACTAATGCTGCGCGTCTTGCTGCAATTGAAGTACCGATTGCTGCTAATACAGCTGTAATTGTTGTACCGATGTTGTCACCGAACAATACAGGAAGGGCAGCTTGTAAATCGATTGCACCTTGACCGAATAGTTCTTGTAAAATACCGATTGTTGCACTTGAACTTTGTACAATTAAAGTAAAGACTGTACCAACAACAATACCTAAAATTGGATTATCACTCATGCTAACTGTTAATTCTTGGAATGATTCTAAAGAGCGAAGAGGCTTCATACCTGTGCTCATTAGTTCTAAACCGAAGAATAACATACCAAATCCGAATATAACTTGACCTAAAGAATGTACTTTTTTATTTTTAAAGAAGAATAGTAAGATAGCTCCAACTGCCATAATTGGAAGAGCATATTCTCCGATTTTAATTCCGATAATAAATGCGGTAACTGTCGTTCCGATGTTCGCACCCATAATAACACCAATTGCTTGTCTTAATGTCATAAATCCGGCACTTACAAGTCCGACTGTTAAAGCGGTTGTTCCTGAACTTGATTGGATTAATACAGTAACTAACATACCTGCTAGTACACCCATAAGTGGGTTTGTTGTAAAGCGATCTAGAATATCGCGAAGACGATCTCCAGCTGCTTGTTGCAGTCCATCGCCCATGTATTTAATACCGAATAAGAAAATACCTAATCCACCAATGAACTGGAAGATCATATCTTGAATATTGTATTCCACGCATTCCACTCCTTAAATTTCATGTACGATGTAATTATTAACTAAACCTTGAGGCACTGTAAACGGTTTACTAGTAAAATTTACACTAAATTTACAAAGGGATAAAAAGTTTACAAATCTTTAAAGAAACAGCTGGATTTAATTGGTTTTATCCCTATATAAACAGTGTTTTTTGTGAAGAAATCACATTTTTTAGAATAGTATTGTTTAGTTGAATATGAAGGAAAGCGTCTGCGAGTTCATTGTATATTTTTTGATGAAAGTTAAAAAAATATGTAGGAAAATGATTATATTAATTTTTACTTATAACTCACTCCGCTTTTGCACATAAAAAAGCTACTGAATTATCCAGCAGCTTTTTCTCTGTTTTTATCTCCATGCTTTTGTTTTCTTATACTTGTGATGTAAATGAACAGGAAAGCAATAAGTAGTAGAGAGGAATATCGATATACAGTTGCGTAGTTTGTAAAATGTGCAATGAATCCAAATATAATCGCGCCAGCACCAATTCCTAGGTCAAATGCTGAGAAGAATGTAGCTGTTGCGACTCCTCGGCGATGCGGTGCTACTCGGTCGATCATCCATGCTTGTAGAGCAGGTTGAATCGCTCCGAAACCACTTCCGTAGCATGCTGCTGCAATGATTAAACTCGGAATTGTAGTTGTATACGACAATAAAATAATACCTGCAAACGTAATAATAACTCCTGGAATGATGACGAATGTATGACCTTTCGCATCGTATAACTTTCCAGAAAACGGCCGAGTGACAGCGATTGCAAGTGCATTAAATAAGAAGAAGAGGCTTATATCAGCAATTCCGACTTCCGTAGCAAATAATGTAATAAAGCTCCCGATTCCGCCGTACATTAATGTAATACATAATATTAATAATGAAGGAAGTAAAGCTTTTCGCTCAATAAATCCATCAAGGAAGGTACCAGATGTTTGTTGTGGTGGTTGCGGCGATTTTTTGATTTGAAGCAGTTTCGTTAATATTAATGAAACAATTGTACATGAAAGTGCACATAAAAAAAGAATCGTGAAGTTATATGTTTGCATAAGCCAAAGCCCGATAAGTGGACCGAGCGCCATTGCAATTGTTCCAGAAAGACCGAAATATCCCATGCCTTCGCCGCGGCGAGCTTGCGGAATTAAATCTGAAACGACAGTTCCATATGTAGTCGTTGTAATACCAAAGCCAGCTCCGTGTAAAATTCGCACGGCAAGCAATAGGAAAACGGTTGAAGCGAAAAGATAACTACCCATAGCGAGTAAACAAATAGCAGTACCAATCATTAAAATGATTTTTTTATTAAATTTTTGCAAGGCATTTCCAGTTAGCGGTCTAACAAAAAGTGCCGCCACGGTAAACATTCCTACAACAAATCCGATATTGGAACTTGTGCCGCCAATTTCTTTCACATAAACAGGCAAAGTAGGAATTAACATTTGAAACCCTAAAAACATACATAAGTTTGCAAAAATTAAAGCAACAAACTCTTTCGTCCATAACGATTCTCGTTTTACGAGTATTGCTTCTCCCATATATTCATCCCCTATATAAAATTTTCTCTTTTCTTTCGAGTATATGTATTGGTCAATGTAACAGTCAAGGAAGGTGCCTTGAAAACGTATAACAATTTTCGAGGTGGAAAAACTGACAAATTTGTGTAAAAGCTACACAACTATGAAAAAAAGTTGTAAAGTATAGATGTATAGACTTGTAGTTGTTATGAATGATAGAAATTGTTTTTTCTTTAAAGAAAGCGGATTCAAACAGTAGTGAATGAGAAGGGGATATATACTTTTTCACTACATATATTTGAAAAGGTTTACAATATGATGAAGAAAGAGGCGTGTACATATGAGACGATTAGGTATTTCTATTTATCCAGAACATTCGACAGTAGAGAAAGACAAGGAGTATGTAACGTTAGCAAGTAAATACGGATTTACACGTGTATTCACATGCTTATTGTCTGTAGATGGAGAAAAAGAGAAAATTATAGAAGAGTTTAAAGAAACAATCTCTCATGCAAATGCATTAGGGTTCCAAGTATTAGTTGATATTAGTCCGTCTGTCTTTACACAATTAGGTATTTCATATAATGATTTATCATTCTTCCATGAGTTAGGAGCGTACGGTATTCGTTTAGATGTCGGTTTCTCAGGATTAGAAGAATCAATTATGACTTACAATCCATATGGTTTGAAAATTGAAATTAATATGAGTAACGGTACGAAGTATGTAGATAACATTATGAGCCATAGACCAAATCGTGAAAATTTAATTGGGTGCCATAATTTTTATCCGCATCGTTATTCAGGATTATCATATGATCATTTTATTAAATGCTCGAAACAATTTAAAGATTACGGTATGAGAACGGCTGCTTTTATTTCATCATTTGATGCAACATGCGGACCTTGGCCAGTAACAGAAGGATTATGTACGTTAGAGCAGCATCGTGAATTACCGATGACAACACAGGCGAAGCATTTATTTGCGACAGAATTAATTGATGATGTTATTATTGCGAACGCGTATGCATCAGAAGAAGAATTACAAGCACTAGGTGCATTAAATAAAGAGAAACAAACATTTGATATAGAACTATATGATACAACAACAGAACTAGAAAAAATTATCGTATTAGATGAGCCTCATTTTTACCGCGGAGATGTATCTGAATATATGATTCGCTCAACACAAAGTCGTGTGAAATATAAGAAAGAAGAGTTCAAACCGCATAATACACGCGAAATTAAACGCGGTGATCTTTTAATTGATAATGAACAGTATGGTCAATATAAAGGTGAATTGCAAATTGCTTTAAAAGATATGGTGAATACAGGAAAAACAAATGTAGTTGGTCGAATTGTAGAAGAAGAGATTTTCTTACTAGACTATTTACAAGCATGGGATAAATTCGGATTCACATTAAAGAAATAGAGAGAATATAAAGGGGAAAAACTACTGATTTCAGCAGCTTTTCCCCCTTTATATATAAAGAGCGAGAGGAAGAGCTATGACAAAGGTGCATCAGCGATTAGTTTCTATTTTAGAGGAGTTTTTAGAAGAGAAATCGATGTTAAATCGAGCTTTTTTAGCGAGCCGTTTACATGTATCAACGAAGACGATTCAAAAAGATATAAAATTATTAAATGATATATTAGAAGAAAACGGAGCGAAAATTGAATCGCAAAGAGGGACTGGATACGAACTAGAAATTATACAAATGAAGAAGTTTGAAGCGTTTTGCGTGAGTCTATTTCAAAAACAGACTGAAAAGATCCCAACTTCTTATGAAGAAAGGATAGCGTACATTCTGCAACGTATTTTAACGACAGAGGGATATGTGAAGCTTTCACAATTAGCAGAGGAGATTTATGTGAGTAAATCGACTGTAAATTTAATTATGAAAGATGTTACAGATATATGTGGTCGTTATCAATTACAAATTGAAAAGAGACCGTATTATGGTATACGTATTGTGGGAGAGGAGTTTCATATTCGTTCTTGTTTATCACAATATGGTTTACCGCGTTATGACCATACTCCGTTTCATGAGCAATTTGAGCAGAGTGATACATATGTATCGTTACCTCATATACCGCTTATCCGTTCGGTTATATTAAAGTATATTGAGGGAGGAACGATATATTTATCAGATATAGAAATTGATAATTTAGTCATTCATATTGCAATCGCATTAAAGCGTTGTGAAAATCAACATTATATGAAAGGGCTGAATAAAGAGCAAGCTGAACTTATCATAAAGAAAGAATATACAATTGCGAAAGAGATTTTAGGGGATTTAGAGAAAGTGTTACATCTTTCATTTCCCGAAGAAGAAGTTTTATATGTGACGATGCATTTATTAAGTACTGCTGTTACAGCGAAAGATCGTTATGAAAATGTGGAAGAATTATTAGGGAAAGATCTGTATGCATTCATGCAACATATTCTTTTTAAAGTAGCGGAAGAACGGAATCTTATTTTTTATTATGATGAAGAATTATTATTTGGTTTTGGTGTTCATTTAAAAACGTTATTAAACCGTTTGAAGTATAAGTTAAATACGAGAAATCCTCTTTTGGCAGAAGTGAAAAAGAATTATCCGTATGCTTTTGAAATTGCTGTTCTCGTTGGAGATATAATTGGTGAATATACGGGAGAATCGATTCCGGAAAGTGAAATTGGTTATATTGCGATTCACTTTGGCGGAGCGATGAGTCGTTTACAGGAACAGAATCAAAAGAAAAGATGTTTATTAGTTTGTGCAACTGGTCAAGGAAGTGCCCAGCTATTGAAATATAAAATTCTATCACAGTTCCGAGATAAATTAGAGATTGTAGGTATTACTGGTTATTATCAATTGAAAGTAGAAGACCTTTATAAAGATAAAATAGATTGTATTATTAGTACAATTCATATACCGAGTGGTTTGCCTGTGCCGGTTATAAAAGTGAATTCAATATTTGATGATAAAGAGATTAAATCAATCGGTCAGCAGTTGTTTACGCATGTGAATACTAGTGTACAGCAGTATATAAAGGAAGATTTGATCTTTTTAAATCATAGCTCTTCTACGAAAGAAGAGGTTATTCAGTTTTTATGTGAGAAAGCTGCTGAGAAAAACTATGTACCAGAAAACTTTTATGCATCTGTTATGGAAAGAGAAAATACATCTCCGACATCAGTAGGGAATTTAGTTGCGATTCCTCATCCGATGCAGTTATTAAGTGCAGAAACATTTTTGATGTTTTGTACACTTGAAAAGGCTGTTGATTGGGGAGATAAGAAAGTACAAGTTATTATTTTATTTAGTGTAAAGCGCAATAATAATGAAGATTTACAACGGCTTTATGATTTTTTATATGATGTTATGTCTAGTCAAAGTGCGATAGAGAAATTAGCTCAGGCTAAAGTGGTTGAAGATTTTCAAGAGATATTATTATCGTTATAAGAAAAGTATGTAAAAACTTCCGTTACATAACGGAAGTTTTTTATGTTTAATTGTATGCGTTTTCATAATAAGATAACAATATAGAAAAAAGATAGCTTGGGGGAATTTAAAATGACTGATATGCAAACTCCATTTGCGTTAATTTTACATGGTGGCAACGCGAGAAGCGCGTCACTTGAAGCAATTGCTTTTGCAAGACAAGGAGATTTTGAGAATGCGAGTGAAAAGATGACACTTGCTAGTGAAGAAATTTCAGCAGCTCATCGCATTCAAACAAATTTAATTCAAGAAGAAGCAAGAGGAAATCATGCAGAAATCAGTTTACTGTTAGTGCATGCACAAGATCATTTAATGAATGCAATTACAGTGAAAGAACTTGCTGAAGAATTTATCACTCTTCATAAACGAGTAGAAGAGAAAGTGACAGTATAAGATGTACATTTTATTATGTTGTGCAGCGGGCATGTCAACGAGTATGGTTGTAAGAAAAATGCAAGAAGAGGCAAAGAAACAAGGGAAAGATTATAAAATTAAAGCAGTTGATTCAGAACTTGTGAAACTGGAAATAAAAAATGCTGATGTAGTTTTAATCGGACCACAGGTGAAGTATTTGTTTCCAGCTGTACAGTTTCTTGCGAACTCATACGATATACCGGTTGCAATTATAGAACAACGAGATTATGGCATGTGTGACGGTTTAAAAGTATTGAAACAAGCAGAACAGTTAGTTTTAGCATAATTATATTTTTTTAAATATAAACATTATAATGTTATAACTTTATTTCATTCTTTCGTAGTAAAGAAAAAGAGGAGGGGTATTGATGAATGGGTTTATGAGTTTTATGGAACAAAAGATTATGCCAACAACGCAAAAAATTGCGGGACAGCGACATTTATTAGCAATTCGAAACGGGGTTATTTCTACATTACCGTTAACGATTGTCGGATCATTTTTCGTTATCTTTTTAAATTTACCGATTGATGCATATATGGAGTGGATTGCACCGTTTCGTCATATTTTAGATATTCCATTCCGATTTACAGTAGGATTAATGGCATTATACGCAGCATTTGGGGTAGGGGCTTCACTCGCCAACTTTTATCAGCTCAATCAATTAAGTGCAGGATTATTATCTGTACTCGCCTTTTTACTAGCATCGGTTGAACCAATTCAAATCACGAAAGCTGTGCCAGGTGTTATTGATGCAGGTAGATACATTTCAGTAGGAACATTAAGTGCAACATCTTTATTCGGAGCAATTGTTACAGCATTAATTGCAGTAGAAATTTATCACTTTATGATTAAGCATAATATCTCGATTAAATTACCAGACAGTGTACCACCAGCAGTTGCAAACTCGTTTGCAGCATTAATTCCAACTCTAGTCGTTATTCTTTTATTCTGGGGTATTCGTTACGGTTTAAAATTTGATGTAAATACAACAATCACGTATTTAATTGCACCACTAAAATCAGTATTAGTTGGAAATAATTTATTCGGCGGTTTATTAACAGTATTCTTAATCGTGTTCTTCTGGTCATTCGGTATACATGGACCTGCGATTTTAGGACCAATCATTCGTCCGATGTGGGATTCAGCAATTCTTGAAAATATGGAAGTATTCACAGCTACAGGAAATGCACATCAATTACCAAACTTATTTACAGAGCAATTTATTCAATGGTTCGTATGGATTGGCGGATCAGGCTCAACGTTAGCTTTAGTAATTATGTTTATGTTCTCTAAATCTAAGTTCCTAAAAGAGTTAGGTAGATTATCATTTGTACCAGGTTTATTCAATATTAACGAACCAATTATTTTCGGGGCACCGATTGTAATGAACCCAATCTTAATTATTCCGTTCGTTATTACACCGCTAGTTACAACGACAGTATCATATTTCGCAGTTGTTTCAGGTATGATTCCGTTGATGATGGCGAAATTGCCATTTACGATGTTAGCACCAATTGCAGCAATTATTAGTACGGACTGGACAATTATGGCTGGTGTACTTGTACTTGTTAACTTTGTTATCTCATTCGTTATTTACTATCCATTCTTCAAAATGTATGAGAAACAACAATTAGCAGGAGAGGAGAAAACAGAATGCTCGGAGCAATTATCATCTTAATTACATTCGTAGCGGGGCAGTGTATTGCACATTATTCAAAATGGGTACAAAGTAAATCGTTATTAGTTTTACTACTCGTATCAATTGTATTTATCGGTAGTTCAATGGGTGCCTATGTAATGTTAGGGTTACAATCACCGTACGTAATTATTGTACCAACGATTTTATGTGCAACATGTTTATCTGCAAAATATAGATTTACGAGCATGGCATTAATACAACGTGTGAAGGAGATGCAAAAGCATGGAGCGTAAATTAGGAATTTCACTTTATCCAGAGCATTCAACGAAAGAAAAAGATATGGCATACATTTCGGCAGCAGCACGCCACGGTTTTTCAAGAATATTTACATGTCTATTATCTGTGAATCGTCCGAAAGAAGAGATTGTAGCTGAATTTAAAGAAATTATTAATCATGCAAAAGATAACAATATGGAAGTTATTTTAGATGTAGCTCCAGCTGTCTTTGATCAGCTCGGTATTAGTTATAGTGATCTATCCTTTTTCGCAGAATTAGGTGCAGATGGTATTCGTTTAGATTTAGGATTTGACGGATTAACTGAAGCGAAAATGACAAATAATCCGTACGGCTTAAAAATTGAGCTAAACGTAAGTAACGATATTGCATACTTAGAAAACATTCTTTCGCACCAGGCGAATAAATCAGCTTTAATTGGTTGTCATAACTTCTATCCACAAAAATTCACTGGTCTCCCATATGATTATTTTATTCGCTGTAGTGAACGCTTTAAAAAGCATGGCATTCGCACGGCAGCCTTTATTACGTCACATACAGCTAACATCGGTCCATGGGATATTAATGACGGATTATGTACGTTAGAACAACATCGTAACTTACCGATTGAAGTACAAGCGAAACACTTATGGGCAACAGGGCTAATCGATGATGTGATTATCGGAAATGCTTATGCAAGTGAAGAAGAGTTAGAGAAACTAGGAAACTTAAATCGTTACATGTTACAGCTAAAAGTACACTTTGTAGACGAAGCGACTGAAGTAGAGAAGAGAGCGACACTGCAAGAATTACACGTAAGACGTGGCGACATAACAGAATATATGGTACGTTCTACAGAAGTACGTAAAAAGTACAAAGACTATGACTTCCCAGTGCGCGAAAGTGTACGACAGGAAAGAGGGCAAGTTGTAATTGGTAACAATTCATTCGGAAAATATAAAGGTGAACTGCAAATCATTCTAAAAGAAATGCCGATAGATGAACGGAAAAATATTGTCGGTACAATTGCAGAAGAAGAGTTATTCTTACTAGATTATGTAGGAGCTTGGACGCAGTTTACTTGTGTGGAATAGGGAAGAGAAGGAGAAAGAATACAAGAATCATAAAAAAGAGTCAGTCTCAACAATGAGACTGACTCTTTTTTATATAGTAATTAGTTTAAAACTTTTACTGTAACTGTCTTACGTCCCCAGTTACTTGATGTACCTTTATCAGGCATTAAAACGTCGATTTTATTTCCTTTAATAGCTCCACCAGTATCACCAGCGATTGCTACTCCGTAACCTTCAACCCATACTTTTGAACCTAATGGAATGACACTTGGATCAACTGCAATTAGTTTCATGTTTGGATTAGCTGTTAAGTTATGACCCATAGCTGATTTTACTTGGTCGCCTGCTTTATAACCATTTTCAAGTGGATCTGCTGTGTAAGCTGTTGCTACAACTTGTAACTCACGAGAAGATGATGGTGCACTTGTTTCAGTTTCTTTTGCAACAGGTTGTTGTGTAGCTGGTTTTTGAGCTTTAGCCGCTTCACGAGCTTTAGCTGCCTCTTGAGCTTTAGCCGCCGCTTGAGCTTCAGCTGCTTCTTGAGCTTTAGCTGCTTCACGAGCTTTAGCTGCCTCTTGAGCTTTAGCTGCTGCTTGAGCTTCAGCTGCTTCTTGAGCTTTAGCTGCTTCACGAGCTTTAGCTGCTTCTTGAGCCTTAGCTTCAGCTTGAGCTTCAGCTGCTGCCTGAGCTTTAGCTGAAGCCACGGCTTTAGCTGCTTCACGAGCTTTAGCTGCCTCTTGATCCTTAGCCGCTGCTTGAGCTTCAGCTGCTTCACGAGCTTTAGTTGCCTCTTGAGCCTTAGCTTTAGCTTGCGTTTCAGCTACTTCACGAGCTTTAGTTGCTTCCACTGCTTTAGCTGTATCTTGAACTTTAGTTGTTTTTTCTACTTTAACTGCTGGTTGAACTTTAACTGGAGCTTTACCTGTTAAGTAAGGAACATGAACATAAGCTGTTTTGCCGTTATATTCAAATTGAATCCAGTCATTTTGTACTTGGTGTGTTGTTTCGATTACATCATCTTGTTTCAACTTACCAAGAATTTCTGAGTCAGTGTTTGCACCAGCACGTACGTTTAATACGTTTGCTGTTACGTAGTAAGTGTCTTTTGTGTAGTCAGCGCTAATGAAAGCTTCTTTACCGCTGTTCAATTTTACTTTTGACCATCCGTTTTCTGTATGTAAAACGTTAACTTTATATCCATCTAATAATTTTCCGACAACTTGTGATTCAGTAGTTGGGTTTTCTCGTACGTTTAGTACGTCAGTTGTTACAATCGTTTCTGCTTTAGCAGATGTTGTGAAAATCCCAAGACCAAAAACCGCTGCTGTTGCTATACCCATAAATTTTTTCATAATAGCCTCCATTGCATTTGTTTTCGTTGACCTCATTATAGCAACCATTATTTTCTTATTTGCGGAAAACACAAAACTACAAAGCATTCGTAACGGGTCATTAATATTCTGTAATAATTCCAGTAATATCCTAAAAGCGCTTTCTTGTAGTTGTTAGGGGAGGTTAGAGCGTATGATACATAAAAAGGAGAGTATTTCAATTTCTAATAGGTTAATAGTATTTCTGTAGTGTTACAAGAATTTTTCGTATGTGTTACAAAAGCGATGTATTTCACTACTGTAAGGTAGAGATAGTTATGTAATAATAACTATTTTGATTGTGTAAATATATATATGAGGTGAAAATCAATGAAATATCGCTATAATTGTTACAAAATAAGTCGAGGTATGGAAAAAATTACGCCTTGATTTTAGGGTGTCACATATTATTTTTGCAATAATAGGATTGTAGGATAGTGGTAATGCGAAATGAAAGTTGCAAGGATAAAAAGATAATCGCAACATGAAACATATATAATAGAAGAAACATGATTTAAAGGGACGATATTGTTATGAATTGGTTCGTGAATTCCTGTAGATTCATATTTTTAATAAAACGTTGATAAAATTGAATTATTCTTCAATAAAATAAAAAATAGTGGAGATTTGCTTCGAATTACAGATAATAGAATGATTATACGCTGTTTTTTAAAGAATTATAAACTAAATATAGAACAAAAGTTCGATTGGTGGTAAAATATTCATAAAGATATTTTGTAGTGTTTTTTGGGAATTAGGTGCGTGGTTTAACATATACAAATAGTTATGAAAATGAGTATATATAGGAGGGAGATTAAATAAAGAAAATTTAGTAATGGTAAGTTGGAAAGTAGTTCAGTAAGAAATCATTATCCTGTTAAAGGTGATGGAGGATTTTGGAAATGACAAAAGAGGAAATCGTTAAGCTATTTATAAATACGATAGTAAAGATAGCCCCAGAGAAATTAGATGAATACATAGAAAAAATTAAAAGAAATAGCCATTCTTCTAAATAAATAGGCTATTTCTTCTCAGGTTTCGTATGATTTTTATTTAGCGCCTGAGCGATAGAAAGCATTTGTTCTAATGCTATATCTTTTTCATCTTTTGGTAACGGTTCTAGCCATTCCATGATTTCTTTAAACTTTTTATATTTGTGTGCATTTAAATCTATTTCTTTACTTTCTCCATATAAGTAGTCAATAGTAACATTAAATCTTTTTGAAACTTTTTCTAATGTTTCTCGTCCAGGAAAGGCTTTCCCATTTTCAAATTTAGAAACAGTTCCTTTTGTTAAGCCAACCTCTTTCCCGAATTGTTCTTGGCTTAGCTTACTATCTATTCTGATTTGTTTTAATCTATCTTTTATTTCCACTGTATATTGTCTCCCCTTTAAACGAGTTTCCAAAATAACTCTTATTTTCATTATAAAGTTTACTAATAGGAATCGTAAAGAGGAAAGGATTGATATAATATGGGGCTATTTAAAGAAATGTTGGATCCTTCAATTTGTGAAATACGTAATGTTGAAGAGAGGTAGTAATAATCTTTTAATAACATGAAAAAAATTTTAAACGAAAAGTTTCACTGTGTGAAACTTAAGGGCATATGCCCTCATTAGAAAAGATGGTTTTATTTTAATGAGTAGATTTAATTATATTCTCCAATAAATATAGAGCGATCTTTTAAAAGTAAGAAGGATTTTATACGAAAATAAATTATATTCTTGGGAGGTTTTTAATTTGGAACAACCAATTTTATTATCAATTATGGATAAAGAAACAGAAAAGAAAATACAAAAAGTAGTTATAAATATTTTAAAGGAACATCGTGCATTAAAGGTGCGTTTTGGGGATGAGATTGGGCAACTGCAGGGAGGAATTAATTTGTTTCCTGAAATTTGTAATACTAAGCAGATTAATCAAATGAAGTATAGACAGGTTGAAAAAGCTTTAAAGTATAGCTTAGATGAGGACGAGAGAAACATTATTGAGATGAAGTATTTAAGCGATCAAAAATTAAGAGATGATTATATTTATAATGAATTGTTAATAAAGAAAGACTCTTATTATGAAAAGAAGAAGAATGCTCTTCGCTTAATTGCTACGGCTTTAGGGGTGATTTGAGCATCATAAGTAAAGGTTTACTATATCTGAATGGGAAAATAGTGAGATCTTTTCAATAGATTTACATAATCAATAAAGATAGTAGAAGGAGAAATTTCCGATGAAGAGAGGGATAATTAAGGGGAATTTATAAATATGGATGAATGATAATCTTAGTATCAGAAGGGGAAAACAAAATCCCTTTTGGTGAATAAGCGTTCCACCAGAATAGGACGCACTCGGGTTATCGTACAGTGATGCTTTCATAGGTCACCATGCACTTTGTTCGCGTAGATAACCAGCGGGGCCTTGGAGGTAAGAGTACTCCTGTGTGGTGTGTGTATTGCTCAACTTTGTAGATATTATCTGAGCTAAACATACAAATGAATATTTTTTATTTCATGTATGTTTAACCTCCTACATTTAAGCAAGTTTAGGAATGAGAAGATAGTATTTTTAAGGGTTGAATGAGTTTATATACTCTCAAACTTAATACATTTAAAGTAGTGAAATAGCTTTTGGTGTATTAGGTAAAAGAGTAGTACAAGGAGGTATGATAAAGGAAGAAAATATGTATACACTTCTCCTGAATCAACGGATTTGGAAAAATATAGAAGTGAGTAACTATAAAGGTGCAAAGCGTAGCCTAATCAAAAATTAATTAGTATGGAAAAGGTTATTAAAGATAAAAACTATCCCTCCTATACAAATAAATCTTAGTGATTTAATAAAAAGCGAAGAGAGACATTTGTCTTTCTTTTTTATTTGAAAAAAGAGAAAGGAACGTGGCTCATATTGCTAGTTTAATAAAGATATTTGGAGCGACATTTGGAGCTTTTTGTGGGTATTTTTTTGGAGGGTTTGATGTTGCATTGAAAGTATTGGTAATAATAGCAGTTATTGATTATCTGTCTGGAATGATTGCAGCAGGGTATAGCGGAGAATTGAAAAGTAAAGTTGGCTTTAAGGGCATTGCTAAAAAGGTGATGTTATTTTTATTAATTGGAGTTGCAGCACAGCTAGATTCATTATTTGGTAGTAATAGTGGGATTCGAGAAGCAACAATCTTTTTCTTTATAGGAAATGAAGCATTATCAGTTTTAGAAAATGCTGGTCGTATAGGGATTAAGATTCCGAAAATATTAATCAGTGCTGTTGAAGTTTTAAATAATGAACAAAAACAAGAACATAAAAAGGAGAAATGAAGTAATGGGACACATTGTAGATATTTCAAAATGGAACGGTAATATAGATTGGGGTGTAGCGGCTCCACAGCTTGATTTAGTTATTGCTAGGGTGCAAGATGGCTCAAATTACGTAGATCCTATGTATAAAGAATACGTTCAAGCTATGAAAAGTTATAAAGTACCGTATGGAAATTACGCATTTTGCCGCTTTACGTCTGTTGCGGATGCTAAGAAAGAAGCGCAAGATTTTTGGGCGCGAGGTGACAAAGGTGCATTATTTTGGGTTGCAGACGTTGAGGTTAAGACAATGGGTGATATGCAAAGTGGGACGCAAGCATTTATTGATGAATTACGCCGTTTAGGAGCAAAAAAAGTTGGTTTATACGTAGGGCATCATACTTATGAAGCGTTTGGTGCAGCAAATATTAAAGCTGATTTTACATGGATTCCACGTTATGGCGGGAATAAACCAGCTTATCCTTGTGACATTTGGCAGTATACTGAGACAGGAAATGTATCTGGTATTGGTAAATGTGATTTGAATTATTTAATTGGTAACAAGTCATTATCTTGGTTTCTTGATGGAAATGGTGATAACAATGGGCAACAAAATCGACCGGTAGGTATTGGGATCGCTATCTCAAAATATCCTGTTGGATATGAGGTGAACTTAAATACAAATCCAACTGATTTTATATTTTCAGGTAATTCTATTAAAGATAAAAACCCATATTTAATTTATAAAGCTTGGTGGATCCCAGAATATATGATTAATTTCGGCGGGGATCAACAATGGGCAAAATTAGAGCATTTCGATGTTCAATGGTTTTATGCTTATTCAAAATATCCTTCTGGTTATCAAATTAGACATTACGATGGACCGAATGGAAAAGATACTGGTTTTGTCGATGGTAGCGAGCCATATCGATTATTTGGGCGTCAAGATGAACATGTTGATATTGGTGGGAATCGTTGGATTCGTGAAGAACATGTAGTAATTAGATAATACAAAAGGCCAACTTATTTAAGTGGCCTTTTATATTTTTTATTAAATATTATTTGAAATTAATAGGATCGTTACTTTATATAAATTAAGTAGAAGAAAAGGAAAGGTGATATATATGTTAAAACATAGTGTAATGATGGATGTATTAGCGAATGCGGATACGAAGGAAAATGTAGAAAAGTCATTTTATGCATATAATGAAGCTTCTTTTACAGCAGTTAAATCAAATGGAGGCGTGGAATATCCGCCTCAAACAATTCTTATAAGGGAAAAACGAAACAATGGTTGGTGGAAAATTCAAACTTGGGAAGGCGAGAAGTGGATCAATTTAAATGGTGAGAAAAAGTATGTAGAGAAACCATTCTATACGTATAATGAGCCATCATTTGTGTCTGCAAAAGGAGGAGGAGGCCAATCCTTTTTAGCACAAGAGGTACCTGTTATCGATGGTACGACAAGTGGCTGGTTAAAAATTATTTCTTATGAAGGAGAAAAATGGATCAATCCAAACGGTGAGAAAAAGTATGTAGAAAAATCATTCTATACGTACAATGAGCCATCATTTGTGTCTGCAAAAGGAGGAGGAGGCCAAGCTTTTACAGCGCAAGAGGTACCTGTGATTGATGGTACAACAAGTGGTTGGTTAAAGATTATTTCTTACGAAGGAGAGAAATGGATCAATCCAAGTGGTGAGAAAAAGTATGTAGAAAAATCATTCTATACGTATAATGAGCCATCTTTCGTATCTCCAAAAGGAGGGGGAGGTCAAGTCTTTACAGCGCAAGAGGTACCTGTTATCGATGGTACAACAAGTGGTTGGTTAAAGATTATTTCTTACGAAGGAGAGAAATGGATCAATCCAAATGGTGAAAAAAAGTATGTAGAAAAATCATTCTATACGTACAATGAACCATCATTTGTATCCACAAAAGGAAATGGAGGCCAAGCTTTTTCAGCACAAGAGGTGCTTGTTATTGATGGTACAACAAGTGGCTGGTTAAAGATTATTTCTTATGAAGGAGAAAAATGGATTAATCCAAATGCTTCTGAGGTCTCAGGAGTAATTGAATTAGCTCTAAAACAATTAGGGAAGCCATACGTCTTTGGAGCATCGGGGCCTAATTCCTTTGATTGTAGTGGTTTCATATACTATGTATATAAAAATAATGGGTATAGTATTTCAAGGAATAGTGTAGCAGGATATTGGCCGATGGTAATTAAAATTAATGATCCGCAGCCTGGAGATTTAGTCTTTTTACAAAACACATATACACCTGGCCCATCACATATGGGGATTTATCTTGGAAACGGTGAGTTCATTCATGCAGGAAGTGAACAGACGGGTGTTGTAAGAGGAGATGTGTTTAGTTCATATAATCAAAAACATTTCCTTGGTTATGGTAGATTTAAAAAATAAGTTAGCAACGTTAGTATATAAACATCTTTTAAGGTGTTTATAAGGATAATTAAATAAATTGATTTAATAGATTATAAAACAGCTATCAATTTTGATAGCTGTTTTTGATAGTTATGAAAAACCACAATGAATTTTCTAAAATGAAATATTCGTTGTTTCAGAGATTATTAATTGAAATATACGAAAGGATATAGGTGATATATATGTTAAAACATAGTGTAATGACGGGTGTATTAGCGAATGCGGATACGAAGGAAAATGTAGAAAAGTCATTTTATGCATATAATGAAGCTTCTTTTACAGCAGTTAAATCAAATGGAGGCGTGGAATATCCGCCTCAAACAATTCTTATAAGGGAAAAACGAAACAATGGTTGGTGGAAAATTCAAACTTGGGAAGGCGAGAAGTGGATCAATTTAAATGGTGAGAAAAAGTATGTAGAGAAACCATTCTATACGTATAATGAGCCATCATTTGTGTCTGCAAAAGGAGGAGGAGGCCAATCCTTTTTAGCACAAGAGGTACCTGTTATCGATGGGACGACAAGTGGCTGGTTAAAAATTATTTCTTATGAAGGAGAAAAATGGATCAATCCAAACGGTGAGAAAAAGTATGTAGAAAAATCATTCTACACGTACAATGAGCCATCTTTCGTATCTCCAAAAGGAGGAGGAGGCCAAGCTTTTACAGCGCAAGAGGTACCTGTGATTGATGGTACAACAAGTGGTTGGTTAAAGATTATTTCTTACGAAGGAGAGAAATGGATCAATCCAAGTGGTGAGAAAAAGTATGTAGAAAAATCATTCTATACGTATAATGAGCCATCTTTCGTATCTCCAAAAGGAGGGGGAGGCCAAGTCTTTACAGCGCAAGAGGTACCTGTTATCGATGGTACAACAAGTGGTTGGTTAAAGATTATTTCTTACGAAGGAGAGAAATGGATCAATCCAAATGGTGAGAAAAAGTATGTAGAAAAATCATTCTATACGTACAATGAACCATCATTTGTATCCACAAAAGGAAATGGAGGCCAAGCTTTTTCAGCACAAGAGGTGCTTGTTATCGATGGTACAACAAGTGGCTGGTTAAAAATTATTTCTTATGAAGGGGAAAAATGGATTAATCCAAACGGTGGCATTGAAATGGTTTTCGAGTCTACAGCGTATAGTGTAGAGAACAGTCCTCCACATGAACGCATTACTGCATATGGTATTGATATAGGGAAAAACCCAAATATCAAGTTAATTGCTGTTGATCCTAAAGTAATTCCATTAGGAACGCAAGTAGATGTTGAGGGTTATGGTGTAGCCATTGCCGGTGATACGGGTGGTGCTATTAAAGGGAAAATAATTGATGTACTTTTCCCGACTGAAAGAGAAGCTATTAAGTGGGGACGCAAAAAGGTGAAAATAAGAATTCTTAATTAATCTTTTAATACACGAATGTTGTTATTTGAGATTTGCTTAGATGATGCACATAATAAAGTTGTTCATTTCTTTTGGTATAGAAAAAGAGGTTGCACGTAGGCAACCTCTTTTTTACTCATATCGTAAACATTCAATTGGATCCAGTTTTGCAGCTTTGTTAGCTGGAAGTAAACCGAATATAATACCGATTAACATGGAGATACCTACTGCAAGAAGTCCAAGTTCTTTTGAGACAACGAGTGGCCATCCAGCAAAGATCGAGACGATCCAAGCGAAGAAGATACCGAGCATGAATCCGATGAATCCACCGAGTCCTGTTAAAATACAAGATTCAATTAAGAATTGTGTTAATACTTTACCGCGTGTTGCACCAAGTGCTTTACGAATACCAATCTCACGTGTACGTTCTGTTACAGATACAAGCATAATGTTCATTACGCCGATACCACCAACAAGTAATGAAATAGCGGCAATACCACCGAATACCATTTTCATCATACCGATTGATTCGTCTAGTTGCTTCGTAAATTCACCCATATCTTGCGCTTCAAATTTATGCTCAAATTTAGGAGCTTTCATTTCGTTTAAAACAGAAACGGCTTGTTTTTCTACACTTTTACGTTCTGCTGGAGAAACGAGCGTTAATTTCACAGTGTCATACTCAGTTACTCCTGAAATTACAGGGGCATTTTCAAGTGATGTATAACCTTCTGACATAGCCATTCCAAACTCATTTTTCGTTTCGTACACACCGACTACTTTATATGGTTTTCCTTTTATATCTGTGTATAAATTTGATTCCCAACCATTAAATAATTTATTGAAAGCTTCTTCATTTAATATAACAGCAGGAATTGCTTGGTTTAATTCGCTATCGTTTAATTCGCGACCGTGAACTAAATTTATTTTCGAATCTGTCATGAAGTCGCCTGTTCCACCTTTTAAATCAAGAGAAACATCTTTTGAACCAGCAGATGCTTTTACTTTCATACTTACATCTGGATACACATCTTTAACGCCTGGTACAGTTTGAAGACGGTTTAGCATATCGGCTGTAATTTTGGCGTTGTCTGGTCCATAATCAGGGTTTTTGTAGTAAATCGTTACTTCATTATCTTTTCCTTGCCCTAACTCTTTTTTAAACTTTGCGTTTGTACCATCACCCATTGAAATGATAGTAATAATGGCGCTAATACCGATAATAATTCCTAGCATCGTTAAGATAGAACGCATTTTATGAGCAAAGATAGAGGAAAGGGCCATGCGTATATTTTCACTCGTGTTCAAAATTAACCTCTCCAATCTTGGACGATATTTCCGTCACGAATTACAATTTGACGTGCTGCAGCTTCCCCGATTTCACGGTCATGGGTAATCATAATGATTGTTGAGCCTTGTTTGTTTAATTCGTAAAAGAGGTCCATAATCTGTGTACTTGTTTTCGTATCAAGCGCTCCCGTTGGTTCATCGGCTAAGATGAATTTCGGGTTATTTACGATTGCACGTGCGACTGCGACACGCTGTTTTTGTCCACCTGATAATTCGTTTGGCAGGTGAGTAGCACGATCAGCTAAACCTACTTTTGTTAAAGCGGCTAATGAGCGCTCACGTCTTTCTTTTTTATCAACTCCAGCGTAAATAAGAGGTAGCTCTACATTTTGAAGTGCTGTAAGTCTTGGTAATAACATGAAGTTTTGGAATACGAATCCGATCTCTTTATTACGAACGCGTGCAAGTTCTGTTTCAGACATATTTGAAATATTTTGACCAGCTAGTTCATACGCACCTGTCGTTGGTTTATCTAAGCAACCGATAATGTTCATTAATGTTGATTTACCAGAACCAGATGGTCCCATAATAGAAGTGAATTCTCCCTGGTTCAGTGTTACGTCAATGCCGTGTAATATTTGTACGGATTCTGCACCATTTTGGAAAGATTTCGTGATGCCTTTTAAGTTAATCATTCAACGACAACCTCCATACCATCTTTTAAGTCTTTTTCAGGTTTAGAGATAATTTGTTCTCCTTTTTTCACTCCAGAAACTTTCACTTCGCTATCAGTCTCGAATTCGACAGTAACCGCTTGTTCTTTCGCTTTCCCGTCTTTTACAACGAAGACAACATTTTTGTCACCTTTTTTCACGATGCTGCTTTTCGGAACAATTGTACCAGTTGCTTCGCCAGATTTACTTGTTACGTATACGTGGAATCCGTTTTGTAATTCTTCACTATTATCTAATGTGACAGTGAACTGATAGTTAGAAACAGTTTTATTTTCATCCATGCTCTTTAATGGTGTAGACCCGATTTCTGTTACTTTTCCTGTCCAAGTCTTACCAGCGACAGTTTTTGAAGAAACAGTTACTTCTTGCCCAACTTTCATACTAGCAAGCTCATATTCAGAAAGTTGACCTTTTACTTTAAATGGACCAGCGTGACGAAGTGTAATACCGCTCATACCTGTTTTTTCATCAGCAGTTTTTACGATGTCATCAATTACGCCATCAGTAGGGCTCGTTACAGAAAGTGTGTTTACTTTCTCTTTTGCTGCTTTAATCATTTCATCAGATTTTTCAACTTCAAACTTTTTCATTTCAATTTGTGATTCTAATTGTTGTACTTCGATTTCTGATGCCTTTAATGCTTCAGCAGGAAGGCCTGCATTTTTATCTTTTTGTAATTTTTGTTTCGCTGTATCAATTTGTTTTTGTAACAATGTTACTTCTTTTTGTGCGATTTTCTTTTGCATTTCTGCTTCCGTTACACCTTGTTTCGCAGTAGGGTCATTATATTTAAACAGGAGTTGCCCTTTTTTTACTTCATCACCTTTTTTTACAGCTAATTCATACGTACCTTTTGTTGGATCAAATGAAATTGTTTCGATGCCGTTTGGAATGACTTCACCGCCAAATTTTTGCGCGTTTTCAATTTGTTTTTCTGTTACTTTATATCCGCTATATGCCATTGCTACTTCTGAACTACCGCCAGCAAATGCAAAATATGATCCAGCTGCAATACCGATTGCTACTACACTAGTAATTAACACTTTATTTTTCTTCTTCATCTATTTATCACCTTTTCGTTCGTTTTAGTATCTACATTAAGTATAAAAGAGGTGAAGAATCTGACAAATCGTTTTAGCTTACAATAACCTTACAGTTTTGTAAGGTATGAATATGTAAATGTAAGGTAGAGCTTGTCCAAGTGTAAGCAAATGAATTGACTCGTCGTTTCTTTCTTACAATAATATTGTATGAAGGAGAGGAGGAGGCAAGATGGAAGCTTATTTTAGTGCGCATCCATTAAAACCATTTATTCCCTACTCAAGGCAACATGTCCTTATATTATTTATTATGTTGGTGGGGATATTTTTTCTGTATCAATATCAAGATTTATTGCGTCAAAGTGAGTGGAATATAACGGTTCGATATGCGATTGCATTTTTATTTATAGGAAGTGAAATTGGACTTCATATGTGGGAGTGGAAAGCAGGGATTTTTGAGCTAGCCACTTCATTGCCATTCGAGTTGTGTACGATTAGTTTGTTGTTAGCATCGATTATGGTTGTAACGAAAAGTTACCGCATATATGAAATTGTATTTTTCACAGGGATCATCGGTGCATCACAAGCTATTTTAACGCCGAACGTGCAATATACTTTTCCGCATTTTCGCTTTATAGAATTCTTCGTTGCACATGTATTACTCATTTGGGCACCACTCTTTATGACGTGGGTAGAAGGATATAGACCGACCTTGCAATCAATTAAGCGTACGATGATATTTTTAAACATAGTAATTCCAATCGTTTCTTTTGTGAACTACAAAACAGGAGGCAATTATATGTTTTTAGCTCGTAAGCCAGAAACTGCTTCATTACTCGATATGTTAGGGCCGCATCCTTACTATATTATTTCATTAGAAATAGCTGCGCTTATTGGATGTTTTATTTTGTATATGCCATTTGTGAAAAGAGAAGGGCATGCGCATAAAGAATCACTAGGATCATAACCTAGTGATTTTTTTATATAAACATTTACAATTCAGAAAATTAAGAATAAAATTAGGGGTAAATTATATAGAGAGAGAAGGGAAAACGTGGTCAAAAAAGTTTTTCTGAATGGGATGGAAGTGACGGTTCAATTTATTATTTCGATTTTGGGTATTATTTGTTTAGGGGCACTGCCGAAATTATTTTATGGATTTGAGCTGCATGCATCAAGGTACATACAGAGTTTAAAAGAAGTGTTTGTGAACTTAATGGATATTTCCAATTTGCAATATGTGAGAGGTAAATTTTTATTTCCGCAGCTGTTTGTCCATTATAAAGAAACGATTATTATTTTTTTAGCTGCTTTTTTCATTTCATTATTTGTAGCATTTTGTATTGTTTATGTAATTATGAGTAGTTCACCGCGTATACAACATCGAATTAAATCATTTCTTATCTTCCTAGAATCCATTCCAGATATCCTTCTTATTTTAGTATCACAAATTTTAGTTGTATGGTTTTTTAAACAAACAGGTTTTTTACCTTTTCAAATTGCTTCAATTGGAGGCGAGTCGATTAGGGGGTTGCCAATATTGTGTTTGAGCATCCCGACTACGATTATGTTTGTAAAAATGGTCGTGCTTCGTTTTGAAAATGAACTAGAAAAAGATTATGTACTATTTGCTAAGGCGAAAGGGCTGGGGCGCTTTCATATTTTAAATCGTCATATTTTACGAAATGTGTTGCTTAGTACATTATTCTTTGCGAAAACGAATATCTTTTTTATGTTATCTAATTTATATATTATAGAATGGATTTTTAATACGGGTGGTATTTTTATGTTTTTGAAATCGTATTTCGGTATTAGAGTTGAGGTTTTCATCGTTAGTGTGCTTCTTATATATATTCCGATTTTTATTTTATTTAAATTGTTTCATTATCTCATTCCGGCTGCGATGAAGGAGAGATTATAATATGTGGACGTATATAAAACGTGATAAAAGATTTTGGATAAGTATTGGGTTTCTTCTCCTATTAGTTCTTTTGAGCATCGGAAATACGTTATGGAATGATGGACATATTAGACAAGTTACATTGCAATATGATGCGGATGAAAATCCACAAGTGCCACCGTTTCCACCTTCATTACAATTTTTACTCGGGACAGACCGGAAAGGGTATGACCTGTTACATTTAGTCATTGAGGGCGCGAAGTGGACGATTGGTATATCTATTTTAATTGCGGCACTTAGAATGGTAATAGGTGTGTTTTTCGGTATCGTACTCGGAACGTACATAAAAAGAGGGTTTTCAAAAATTGAGGCTTTCTTTGATAGTTTTACAGTTATTCCGACAGTTATGATGGCGTATTTTTTTCTTCAATCTGCAAATGCATTTGGAAGCGGAGAGGAGACAACAACCTTTTTTGAAAGGGCTTCTTTTCAAGTGGTATTACTTGTACTGCTTGTAATGCCAGTTATTGCACTGTATGTTGCGAAGGAAGTTCGTAAATTGCGAACAGAAGAATTTGTTGATGCCGCGCGCATATTAGGTGGATCGAGAAGACATATTGTTATAAAACATATTTTTCCGCATCTCTATATGCCGTTTATACTCGTATTTCTTCAGCAGTTTACGCAGACTCTTACTATTTTACTGCACTTAGGATTACTTGAAGTGTTCTTTGGTGGGACTGTAATGTTTGGTGGACAAATAAAAGAGGTGGAATCTTATACGCATGAATGGTCAGGTTTAATTGGAGTATACTTTAGGTCATTAACAGTGAATCCATGGATTCCGCTCGTTCCCATTACTTTTTTTGGACTTACTATTTTTTCAGGAAATATGATTGTAAAAAGTATAGAAGAATCGATGATGAAAGTAAGGTTAGGAGGAGAGATAAAGAAGGACGTTGCAGAAGAGGAACAACCTGCTGTGCAGTCAAAAGAAGAGCTGTTTACGTTTAAACATACGATGTGAGGAACCTAGGAAACTAGGTTCTTTTTTAGTTTGTTATATTACAATAATGTAAGAGAGCTGTAATAAAAATCGATAGGGAGAACATCTTTTTTCGTATACACTCATGTATAGAGAAATGCGAGAGCGGGTGAAGGTATACGATGGATTTTTTTGAAGTATCAAAACGTAGTATAAAACGAAATGTGAAAGATTATTTTCTATACTTTATTTCATTAGTAGGCAGCATTATTATTTATTTTACATTCGTATCGATTAAACGAAATGAAAGTGTAGTAGCTCTTTTAAAAGAATCGGATAAGGTGGAAACGACATTTACGTTTGCACAAATATTGTTGATTATCTTTTTGACGATATTTATTTTTTATTGTAATAGTTTCTTTTTACGAAAGAAGAAAAAAGAAATTGCGCTATACAATTTATTAGGTATCCGTAAAGAAGAAATTGCGAAGTTACTCTTTTATGAAACATTATTAGTTGGCGCTGCGGCAAGTGTGTTAGGTATTCTTTCTGGTTTATTTATAGCGAATATATGTGCAGGGCTTCTTGTTAAGTTAATGGGAAGTGCGTTTACTTTTACATTTACAGTTTCATTTTTATCTATCGTAGAAGTTCTTATAACGATAGGTGCGATTTTCTTTATTGCATCATGGAAAAGTAAAAAGTTAATTTATGAGCATCGTTTAGTTGAATTATTGTACGGTGAAAATCAGAAAGAAGAGGCACCTACTTATTCAAGTAAGAAAGCGAAAAGTGCAATTGTATTACTTTGCGCAGGATATATGGTGGCATTTTCTACTTTAATTTTTGGAGTAGTGATGCTACTTCTTACAGGATTAGTTATTTTTGGATTGATTGTAAAAGGTACGTTTTTATTATTTGAGCAGTATACTGTGAAATCACTGCATAAAGTAAAAGAAGATAAGAAGAAATATTGGAATGGAACGAACATTTTATCCATTTCTTCATTGTTCTTTAGAATAAAAGGAAATGTAAAGATGTTGGCGTTATTATCTTTATTAAGTGCGGTAACATTATGCACCATTGGTATGAGTTCTAGTATGTATTATGGAGCGAAGAAAACGGCGGCACTTATGAATCCGGTTAGTTATGAGTATGTAACAACTGGGAATGAATTAGATAAGAAGGTTAAAGAAGAGATTCAAAAACATGCGGGAGTCATCAAGGGTGAAACAAAGGTAGATTTGTTTTCAGTGCAAGTAAATATGGATGGTTCGAGTATGTTAACAGGGTATTTAATAAGTGACGGTAATGTACAAATTATAAAAAAGTCGGATTATAATAAATCAGCTTCTATGTTAGGAAATAAGAAAGCTGTCCTCGGTTCTGAAAAGGAAGTTGTTTTATTGGATCCTTATAAGTCATATAATATTGAAAAAAATTCGCTTGATGGAAATAACGTGTCTTTAAAAGGGATCGGGAGTGACGTAACAATTGTAGATCATCGTGAGGAAACAATTGTTAGTGCAAAACTTGCGCCAATTGGACTTGTTGTTCAAGATTCTTTATTTAAGAAGTTGCAGCAAGGAAATATCGTTTCAAAGGTAAGTGGATTTATCGTTGAAGGAAACGGTAGTAGAGAGCTAACAGAAAAAATAGGAGCTATTATTCCGAAAGAAGCGAAATTCCAATCATTTGAGCAGACGAATCAATCTGAATTGCAAGATGGTGCAGTGTTATTATTTGCAAGTGTATTTTTAGGGATCGTCTTTATCCTTGCAACAGGTTGTATTTTATACTTTAAACAAATAACAGAAGCGATGGCAGAGCGACCAGCATACGGAATGTTAAAGAAAATGGGACTAACAAAAAAGGAAGCGATGGAGACTGTAAGAAAGCAGGTAGGAGCGATTTTCTTAGCTCCATTATTGCTTGCGATATGTCATACATTCTTTGCGTTTTTAAGTTTGATGGGCTTTGCGGGAATGTTTGAATATAGTCTTCCTTTACTCGGTAGTATAGGAGTATATATCATGATCTACTTTGGTTACTATATGTTAACGGTTCGTTCGTACACAAATACTGTATTTAATAATAGAAGATAAAAAGAAGCAAGCATGTATTTCATGCTTGCTTCTTTTCTTTACTTTGTAGAAACTTCACCTTCAGCTTCTGTTTGCGGAATAAAGTATCCAATTATACCACCGATGATTGCCGGGATAATCCAGCCAATTCCTAAGTTATAAAAAGGAATGGTGTGTACGATATTAGCAATAAAACTTGGTATCATTTCCACATTATCAAGTGCATGAATACAGCTAATAAGGAATGCTGCGATCATTGCTCCGATGTAGACAGAAGGTTTACGTTTCGTATATTTATCGATAAATGATACGAAAATTAAAATGATCGTAATTGGATATAAAATAATTAATACAGGTAATGTAATTTTGATTAATAAACTTAATCCTAAGTTTGAAATCACGAAGCTAAAAATACAAACGTATAGTACGAGCTTCTTATATGAAACATTTGTTAGTACTGTTGCGAAATAGTTGGCGAATGCACTTACAACACCAATTGCTGTCGTTAAACAAGCGGCTATAATGGCGATACTTAATAAAACATTACCGCTTGTCCCAAAGAATTGGTACATAACAGTAGCTAATAGTTGACCACCGTTTTCGAATTGTCCCAAGTTGCCGTTTGAAGCGCCGATATAACCGAGTAGGAAATAAACAATTGTTAAGAATAGGGCTGCAATGCTTCCGCAAATAATTGTGTATTTTGCAATCGATTTTTTCTCTTGTATACCGTTTTGGCGAATTGCATTTACAACAATTGTTGATAATACGAGAGCGCCAATTGCATCTAACGTTAAGAACCCTTCAAGAAATCCTTTGAAAAATGGAATTTCTTTATAGTCACCAACAGGTTCTGCGAACGTTCCTGGTGAAAGAATCGCTTTTGTTGCCATAATTGCAATAATTCCAAGTAAAATTGGCGTTAATATTTTTCCGATATGATCTACTAATTTTGATGGATTTAATGATAAGAAGTAGACGACTGTAAAGAAAATCGCACTAAAAACTAACATAGAGTACCATTGGTCTGGGAAAAGTGGTGCAATCCCAATTTCGTAAGATACAGATCCAGTTCGTGGAATAACAAATAGTGGGCCGATTGAAAGATAAATAATGATAGCGAATACTGCTGCAAATTTTGGATGAACACGGCTTGCTAAAGTGTTGAAACTACCACCGGCAAGGGCAACGGCGACGATAGCAAGTAAAGATAAACCGACGTCTGTAATAATAAATCCTGTAATGGAAATCCACATGTTTTCTCCGGAAGAAAGACCGAGAAGGGGCGGGAAAATCATATTACCAGCACCGAAGAAAACTGCGAATAGTAATAAACTAATCGAAAGTATTTGCGCTGGTTTTAAAGTTGTACGCATATAAAGAAAATCCTCCTAATGAGTGTTTTTGTCGAAAATTCAAATAATTTGTCGAGTAACTGTTACTATTTTAAAGGTCTGATGACTAGAAAGCAATAGGGAATTTTGAAAATATTAAAAAATAATACATTAAATCGAATAAATATACTATTTATATCTTTAATAGGAAGGATTTAACTTTCAACGTAAAAAAACACATATCGAGCGGTTAAAGAAAAAGCTAGCGTTGTATCAAATATCATTTGTAGAAGAACGATGTGGGGAAGAAGTTAAAATAATATTTCTTGATCCAGATGGTTATACACTCCAATTTACCTCAATAAAGAACAAGGAAGAGAGCTTTTTACAATGTAATAGTTTGAATGGTGAATGAAAAAAATATTGACAAGCCTAGGCAAATATTTTAATGTGATTGTATAAAATTGTGTATATAAAGGGGAGTAACTTATTACAGTAAAGTCGTCATTACAGGGAGAAACCCTCGGCTTTATTGGCAACGTTTCGTTGTTAGTGAGACCTTTACCAGCAATGGTAAAGGCCCCTTCTTGTCTTTTTTAGGACCCTTACCATATTTGGTAGGGTCCTTTTTGTATACAAAGAGAGGAGAAATAAAAATGAAAAAACTTATTAGTAGATTAAGAGTTGTATTTCATGTTCGCCGTTTCGTTCCATTCCTATTTGACTTTTTTACTTCAAAAGAGGTTTCAATAAAGAAGAAAATTTTATCTATTGCTTTTTTAGTTGGTTATGTAGCGATGCCGCTCGATTTCATTCCAGACTTCTTACCGTTCATCGGTATTTTAGATGATATTGGAATTGTGTTATTTATTTTAAATCGAATTGTAAAAATGGCGCCAGTTCAATTACAAGAAAAGCATAACGTAAACGTAGGATAGGAGTTAAAAATATGGAGCAAATTATTTTAGATATAATCGAGTTTTTAAAGCAGTTTTCTTATTTTGGAGTTGTATTGGCTTTAACGTTTGAATTTATTCCAGCAGAAGTAGTTTTGCCCATGGTTGGATATTGGGTATACGAGGGTGATATGAATTTTTGGCTAGCTGTATTAGCTGGAACAATTGGTGGAACGACAGGACCTTTAACGTTATACGCCCTCGGTTATTACGGTGGTCGTCCTCTATTAATAAAATACGGGAAATACTTCTTTATTAAAGAAGAACAAATTCAAAAAGCAGATGATTTCTTTGAGAAATATGGGCCAGTTGTAGCATTTGTTGGACGCTTTGTACCGGGAGTTCGAACGCTTATTTCTGTTCCATGTGGTATGGCGAAAATGAACATATGGAAATTTAGCATATATACATTTGTAGCAATGTTCCCGTTAACGACTTTATATGTCTATTTTGGAATGAAATTAGGTCCGCATTGGGAAAAAGCAGCGGATGTTGTTGGGCAATATATGCTACCAATAGTAGGAGGCGTTATTCTTATCGTGGCTAGTATCTTTGTCTATAAATATATGAAAAAAAGAAACAAATCGGAATCTATCTAGTCATTGGTACTGGAATTTGCATATTTTTTGAAAATAGATGAATAGTACAGGCAAAAGACTCTAAGGGACATACACATATAGGGAATAAGTAAGAGAGAGGGGAATTTTCTATGTCTTGTGAGTGCTCAGGGGCGGCATTAACGTGTTGTCCAGATAAAAATTATGTGCAAGATAAAGTGTGTAGCCCATGGTCAGGAACTGTAGTAGCGACTGCTATTACGAATGTACTGTACAACAATAATATTAATCAAAACGTAATTGGAACAGGGTTTGTTCGATATGATGTCGGGCCAGCAGCGATAACGTTAACGGTTCTTGATTCAGCTGGGAATACACTTGATACCCAAACTTTAAATCCAGGAACAAGTATTGCTTTTACGTATCGCCGTTTTGAAACAATTGAGGTAACTTTACCAGCTGCAACAGCTGGGACATATCAAGGTGAGTTCTGTATCACGACGCGTTATCCACTTTCATAGAAGAATAGGAGAGGGCTAAAATGGGAAATTCTAGTTTATCTTGTTGCTCCAATAATACGCTTGTACAAGATCAAGTATGTATAGATTGGTCCGCTACTGGTGCGGTAACGGAAACGGTGTATACGAATAATATTACGCAAGATTTATATGCATCAGGTTATGTGAAATATGATGTAGGTACAGCTCCAATTACCGTGAATTTTTTAGTAGGAGCGACAGTGGTGAATACAATTACTGTACAACCACAAAGTAGTGGATCCTTTACAGTAAGGTACTTTACTACAATTCAAATCGTAACGACAGGAACGGGAGTAAGCCAAGGACAATTATGTCTAACGGTACGTTATCCAATTTCATAAGAAAAAGCATACCGTAATGGTATGCTTTTTTTATATAGTTTGTAAGTTGAGGTCATAAATAATTTTATAGGCAAAATGAAAATTGACAACAATATTTTCCTTCTATATACCGAGTTGGGTTATTGGAAATATTAATAATTTTCACAGATTGTAATGATTGGCCTGTATATGACATTGTGTTGCCAGGATAGACAGTAAAAGTATTTGTCACCTGTCCAATAATTTGAACCGTAACCGCTTCAGTACTACTAGTACTATTATACACAGAAATGGTACCCGATATTTTAAGTACACCATCTCCTTCCCATAAGATTAATGTAGAACTTTCAGAAGGCGGTGGAATTTCTTTTGTTATAAAAAAATTACCAGCGAATTCATTGTTGACTAATTCACAAGATGGTGGGTTTGGGGGATTAGGTGGATCATAGGGAGGGCAAATGATAGATAAAGGGGCATAGCAGCCGATATTTTTTTTACAAGCCATTAATAGCTCCTCCCTTCATAGTTCTTTTTTATTACTATTAAATGTTGCAAAACGATAGTTGTGTTAAGAAAGAGGAAAAAAATTTATGAAAGTTTGTTTAATAGGCTTCCAACTCATAATAATGAATAAGAGTCTGTTAGACAAAAGGTGGTTGTATAAGATAATACAAGTAATGTTGGATGTCACGGAAAATTGACTGTATATTTACAAAAGTGAAATAAATTTTATTTGTAATTTATACGAAGTTAATATGTGTTCAGTACAATAAGCATTGTAATTAATTTATTATATGAGGAGGATTCACGTGGACAGAACTGCTTTACGAAAAGTAAAAGGCCTTATTGGATTATTAATGGTTTTTGTATTAGCATTCGTATCATTTCCGTGGAGTACATCAGTCAAAGCGGAAGAGAAGAAGCAAGAAAAGGCACCAAGTGAAAAGAAGATAGTTTTTCCAGTTGTAAGTGATGTACATATTAAAAATAGTGGAACGGATGATACGTTTCGCTGGAAACGAGCAATCGAGCAACTTAATACACTTGCACCTAAACAAGATGCGTTCGTAATTGTGGGAGATTTTACTGATTCAGGATCGGTACAACAATATGATCGTTTCATGCAAGTATATAATGAAAATGCAAATAAAGATGCCGTGCGAATGAACTCTCTTGGTAACCATGATTATTGGAATGGTTTATCTGTAGAAGGAGCACAGAAACGATTCTTAGAAAAAACAGGTATGGAATCGATTTACTATCATAAAGTGGTGAAAGGGTATCACTTCCTTGTAATGTCTCCAGAGGATGGGACAACTCATGGATATTATTCAGACAAGCAAATTAATTGGTTAAAAGAAGAGATGGCAAAAGCGCAAAAAGATGATCCAGAAAAACCAATTTTCGTATTTTTACACCAACATATTAAAGATACAGTATACGGTAGCCAAGAATGGGGAACGAAAGATAGTGCGAAAATTAATGAGGTATTAAAACAATACCCACAGGTTATTACGTTTTCAGGTCATTCACATTATCCGTTAGATGATCCAAGATCGATTCATCAAAAAGACTTTACATCAGTTGGTACATCTTCTGTAAGCTATATGGAAGTTGAAGGTGGTAAAGTACAAGGAAATATCCCGCCAGGAGCTAGTACATTAAGCCAAGGTTTATTAGTAGAAGTAGATGATAAAGAAGTAACGATTAATCGCCGTGATTTCCATACGAATTCTTGGACAGGCGAACCGTGGAAAATCCAGTTGCCATCAAAGAAAGAAACTTTTACACATGTAGAAGATCGTGATAAAGAAAAACCATACTTTGCAAAAGATGCGAAGTTATCGGTATCCAATGTAACAGATAATGCAGCAACAGTAACATTCCAGCAAGCGTTGGACAACCTTCTTGTTCATTCTTACCGTGTACAAGCGAGAGATAAGCAAACGGGAGAAATAAAGAATAAATTGTTGGCATTCTCAGAGTTTTATCGTGATCCAGTACCAAAAGAGCTGACATTTACACTTGCCGGATTAGATGGTGGGAAAACATATACACTGGAAGTAGTTGCAATTGATTCATTTGGTAATGAAAGTGTACAACCGTTAACGGCAGAAATTACTACGAAAAAAGATAATATTGACCCGAATGTGAAAGTACCAAAGGCGGATGTTTTTGATGTGAACTTTGCAGATGGTACATTTAAAGACAATTCATCATTTGGTACAAAAGGTGATGTTAAAGGCAATGTGACTATTGAATATGATAAAGCATTGAAAAAGAATGTTATGAAGCTAAACGGAAAAGCAAATACATTTGGATATCTTCCGTTTTCAGCAGCACAAAAAGAGAAAGTAGCAAACACGTTTACGTTAGAAACTGTATTTTCAATGAATGAAATCCGTGGGCAAGGTATTTTACAAAATACAGAGAGCGGCGGAATTGGCTTTGAATCTACAGGAAGTGGATATGTTGAATTATGGGCTCATATTGGCGGTAGCTATAAGCGTGTTGGCGTTCAATTAGAGGCAAATAAAACGTACCACTTAACTGGAACGTATAATGGAAGTGAAGTAGCCATTTACGTAGATGGTAAAAAAGTAAATAGCCAGCCAGCTACAGGGAAAGTATATCACCCGAACGTACCATTTGCACTTGGTGCAGATCCAGATAGCAATGGGAATGGTGGTATTCCGTTAAATGGACAAATTGCGCTTGCGAAATTATATAGTAAAGCGTTAAGTTCTTCAGAAGTATTAGCAGCATATAATGAGTTTTCTAACCGTACAAAGTTAGAAGAAGTAAACGCGTTATATGAAGAGCTTGGAAAAGTAAAAGAAGTGTTAGCTGGTACGTATGAGTTTGGTGATAAGCCAGGTCAATATTCAAAGGAAGCATTTCAAGAATTAGAGAAAAGCTATAATAATGCAAAGCAAGCATTTGAAAATGTAGGAAGTACTGGAGAGAAAATCGTTCAAGCGTATAACGAATTAAAAACAGCTAATGTGACATTTATACAATCTAAAGTAGTAGAACAACCGAAAACACCAAAAGAAAAATTACAAATCAATATTGAATCTGCAAAAGCAGTAGTGAAAAAAGCGCAATCTGCAAATGTAACGGACGGTTCAGTGAAATCATTGAGTCAAAAAATTACAGTGGCAGAATCTGTGTTAAAAGATGCGAAAGTAAAAGATGCACAAGTAGAAACGATGAATCGTACGATGGAATATGCGATTTCACTCGTTGAAAAAAGCATAAACAAATAAGAGAGAAGAAAAGAAGCTTATCATGATAGGCTTCTTTTTTGTTATACTAAAAATAGTATAGAATGAGGGAGCGAATAATTTGGAAGAGAAAAAGCTAAAAAGAATTCTTGAATATGTATGGATCGCGGTTGTGCTCCTTGTAGGGTATTATTTCTTAAAAGAAAAAAGTATATGGGTTTTATTTTTAATGACGTTTTTATTAGCGGGTTTAGGCACGTTATTTATTAATTTCTTCTTTGATAGCTTAAATGCATGGAAGAAGAAAAAGAAGGGAACGAAGTAAAGGAGGGAATATATGCAAAAGTGGAAGCTTATATATCAGGTGGTTATTTTCCTATTGCTTGTAGGTATTGGCGTTTTTAAATATTCTACACCAATAGGGAATGGGGCATCGTTTACAGCTTGCATCGGCATATTTTTCATTTTACAATCGTTAACGAAAAAATATAATAATATAAAAAATAGCTCGCCGTTTTATCGGCGAGCTATTTTTTTATGCTTTTTTCTCTGCATCATTTGTTTTTTCAGTAGCTAAATGACTATGTTTTCTAGAGTAAAAGAAATAGAAACATAAGCCAACTATAAGCCAAGCTATAAAGCTAATCCATGTCGTTTTAGACAAATTAATCATTAAATATAAACAGCAAAGAATCGCGACAACTGGTAATACAGGTACGAAAGGTGTGCGGAATCCGCGTTTTAAGTCAGGGTGTGTTTTTCGTAAAATAAGTACCGCGCAGCAAACGAATGTAAAGGCTGTTAGCGTACCGATGTTTACTAAATTAGCTAGTAGATGTAGGTCTAGAAGTCCTGCTAATAAAGCAGCAACAACACCAGTGATCCATGTGTTTAATAAAGGGACTTTTACTCTTTTATTTACACGTGCTAGCGCTTTTGGAAGTAGTCCATCGCGGCTCATCGCATAAGAAACGCGAACTTGTCCGTACATAACGACTAGGAGGACGGTTGTCATTCCAGTCATCGCCCCAACAGCGAGTAGTCCTGCAATTGTATCTTCGCCAACGAAATGTAAAGCAAACGCAACTGGATCAGAAACATCTAATTGTGTATATGGAACCATACCTGTTAAAACGAAAGATACAATCATGTATAAAACAGTACAAATAAGAAGAGAACCGATAATGCCAATTGGTAAATCGCGCTGTGGTTTTTTCGTTTCTTCTGCAGCGGTTGCGATTGCATCAAAGCCTAAGAAGGCGAAGAATACAGTGGCAGCTCCAGTAATGATACCGTCGTATCCGAACGGAATGAACGGTGTCCAATTTTCAGGTTTTACATATTTTGCGCCTGCTACGATAAAGGCGATAATAACAGCTAACTTGATAAGAACCATAACATTATTAATGCGTGCGCTTTCGCGTATACCGAAACTTAAAAGCCCCGTAATGAGTAGTAAAATACAAACAGCCGGTAAATCGATAAGGCCGCCTTTTCCTACACCAGGTGCCGAGGCGATTATGGCGGGCAGATGGATGTTAAATCCTTGTAGTAAAGATTGTAAATAACCAGACCAACCGACAGCTACTGCTGCGACTGCAAGTAAATATTCGAGCATTAAACACCAGCCAACGATAAAAGCGACGACTTCTCCGACTGTCATGTATGCGTAAGTATACACACTTCCTGAGACAGGAATCGAAGAAGCAAACTCGGCATAACAAAAGGCTACACAAGCACAAGTAAATGCAGCAATAAGGAATGATAGCATAATACCAGGACCAGAATGTTTTGCTGCGACAATACCTGTTAATACAAAAATCCCTGTTCCAATTACGGCGCCAATTCCTAAAAATGTTAAATCGAGTGCCGTTAATGTTCTATCTAACTGCCGTGGTGATTCAGTACTAAGCGGTTTTTTTCGTAATAATGACTTCACTTTGGACTCTCCCCCCGTTTTTTCATTTCCATAACTGCGAATATAGTATGAGCCCACTAAAAAAGAGTATGTAAGTAAATGGAGGTACAGTTATGGTATGTAGTTTTTAAAATTGCTGGATTAATTTTATTATAATTCAGAATATTTTGTCAAATGAAAATGTGACAAATAAAATTCGAATGAATAGGGGAAACTACTGGCAGGAATGGACGAGGGTTAGCAGAGTGACAAAACCACTCATAAAAGTTTCACTTTATAAAGTAGGAGAAGATGTTATGTTATTTTATTTTGAACTTGTCGTCATTTTACTTTGTACGAAATTAGC
Organism: Bacillus sp. GbtcB14; assembly: GCF_019091205.1. Classification (NCBI taxonomy): domain Bacteria; kingdom Bacillati; phylum Bacillota; class Bacilli; order Caryophanales; family Bacillaceae; genus Bacillus; species Bacillus sp. GbtcB14. The sequence goes on from NZ_JAGXJT010000003.1 coordinate 86,206, forward strand.
TGGTGATATTAGCGTAAGACTTGGCCAGCCCTCTGTACTTGGTAAATTAATTGTCGGTATTATTATCGGTCCGGCTGTGCTTGGTATTATTAATAGTTCTGAACTCATTGATGAACTGAGTGAAATTGGTGTTTTACTACTTATGTTTATGGCAGGGCTTGAAACAGATTTGGAAGAGTTAAATCGGAATTTGAAATCTGCATTCGCAGTAGCGATGGGAGGCATCATTTTCCCATTCCTTGGTGGATATTTAGCAGGACTTGCGTTTGGAATGTTACAGTCGCATGCGATCTTTTTAGGGTTATTACTTTGTGCCACTTCGGTTAGTATTTCTGTTCAAACACTAAGAGATTTAGGGAAAATGAATACGAGAGAAAGTACGACAATTTTAGGTGCAGCTGTATTTGATGATGTAATTGTTGTTATTTTATTAGCATTTGTGATGAGTTTCTTAGGTACACAAGATGTAAATGTAACGCTTGTCATTGCAAAGAAAATTATCTTTTTTGTAAGTATCGTTTTCATCTCTTGGAAAGTTGTTCCATGGATTATGAAAATGCTCGTACCACTTCGCGTAACAGAAGCATTAATTAGTGCGGCTCTTATTATTTGTTTCTCTTTTTCGTATTACAGTGAAATGATGGGAATCGCAGGTATTATTGGGGCTTTTGCAGCAGGGATTGCCATTTCTCAAACAGAGTACAAGCATGAAGTAGAACATAAAATTGAACCGATTGCTTATGCGATATTTGTACCAGTGTTCTTCGTAAGTATTGGAATGGAAATTACATTTCAAGGTATCGGAAGCCAGCTTTGGTTCATTATCATCATGACGCTTATTGCAATTTTTACAAAGTTAATCGGATCAGGTTTAGGAGCAAGACTGACAGGGTTCAACCTTCAATCTTCTATTAGTATCGGTGCGGGGATGGTTTCGCGCGGAGAGGTGGCGCTTATCATCGCAGCGAATGGACTTGCGGCGAATTTATTAGCGAAAGAAAATTTCACAGCGATTGTTATTGTTGTTATATTAACGACGATTATTACGCCGCCGCTTTTGAAGAAATATTTTGTATAGAGGGGAAGAGCTTATCTGATGTAGGTAAGCTCTTTTTTATTGGAAAAAAGCAATAGTCATATAGCGTGAATAGGTTGTAATTATGGTAAAATCTACGTATATGATAAGTCGAGGAGAGAAAATGTGTGAGGATTACGAAGGGAAAGGTTATCGGTGTAATCATACTTATTGCACTATGTATACCATTTACTGCATGGAAAGAATCAAAAGTGAAAGATTTTCCAGTTTCTATTTTTTCTTCTTATGTAGAAGACGAAAATCCGAAAGACTATAAGTACACTGCTTTTGTACCTGACTTTGCAATTTGGATACATGGATGGGAAAAACAGCGATCTGAAGGTGAAATAACGTCATATAAAAAAGGGGATCGAACTGTAATTGTTCACCATCCTCCTGGCGATGATGGTTTTTATCTTTTTGAAGCAAGAGAAAATAAGTGAAAGCAACCGTAAGAAGTGGAGGTTAAATAGTGAAAGCTTCAACATTACTATTTAAAATTGAAAGTAATATGGATCAATTTTCACCAGCTGAAAAGAAGGTTGCCATGTACATAATGGGGAATGCAGAGATTGTTCCGAACTTAACGACGAAAGAAGTGTCAACGAATGCAGGCGCGAGTGAGGCGAGTGTTGTTCGCTTTTGTAAATCAATTGGAATCGGAAGTTTTAAGGCATTTAAAATTGCACTCGTTCGTGAATTGACGATTGCTGATTATAATATTAATGATTTTTCAGTTATGAATACGGAAGATGGACCGTATGACTTGTTTAATAAAGTTACGTATGTGAATAAAGCTGCAATTGAGGCGAGCGTTACTGCGATAGATAAGAAGGAGCTGGAGAAAGCGGCGGATCTTATTGTAAATGCGGATAAGATTATATTTTACGGAGTCGGCGGATCAGCTACTCCAGCGATGGACGGGGCTTATAAATTTACAAGACTTGGATTTACAGCGATGATGCTATCTGATTTTCATATGATGTTGCCGCTTGTGACGAATTTAAAAGAGGGCGATATATTTGTTGCGATTTCAACATCTGGTCGTACGAAAGATGTACTTGAAATGGCGCAGTATGCGAAGAGACAAGGTGCAACAGTTATTGCGATTACAAAGCTTGACCAATCATCACCGTTATATAAAGAGGCCGATATTCGTCTTTGTATGCCAGATGTGGAGCAAGATCATCGTATTGCGAGTATTGCTTCAAGAATGACACAACTGAATATGATTGATGCTTTATATGTGATTACTTTTAATCGTATTGGTAATAAAGTGTTGGATCAATTTATGGAAACAAGAGAAGAAGCGTTGCGGTTACGGAAGTTAAAATGAAAAGATGGGGAAACCCATCTTTTTTTGCATACTGACATAAATTCGTCATGAAAAGAAATGAAATTTCATAAAATAATAAAGTAATATTGATTTTAAATTTCTTGAAGTTATAATAAAAGTATGAAATTAAATTTCAAAGTGGGTGGTAATATGTTAGAAAATTTATCGACAGAACATCGTAATGAGAAGACGATGAATTTAGATGAGATGAGTATAAAAGAAGTTTTGCAAAGTATGAACGAAGAAGATCGAACTGTTGCGTTAGCAGTTGAAAATGAAATAGAAGAAATTGAAAAGATTGTAGGGGCTGTTATTCAATCTTTTGAAAAAGAAGGCCGATTAATTTACATTGGGGCTGGTACGAGTGGCCGTTTAGGTATTTTGGACGCAGTGGAATGTCCGCCGACATTTGGTACAGATGATAAAATGGTGCAAGGATTTATAGCAGGTGGATTGAAAGCGTTTACTAAGGCGGTGGAAGGTGCCGAAGACCGCGAAGAGTTAGCAGAAGAAGATTTAAAGAGTATTGGATTAAACGAGAAAGATACAGTAATTGGAATTGCGGCAAGTGGTCGAACTCCTTATGTAATTGGCGGTTTGAAGTACGCGGCTAGCGTGGGAGCGAGCACGGCGAGTATTTCTTGTAATAAAAATGCTGAAATAAGTAAATATGCAAAACTAAATGTGGAAGTAGAAACAGGCGCAGAAATTTTAACAGGATCAACGCGTTTGAAGGCTGGTACAGCGCAAAAATTAGTGCTTAATATGATTTCAACAGCTTCTATGATTGGTGTTGGGAAAGTATATAAAAACTTAATGGTAGATGTTCAATCTACAAATGAAAAGTTAGTAGAACGATCAAAACGAATTATTGTGGAAGCAACAGGCGTTAGTTATGAAGTAGCAGCAGAGTGTTATGAAAAAGCAGAACGTAATGTGAAAGCTGCAATTGTTATGGTGTTATTGCAGTGTGAGTATGGGGAAGCACTGGAGAAATTAAAAGAAGCGAAAGGGTTTGTGAAGAAGGCACTATAAAATAATAGGGAGGGGGATTCTATTATGAAGAAAGAAGAGAGAATGGCCAAAGAGATTTCAGAGCAACTTGGGGGAGTAAAAAATATTCGTGGCATTGCTCATTGTATGACGAGACTGCGATTAACGCTTCATGATGAAAGTAAAGTGAATATGGACCTTTTGAAAAAGGTTGAAGGGGTTATGGGCGTTATTGAAGATGAGACGCTTCAAGTTGTTGTTGGACCAGGAACAGTAAATAAAGTAGCAGCTGAAATGGAAGGTTTAACAGGACTGCGAATTGGTGAGGTGGCAGATCATCATCTTGAAGATCTCGGGCAAGAGATGAAGTCAGAGATTAAGAAGAAAAATAATACACCAGTGAAAAACTTTTTACGAAAAATAGGAAGTATTTTCATTCCGTTAATTCCAGGTCTTGTTGCGTCAGGAATTATAAACGGGGTTGCTAACTTTGCGAAAAACGCAGGTGCGGATCCGAATGCAACGTGGCTACAAATGCTACTACTCATTGGCGGCGGTATCTTTACATTCTTAGGGATTTTAGTCGGCTGGAATACAGCGAAAGAGTTTGGTGGGACACCGGTTCTTGGGGCAATTGCTGGTATTTTAATTTTTAACCCGGCGATGGCGACTGTAAAATTATTCGGTGAAGCACTCGTACCCGGACGGGGCGGATTATTTGCAGTTATTTTTGCAGCATGGCTTATGGTTGTAGTGGAAAGACAAGTTCGAAAAGCAGTGCCAAATGCAGTTGATATTATTGTAACGCCGCTTATTACTGTATTAGTCGTAAGTATCGTAACGATGTTAGCAATTCAGCCAGTTGCAGGTTTCTTATCTGAAGGAATTACAAGCGGAATTAATGGGATTTTAAGTATTGGCGGCGCATTTGCAGGAGCAGTGCTTGCTGGAACATTTTTACCGCTCGTTATGGTCGGATTACATCACGGTTTAACACCAATTCATATGGAATTTATTAATCAAACGCATGTGACGCCTTTATTACCAGTACTCGCAATGGCAGGTGCTGGGCAAGTAGGAGCAGCGATTGCGATTTTTGTAAAAACAAAAAACAAACGACTTCGCAACGTAATTAAAGGTGCATTACCAGTTGGCTTTTTAGGAATTGGCGAACCGTTATTATACGGGGTTACATTACCACTTGGGAAACCGTTTCTTACAGCTTGTTTAGGAGCAGCTGTTGGCGGTGCATTCCAAGCAGTTATGAAAACAGCCGCACTCGGAATTGGCGTATCAGGATTATCATTAATTCCGTTAATTGCTGATAATAAATATTTATTATATTTCCTTGGATTAGTAGTGGCATATACGTTCGGATTCATCTTTACGTACTTCTTCGGATTCAAAGAAGAAATGGCAGAAAACATATAGGGAAAGGGATTCCTTTCTCTTTTTTTATTCATAGAAAGGGAGATTCTTATGATAGGAGTTTCAATTTATCTTTCAAAAGAACGAGTAAAAAAGCAAGAAGAGTGGCTAAAAGTAGCGAAGGAAAACGGATTTTCATCTATTTTTACATCATTGCATATTCCAGAGGATGACCCTGGTACGTATAAAGAATTAATACAAATACTTGGGAAGCAAGCTCTCAAATATGAAATGGAGTTAATGGTCGATGTTTCTCCAAAATCGTTACAACATTTAGGACTGACGTACGAAAATGTGGAAGAGTTAGTAAACTGGGGCATTACTGGTTTACGAATGGACTATGGCATTACGCCGAAAGAAATTGCGCGCGTATCTCATAAAATGAAAGTAGCTTTAAATGCGAGTACGATTACAGAATCATTTTGGAAAGAGTTAATCATTGAAAAAATACGGGTAGAGAATGTAGAAGCGTGGCATAATTTTTATCCGCGTCCAGAAACAGGACTAGCAAAGTCCTTTTTACAAAAACAAAACGAATACTTACATGAGTGCGGAATAAAAACGATGGCATTTATTCCGGGAGATGGTGAAAAACGTGGTCCGTTATATGAAGGCTTACCAACATTAGAAAGGCACCGTAATATACGCCCGCTTGAAGCGTACTTAGAACTTGTACAAAATTGTGGTGTCGATAAGGTGTTAATCGGGGATATAAGTGGAAGTGTAGAAAGTGTACAAGAGATCGCGAGTGCGAGTAGAGGGGTTATTCCTCTACGCTACAAATTGTTTATAAATGATAAAAAAGCATTAAAAGTGGTGGAGCGAGTTCATACAAATAGACTAGATCCAGCTCGTGATGTCATTCGCTCTGTAGAATCACGAGAAGAAAATAAAGTCGTGTTACAGCCGATGTCTACCATTTCAAGAAAGAAAGGCAGCATTACAATTGATAATGAATTGTACGGTAGATATGCTGGAGAGATGCAAGTTGTTGTAAATGATTTACCTGTAGATGAGAAAGTGAATGTTGTCGGAATGGTTGTGGAAGAGGACGTGCCGTTATTGCCGTATGTTGGTGCTGGAAAAATGTTTCAACTTTTTTGTGCGATAGAGTAAAAGCGTGAATTAGCGCTATTTTGTAAGAAAACATTATCCGTAAAAGGGATAATGTTTTTTGTTTCCTTAAAAAAAGTATTTGACGAATGAAATGAAATACCGTATTGTTTTGACTTGTAAATAAAAGTTCACAATAACAAAACAAAAAGGAGAGTTCAAAATGAACCAATATATTGGGAATTTAATGATTCGTATCGTGTTAGGAGTAACGTTCTTTGCGCACGGTTTAGCGAAGTTTCAATCAGGTATCGATAACGTAGCGGGATGGTTTACAAGCATCGGCTTACCAGGCGGTCTTGCATACGGCGTAGCAACAGTTGAATTAGTTGGTGGTATATTATTAATTATCGGTTTAGGCGTAAGATATGTAGGATTGTTATTTGCACTTATTTTAGCTGGAGCTATCGTAAAGGTAAATGGAGCAGCAGGTTTATTAGGAGATGGAAAGAATCCAGGTTATGAATTAGATCTTGCATTATTATCAATGGGTGCGTATTTATTTGTTGTAAAAGCAGAAGGATATGTAGATCGTTTTTTAAAAGAGAAAGTAATGAAAACGAAGTAAACTTATTTATAAACTGTTGACTTGAATCATTATTGTAACTATAATAATTACAACGTATAGGTTAAAAGAATAAAACAATTTAAATATTTTTTTACACAAGCTGTAACTGTATAGGTTACAGCTTGTGTAAAAAATAAATAAAACGGGAGGAATTAATATGTCTAAATCAAATTTAGAAATTATTCGAAGTACATATGAAGGATCATCTTCTTCGAATGCAAAACATTTAGTAGAAGCCCTCTCTGAAAAAGTAGAATGGACAGAGGCAGCAGGATTCCCGTACGGGGGAACTTATATAGGTGTAGAAGCAATAATGGAAAATGTATTTAGTCGTTTAGAATCAGAATGGGATGATTATAAAGCGAGCGTAAATATGTACCATGAAGTAAACGGAAAAGATGTAATTATTGCTGAAGGTGTTTATTCAGGAGTTTATAAAGAAACGGGAAAATCATTTGAAGCAGAATTTGTTCATGTATGGCAACTTGAGAACGGAAAAATTGTGAAGTTTAAGCAATATGTAGATAGTCATCTTGTTAGAGAAGCGATGAAGAGCTAATGCTTTTTAAATGGATCGTAGGTATATGCATTACAATTATCGTAATTATCTCGTCTATAGTTGGCGGAAAGAAATTGCTGGTATATGTAGAAAAAGAAAATAAAAATATTCAAATTGAGCAAGCGGCAAATGAAAAGGAGAAGAGAGTTGAAGAAGAAGCTCCACAAGTTAGCGAAGGTGAAATTATTTCTACTATGCATCAAATGGTGCACCAAAAGGTAAAATCCTCTGAAAAATGGGGGTTTATAGAAATGACGAAAAAGGAAATTTCTAATGTGAAAAGGGATATTGAAAATAGTACAGGTTTTCAATATAAAATGAAGTTATTTTCTATTATAAATAGATGGGAAAAAGGAGATTTTTCTCAAACTGTTGAGGAGCATAACTTTTTATGGAGCCTTCAAGGTGGAGATACTGGCAAGGCAACAGAACGTTTATCACCAGAAGAGGAAAAGCAGTATATAAGAGAAATGAAGAATAAATAAAAACATCGCCAACTCAGATGACGATGTTTTTTCATTAAGAATGTTTTCTTATTAAAGCTCCAGTTGGCTGAACAGTAACAGTTTTGAAATGAGAAAATAAATAACATCCTGTTACAACGATCATGGTCCCTAAAATTTGTATCCATGTTAGTTCTTCACCGAGGAAAAGGAAGGCTAAAATAGCTGTGAAAATTGGATTGAAATTTAGAAAAATGCCAGATGTAGTTGCACCTAATTTTTGTACGCCAACATTCCAAAACACCATACATAGAACGGTAGAAATAAGCCCGGTATATAAAAGTGATGTTATGAAAGAAGTATTTATATTGGAAACAGTGAAGCTCCCTATGTTAAATGGAAGTAATAAAATAACACCGAAAATACCAGAGTATAACGTCGCCATAAGTGGCGTAGTTGTTTTTGTTGCCCATTTACTACAAACAGAATACATTCCCCAAATACAAACAGCTGCCATCATCCATAAGTCACCGCTATTAAAATGTAATGAAAATAAAAGGGCAAAGTTGCCTTTTAATAGAACAAGAATAACCCCAAAGAATGAAAGAATCATTGATAGAATTTGAAGTGTATTTACTTTTTCTTTTAGAAATAATACTGAAAATAGTGCAATTGAAATCGCATTTAATGTAGAAATAAGCCCTACATTTGTTGCAGATGTTTTTTCTAGTGCTAAAAATTGAAAAATGTTAAACAGAGCAACCCCTGAGATCCCCATTAGTAGTAACGGAAGTATTGCGGCACGAGGTGGAATGATTTTCTTTTCTTTAAACCATACCATTGGTAATAAACAAACGATCGCAATCATCCATCTTAAACTTGTAAGTGTCATTGGAGACGCATGATCAACGAGCGATTTTCCAACGACGAAATTTCCTCCCCATAATAAGCTCGTTAGTAATAGTAAAAAGACATAAAAATAAGGCATATTAAAATCCCCTTTGTTGTAATCAATGTGAATTGTAAATAATTTTAGCATTTTTCTTTATTATGTAATATATTCTTTTGTATAATGGATAAAAGTTGATAAAATATTTTGTTATGAATAACGTTAACGGAACAATATTCAGTTTTATATAAGTTGTAAGGTGTTTTTTCGAATAATCATCGGTAATAAAAAGGGGGAATTTTGATGGAGTCGTCGGTTATTAAAGTGTTAGATGATTTAGACGTACAAATTTTAGATATATTGCAGAAGGAATCACAAGTAAGTAATGCAGAGCTTGCAAGACGCGTTAATTTATCACCAGCTGCGATGCATGCGAGAATAAAAAGATTAGATGGAGAAGGGTTCATTGATAAGCAAGTTGCGATTTTAAATCAAGAAAAGCTTGGTTTTGATTTATTATGTTTTATTTTTATGAGTACAAATATTCATCAATCGGATAAACTTGACGTGTTGGAAAAAGAATTAGAATCGATGCCGGAAGTGTTAGAATGCCACTGTTTAACAGGAGAGTATGATTATTTATTAAAGGTTGCAAATCGTGATCGTAAAGAGCTAGAGCAGTTTATTAGAAAGCTGAATAAGCTTGGTATTACAAGGATACAGACGAGTTTAGCACTTCGTGAAATTAAATATTCGACGGTGTTACCGATACGAAATGAAGAACCGAGCATCGATTAGATTGCTTGGTTTTTGTTTGTGTAAAGTGATTGACGGGGAGAAAGGAGAGATGTATTATTATATAAAAATATGTATTAAAATTCATTATAAGTTATAAATATTAATATGAGGGACAAGGGGATAAAATATGAAAATCTTTAATGCGGTTACGAGTGATGTGAAAGAAATTTATAGTCTCATTGAAGCTTATGCAAAAGAGGGAGTAGTTTTACCGCGTTCGCTTTTATCTCTCTATCAATATTTACAATGTTTATATGTTATGAAAGAAGGGGAAGAAATCGTTGGAGTTGCTGGCTTACATGTGTTAGGGGAGGACCTTGCAGAAGTCCGATCATTAGTCGTTTCGCATACATATGCAGGGAAAGGAATCGGACGTATGTTGGTGAATCATGTAATAAATGAGGCAGCGAAAATAAAAGTGAGTAGAGTCATTTCTTTAACATATGAAACGGAATTTTTTCAAAAGTGCGGGTTTGTTTTTATGAATAGAGAGGCGTTACCAGAGAAAGTATGGATTGATTGTAGACATTGTCCAAAGGTTGATTATTGTGATGAGGTGGCGATGGTTCGGTATGTTGGGTGAATGTTTCAGAGAGAAAAAAGGCCCACTATTATTTACATAATAGTGGGCATCTATATTTTAGGAGAAATTAAGAACTTGAATTCGTTTTTCTTACTGCAAAATTAAAAATGGGGTTTTTAAGCTCATAGTTATAAGTAGAACCATCGACAAGCCCTACAACTTTATCGCTATCGTAAAGGTCAAGCATAAATTGTGCCATTTGTTTTGCGGTGTGGAATTTCGGTACAACATTATCGTATTGGAATTCATCAATATCAAATGAACGTTTTGCAAATTCTGTTTCAGTTGCAGCAGGAGCTAAAACTTTTGCTTGCAGTTTCGCGCCTTGTTCTTTCAGTTCGTGAGATAAACCTTCTGTAAATGCACTTACATAGAATTTCGTAGCGCAATACGTAACAGCATCAGCAACAATTGTGTATCCACCGCCTGATGAAACGTTAATAAGTTGTGTGCCATCAACCATTGAATAATCTCGAACGAAAAGAGAAGAGAGTATCGTTAGTGCTTCTATATTTACATGTAACATCGTCTCTATTTTATTTAAATTTTGTTCAGCAATTGAGGCGAAATTACCAAACCCTGCGTTGTTAATCCACGTTTCAATTTGAAAACTTTGTAAGTTTTCATAAAGCTTATAAACATTTTCCGTGATAGATAAATCCGTTCTTCGAATGACAACATCCAATTCCGGACATACTTCGTTAATTTTCAATTTTAATTCTTCTAATTCTGCTTGTCTTCGAGCTACAAGTATTAAGTTTTTTCCGCGAGATGCAAAGGCTAAAGCTGATTCATAGCCGATCCCTGAACTAGCACCAGTAATAACAGTGTACTTCATATAAAATCCCCCTAAGTTCAAATGAATGTATTATGGTTAGATTTTATTTGTTAGAGTATACTCTAAGTCAAATGTTTTTTATAAATTTGATAAGGCTATAAAATATATGGGGTAAGCATGTGGAGGGAGTTAGATTATGTACACAATTAGCGAGGTAGCTAAATTATTAGGAGTGAGTACACATACACTACGTTATTATGAAAAGGAAAATATATTAATTGCAAATCGCGATACAAATGGGAATCGACTTTATGAAGAGTCGCATATAAAGTGGTTGCAGTTTGTTATGAAATTAAAACAAACACAAATGCCGATAGCGAAAATAAGAGAATACGCTAGATTATATTTAGAAGGGGAGCATACAGCCGAAGCTCGTTTACAGCTCCTAGAAGACCATAGGAAATCTATTCAGATTCAAAGAGAAAACTTAGAAGTTACAGAGAAGATGCTTGAGCATAAAATTAGTGCATATAAAGGATTATTGGAAAATAAATAGATTAAAAAATCATCCGTTCCTTTTTATGTGATCAAAAATGGATTTGATCTATGAGTATTTCATCATAGTGTGCCGGTAAATAAAAAAGAGCAGCTAGCAAATGCTAACTGCTCGGTAAATTGGATATGAAGATTTAGTGTTTATATTTTCATAGTAGATAAATTATGATTTCTTACTGAAAATCGCATCTTAATACAAGGTATATAAATAAAGAAGAGCCTGATATGGCTCTCAGACTCTTCCCTCAATAGCAAAGAGTAAGTCTTTTAATTACTCTTCTCCTATATAATACACAAGATGTATTTGGATGTGTAGAACAGGAAATTCCAATATAATTATCCGAATATAGTGTTTAAAGCTAAAAACTAGATGATTTAAATGAGGAATTAAATTACAAATGTTGATTTACCGCATGATAGGAACTCGTTTATATAAAAATATGGTTAATAAAGTGATATTGCGATAATGAAATATGAAATATTGCATATCGAATTGTAGAACAAAAAAGTGATATGGTAATTGAATGAAAATGTTATTTTGTAGAAAAGGATGTGTAGCTTAAAATCTGAATAAGTTACACAGCTCATTACTGATTTAGAACGAAGAAAATCAGATCTAAAACGAATTTGAAATGACTTTTCGGGAATTCATAGTGAGGAATATCGTGATAGTATTGCAGAAGCAAATATTTATTTTGGATCGAGTGAACAGGCGCTTGAATTGGATTTTGAAAAATAAAAAGAGCAGCTAGCAAATGCTAACAGCTCTATTAAAGGGATCTCTCCAAGGGGGAGTGGAGAAAATATTATGTTACTAGCAGTATTAACAGATTATTAGGAAATATACAAATTGGATGAAAGAAATTTTAAATAATCTTTCGGCATTGACAGTTCTTAAAATATTCATGTACAATATTTATGAATGACATTCAGTCATTTTATATAAAAGGGTGTAGTAAGTTTAGCAACTGAACAAATACAATGGTAAATGAGGATGATAGTTGTTTATATATAGTAGTGGTGAAAGACATATTTTTTTAAAACAAAATGACTGATAGTCAGTCATAAGAGGTGAGAGGTATGAAAAATAGAGCTTGGTTATATGTCATATTAACATGTATCTTTGAAATTTTTTGGGTGTTTGGTTTTAATACGGCCGATACTTGGTGGCATTGGATTATTATTTTAGGAGTTATCGCTGTTGATTTTCACTTTCTTTCTAAAGCGTGTGAACATCTTGCGACAGGAACTGTATATGCTATCTTTGCCGGAGCTGGTACGGTAGGTACTTTCTTAATGGATGTATTCCTTTTCGGTGGAAGTTTCAGTGTAGGGAAGTTATTCTTTATCGTGATGGTTGTAGCTGGCGTTATCGGTTTAAAGCTAGCTGATAATAAAGAAGAAACTGTGGAAGGAGCTGCTTAAAGATGGGTTGGTTTTTCGTATTTTGTGCTGCAATTAGTGAAATAGTCGGTGTGATCGGTCTGAAAATGTATAGTAAAGATAAAACGTTAGCAAATGGTGCGCTTTATATAGGCGGGTTTGCTACATCCTTTGCATTCTTGTATACATCTTTCTTATTTTTACAAGTAAGTGTCGCGTATGCGGTTTGGATTGGTATTGGAACAGCAGGTGCCGTTTTATTAAATATGTTCCTGTTTGGTGAATCGAAAAGTAAAGCACGTTTGATCAGTGTGGCTCTTATTGTATGTGGTGTGACAGGATTAAAGGCTCTTTCGTAAAGATACATTGTATCTCCTAACAAGTCGTTAGGAGATTTTTATTGTAAAAAGTGCATGATAATTGACAGTACAGCTAATTATTTTATAAAATGAGTGACAGTCATTCAATACGCGTGTGAAAGGGTTTAGATGATGAATAAAAAAGAGAAAATTGTCTATGCAGCTATTGAAGTGTTTCAGGAAAAGGGCGTTGAAAAAACGAAGATTTCTGATATCGTGAAATTGGCTGGCATTGCACAAGGAACTTTCTATTTATATTTTCCTTCTAAGTTATCTGTTATGCCTGCAATAGCAGAAGTGATGGTTGAAAAGATGATACTTGCAGTGAAAGAAAAAGTGCAAAATGATGCGCCTTTCTCAAGTAAGGTTACGCAAGTGATAGATGCGGTGTTTAACTTCATAGCTGAATATCGTGAAATACAAGCTTTAATGTATGCAGGTCTTGCATCTACAGAACATATAAAGGAATGGGAAGCTGTGTATGAGCCTCTTTATATGTGGCTAAGTGAATTTTTAAATGAGGCGAAAGAAGCTGGTGAAATTCGTGATTCGGTTCATGCAGAGCGAACAGCGAAGTTATTTATCGCCCTTGTTGAATCAGCAGCGGAACAAGTTTATTTATATGATCATAAAGATGATGAGCAAGTCGAGCTACAAAAGGCAGAAGTACTAGATTTTTTAACACATGCACTACATATAAAGAAGTAGTAAGATGAACTTGTCTGAAAAGGTAGGTTCATTTTTGAGGAAAACTGAATGATAGTCATTCACCTAATACTTATGTATGTGTGGAAGGATAGAGTGAAATTCTAATGAGTGGGGCAGCTCTACTCATGATTAGCCCGCAAATAGCAGGATAAAGAAAAAGCTTCTTGGGCATTATTTTTTTGAGGAACTTACGGGAAGAGGTGTTAAAAAGTGAAGAAACCGATAAAAGAACAAAAGATGGTATTGGTCATTCTTTTGAGTAATATATTTATCGCTTTTTTAGGGATTGGATTAATCATTCCAGTTATGCCGTCCTTTATGAATGATATGGGTTTAACAGGGAAGACGATGGGTTATCTCGTTGCAGTGTTTGCAATGGCTCAGCTTATTGCTTCACCTATTACAGGCCGGTGGGTTGACCTGTATGGTAGGAAGAAAATGATAATCATTGGCTTATTTATTTTTGGTGTTTCAGAGCTTCTTTTTGGATTAGGAACAGATGTATGGATGCTCTATGCAGCGAGGGTGTTAGGCGGAATTAGTGCTGCGTTTATTATGCCAGGTGTTACGGCATATGTTGCTGATATTACATCTATGCAGGAACGTCCAAAGGCGATGGGATACTTGTCTGCGGCGATTAGTACCGGATTTATTATAGGACCTGGAATTGGCGGATTTATTGCAGAATACGGTATACGTGTGCCGTTTTTTGTTGCAGCAGTAATTGCCTTTATAGCATGTGTGATTTCGATCTTTATTTTAAAAGAACCGTTAACGAAAGAAGAGCTTGCGGAGATTTCTTCTAATACGAAAGAATCAAGTTTTATTGGAGATTTAAAGAAATCATTACATCCAATGTATGCAATCGCATTTATTATTGTATTTGTACTCGCATTCGGTTTATCGGCGTATGAAACTGTGTTTAGTCTGTTTTCTGATCATAAGTTTGGATTCACACCGAAAGATATTGCGGCAATTATTACAATTAGTTCAATATTTGGGGTAGTTGTGCAAGTATTTATGTTTGGAAAATTAGTTGACATGTTTGGTGAAAAAGTATTAATTCAAATATGTTTAATTGTAGGTGCAGTATTAGCGTTCGTTTCAACTGTAGTTTTTAATTATTGGATTGTACTTCTCGTTACTTGCTTTATTTTCCTTGCATTTGATTTACTTCGTCCAGCTTTAACGACGTTTTTATCAAAAGCAGCTGGAAAAGAGCAAGGATTCGTTGCTGGTATGAACTCGACTTATACGAGTTTAGGAAATATAGCAGGACCAGCGATGGGCGGAATATTATTTGATATGAATATTCATTATCCATATGCATTTTCAGGAGTTGTTTTAATAGTTGGTCTCGGTATTACATTTATGTGGAGAGAGAAACAGCTAGCTGAAAGTTTTGCGAAGTAATAAAACCCCTTACGACGGTAAGGGGTTTTTGTTTTATAAGCTTAATCCAAACCGTTTTAATTCAATGAAAATCCCCTCTAATTGCTTTCCTTTATCCGTTAATGTGTACTCTACACGAGGCGGAACTTCCGGATATACTTTTCTCGTTATAATGCCTTGAGCCTCTAATTCTTTTAGTCGAAGCGATAATGTTTTCGGGCTAATCCCGTCCATTGATTTTTGTAAGTCACTAAAGCGTAATGTTCCTTCGATAAGAAGGTCACGGATGATTAAAAATGTCCATTTTGTACGAATTACATCAAGCGTTTTAGCGATAGGACAAGGTATGCCAGGTAACCCTTTCGTTAATTCAACTGGATCTATATTGTTCATGGAACTAGCCTCCATAAATTTTTTTTGAATGAATTTGCTTTATAGTATCACAAAACTATACTTTTGGTAACTATATGAAAAAAATATCACTACTTCCATAAAGGAAGTTAGTGCATATACAATAGCAATACGAAATACAAAGGGTTTAGATGAGGAGGAGGTGAATTTCATGGGGATAAAAAAGTTGTTTGGATTACTTAGTTTGTTTGTTGTTTGTATTGTACTTGTAGCATGCAGCGTGGAAGAAAAAACGGAAGTCCAGTTATTAAAAGAAATGCCAAAGCCAAAAGCAATGACAATTGACCCCTCACTAAGTAAGAGAGAAGCGACCGAAATGGTTCATGCAGCGCAGCGTTTTTATGCATTTTGGGATACAGGTAGGGAGGAACTTATTCCGCAGACTGTTACTGAAAATTTTTTCGATCATACATTGCCGAAAGGGCGACCACAAGGTATGGAAGGATTAAAGTTTGCGGCGCAAAACTTTCATAAAGTTGTTCCTAACATACATTGCGAGATTGAAGATTTATTAGTCGTCGGTGATAAAGTAACAGCTCGTCTTTCTTTTACAGGCACTCATAAGGATAAGAAAATCAGTTTTTTTGCAATTGATATTTTACATGTGAAAGACGGAAAGATAACGGAGGATTGGCATTTAGAAGATAATCTTACGCTGAAACAGCAACTTGGGTTAATAGCCGAGGAATAAAATAAGGGAGAGAAAAGCGATGAAAAATATATTCATTATAAATGGACATGAAAAATACGGTACAAAAGAAGGCAGATTAAATAAAACGCTAGTTGATTATATGGTAACGGTATTAAACGAGAATCATCATGTGAAAACGACAACGATTCAAGATGGCTATAGTATTAAGGAAGAACAGGAGAAATTTTTATGGGCTGATGTGGTAATTTATCAAACACCGATTTACTGGTTTAGTGTTCCGGGTTTATTTAAAACGTATATGGATGAAGTATATGAATACGGTTTGTTCTTTAAAGGAGCTGATGAATATGGAACAGGTGGTTTATTAAAAGAGAAAGCGTATATGTTTTCTACAACTTGGAATGCACCTGAGAAAGCATTTGGGGATAAGACGAAGTTTTTTGAGGGAGAAAGTTTAGAGTCAGCGCTTAGTCATTTACATCGTGTACAGAAGTTTCTTGGCATGAGTCCGTTAAAGAGCTTTGCTTGTTATGATGTGGTGAAGCATCCGAATATTGAGCAATATATATTGAACTTGAAAGATCACTTAGATGGAGTAATTAAATAATAATTTGTATCTGTATGTGAAGAAGGTACTACTAGGGATGTAGTACCTTCTCTTTTATAAAATACGTTGAAAGTCTTTTTTCTAGGGTGCGTTTCATGGTTCCTCTCCTTTTATCCAGCATTAACGGGCAGTGGGGATGAACAAAACCCCCACTGATTAAAGTTTCACTTTATAAAAACTCACATTTTAATACGTGGATGGCTGTATCCATAACTTCGCAAAATTTGCCCAGCCGAATGAATCAATTGTTACGTTTTTTAAAGAAGACGGATATGTTTTTCTTTTTAAAACGTGATAGTTAAATAAAATGATGTTTTCTGCTTGTAAAAATTCTTCAATCTCATACATAAGCTTATAGCGTTTCTCTTTATTTTCTTCTAATAAAAAGGTATCCAGTAAACAGTTAATTTGGTTTTCATAGTGCGGGTCCATAAACCGATTTACGAAGCAACTTTTATTTTTAAATACATTTAAGAATGCGAGTTCATGATCGGCAGCAAACACTTCTCCCATAAAAATAATATCGGCATGTTTATCGATAGAGCAATCCATATAATCTGAAACGAGAAATGGGTGAAGTTCTACGTGTATTCCTAATTGTTCACACCGTTCTTTTAAGAAATGTGCGTCATTTGCACTATCTTTAAATGCGAAAAAATAAATATGTATTGTGTCTCCATTATAGGTGCTCTTTTTTAAATACTCTTTCGCTTTTTCTAAAGAGTAGGACCTTTTAGGAACTTGGCGGCTTCTTTCAGGGAAAAAGCTTGATGCGGCAATTGTTCGTCTACCCTCTATGCTACGCAGTATCGTTTCAACATCATATATTTCTCTCCAAGCTTTTCGAAAATACATGTCGTGATGAGGACCAGGTTTTGTAAAATTGAAGCTAGCATAAATACAACCTACTTCTTCTATTTGTATATCATGCCTTTCATTTTCCTCTTCATTTGGTAGTTCATAATCAGCATCGATTTGTATATGATCAGGAATACCCCAAAATTCAATACGGTCTAATAACGCGCGCTCTTTAAAATAATGGGTGAACGCTTCGAGTACGATATTGTCTTCAGAGTAATGAGCAAGTTTGAAAGGTCCAGTACCTATATAATGATGATTTTGAATACTAGCATCACGTGGTAAAATTGCTAGTTGCATGGAACTTACATAGTGTAAGAAAAAAAAGTTGGGTTTTGCTAAATGGAATCGAATTTGCAGTGGTGATGGTGTTTCAATTTGAACAATTTCTTCTGTTAACCATTCGAAAGGAGAGTGAACTTGCTTTAATCGTTCAAATGAAAATTGTACATCTTTAGAAGTTAAAACTGTTTCGTTATGAAAATGTATATCCTTTCGTAAATAAAAGGTCCATGTAAGCCCGTCTTCACTTAATTCCCACGTATGTGCAATGTGTGGTTCCATTTTTTCAGTAACATGGTTATAAACGACTAACGTGTCAAAAATTTGACTCGTAAGATGGCTCTCTGTAGTTACAGCGACAAAAGCCGGATCTAATGGGAATATCTTTCTTGATATAGGAATTTTTAATATGTCGTACATATCATTTGAAGGTTCGTATCCAAAATGATGATGTAGTTTATTTTCTATCTTTTTTTGAAGTGCAAGAGGTAGCGGTTCTTTTAAAAGAAGAAAGATATCCTTTAATTTTTCTTGCGCTAACAGTTCATCTGTGTAGGATTCAATCGCTTCTACGAGACTATGTATAAATTGAATTTCTGTTTTATTCCCGCGGCCTCTCCCTGGAGTCCAGTGAATGAATTGCTCCTCGCTCATTTTCTTTAATAAAATTTTTACGTTTTTCGTACTGCAATATAAAATATCCGCTAATTCTTGTAAGCTATTTCGGATATGTTGTTGATCTTGTGCGTGTAGTCTTAGTCTAATGTAATAGTCCATAATTTTCATATATACACTTCCTTCTATAATAAAAGGGGAAACTCTTTAGAATATTCTAACCTTTTTCTTCCTCTTTTTCAAAGTAAAATAAGTAAGCATAAGGAGGGGGAACAATGGGATTTTGGAGTATGCATCGAAATATAAAGATTAGAATTATAACTTCGTTTTTAACACGTGCTGTGTCCACGATGATTTTTCCATTTATGGCGATTTACTTTTCAATAAAGTTAGGTAGTGCGATTGCAGGTGCGTTATTACTCATTAATGTCATAGCTTCATTAGTAATTGGTTTATACGGTGGATATGTGGGGGATCGGCTCGGTCGTAAAAAGGTGATGATTATCGGTCAAAGTATACAAGTCATTTCCATTGCTTGTATGGGGGTTGCGAATTCGGATTATGTAGACTCACCGTGGCTAACATTTATCTTTATGTTAGTGAATAGTTTAGGATCTGGACTTATGAATCCTGCGACAGAGGCGATGTTAATTGATGTGAGTACACCGGAAAACCGAAAAGTGATGTACAGCATTAACTACTGGGCAATTAATTTATCCATTGCGATTGGAGCGATATTTGGCGGATTACTATTTGAGAACTATAGATTACAATTGTTTATCGGATTAACAGTTATTGCAGTTATTACATTATATGTGATGGCCGTATATATGGAAGAAGTGTATGTAGCACGAAAAACGGTAGAGAAGAAAAATGTATTAAAAGATATGGCGGATAGTTATAAAGTCGTGATGAAAGATAGAGCGTTTCTAATTTTTTGTGCAGCAAGTATATGCACATTATCTTTAGAGTTTCAGGTTAATAATTATTTAGGAGTACGTTTGCAGCAGGAATTTGAAACGGTGCACTTTTTCTTTTGGAATGGTGTTACGTTTGATTTAACAGGTATTCGCATGATGAGCTGGATTTCAGCAGAAAATACAATTTTAATTGTATTGTGTTCAGCGCTTCTTATTAAAATGCTGAAACGCTTCAACGATTTGAAAATTTTATATGTAGGCTTATTCATTTATACGATTGGCTTTACAATACTCGGAACGAGCAATAGTTTATGGATCTTATTAATCGCAGGGCTTTTCCAAACAGTAGGAGAGATGATGTATGTGCCAGTACGTCAATCTATAATGGCAGATATGGTGCCAAATGAGGCGAGAGGTTCTTATATGGCGATTAATGGGATGGTCTTTCAAGTGGCAAAAATGAACGGGGCATTAGGTGTTATGATAGGCTCATTTCTTGCATCTTGGGGCATGAGTGCTCTGTACTTTATCGTTGGTATGAGCAGTATTTTATTATTTATGAAAGCGATAGGGAAAGAGAAGTATGAGGGTACGAGAGAGGTTTCTCAGATTGGGTAAAACTATATAAAAAGCGAACCAGTTATACTGGGACTCGCTTTTTATATGATTTTTAGAACGGATCAACTTCAGCTAAGTCTGGAGTGGTGCTAGGCTGTAGCAAAAGGTTTTTTAACGTTCCTACTTCAGAAAGAGCTACTAATATGTAGCCACTAATTAGTACAATAAGCCCAATGACGCGTAACGTTTGTAAGCTCACTTCATTATTATTCGTTTCCGGTGGATTTGGGGGCGTTGAAGGCGGATTATTATTCATAAATAAGGCTCCCATCTTTTGTATTTATCCCGCGTTAACGGACAGTAAAACTCCCACCTCAAAATTCAGTTGGAGCAAAGCAGTTAGGTAGGAGTCGGGCTGTCCGTAAACGTCCGATTGGTGAAGGCTAATAATCAGTGGGGGATGAACAAAACCCCCACTGATTAAAGTTTCACTTTATATATGTGTAAAATCATTAGTTAACTTATGGATAGGAATTGTATAGTCATTTTCACTATATGAGAATTGCCTATGAAAAGTGATTAGAAATTTGGGGACGAAAAAAGAGGCTGTGATGTACAGCCTCTTTTTTCGTTAAAATGCGGAAATTCTTTGCTTCGTTTTTGGTACAATAATAAATTTGATCCAGAGTAACCCGATAATCAAAATGATAAGGCTATGTAAAAGTTGTACTGTAGCAATGAGTATAACAATCGAAAATACAATGAGTTGCATGCTTAGTAATATAAAGATTAAGCGAAGAAATTGGTTCATTCGTTGTTCAGTATCAATTGGATATAATGCTACGATAATATTTCCCGAAAAATATTTCCACAGGGAACGGAGCTGCATAGAAATCATATATAGGACGATATATGCAATAGCACCTTTTACGTATATGTTTGGTATAAAATATAAGACGAAGGCACCAATCACTCCTAAGCGAATATATATACCGAAATAATCATTCCCGCGTAAAAATGCGAGTGTATGTAAATAGAAGAAAGTTGCTCGTTTTTTATGTAATAAAGGTTCAATCCAATTTGTAAGCCATTTTCTTTTATTTACTTGTTTATTCAGTTGCGGAACATCGGTGAAAATGCTAGCAAATTGATAAAAACGAACGTTCATTTTTTCTTCTTGTTCGATTATGTAATCCCACGGTATTCGTTTTGTAGGCTGTTTTTTCGTATATAGAAGCAGGAAAGCAAGTAGTAAGAGCAATCCGCCTAATATGAGAACATGTGCCGAGTAAAACAGCATGAAAATGATTAAGGCGTTACAAGCAATACGAATAATAAACCATATATTTTTTTCATGACTATCACGCCACATCCAATGTATGTACATGTTCCAAGCTTTCGTAATCATTAAAACGATAAAGATTGTACATAAGAAAGGTACTGTTACTTGTAATGATTGCAGGGCAAGTGGAACGAGAATAAGGAACGTAAATAATAATGGGAAAAGCTGAATGATGTAATTATATAGAAGAGATTTTTTAAAATAAGATGTTAATTTCTCTTCTAATGCAAGCAAATAGACAGCATCAGGTTTTTGAATAAATGTACGGATTGGGCATCTCGTTATAATGAATGTCAGTACAATCGTGATGAGTAGTAAAGATATTCCTTTAGAAGGAGATGTTTTTAGAAACTGAGCATAGTAGTAAGCGCCAACGCATGAAATAAAGATAAAGCTATATAGTAACCCGTTAATCATACGTGCAAAGTATGTAATGATATTTTGCATATGTTGTTGGAATCGACTGCTCCATAGCGATTCAATTGACATGTTTTTCACCTCTTTGTTCTATTATATATGTTTTACAAAAGAAAAAACGAGCAAATTGCGTTATGCAACTTGCTCGTTTTTCTTTTCGTTATTTTTTTTCTGATCACGATTCATTAATGGATAGAAGGCAAAGCCGATTACGAATAAACCAATTCCGAGAAGGAACGTTTTTATATCGGATGCGCCGGTTTTAATAACCCATAGTGCGTAGCAAAGTGCGATCACTGCGACTATACCATCTGTAATTCTTGCCCGCATTTCATTTTTATATGTTTCACCAGTTGCAACTAGTTTTAACTGAAAGATTGGTGAAACGAGATATGGAATGAGGTAGGCCAGTGTTGATACGGTAATAACGAATGTATAAGCTTCCGCAATTGTTCCTGATAGTGTTGAGAATAAGAACACTTGCGACATAATGTTTGTTAGTCGTAATGAATAAATTGGGCTTCCTTTTTTATTTGTTTTCGTAAAGAAGGAAGGGAAGAAACCTTCTTTTGCTGCTTGGTATGGTACTTCTGAGCTTAATAAAATCCAGCCTAAGATAGAACCGAATAGGGAAGTAAGAGCAAGTAATGCCATCAGTTTCCCGCCGCCATGACCCATTGCAGCGTTTAATGCGTCTGCTAATGGACGTTCAGAAGCTTGTAATTTATCAACGTGAAGTACACCCATTGTTAAAATTGTAATTCCTAAGTAAATCGCAACTGTAATAAGTAATCCCGCAACTGTTGCGCGCTTTACTGTTTTGGGAGAGGTAGCACGGTTTGATAAAAGTACTGCCGATTCAATTCCGATAAATGCCCAAAGCGTTGTAAGAGCAGCTAAATTTACTTGGGAAAGAAGGCCGTGTGATACACCTGATTTATCGATCATCGGTGTGTACCATTGTCCAAACTTAGAAGCTTCGAATGCAAATAACGTAACGACGATGAATAAAAGGAATCCAGTTACTTTCGTTGTTGTTGCTAAGAAGTTTAGCTTTCCAGCTCCGCTTACACCGTTTGTTAATATAATATGAGTTCCCCAAAGTAAGATGGAACAAATCGTAAATGTAATTAGTTTTCCGACTTCTATGTCAAAAGAACCGATTGAAAATAGTAGTCGTGTATCTTTCATAATTGGGAAGAAGAGTGATAAATATCCCGCGAAAGATGTAATGATGGCAACGTTACTTGCCCAGTTTGCAACCCAATATCCCCATACCATACTGAAACCAGCCATTTTTTTCTTTTTTGGTGATGAGAATAAAGCATATGCATGACTTTGTGGTCCTGTCGTTAAATCAGGACGACGAATTGCTAAATTACCGAAAACAAGAGCTAGCATTAAAACACCAAACCCTGTTGTTAACCAAGCTAAAGTGACACCGAGAGGGCTTGCTGTTTGTGCCAACGTACTTGGCACCATGAAAATTCCAGCGCCAACCATATTACCGACAACGAAAGCTGTTAGTACCCAAAAGCCCCATTTTTTTTGTTGCATAGAAAATACCTCCAAAGTTAGTATAACCAAGTCAAGCGAGGAGATATGTATGTCTTCTTAGTAGAGAAGAGAAGTCCCAAACAAAACAAAAAAAGCACGTAATTTGCCGCTACATGCTTTCTATCTTATAAGAAACCCACGACATACCTCTCGATAGCTCTCCACAAACGAAACGTTTGTGACAGTTCTGCACTTATTAAATGCAGACCCAGCAAGTGTGCATGGTGGACACGACTTACTTCGGCAACCATTCCTTTCTCATTTCTTCATCAATGCCACTACATCTCCTGAAATGATACTCTTAATGATTGCAACCTCTACCTCACCGAGATACGAATGAGGATTTAAATATTAAATTAACGTATTTAAGAGTAACAAATGAATTTTTATACGTCAATGGATATATTAATAATCAGATTATAGAGAAGAGTTTGTTATTAGGGATGGATAATTATTTGATATAAAAAGAAGCTGATCCCAAATTAGATCAGCTTCTACATATAAGATTAAACTAAGTTTAATACAGTTACTTTTTCACGTGTCATAGACTCAAGGCTCTTACGAATACCTTGTGCGCCCATACCTGAACCTTTTACACCGATGAATGGGAAGTGGTCAGGGCCGCGCTCTGTGCGTCCGTTAATTTGAACAGAACCAGTTTCGATTTTGTTAGCAATTGCAAATGCTTTGTTAATGTCTTTTGTGAAGACACTTGCTTGTAAGCCGAACTCTGATTTGTTAGCAATTTCAAT
This sequence comes from Bacillus sp. GbtcB14, assembly GCF_019091205.1. Classification (NCBI taxonomy): domain Bacteria; kingdom Bacillati; phylum Bacillota; class Bacilli; order Caryophanales; family Bacillaceae; genus Bacillus; species Bacillus sp. GbtcB14. The sequence goes on from NZ_JAGXJT010000003.1 coordinate 110,137, forward strand.
TGCTTGCTCATCTGAAGAAACACGGATGATTGGAAGGATTGGGCCGAATGGCTCTTCCCAAGCAACTTTCATTTCTTCTGTTACGTGGTCGATTAATGTTGGATAAATTAAGTTACGCTCACGTTTGTTACCAATAACAATTGTAGCACCTTTTTCAACAGCATCATCAACTAAGCCTTGAACGAAGTCAGCAGATTTATCGTCGATTAATGGAACGATTGTGCTGTCTTGTTCTGGAGATCCAACTGATAGTTCAGCTACTTGCGCTTTTAATAAGCTAACAAGCTCGTCTGCTACGTTTTCGTGTACAAGTACGCGTTTAATAGCTGTACAACGTTGACCAGAGTAAGAGAATGCACCGCTTACGATATGGTTTGCAGCATCTTGTAAGTCAGCATCTTCACGAACAATACCAGGATCTTTACCACCAAGTTCTAATACAAGTGGAATCATTGCAGCTTTTTTCGCTAAATGTTTACCTGTGTTTGTACCACCTGTGAACGATACCATATTGATGCCTTCGTGTTCTACTAAGTAGTCACCAATTACAGAACCGCGTCCTGTCGCTACGTTTACAAGACCTTTTGGAAGGCCAGCTTTATGAAGTGCTTCAACCATTTTAATACCGCTAATTGCACCTTGAGTTGCTGGTTTGAAAATAACAGCGTTACCCATAATTAATGCTGGTGCAAGTTTTGCAGCAGATAAGTTTACTGGGTAGTTAAATGGTGCGATTGCTAATACAACACCAAGTGGTGCGCGTTGGATAATCGCAAGTTTAGATTTCGTTCCGCCAGGGAAGCTATCGCCCATCATGCTTTCTCCGTGCATATGAAGAGCTTCTTCAATTGTGTAACGAATGAAATCAGCTGTACGAACAACTTCTTTCTTCGCATCTTTATATCCTTTACCGACTTCTTTCATAATGATATCGGCAATTTCATCTTGCATATTTACGAGCTCATCAGCCCATTTATATAAGTATTTTGCGCGATCTTGTAGAGAAGCTTCTGCCCATGATTTTTGAGCTTCTTTTGCAGATGCAATTGCTTCATCTACTTCTCCGCGAGTAATTGCTTGTACTTGTCCAATTACTTCGTGTAAGTATGGAGATGGAATTTCGATTGTTTCTCCTGAAGAGCTTTCTCTCCATTCTCCGTTTAAATAAAATTTGTACGTATTGCTAGTTGTCATGATTAGTCCTCCTAAAATAGCAACTTGTAAGAGTGAGTATAAGGTGATTGTAGGGGGTTTGATAACATTTTTCAAATGAAATGTTTGTGAAAACGATTTCTTATTCTTTTTTTATTTTGTATGCCCTTTCTTACAGAACATTCTCTTATTTCAAAATGATGTAGCGTATATTTTTATTCGGTGTGTAAAAAAATAATTGACAGAATACTCAATATAGTTGTAAGATTATAAATGGAAAATAAATGAAGGGGGTGTGCGTAATGATTGTAATCGTAAATGTAATGGGCTTAGCTCTGTTAAATGGCAGAAAACATTCATATCATTACGCAACCCGTACGGATATATAGGGCATCTTTGTCTTATAAAAAGCGTACGTTGCGTATATCGTAACGTACGCTTTTATGCATTTCTGTGCATATCGTCAAGCGGCGGTATGCTTTTTTTTGTTTTCCATGTTACTATATAAAATTTTGGAAGGTGGAAAAATGTGATGAGATTGTATGGGTTACGAAATGTAAATGTGATGGGTCTGGATAGCGGATAAAGAATGAGAAATAAGCGAGAACGAGAAGGGAGAGGTTACATTGTTATCAGTATTACTAAAGTTAAAATGGTTTTTTAAAGAGCATTGGAAGAGATATAGTATCGCCATTGGAGCTCTTTTAATTGTAAATATAGTTGAAGTCATTCCCCCGAAAGTGCTAGGGGTTACGATTGATAACATAAAAACAGGAACGTTAACGAATGAAGCGATTATGCAATTTATTCTTATTTTAGTAGGGGTTACGGTAATAGGATATGGTCTTACTTTCGTTTGGCAACATCAATTGTTTGGTGGTGCATTCGTACTGGAGAAGACGATGCGCTCTAAATTTATGGGGCATTTACTTAAAATGACACCGACGTTTTATCATAAAAATCGTACTGGTGATTTAATGGCGAGAGCGACAAATGATTTAAAAGCAATCGCTATGACAGCTGGTTTCGGTATATTAACGCTCGTGGATTCGAGTTTATATATGCTTACGATTGTCTTTATGATGGGATTTACAATTAGTTGGGAGCTTACATTTGCGGCACTTATACCGCTTCCGATTATGGCGTATGCGATGAATATATATGGAAAGAAATTGCATGAAAGATTTACAGTTGCGCAAGATGCGTTCGGTGATATGAACGATAAAGTATTAGAATCGATCGCTGGCGTGCGCGTTATTCGTGCATACGTACAAGAGAACGCAGATCAGGAAAGATTTCATCATTTAGGAGATGACGTCTACGAAAAAAATATGAAAGTAGCTAGAATCGATGCATTATTCCAGCCAACTGTGAAAATGCTTGTTGGTCTTAGTTATTTAATTGGTTTAGTGTATGGCGCGTATCTTGTATTTCAATCAAAGGTGACACTTGGTGAACTTGTTTCATTTAACGTGTATTTAGGGATGATGATTTGGCCGATGTTTGCAATTGGCGAATTAATTAATGTTATGCAAAGAGGAAATGCGTCACTCGACCGTGTGAATGAAACGTTAGCGTATGAACCGGATGTAAAGGATCCGAAAAATCCAAAGCTTGTACAAGAGCCGGATTATATTCAGTTTGATGACGTTACCTTTTCATATCCTTCATCAACTGAAACAAATTTAAAAAAGGTTTCATTTACATTAAAACAAGGGGAAACGCTTGGGGTTGTTGGAAAAACAGGAAGCGGAAAAACGACGCTCGTACGTCAGCTTCTTCGTCAATATCCGCTTGGAGATGGGGATATTGCAGTCTCTGATGTGACGTTAGATAACATAACGAATGAAAATGTACTCGGGTGGATTGGGTATGTACCGCAGGAACATATTTTGTTCTCAAAAACAGCGAGGGAAAATATTTTATTTGGAAACCGAGAAGCGACGGAAGAAGAACTCGAGAAAGCGATTGAAATCGCGGCGTTTACAAAGGATTTAGAGTTTTTACCAGAAGGGTTAGAAACGCTCGTTGGAGAGAAAGGTGTTTCTTTATCAGGAGGGCAAAAACAAAGGATTTCAATTGCACGAGCTGTTATTCAAAACCCAGAAATTTTAATTTTGGATGATTCTTTATCAGCTGTTGATGCTCGTACGGAAGCAGCGATCATTGACAATATAAGAACAGAAAGAAGCGGAAAGACGACGATTATTACGACGCACCGTTTATCTGCCGTACAACATGCGGATTGGATTCTCGTTATGGATGAAGGTGAAGTAATGGAAGAGGGTACGCATGATCAGCTTATTAAAAGCGGAGGCTGGTATGCTGAGCAGTTTGAAAGACAACAAGGGGAAAGTGAAAGTGCGGATAGTGGGGTGAAAATATGAGCGTATCAAAACGATTGTTCCAATATGCGATGAAAGTAAAAGGGACGATTTTTGCAGCGATGCTAATGTTATTTATTTTCGTCATCGCAGAGCTTGCTGGTCCTTTCGTCGCGAAAACGATGATTGACGATCATATCGTTGGAATAGAGAAACCTTGGTATGAAACAGAAAAGAGTGAAGAGGCTGTTTCGTATAATGGTACCTTTTATAAGCGAAGTGATCGCTTTGAACAAGGTGAGAAAAAAGGAAAAGAAGTACGCGTGATGCAAGTCGGTTTTCAATATTACTTTGTGCCGAATAAAGTGAATGCTGAAGGCTCACGTACTGTAAAAGGTGATATGATTACCGTTCAAAATGGTAAGGCGGTGCAAGTGTATAAAGCGAAAGCATTAACGAAAGAAGAAGTGTTTGCTTTTTATAAACCAGAAATAAACCGTCTATTATTACTTGGTGGTGGCTATTTCGCTTTATTAGTAGTCGTTTCATTATTTGCATACGGAAAGCAATTTTTCTTACAGAAGGCAGCGAACAAAATTATTCAAATTATGAGGGAAGATGTCTTTTCTCATATTCAAACGTTGCCGATTCGTTATTTCGATCATTTACCAGCAGGGAAAATTGTATCGCGTGTCACGAATGATACGGAAGCTATTCGGGATTTATACGTAACGGTGCTTGCGACATTCGTTTCTAGTATCATTTATATTATCGGGATATTTGCGGCGTTATTTTTACTCGATGTAAAATTGGCGACGTTATGTTTACTTATCATCCCGATTTTAATCGTTTGGGCGATTCTTTATAGAAAGTATGCGTCTGTATACAATCATAAAATGCGTTCACGTTTATCTGATATTAACGGAACAGTGAATGAATCTATTCAAGGGATGCCAATTATTCAAGCGTTCCGTCAAGAGCGTGAAACGAAAAAAGAGTTTGAAGAATTAAATGGCGATTATTTTAAATATCAAAATAAAATTTTGAATTTAAATGCCGCAACTTCGCATAACTTAGTGTCTGTATTGAGAAATATCGCTTTCACAGGTGTGATTTGGTATTTCGGTGGTGCTTCATTAAGTGCTACAGGCGTCATTTCGCTAGGGATACTGTATGCGTTCGTTGATTATTTAACACGATTGTTCTCACCAATTACAAATATGGTAAATCAGCTTGCTAACTTAGAACAATCGCGCGTTGCATCAGAACGTGTTTTTGAATTGTTAGAGGAAAAAGGGGAAGCGGTAGAAGAGGAACGTATGCCTCGCTTGCAAGGAAATGTGAAATTTGATAATGTGTCGTTTTCTTATAATGGAAAAGATGAAGTGTTAAAAAATATTTCTTTTGAAGCGAAACAAGGCGAGACAGTGGCACTTGTCGGTCATACGGGATCAGGAAAAAGTTCCATTATGAATGTACTCTTCCAGTTTTATGAGTTTGAAAAAGGGAAGCTTACGATTGACGGTCATGATGTAAAAGAGATGCCGAAACAAGCAACTCGTGAACATATGGGAATCGTACTGCAAGATCCGTTTTTATTTAGCGGGACAGTAGCATCTAATGTTAGCTTAGAGAATGAAAAAATTTCAAAAGAGCGCATCGTAAAAGCATTACGTGATGTTGGTGCTGAACGATTTGCGAACAATATAAATGAAGAAATTACGGAGAAAGGAAGTACACTTTCCACCGGAGAACGTCAGCTTATATCGTTTGCTAGGGCACTTGCTTTTGATCCGGCCATTTTAATTTTAGATGAAGCGACATCTAGTATTGATACGGAGACGGAAGCGATGATTCAACAAGCGCTAGAAGTTGTGAAAAAAGGGAGAACGACATTTATTATTGCTCACCGACTTTCCACAATTAAAAGCGCAGATCAAATTATTGTGCTTGATAGAGGAACGATTTTAGAAAAAGGCTCTCATGATGAGCTAATGAAAAAGCGCGGGCGTTATTACGATATGTACAAAACGCAAATGGAAGGAAACCAGAGTGCTTAAGAAGAGGAAGAACTTGCGAAAATCGCAAGTTCTTTTTTTATTGGTGAACATATCGATTCTTCAATAAATCATGACAGTTAAATAAGAAGTATTGTTTTACCTTTTTCTTTATAAATGCTATATTAAAAAATGTTACTTATTTTTTGTATGTAGCGTTATTTTCCCCTTTTGTTTGATTATGAAGAAAAAGGATAAACTAAATAAGAACATTTTCATTGAAAAATTGTTCAAGATTGCATACAATCAATATAGTTTTTAAATTCCTATCAGAATACTTGGAGGATTACCATCATGAAAAAATTATTTTCAGTACTTGCAGTAACTACATTAGCGATCGGGATTGTAGCGGGCTGTGGTAAAGAAGAGAAAAAAGATACAGCTAATCAAGATGCGTTACAAAAGATAAAACAAAGTGGTGAACTTGTAATTGGAACAGAAGGTACATATCCACCGTTCACATTCCACGATTCAAGCAATAAATTAACTGGATTTGATGTTGAATTAGCAGAAGAAGTTTCAAAACGTTTAGGAGTAAAACCTGTATTTAAAGAAACACAATGGGATAGCTTACTTGCTGGTCTAGATGCAAAACGTTTCGATATGGTTGCAAACGAAGTTGGTATTCGTGAAGATCGTCAAAAGAAATATGACTTCTCTAGCCCATACGTATCATCTTCAGCGGTATTAGTTATTGCGAAAGATAAAGATAAACCTGCTACATTTGCTGATGTAAAAGGATTAAAAGCAGCACAATCTTTAACAAGTAACTATGCAGATATTGCTAAGAAAAATGGCGCAGAAATCACGAATGTAGAAGGCTTTAGCCAAGCTGCAGAATTATTAAACACTGGTCGTGTTGATTTCACAATTAATGATAAATTATCAGTGTTAAACTACTTAGAAACGAAAAAAGATGCAAAAATTAAAATTGTAGATACAGAAAAAGAAGCGTCACAAAGTGGATTCTTATTCCGTAAAGGTAGCGACAAGCTAGTACAAGAAGTAAATAAAGCGTTAGAAGATATGAAAAAAGATGGTACGTACGATAAAATAGCGAAAAAATGGTTCGGTGAAAATGTATCTAAGTAGTGCGTTGATTTCAGATCGATTGTCTACTTGGATAGATATTATGCAGTCTTCCTTCATGCCTATGCTGAAGGAAGCTGTGTTTACGACAATTCCATTAACGCTTATTACATTTATTATCGGGATTATACTTGCGACGTTAACGGCGCTCGCGCGTATTTCAGGTAGTCGTATTTTACAATGGATTGCTCGTATCTATGTATCTATCATTCGCGGAACGCCACTTCTTGTACAGTTATTTATTATTTTCTATGGTCTCCCAACTCTTAATATTGAAGTTGAGCCGTATACAGCAGCAGTTATTGGATTTTCGTTAAATGTTGGTGCGTATGCATCTGAAATTATTCGTGCTTCTATCCTTTCAATCCCGAAAGGACAGTGGGAAGCAGCTTACACAATTGGGATGACATACCCGCAAGCGTTAAAACGTGTTATTTTACCGCAAGCGACACGCGTATCTATCCCGCCGCTTTCGAATACATTTATTAGTTTAGTGAAGGATACTTCATTAGCATCGTTAATTTTAGTAACAGAAATGTTCCGAAAAGCGCAGGAGATTGCGGCAATGAACTACGAGTTTTTAATTGTTTATTTCGAAGCAGGTTTAATTTATTGGGCAATTTGCTTCTTATTATCTATTGTGCAACAAATATTAGAAAAACGTTCAGAACGTTACACTCTAAAATAACCCTTTCATAAAAGGAGTTTTTGTTTTTATGATTTCAATTCAACATTTACAAAAAAGTTTCGGAGATAATACCGTACTAAAACATATAGATCTATCAGTTGAGAAGGGGGAGGTTGTTGTTATTATCGGCCCATCTGGATCTGGTAAAACGACATTCCTGCGTTGTCTCAACGTGCTAGAAACGCCGAACGCTGGTAATATTCGCATCGGTAATAAAGAGCTCGACTTCTCTCAAAAAGTATCGAAGAAAGATATTGTCAATCTTCGTACGCAAACAGGTATGGTATTCCAGCACCATAATCTATTTCCGCATTTAACAGCACTTCAAAATGTAATGGAAGGGCTCGTTACAGTGAAAAAGATGGGGAAAGAAGAAGCGAAGAAAAAAGCAAACTATTTCCTTGAAAAAGTCGGTCTTGCGGATAAAGTAGACTTATATCCGTTCCAATTATCAGGCGGACAACAACAGCGCGTTGGAATTGCTCGCGCGCTTGCGATGGAGCCGGAAGTGTTACTATTTGATGAGCCGACGTCAGCACTTGATCCTGAACTCGTTCAAGAAGTTCTGAAAGTCATGAAAGAACTTGCTAAAGAAGGCATGACGATGGTTATTGTCACGCACGAAATGCGTTTTGCGCATCAAATTGCGAACCGCGTTATTTTCATGGATGGCGGTGTCGTTGTCGAACAAGGTACACCAGAAGATGTATTTACAAATCCAAAAGAAGAACGCACGAAAAAGTTTTTACAAATGTTGCAGTAAATGAAGGAAGGTCTCAGGGTATATACCCTGAGACCTTTTTGCCATATATATTTATTTTTGGAATCCGCCAAGGCTTTGTTCAGCCATTGCAACTAGACGTTTTGTAATTTCTCCACCAACTGAACCGTTAGCGCGAGCCGTAGAATCTGCTCCTAATTGTACACCAAATTCTTGAGCGATTTCGTACTTCATTTGATCGATTGCAGCTGTTGCTCCTGGTACTACTAATTGATTGTAAGAACTTTGGTTTGCCATAGGAATATATCCTCCTTAGAGTTATAAAAATTTTTTTGGTTGGACTAGCTGGATTTGAACCAGATTATCGCCCCGTTTGGCGCTAATCCATCGGTAATTAAGTTTGTACTCATAGTATGGATGTTACCTAGAAAGATATACGAAATAATAATTTGTAAATTTTGTAAAAAAATCTTAGTGGTTTCGTAAATTATGAAATAAGAGTAATCGTTGTATTTTTTAGAAAGAAGGCTAAACTAAGAGCGATATGAAATATGTTTTTCTTTTTGTATCCCGCTATTGTGGGGCAAATCATTAACTGCTTATTTATGACTTACTAAAATGAATTCGGTAGCAACTTTATAGTTCTATTTTAAGTAGGGGTGGGACAGGACGCTCCTATGCACAGCTAGATGCTTTCTTCAATCTATCTGCTTGTAAATGATAACGTATGGAGGAATCGTGATGGGAATTTGCCCGCTTTGCAACGCATTAGAATCACAAACATATTCTTGTCAAAATTGCCAAGGTATACTCCAAGATTATGGGAAAACTGTAGATTACATAGACGATTATAGTGCGTATATGGATCAAGAATTATTGAATGCAGTAGATGGTTTAACACATAGTAAATCACAAGAGTACTGCAATCATGTTTTTTATTGCGGGATGTGTAATGTGGAAACAGAAGTTGTAGTAAAACTTGTGTAAATAGAAAACTTCCACCTTATGAATGAGGTGGAAGTTTTTGTTTTCGTATTTGTGAGTGAATCATAGGAGACGGGATATGTTCGGTGTTTGATGGAGCTCCGGATTTTATTTGAGATATTTTTTCTTTTGCATCGCGCAAAGAATGTTCAGTTAAGTAGATGGCATATTCGTAAAATAATTGGCGCGTCAGTTCACTTTGTTCTTTTAACTTTTCATCTTGGAATACAGTTCGCCCAGGTTTAGAGTTTGCTTCAAAGAGCCACGGGTTTTCCCCTGTGTCTAAACCGATATCAAAACCAATTTCTCCAATATTTCCGGTTACTTGTTCATCGAGCGCGTAACTGATTTGTAAGGCTGTATGTCTTAATTTATTTTCAATCTGAACTTGTTTCGTTGAATCCGGAAAAAGTTCTTGTAGTAACTTTGTATCGCCACCGCTATTTACATGCGTTGTTAAGCTACCTTTGCCAGCAACTTTTGCAACGATTGCACTGACCATCCACTGGCCGAAATGATTTTTATTTGTATGAATGCGAAAATCAACAGGTTGCCCATCGAAGCGAAGTAAGGAAATACCTTGTTGTACGATAAACTTTTTTAAATCATGTCCTTTTAACACATGGTTCAGAAGCGTTTCTAATGATTGATACTTTCTTAGTTTATTTTCTTCATTTTCGCGATAGCGGCAGTAGTAGCAATTCTCTGTTTGAGAGTAAAATATTTGATGAATGTTTCTCCCAAAGCTACCGTGTATCGGTTTCATGTAAACAGATTTATACGTGCCAAGAAATCGTTCTACTTGTTCGAAATGTTGAAATGCTTCCGTGTTTGGTAATAAGGGAATAATGGATTCATCTTTCATAAGAAGTTGATGTACTTCCCATTTATTGAAAAATCCTGGATTAAACCATGGAATAGCATAGTCATGCTCTAATTTTCTTTTTGCTCTTACGATTGGTTTATAATTTTCGGCTTTACGATTTGGCAATCGGTCATAAATGACATTCGGTAACGGGACTTTTTTCTTAATCCATTGCCCTTCTTGAAAGAAATACCCTTCAATTGTTTCATCTTCCCAGTCTATATGTTGCACACCAAAAACGAATACAAATGGTCGCAAGGCGAATGGCGGCGTTAGTAACTCGCCAAGAGAAGTTGATCGGTTTCCTAAAGGGTTAGAAGAGTCATCGTTAAAACCAGTTGTGAAAATCCCGATTAATGGTCCAAAAATAATGGTTTCATTTTGCGTGAATGCATGGATAGTAGTGGAATGAGGAAGCAAAAGCTTCTCTGCAATTTGTTGTCCGATAATGATTTCGCGAGTAAAGGAATAATGAATTTTCACCTCTTCACTTGCAACATGGCGTACGCCGAAGGAAAGGGATGTAATGGGTGGTGTAATGGAAAAAATATAAGGTAAAGTAATACTATTTGGATGCTCATCTGAAATATTTAATGTATATATATGCTCTTTCAAAATGGGTTTACCCCCTTTCATTATGGTGTGAAGCGACTAAACTTTAGTGGTCCGTGATATATTTTTTCGGCTAATGCATCACTATGACGAATGTAATGTTCGTATGGGGGAATCGTGTTGACATACATAAGCCAAATTGCCCCTTTTTGATCCATAATGGTGGAAAGCTCTAGCTCGAATAACGAAGAATAAGATTGATCTAATGTTTGAAATACTTCATTTATAATGTCGTATAAAGCGTCCTGTAATAATTGTACACCGGTACTAGATAATACGTATTTAACTTTTGAAAATGAATGCAGTGAGGAATCATCCGTTGCCGAAAGTAAAAGTTGATTCGGAAATGAGCTTTTTTGTATAAATTGGCCAATAGCATTCCACTGTTGTTCTTTATTCTTTTGCAAAATGGTTCGAATATGGAGTGGGTATGTTAATTGATTTGGTGGTTGCAGCATGGTATGGGTGATGTAACGTGCTGATCGTATATTACGTTTGTACCAAGATATAAATTCATCTGTCCGCTTGATTGGAGTAGAAGTGTGATAGTCGTCATTTATTGTATCGACATGAAACGTTTTGTTTTTGTAAGCGACTCGGTACAGACTTTCATTGGACTGTGTGTTAGTAGGACGTATAATAATATCTTTTGTTTTTAATAACAGTTTGAAAATATTTTGTATCGTTGCTATTTCAAATTTTGGTATATAAGGAGATAATTTTTTATTCGTGAGAAATACATCATGTAGTTCGCTTAAGTCAATGAGTGTGTTATTTAAAAAGGTAGTGGTAGGACGGTTGTGTAATGATTGAATAATTGATTTTGCTTTTTCAAAGTCTGTTTCCTCGTTAAAAGAAGAACGATCGTATATATAAGAAGGAATAGGGAATGTTTGCTCTTTCCATTTTCCTGTATCAGTATCATAAATCAGACCAGAAATAAGATCTGTTTTAGGATCAATACCAAATGGCGTAAACTGGGCAACGACATTATGATAAAGCCGAGCGCGTTTAGCGATTTCGGTGTAATACATTTGCTCATAATGAGGGTGAGAAGTTAAAATACCGAGAACCAACGAAATCACTCCTTTACTAACAAAATGTTGGCACAATAGGCGAAGCTATATATTGCAAATACGTTTTTATACCATTATACTTTTGTCCGTATGATGATATGCTATAGTTTTGGAGAAGCGAAAGGTTGATTGTAATGAATATATGGTTAAGTATGTTAACGACGACAGGGCTCGGAGCAATTATTGGAGGATTCACAAATCATTTAGCGATAAAAATGTTATTTCGTCCTCATCGCCCTATTTATATTGGAAAGTTTCAAGTTCCATTTACACCAGGGTTAATTCCGAAACGCCGCGATGAGCTTGCTGTTCAATTAGGGAAAATGGTTGTAGAGCATTTGTTAACGCCAGAAGGAATCGGAAAGAAGCTAACAAATGAAGAGTTTCAAAAAAGTTTAATTCACTGGGCACAAGTAGAAGTGGATAAAGTAATTACGAATGAACAATCGTTACGACAAATGTTAGAAAAATGGAATGTAGCGCATGTAGAAAAAGAAGCAATCGAGAAAATCGAGCATGTGATTATAGAAAAAATAGAGGCATTTTTAGCGGAGTACTATACATATACATGGGAACAGGCTTTACCTCATTCTGTTCATGAAAAAATCGAGAATGCGATCCCAAATGTCTCAGCGTTTATTTTAGATCGAGGAATCAGTTTTTTTGAAAGTGAAGAAGGGAAAGCTCGTCTTTCAAAAATGATTGATGATTTCTTTGCTTCTCGCGGGACGTTATTAAACTTAGTCGGAATGTTTTTAGGGAATGTAAGTGTAGTGGATCGTGTGCAGCCAGAAGTCATTAAGTTTTTAGGGCAAGATGGCACAAAGCAGCTTTTAACCGATGTACTACTAAAAGAGTGGGAAAAGTTAAAAGGAAGAGATGTAAAAGAAGTAGAAACGTTTGTAGAAAAAGAAATGATTGTAAACTCCATATTGTCTGCAGTTAAAGTTGAGGAAACAGTGAATAAGTTTTTAAACCAATCTGTGCAGCAAGTATGTGAACCGATTCGAGAAACAATTATGGAAAAAGTAGTCCCAAGCGCAGTAACGAAAGGCTTGAAGTGGGGAACAGAAAACGTAGAAAGTATACTAAATAATCTCCACTTGGCGGAAATTGTCCAGCAAGAAGTATCCACATTTTCAACAGAGAGACTAGAAGATTTAGTTCTATCCATTACAAAAAATGAACTAAAAATGATTACGTATTTAGGTGCCTTATTAGGCGGAATGATTGGAATCGTGCAAGGGTTATTACTGTTGTTTCTTAAATAATAAGATACGTACATACAAATAAAAGTGAAATTTCTTCACATCTCTTGCATAGTTTGATATGGTAAGAAGAGGTGCGTATGTAAATGCACGTAAAAGGCAGTGCGAGAGAAAAGCGCTAGCCTTCTAAAGGAGGAAAAATAAAATGACAAAAAACATTCATGATGTAGCATATGAATTACAAAAAGCAATCGCTGAAAACGAAGATTTCAAAACGTTAAAAGAGAGCTACGCAGCAGTTCAAGCTGATACAGCTTCAAAGAACTTATTCGATGAGTTCCGTACAATGCAACTTGGCCTACAACAAAAAATGATGCAAGGTCAAGAGATCACTGAAGAAGATAACCAACAAGCACAAGAAGTTGTAGTTCGCATTCAACAAGATGCTAAAATCACAAAGTTAATGGAAACTGAACAACGCCTAAACATCGTTATCACTGACGTTAACAAAATTATCATGAAGCCACTTGAAGATTTATATAACGCGCAACAACAAGCGTAATGATGGAAGACGCCCCTAGGGGGCGTCTTTTTGGTTTTTATGGAACTTTGAATGTAACTTTCTACATGTAAAATACTATATATATAACGGGAAGGATATTGATTTTTCGTTTACGCGCATTTATAATGCGGCGAACCTTATTTGGTGATTAATAAAAGAGCAACGTAGTCGGGGAAGTTATATGTATAAAAAGTATATTGAGGGAATTCTCTTTCGGTAATCGCCTATCTCTTTCGTGAGAGCGCATTAGTATTTCGGTGAAATAATCGTAATTTTTACATATAATGTATTTACTAATGAGACAATTAATAGAGATAAATGGAAGAGGTTAGAATAGATGGAGACCCTTATAGATTTAAATAGTTTTAAAACGGAAATATTAGCGAAACATGTACTTCATATGATGATAGAAAATGATTTCTTTTATCAAGGATCGCAATTGGTTGAAAATATTTGGGTAAATGATTCAACTATTTTTATAAATAATGTAAAGATACTCACAAAAGGTATTGAGATTTATAAGAAGAATAATGAATTTTATTTAACACATCAGCCAGATAGTACGAAAGTAATAATATATTAATATATTATATACGACGGAAAGTTATCTTATAAATTTTTTTACTTTGTGTTATAATTTTTTCCTAATCTAATGATAATAAGTATATATTTTTATGGGGGGTTCTAATTTTTTAGAAGTGTATGTAATCTATTTGCTTTTGAAAAATATAGAGCTATTTTTAATGTTGTAGGTGTAAGATAAATAATTCTATCTTTATTAAGGAATAAAAATCGAAAAAATTTCCTTTTAAGAATACCTAGGGAGGGAAATTTATATTTTATTTACCTTTGAAAAAATGCGGATCTATTTTTAATGTTGAGAGTATAAGGTAAATAATTCTATCTTTATTGAGGAATGAAAATCAAAAAACTTCCTTTTTAAAATACCTAGGGGGGCAATGTATATGGATGTGTTTGCAAAAGGAGTTATTCAATGATAGCGAGAATATGGAAATCTAAGTGGCAGTTGGTGATTTTATTATTTTCGCTTATAGTTAGTTGTTATTTTGCTAATATAATAATTAAGTATCCAGAAATAGGTATATCTGTAAAACTAGATTCTAACCAATATGTTATATACGACTTATCAAAATATAGTTGGGCGGGAAAAAGAGATTTCCAAATAGGAGATATTATAGAAAAAATTGATGGCGAATCACCATCTAAACATTTTACAGTTGTAGCGTATCATTCCATTGAACAAGCAAAAAAAATCACACTAAATAGGAACGGGGAAATAAAAGAGTATGAGATAGAATATACAACTTATAGCAAACAATTATTTTATCATTTTATCATTCCAGTTGGATTTTATGTAGTATGTTTTTTGATGGCATTATATCTTTTAATGTTTGTCCCTGAAATGAATCGTAGTACCACTAATCTAGTATATTTTTTAATTTCTCTTGGAATAAATTTTATTAGCATTATGGCTGTTGAAAGAGAGGATATATTATCTTTCATTGTGGCCTCAATTTCATTAGTATGTTCATTTACTTTCTTTATTCGATTCATGATGTTTTATTTCTTGGATAATCAAATAAAATTTTTAATACCAAAACAATTAAAAGTTTTAAATGTGATATCATTATTCCTTATTATAGTGAGTATTTTTGTATATATAAAACATAATGAATGGGCTAATTTGTTTACAATCACTTTAAGTTTTATATTATTTTGTTTTACAGTATACCTTTTAGTAAGATTTTATTTTAAAAGTAAAAATAGTAGTTATATTAAATATTTGAAAATTATTATTATTAGTTTTTTTGTGTCGGCAACCCCATTTGTTTGTTTATATCTAATTCCAAATTTATATTATGGAGAAGAATTTATAAGCAGTGAAACAACGGGGATTTTCTTTTTATTTATCCCAGTGTGCTTGTTTTATTTAGTAATTGCAGGGAAGTTGTTTGATTTTAGATTTATCGTTCAGCGACTACCGCATTATATTATTTTATCTGTAGGGATTAACATATTTTTGGCAGTATTAACTATGGTACTTTTTGAAGATAGTGAGACAAGTCTATTAGAGTGGATAAAATTTAGAGTTATTGCTATTATTATCTGTATTTGTTTTTTATATATTAAGGATTATATAGATTTTAAGTTGAGAAAAAGTTTATACCATCATCAAAAAAATTATCAATTCAGTTTGCATCGATTTTTACATCAAGCAAAGAATGAATATAAACTATCAAATTTAATTTATAGCATGCGAAGAGAGATAGCGGATATTTTAAAACTTGAAGAGACGTGCTGCGTAGAAATAAATAAAATTGAGAGGTCTGTCCGTGTTTTGGATAGTGAATATGTTCCGCACCGGACGATAGAAACTTTATTTAATCATCAACTAGACACCTACAAGGTTGGTTCCATCGTACAGTTAGAAAAACACTTTGGATTTGTTTTAACTGCTTCAACAGAAAAAATGCTTATTTTATTGTGTAATTATAATGGAAAAGAAAATTTAAATGTAGATGAAGTAGTTTGGATTGAAACACTATGTAATTATGCAGATTTATTATTAGAGTGTTCTAATCAAATTGAAGATTTATTAAAGCAATTACAGGAGATAAAAAATTTAGAGCACCCACCAATATGGTTGGCGAGACTTATGTTCAAACTATCGGAAAAAGAACGAACAAATCTTGCAAGTGATATACATGATGGGGTTTTGCAAGATCAAATACGTTTAACTAGAAAATTTGAGAGTTATAATGAACGTGTTAAAGATGAGGAAATGAAAGATATACTTAATGAAATACATGAAGAACTATTAGATCATATTTATACAATTCGTGAAACGTGTAATAATTTGAGGCCGCCATTTTTATATGAGTTAGGTTTAAAACAAGCACTACTGAATTTATTTAAGCAGGTTAATTTAAAAGCAACCTTTTTCTTCTATTATGATATTCCTGAAAGAATTGTTGTTCCTAGTATTGAACATGAACAAGCGATTTATCGAATTATACAAGAACTATTAAACAACGCAATGAAACATTCAAAAGCGACAAATGTAACGATAAGATTATTTCACAAAGATGATCACCTATATTTAACTTATGTAGATAATGGGATAGGTGTTAAGTTAGATGAAGTAAACCATTCATATAATACGTTAGGCTTGTCCGGGATTGTCACTAGGATACAAAGTCTGAATGGAGAGATGTCTGTTGAATCAAAACCTAATCTCGGTTTGCAAATAATTATTAAATTTAAAGATAATTAGTTTCCGATGAGTCGTCAGATGATGGGATGATATTGAAAGGGTGAGAATATGATTTCAGTACTTGTAGTAGATGATCATGTTGCAGTAGGATTAGGAACTAAAGCATTAATTGAAAGGTATGACGATATAAAGGCTGATGTTTTACATAATAGTGAGGATGTAAGTGAACTTATACAAAATAAGCGGTACGATGTATATTTAATAGATTTACAAATGCCGAAAATAAACGGTTTAGAGTTGTCTAAGGAAATTTTAAATTTACATCCAGAGGCATCAATCCTTATCTTTACAGGATTTGATGTGTTTTCGCACTATAATCTACTTATAGAGAGTGGAGTTTTAGGAGTGTTAAGTAAAACCTCATCTGAGGAAAAAGTAATTACTTCAATCCGTCATGCAGTAAAAAAAGAAGTAGTTCTATCCCAGCAACTTGTTCTGCAGTTAAGAATAAAGGGAACAGTTTCGAATATGATCAATGAAGATGGAGAAGTTACGAACAAAATTTCATTAAATGAAGATGAAAAACAAATTCTAATAGAAGTGAGTAAAAGGAAAACAAATAAAGAGCTTGCTGAAATTTTGAATTTAAGTCAGCGTTCTATTGAGTATAAATTGACAGATATATTTCATAAATTAAAAGTTTCTTCTCGGATGGAAGCTGTTCAGAAAGCGAAAGAGCTGTGGCTTATTCCTTCTCTTGATTTATAACCTTAAACGGTACTTAGTGACATAAGCCCGAAAATAAAATGTTTGATAAGAGGTTCTTTTCCAATTTTGTTTGGGAAGGAACCTTTTTTGGTAGAAAGGGGATTTACTTGCGTTGTAGCGCAAGTATTTTTGCGTGGCATTACCTTGTTTTTTCGTTTCGATATTTGAAAAAAATGGTTAATCTAGGAAGGGAGTTGATGTGACATACAGATTAGAAAAGTTACATTGATTGTACAAGAACAAGAAGAGGTATCTAAATGGGATGGGAGTATGAAAGATTGGGTGTCTTTTGAAATTAGCGTAGCTGACGGAAGCGATAATGAAGTGACACGGAGAGAAAGATAATTAAGTTAGGGAATTGTACAACAATAATCCCATGAAATTTAGGTATCTTTTAGTAAGAAAGAAAGGGGGAGGAAATTGAGAGGAAGAACAAAGAAGCTTGGGAAAATATGTTTAGCTAGTGGGATTCTATTTACTCAGGTTAGTACTTTGGGTGTTTTTTCGACCACCACTTATGCTGTTACAGGTGATGAGATATCGACTTTTATTATGCAAGCAAATAAAAGTAAGGTAAAGGTAGATGAGGACATCGTTTTAGAAATCGAAAACTCAGGGAATCAAGATGATAAGGTTGAGTTGCAATTACCTGAAGGCGTAAATTTCAATGAAGAAGCTACAAAAAAGTTGAATGAAACTAATGAAACAATTGAAACAATCCATGTGGTAGAGCATTCAACAATTCAAATCCAAAGAAAATCGCAAAGTAGTGGTTTAGGTAAAGTGTTTTTATCAATTAAGGGAAATAAGCCAGGGGACTTTGCATTTGTGGCAAAGGTTCAATATGGGGACACTGAGGTAAAAACGAAAGCAGTTAATCTTAATGTTTCAGAAAATGTTCAGGAAGCTATTCAGGAACCAGATAATCTTTTGATAGAGAAAATAGAGGAATTGACTGAAGAGACGAGAGTAGTTGAAAATACTACTGGTGATAAAAAAGTAGATGTTCAGCCAACTGAGGGAATATCTGGTCAGGTAGATGGAAATGCCCAAGAGGAAGAAAAATCAGAGGCTACATCAAATGGGGACTCTAAAGAAGGTAATAGCGTACCTAGTAATGGAGAAGAACTAAATGCTGCCAAAGATACGAACGCAGAAATAGTAGAGGTAGGGGAAGAAAAACAGACTGCTACTGCCTTGGTAGAACATGCAGATGAAACTCATCAGAGGATTATTCAGTATCCAAATGTTAATGTAATTAGTTCAAAAGATGGTACGGGATCTATGATTCCAGGAGCACATGCCCTTCAATGGAGATGGAGTACACAAGTAAAGTATAAAATTGTTGGGAGTACAACAGATACTAACTCAACATACCAGTCTTATGACTTTACAAACGTAAATCCCGATAAGGAGTCGTATGTTCATATAGAGAAAGCCGGAATTTATATGGGCAGATGGCTAGATATACGTGTCAATATAATAAAGCTCGATGGAGTCACCAAAGTCAATGTAGCCACTCCGCGTAAAGTAAGTGGTAAAAAAGATTTCTTGCAAATGAGATATTGGGGGCCAGTTGGATCTTCTGCTGATATTTCTTATGAATTTTATGACTATGAAACGGGAGAGCTAGTGCCGGTATCTGGTATGTGGAACATTAATAAATTAAATAGTCATAAGGCTATAGACTTAAATGTAGATAAAAAGCATTTCAATTCTTTATACACGTATGATAATACGACAATAACATATAAAGATAATGGTGATGGCACTGCTAATTTTGTGGGAACTGCTGGTGGTGCAGCTGGAAAAGATACAAATATGACATTCACTTATACGGGGATAACAGAATTACCGATGCGTATCCATCGGTTAGGAGACTCAACATCACGGGTAAGATATGAATATGAAGCTATGTCCAAAGTTGGTATACCGCATCCTGAAGTAATAGGTGAAGTGACGGGGGGAGCTGATAGAGAACTATATTATCATGTATATCAAGATATGCCCCCGCAAGCCATTGCATCTTCTAATCCAACTTCATTTGTACTTGAGAGTAAAGTAAATCCAGATTTCAATGTGAAAAATGTAAAGATTTTAGATGAAGATGAAAAGGATATAAGTAGTTATTTTGATATTACTCGTGAAAATGATAAGGTTACAGCTACTGCCAAAGCTAATATTGTAAATAAGTCAGAGTTCGGTGGTAAATTTTATGATATGCAAATTCGAGGCTCCTTGAAAGAAGGGGCTGACTTTAAGAAGTATTATAAAAAGGGTTATCTAGAGGTCCCTGTTTCTGCTAAAAACTATATTGATGGAGATAAAAAGGGACAAGAAGGTAATCAAGGTATTGCGAAAATACAGTACAAAGGTACCCCTAAAGGAAAAGCGGTTCCACAAACTGTAAGGATTAACACAGATTTATCAAAGATGGATATTTCGACCTTTGTAACAGACTTATCTGTAGATACGGATGATAATATTGATAAACCAATATCTGTAGTTAGTTTAGAGAAAATTCCAAAAACAAATGTTATAGGAGATTATTCTGTTACAGTTGTAATTCGCACTGCACAAGGAGTAGAGGAAAGAATACAAGTACCTATAAAAGTAGTAGTGGGAACCTTGAAATTAGTGAATGTTCCACAAACAATCTCTTTTGAAAATTTGCTTATTCCATCCAAACCAACGATATATAATCCTACTTCTATGAATGGGAAATTGACGGTAGCAGATGAAAGGATAAAGAGACAGAAATGGCGTGTGGATGTAAAGGAAACAAAACCACTTACGTCTCGTACTAACGATAAATTAGAAGGTGCGATGGTCTATACAACAAAGGATGGAACTGATCTTACGTTAAGTAAAGAGAGCGTAGAAGTAATTTCACATACACCGACAGATGATAAGAGTATTGAAGTGAACTGGGAACAAAATGAGGGAATTAGACTTCAAGTAGTACCAGGGCCGAATGTGAAAGTAAATACAAAATATCAAGGTGAATTAACATGGACACTAACGGATGCTCCTAATTAAGATGATATATCTAAGAGAAATATAGATATAAATTTTAGAAAGGAGAGAATGTAATGCTAAAAAAATGTTTATTCTTGATGTTGTTTATGCTTGCTTTTATACCAATATTCTCATTTCATGAAAAGGTATTAGCAGACAAGATGAATTCAAAAGCAGGAATTACTTTTTCAAATAGTTATGTTCCCACTACAATTATCGATTCACTGATACCGGATGGATCTAATTTAGTAGTCGATACATCTGATGACCGGATAAATAAGAAGGAGCTACCGAAAACAGGTGGACAATCTTTTTATCTGTTTCAATATTTAGGTTTAAGTAGTATTATAGCGGCTTTTGTTATGTTGCTAACACTAGCTAGAAGTAAAAATAGGAAAAATAGAAACGCAAGTTTTTATTTAAATAAATAGAATTATATAAATGGAGGCAAATTATGAAATTAACGAAATTAGCATTAGCAGGAGCAGTATCATTCTCAACAGTATTAGCAGCAGGAGCACCAGCATTTGCAGAAGAAGCTGCAACAATGAAATCAGTTACAGATGTTTCATTTACAGAAAGTGAAGAAATTACGAACCCAGTTAACCCACTTAATCCAGATGAAACAGTAGAACCGAAAGATCCTAATGATAAAGAGGATCCACACGAGCCAGGAACAAAAGGTCCATTAAGTATTGATTATGTATCAAATTTCCATTTTGGCAAGCAAGTTATGTCAGGTAATGATCAAGTATATAACGCAAAACTTGATACATTGAAAGTAAAAGGTGCAACAGAATCAACAGAAGTACCAAACTACGTACAAGTAACAGATAACCGTGGAACAAACAAAGGATGGAAATTGACAGTAAAACAAAATGGTCAGTTTATAGCCGATGATAAAGAGAAAACAGCATTAGACGGTGCTGAACTGAAGTTAAGTAATCCAGTTGCAAAGTCTGCAACAAATCAGAAATATGCTCCAGAAGTAAAAGAAGTAACATTAAATCCAAGCGGAGATACACAAGAAGTAGCAATTGCTGCAGCTGAAAAAGGCATGGGAACATGGGTAACTATGTATGGTGAAGATGCTAAAAAAGGAGTAGAAAGTGTTACATTATCTGTACCAGGTTCAACTGCAAAAATAAAAGATGCGAAATACCAAACATCATTAACTTGGACTTTAGAAGATACACCACAATAATTCATCACAAATAATCATGAAACGAAAAAAGAGATAAAAGGAGATAAATTATATGAAATTAACGAAATTAGCATTAGCAGGAGCGGTATCATTTTCAACAGTATTAGCAGCAGGAGCACCAACGTTTGCAGCTGAAGATGGTGGAACACTAAACTCAAAAGCATTTATCAAATTTGAGAAAAATACTGAAATTGTAAATCCAGTTAGTCCACTAGATCCAGATGTTGAAGTAGAAACAAAAGATCCAAACGATCCAAAAGACCCACATGAGCCAGGAACACAAGGTCCATTAAGTATTGACTATGTATCAAACTTCCAATTTGAAAAACATAAAGCTTCTGGTAACAACGAAATTTACCACGCTAGTTTAGATTCAGTAACAAAAAAAGATACAACTGAGACAATGAAAGTACCAAACTACGTACAAGTAACGGATAACCGTGGTACAAACGCAGGATGGAAGTTATCAGTAACACAAAACGACCAATTTAAAACTGCAGAAGGTAGGGATTTAACAGGAGCAGCTTTAACGTTGAAAAATGGAACGTTACATTCAGCATCTGGAAGTGAGGCACCAAAAGCTGCACAGGATATTAAGTTAACTCCAGGTCAAGCATCTGATGTTGTAACTGCGCAAGAAGAGCAAGGTATGGGAACATGGGTAAACACATTCGGTAAATCAGTAGAAGATGCGGAGAAGAGTGTGGAGCTAAGTGTTCCAGGTAAAACAAAGAAAGAACAAGCTGAGTACACAACTTCTCTAACTTGGGAATTAAAAGACGCACCTATGTAATATAACTTTGTAAAGATTAATCATATAGGGCATAGAAAGAGATAAGGATAGATTTAATATCTTTATCTCTTTCGTTTGTATATCAAATTATTGAATATGAGAGGAATATAGTATGAAATCTATTAAAAAAATATTGAGTAGTTTATTAGCCATTGTATTTATTTTAAATTTTGTTAGTGTTACAACGCACGCAGCAGAAATGAAATTTGCGGTAACAGCAGTAATTCCAGAAAACCAAGTTGACAAGAATCAAACATATTTCGATTTAAAGATGGAACCAGGTAAAAAGCAAACAATTCAAGTGCAAATGAAAAATGATACGGATAAAGAGGTTATAGTAGAAACTCATGCGAATACAGCTATTACAAATAGCAATGGTATTACTGACTATAGCACGATTGATCCTCAATTAGACTCTACACTTAAAACCCCATTTTCTAAAATTGCTAAAGTACAAAAAGAAACAAAAATTCCAGCGAAAGGTAAAGTTACATTAGATGTGAATATTGAAATGCCAGCTGAATCATTTGATGGTGTTATTTTAGGTGGATTGTATTTTAAAGAAAAAGAAGATGAAAAAGAAAAAGGAACATCTGATAATGTACAGATTGAAAACAAATATGCATACGCAATTGGTGTTGTCTTAAGAGAAACAGACGCCCAAGTAAAACCAGATATGAAGCTAAATGAAGTAAAACCAGGCCAAGTGAATGCACGTAATGTAGTGACAGCAAATTTACAAAATGTAAAACCAGCAATGTTAAAAGATTTAAGTGTAGATGCAAAAGTTTACACTGAAAAAGGTAAAGATGTACTGCATGAAACGAAAAAAGAAAATTTAAGAATGGCACCAAATTCTAACTTTGATTATGCAATTAGTTGGGACAATAAAGTTTTAGAGCCAGGAACATACCGTCTAGAAATGAAAGCAACGGATGGTGATCAGAAGTGGGAGTGGACGAAGAAATTTACGATTGAAGGGAAAGAAGCACAGAGGTTAAATGATACAGCGGTAGAGGCCAAAAAAGATTATACTCTGTACTATATAATAGGTGGCATTTTACTACTTATTGTATTGTTAGTTTTAGTATTTTGGTTGGGAAGACGAACAAAGAAGAAAGAGGATGAGAAGTAATAAATTTGAGAGAATAAAGAAAAAACACTGTTACTTAAAAACAGTGTTTTTCTTTACTGTTTCATATTTCGCGAAGCAAGATTGCGTTTGAACGATAAGGTTTTTCGGTGAAAAAAGAACAATTGCTATTTATACTATACATATAGGGAAATAAATAATTTAACTTTTGTTTGTAGTTAAGTGTTCATTTAGTACGCTTTACGCTATTTATTGTATTAATTCTCAGTTGTTATTTTTCAGTACATAGTTGTAGTTATCCTTTTTCTTTGTACCCATTTTATAAGTATTAAATAGCGTAAAGAGTAACCTGTTTTATGTAATAGTAATTGTTGAAAGCCTTCTTACATGTAAGAAGGTTCTTATGCATTTTATTTACAGCTTTTCATCTTCTATTGTTGTGAGATAGAATTGAATTATAAGCGAAGTGATTGTGAATTACCGAAAGAACAATTGCGTTCGTGCGTGGGAATCGTTCGGTGAAATAAATTGGATAATATACTATAATTTAATTAAAGGCAAACGAATACTCGCGAGGACGAACAATTTAATATACTGCCTTGTATTAAGTTGTTCTGTCGTATTCAAGTATATACTAATAAGAAAAATAGAGTTATTTGAAAGACAGTCAATTATTTTAAGACACGGTAAAAAAAATTGCTGTATTCATAAGTTGTTGTTTTATTATCTTTATCAACCTTTAATAAAAAGTTATTTTGTTTCGAGTTACTCCAATGGATAAAAATCCTATACTTTGTCAATATAGTGATTTTATCATCCATTATTTGTTTTTATTTTGAGTTTGTAGTTTATTTTGGCTCCCTTCAAGGGGGCCTTTTTTTATAGAAATGGATGGAATGAACTTTTCTGCGAAAAATCCCCTTCAAAATTAGTGTGTGAATGACTATTTTGAAGGGGATACATCTGAGAGATTTCAATTTTTTTTATGTATATCGTTATTTGTTAAGATACTTAGTTTTAATGTTTTTTTCCTTCAAAAACTTTTCAATTTCTTTTTGCTTTCTACCGTTAACTTTCTCAAGGCGCTTTGTAAAAGAAAAATCAGTTTTGAATAAGTTACCATCTTGAGCGAGTTTGTCTATTTCCTGATCTAGTTCTACTGAAAGTGCGGTAGACGCGGAAATGTAATCATGAATTTCCCTAGAAGGCTGTTTGTAATCATCAGGGATCGTATTGTTACTCATAAAATGATCGAAGTTCGCATCATTTTGTTTTGCTAAATTTACTAGTTGCTGTAATTTCTTTCGGTCAGATTCAGTGACACTCTCGTCAGACATGGCTGACGAAAGTGGGACGATGTTTTCAAATAATTCTCCACTATAATCTAAATACATTTTTATATTTTGTTTCATTTCATCTTCATTAATAGTTTCATTCTTTTTTGAGGAAGTGAATATAGTTTCCGGAATTTTAACCGTAACATCTTTAATAGATTGTACATCGTTTTCTTCCTTAGGTTGTGCATTGTTTGAACAAGCTGGTAGAAATAAAAGAGTAAGCAGCATGAGTGAATATAAAGTATATTTCTTCATTTTAATCTCCTTTTACATTCATTAGTGTCTTTGTAAAATAGCTATATTCCATTTCAAATACTTTACTAAAAGTGCGTATAGATGTTTGACCATTTGATAACATATGACGGATATGAGTAAACCGCCGCAAAAAGCGATGAACACATTATAAACATCGGAATAACTAATTTGATGAAATCCTTTAAAAAATCCTAATCCTATTAATAAAATAGGTGAGATGATTAATAATGGAGTGGCAATGATAAGGGCTAGAAGAATCGGTAATAAAAAGAGTAGTACGAAAAAGGCGATAATGATAAAGGTAAAGTTTAAAACACTTAAGCTCATAACAGAAAATAGTGCGGTTATCATATTTTTGAAGCTTCGTTTATTGTCCGCGTTTTGTATTGCATAGGAAACATTAAGTTCTTTAGCAATAGTTTTAGGGTCTCCTAGTTTTCTAGAAATTTCTTCTTCACATTTCCCATCCTGTTTAGCACTGATAAAATGAGTTTCATACTCTGAAATAATATCTTTCTTTTCTGCATTAGGCATATTCCGCAGGGAAGAACTAAGTTGTTCCAAAAATTCACTTTTGTTCATAACAATCACTTTCCTTTATAAAATGATGAATTACAGCTAAGAATCCTATCTTTTGAAAAGGGGGATAAGAATTATAAGGAGTGTTCCAATTATTGGGTATTCCAATATTTACAAATATATCATTTAGTAGTATTCTTTGCAAGGTACTATAATCTTATTAATACTGTTATTAGATGGAATTTTTTCGTGCATTTTTAGAGGAGATATAAAAATATTATTTTAGGATAAACAAAGGGTTGTAAGCGTATTCCTTAGAGGTTGTCAAAAAACTGTCAAATTCATATCGTTGGAAAAATAATGCATTTGTAATATAATGATAAACAATACTTCACCACGTTAATTAACTAGGTGAAATTAAAAATCTTTATTACACACATTATGAAATAAAGGGATGATTAGTTTGAGTACAGGTGTAAAAGCAAACGACGTGAAGACAAAAACAAAAGGAGCAGATCTTGTTGTTGATTGTTTAATTAAACAAGGTGTTACACATGTTTTCGGTATTCCAGGAGCGAAGATTGACTCTGTATTTGATGTACTGCAAGAAAGAGGACCAGAGTTAATTGTTTGTCGTCATGAACAAAACGCAGCATTTATGGCAGCTGCGATTGGTAGATTAACAGGGAAACCGGGTGTGTGTCTTGTAACTTCAGGACCAGGGACATCGAATTTAGCGACAGGTCTTGTTACTGCGAATGCGGAGAGTGATCCCGTTGTTGCTTTAGCTGGTGCAGTTCCGCGTACAGATCGATTGAAACGTACGCATCAATCTATGGATAATGCTGCACTATTCGAACCAATCACAAAATATAGCGTAGAAGTAGAGCATCCTGATAATGTGCCAGAAGCATTATCAAATGCATTCCGAAGTGCGACTTCTACAAATCCAGGCGCTACTTTAGTAAGTCTTCCGCAAGACGTTATGACTGCGGAAACGACTGTAGGGTCTATCGGTGCGCTTTCTAAGCCACAGCTTGGAATCGCTCCCACACATGATGTTACATATGTAGTAGAAAAAATAAAATCAGCAAAATTACCAGTTATTTTACTCGGTATGAGAGCGAGCACAAATGAAGTGACGAAAGCCGTTCGTAAATTAATTGCAGATACAGAGCTTCCTGTCGTTGAAACATATCAAGCAGCTGGTGCAATTTCGCGTGAGTTAGAAGATCATTTCTTCGGGCGCGTTGGATTATTCCGTAACCAACCAGGTGATATTTTACTAGAAGAAGCGGATCTTGTTATTTCTATCGGTTATGACCCAATTGAGTATGATCCGAAATTCTGGAATAAACTTGGAGACAGAACGATTATTCATCTTGATGATCATCAAGCGGATATCGACCATGACTATCAACCAGAGCGTGAATTAATTGGCGATATTGCCTTAACTGTAAATAGCATCGCAGAAAAATTACCGAAACTTGTATTAAGTACGAAATCAGAAGCAGTGTTAGAACGATTACGCGCGAAATTATCAGAGCAAGCAGAAGTTCCAAACCGTGCTTCTGAAGGTGTTACGCATCCGCTTCAAGTTATTCGCACACTTCGTTCTTTAATTAGTGACGATACAACTGTTACGTGTGACATCGGTTCCCATTCTATTTGGATGGCGAGATGTTTCCGTTCTTATGAACCACGTAGACTATTATTTAGTAACGGTATGCAAACGTTAGGGGTCGCACTACCTTGGGCAATTGCCGCTACTTTAGTTGAGCCGGGGAAAAAAGTTGTTTCCGTGTCAGGTGATGGTGGTTTCTTATTCTCTTCGATGGAGTTAGAAACAGCAGTACGTTTAAATTCTCCGATCGTACATCTTGTATGGAGAGACGGTACGTATGATATGGTTGCGTTCCAACAAATGATGAAATACGGTAGAACATCAGCTACAGAGTTTGGCGATGTTGATCTTGTGAAATATGCAGAAAGTTTCGGTGCGACAGGTCTTCGTGTGAACACGCCAGACGAATTAGAATGTGTATTGAGAGAAGCGTTAGAAGCAGACGGCCCTGTCATTATTGATATTCCAATTGATTACCGTGACAACATTAAATTAAGCGAAAAATTATTACCAAACCAATTAAACTAATGGAGGCATGGTTGAGATGACTGTTGCGCAATTAATTGATATTGATGCAAAAAGAACGAAAACGAATAACGAAGTATATCAAACATCTACAATGCTTGCGCTATTAGATGGTATATATGATGGTGTGATTAGCTTTGAGGAACTAAAAGAACGTGGTGATTTCGGCATCGGCACATTTGATCAACTAGATGGTGAAATGATTGCATTTGATAATGAATTTTATCATTTACGTTCAGACGGTTCAGCAGAAAAAGTAGAACCAGAAGAAACAACGCCATTTGCGACTGTAACGTTTTTCGAAAAAGAAATGAGTTATACAGTAGAGCATCCAATGAATCGTGAAGAAGTGGAAGCTTTATTACATGAATTAATGCCGAGTAAAAACTTATTTTACGGTATTCGAATGGACGGTACGTTCCGTGAAGTAAGAACGAGAACTGTTCCAAGACAAGAAAAACCGTATACACCGCTCGTTGAAGTGACGAAATCACAGCCAATCTTCTCATTTGAAAATACAGAAGGTACGCTTGCTGGATTTTGGACACCAGATTATGCGCAAGGTATTGGTGTAGCTGGTTTCCACTTACATTATATTGATGATGAAAGAAGTGGAGGTGGACATGTTTTCGACTATGTTGTTGAAAACTGTACGATTCAAATTTGTCAAAAAGCTCATATGCATTTAGCACTTCCAGAAACAGCTGACTTTATGGCAGCTGCATTATCTAGAGAAAACCTAGAGGATAATATTGCGACTGCGGAAGGTGCAGAGTAAAAAGGGAAGCCGATTCGGCTTCCCTTTTATTTTGGATTAATCCCGATATGCGGAACAATGCTCATCAGAAATGAAATAGTTTTCTTTACCAGTTAAGGCTGATACTTCTACTAATTGATGCCCAAGTCCATCCCATACCGTAACAGTATATAAGGAGGACCATTCAATATTCCCACGAGCCATTCGGAAAGAATAATAGTCGTTATCTGTTGTTACTAAAACTTTGTTATAAATAATATTTTTCGTTTTTTTATTTTGTAAAATAAGGACAAAGTCTAGTTTATCTTCTTCTTTCGGAATTTGTAGTATTCTTGCTACAAACATTCCATTTGGGTTTTTCTTCGTTTTATATACTTTTTCTGATTCTATTTTTAGTTCAGGTTTGCCTCTCATAGTCTCTCCCTTTACATATGTTTATTTCTTTGAAACAAACGGATGCCCCTCATAATAAAAACGCCACGGATAATGTACAGCTTCTTCTGCATAGTCGATGTTAATACGAGGCCCTGCTGTTATTTTATATTGTGATGATATGTGTTCTTCTTCTGGGGCGAGTTCAATATGTAATGTGTCACTTTGTAATGATACGCCTCGTTCTTCTAAAGTGATTCCGAGGGCACGGCATAGTTTGCCAGGGCCGCTCGTTAAATTTTTGTACTGCGCTTTTGTAATTTCGGTTTTGTTGTAGCGCGCTAGTTTTATTTCTTCTATTCCATCTACTGGTTCAAGGGCTCGAATGAGAACGCCTTGCGGGGTGCCAACTGGTGCTGTAATGACGTTAAAACAATGATACATACCATAAATTAAATATACGTAAGCATGTCCCGGTGCGCCAAACATGACTTCTGTGCGGTCCGTTCGTCTCCCGCCATAACTATGTGCGGCCTTATCATCGGGACCCTTATATGCTTCTACTTCTACAATCGTTCCGCTTCTTTTTATTCCATCTACAATATGTACAAGTTTTTGTCCGAGTAATTTCTTTGCGACTTCTAACGTATCGCCTTCATAAAAGGAAGGAGGTGCTTGCATTGTACTATCTCCTTTACTGAGTGTATATGTATATAGTAAACCAAATTTTCAGTAGTAATTCTAACTCGTTCTATTTGCTACATTTATTTCATAAATTATGGATAGAGTACAACAGCGAAGAGGGGGAGTGCGACATGATTTATCGCTTACTAGCTCTTAACATAGATGGGACACTACTATACAACAACGGAAAAATTGCAAAAGGATTAAGAGAAACAATTGAATTTGTGAAAAGAAAAGATGTATACGTTACATTATTTACGAGCCGTAATTTTCAGTCTGCTCATAAAGTAGCAAAGGCGTTAAAATTAGATTCTATATTAGTGACACACGGTGGTGCTTTCGTTTCAGCGACGTTAGATAAGCCGTACGTTCAAAGAAGATTATCGGAAGAGAAGACGTTTAACATTGTGCAAGTGTTAGAGCACTTTGATTGTAACGTTCGCATTTCTCATGAACGGTTTTCAATTGGAAATCGTGAGAGAAATACACCAAACTTAATTGCGCGTACTGTATTATCAAGCGCAGATCCGTTATTTTATCCAGTTCAGTTTGTAGACTCTTTAGGTGATGCGCTTCGTGATCATCCAGTAGCGGCGCCAAAAATTGATGTGATTTTCCAAAGTAAAGGTGAAAAAGAACGAGGGTTAAATACATTACGAAAAGCATTCCAAGATATAGAGTATGTTGAGTGTGATTCAAAACGAATAGAAATTTTGCCGCAAAATGTATCAAAATTACGTGGATTACAATTGCTTGGAGAGCATTTAAATATTTCGCTAAACGAAATGGTTGCGATTGGAGATAGCATGGAAGATTTAGAGGTGATTGAAAATGTGGGGCTTGGTGTAGCGATGGGGAACTCGCCTGTAGAATTAAAGCAAGCAGCAGACTGGATTACACGTTCAAATAGTGAGAACGGCGTAGAGTATATGATTAAAGAACATTTCCGTAAGCAATTCCCGCTTCCGTTTTTGAAGAATCATAAAAATGAACCGAAACGATGAAAGAAAAACGTAGCTTTTGGCTACGTTTTTTTATTGGTTTTATCCGGAATTCGAAAGCGGTTTATTCAAGTGAATTGTGTCTGGAATTTATACAATTCACTTGAATCCTTTAGAAAATTGTTGTAAAGTGGATGATGTTGCCAAAAAGTTACACCACGTGAAATATTCTTCAGATTAATTTTGTTGAGCTCCCATAAGTAAAAACATTTCCGCATGTTAGTTTAGTTCACGCATTATTTCAAAAATGAATTGTAGTAATGTTAATAATTAGTTGTAGAGTTTCTTTGTTTTATTTAAATGGATTATTTTAAGTTAATGTGAGTAAGATTTGGTATATATGAAATGAGCTTCTTTTCATAAATCTAGGAATTATAAAAGGGGGAATGAATTTTTTGAGGAAATCATTTAATCAAAAAATAAGTAGTAGTTTTATAGTTGTATTATTAGTATGTATGAATTTTTTAATCCATTTACCATATAAAGCAGAGGCAGCTACAAAAGAATTAAAAGGTTTAGGTGATGTATCTTATTACAATGCAATCATTTTTGGAGATCATAGTGCAACGAGTGCGGATATTGAGGGTGCGATGGCTGTTCAAAAAAATATGAATGCATCAAGTTATACAGTCTTAGCGGCTGCAACTGGAGCGCATAACTTAGCTGGAGCAACATGGGTAGATGAAGGGTATCCATCATTATTACTAGGCGGTCAATTTACAAAAGCGGGAACAGGACAAGTAATTATTCAAGATGGAACAGTGGCAATGACAAAAGGTGGTGACCCAGAAGGTGCAATGCAATCATCATATGACCGTATCTCATATAAAGAGCAAGCGGAGATTGATGCTAAATTTAAAGAGTTTAGAAAAGATGTTAATAGTGTAATTGAGGATGCTGGTCAATTACATACTGATAAACCCAAACCGGGTATGACCTTTGGAATCGGTGAAGATGTAAATAATCCTAACATTTACGTTTCTTCAGTACAAAATGGAAAGAAAACATTTGATGTAAAAGACGTTTTTCTTCCGAATGTAAGTAATAAAGACTTTATTGTTATTTATTCAGATGCAGAAGAAGTGAATTTTGGCGGCGGCGCAATCTTGTATGATACAACAGATAAGGGCGGGTTCACATTAGTTAATACATCTCAAACATATGACCCTAATTCCTTTTTTACTGAATTAGCTAGTAAAGTAATTTGGGCGTTTCCAAACGCTACAAAAATAACAACTAAAGGCTATGGTGTAGTAGGTAGTGTGTTTGCACCTAATGCAGTTGTAGATACAAAGGGTGGTTCAATTAATGGACAAGCCTTTGTTGGTGGGTTACACCAAAGAGATGGCTTTGAAGTTCATAACTTTAAATTTAATTGGCCGAAATGGAATAAACCATCAGTTGAAAAAGTAACTGGTCAATTTGAAATTGTAAAAGTAGATGCAAGTGATGAAACAAAGTTATTACCAGGTGCAGAATTTGAAGTGTATAAAGATGGTAAACAGATAGATACATTACGAACAGATAAGACAGGTAAAGTAATCTCTAAGAAATTAGAACCAGGTAAATATACATTAAAAGAAACGAAAGCACCAGAGGGATATAAATTACTAAAAGAAGAAATTGAAGTTACTGTGGAAGAGAACAAAGTAGCGCCGGTAATAGTAAAAAATGTGAAAGCGTTGGGAAGCTTACAGGTAGTCAAAAAGGATGCTGAGAGCAAAAATGTGCTAGAGGGCGCGGGATTTAGACTGAAAAACGAAAATGGTCAAATAGTTGGAGGGGCGAAAACAACAAATAAAGATGGTGTTGTTACATTCGAAAACTTAGTGCCAGGTAAGTATACATTAGAAGAAACGAAAGCGCCAGAAGGCTACAAAGCGATAGAAGTTACAGTAGAAGTAAACGTTGTAGCAAATAAAGTAGCGAAACGAGAAGTATTGAATGAAAAAATGAAAGAAGAAATTACAGGTCAATTAGAAATTACAAAAGTAGATGCTAATGATACAGGTAAAATATTAGCTGGCGCAGTGTTTGAAATTTGGAAAGATGGATCAAAAATAGACACATTAACAACAAATAAGAATGGTAAAGCAATTTCTAAGAAGTTAGAACCTGGAGATTACATTTTAAAAGAAGTTCATGCACCAGAAGGATATAAATTATCTGATAAGGAAACTAAATTTAAGATTTCTAATGAAAAAGTAGAAGTTAAAAATCTTGAAATTACAAATGAAAAAGAACAAGACAAAGGTCCAGAAAAACCAGGTGAAGAGACAGAGAAGCCAGGTGAAGGAACAGAAAAACCAGGTGAAGAAACAGAAAAACCGGGCGAAGAGACAGAGAAACCAGGTGAAGAGACAGAAAAGCCAGGTGAAGGAACAGAAAAACCAGGTGGAGAAACAGAGAAGCCAGGTGAAGAAATAGAAAAACCGGGCGAAGAGACAGAAAAACCAGGTGAAGAAATAGAAAAACCGGGCGAAGAGACAGAAAAACCAGGTGAAGAAACAGAAAAACCGGGCGAAGAGACAGAGAAACCAGGTGAAGAGACAGAGAAGCCAGGTGAAGAAACAGAAAAACCAGGTGAAGAAACAGAAAAACCGGGCGAAGAGACAGAGAAACCAGGTGAAGAGACAGAGAAGCCAGGTGAAGAAACAGAAAAACCAGGTGAAGAAACAGAGAAACCAGGTGAAGAAACAGAAAAACCGGGTGGAGAAACAGAAAAGCCAGGCGAAGAGACAGAGAAGCCGGGTGAAGAAACAGAAAAACCGGGCGAAGAGACAGAGAAACCAGGTGAAGAGACAGAGAAGCCAGGTGAAGAAACAGAAAAACCAGGTGAAGAAACAGAGAAGCCGGGTGGAGAAACAGAAAAGCCAGGTGAAGAAACAGAGAAACCAGGTGAAGGAATACAGAAGCCGGGTCAGGGAACAGAAACTTCAAGTGAAGAAGTAGGAAAGCCTAACTTACCAGAAAAAGAACAAGGCAGTTCCAATGATCAAAAACTTCCAGCTACAGGGCATAATACAAATTACCTTCCGTTTATAGGTGTAATTCTTGTGTTATTGGGAATACGTTTAAGATTTATGACTAAGAATAGCTAATGTTTATAAAAGGCAGAAGAGAAATATCATCTCTTCTGCCTTTAAGTTTTTAAATAGAAGAAATAAGGTAAAAGCTTCTGTATTGACCTGCAAACGCCCTTCAAGTAAACTAAAGAGAGTTTGCAAATGAAAAGGTGATAATGTTGTTAATTTCAATTAAAACGTTACAAGATGATCGTTTTTTACGACCGCTGCAAAATATTGGCGGCTTATTTTTTGAAGATAGTACGATTGGATTTGAACAAGAGGAAGCAAATCTTATCGTTGATATACACATTGAAGAGAATGTGAAAGCATCAGCTCGTTTAACAGATGTTGCTACTGGAAATGTGTATGAAGAAACATTCGCAAAAGATTTATCTGCTTTTACAGATGAAAAAGAGCGTATGAAGCAAGTGAAGCACGTTGTTTCTTATGTATATCTTTCTGTTCTTCAGCAGTTAACTGGTCTTGAACAAAGCTGGGGCATTTTAACAGGAGTTCGTCCGACGAAACTTCTTCATAAAATGCTTCAAAGTGGTATGTCAAAAGAAGAAGCACACCAAGAACTTCGTGAAAGCTATTTAATTCATGAAGAGAAAATTGAACTTCTTCAGCGTATTGTGGATTGCCAATTAGCGGTAGTTCCGGATTTATACCGTTTGAAAGAGGAAGTAAGTATTTATATCGGTATTCCATTCTGCCCAACAAAATGTGCATATTGTACATTCCCGGCGTATGCAATTAACGGACGCCAAGGCTCTGTTGATTCATTCTTAGGTGGTTTACATTATGAAGTTCGTGAAATTGGTAAGTTTTTAAAAGAAAAAGGTGTAACAGTTACGACGATTTATTACGGCGGCGGTACACCGACAAGTATTACAGCAGAAGAGATGGATATGCTGTATGAAGAAATGTATGAAGCGTTCCCAGATGTGAAAAATGTGCGTGAAGTAACAGTTGAGGCAGGTCGCCCCGATACAATTACGCCAGCTAAGCTAGAAGTGTTAAATAAATGGAATATTGACCGTATTAGTATTAATCCGCAGTCATACCATCAAGAGACATTAAAAGCAATTGGGCGTCATCATACTGTAGAAGAAACAATTGAGAAGTATCACTTAGCTCGTGAAATGGGAATGAACAATATTAATATGGACTTAATTATTGGTCTTCCTGGTGAAGGGCTAGATATCTTCAAGCACACGTTAGATGAAACAGAAAAGTTAATGCCAGAATCATTAACAGTTCATACGTTATCATTTAAACGTGCTTCTGAAATGACGCAAAACAAACGTAAATATAAAGTAGCAGGTCGCGAAGAAATTACAGCGATGATGCATGAAGCAGAAGAGTGGACGCAAAAGCATAATTACGTACCATATTACCTATATCGTCAAAAGAATATTTTAGGTAACTTAGAGAACGTTGGTTATGCAATGCCGACGCAAGAAAGTATTTATAACATTGTTATTATGGAAGAAGTTCAATCGATTATCGGACTTGGCTGTGGTGCATCAAGTAAATTTGTTCATCCGAAGACAGGTGCAATTACGCACTTCGCAAATCCGAAAGATCCAAAATCATATAACGATGGCTTCGTAAAATATACAGAAGATAAACTGAAAATTTTAGAAGAGCTATTTGTATAAGAAGAAAGAGGTTGTTCCGATGTGGAATAGCCTCTTTTTTATTCCGCTATTTGTGGTCGATATATTCAAAAAATCGCCGGTATAATTTCACTTACCGATAAGTGGCACAGTTTGTAAAACTATGTCGATAATAATCAGAAAAATTAGTCAAATAGTTAGAGGACAATGTCTACTTATGGACGAAATGATAGATTTATGAAAGAGAAAAGGGGGAAATTGTTGGCATGTACATGACGATAGGGAGAATATTTGATTTATCTGTTGGTAAATATCCGAATAAAGAGGCATTAGTGGAACCAGAAAAAAATATTCGCTGGACGTATAAACAGTGGGATGAGCAAATAAATAAAACGGCGCAAGCTCTGTTGAAAGAGGGGGTAAGAAAGGGAGATACTGTATCTGTTTACTTATATAATTGTCGTGAATTTGTAAACGTTTACTTAGCCTGTGCGAAAATTGGGGCAATCTTTAACCCGATTAACTTCCGTTTAAAAGCAAAAGAATTATCGTATATCCTTCAAGATGCGGCCTCGAAAGTAGTAGTCTTTGAAAAAGCGGTTGAATCAACTGTTGCTATCATTGAACGAGATTTCCCAAATTCGTCTTTTTGGTATGTAGAAGACGACAC
This sequence comes from Bacillus sp. GbtcB14, assembly GCF_019091205.1. Lineage (NCBI taxonomy): Bacteria > Bacillati > Bacillota > Bacilli > Caryophanales > Bacillaceae > Bacillus > Bacillus sp. GbtcB14. The sequence continues at coordinate 146,020 of NZ_JAGXJT010000003.1, forward strand.
ACCTTCCTATGCTAGTTCTTACCATGAAAAAGTAAATGAGGCATCAGCTGAAAAAGTAGATATTGAAGTCGATGAAATGGATTATTGTTCTATGTTATATACGAGCGGTACGACTGGTCATCCGAAAGGCGTACTACATCGTCATCGTGAAATGACTGAGCATAGTATGATTTGTACGTATTTCCTTAAATATAATAGAGATAGTGCGGGGCTTGTCGTTGCACCTTTATATCATTGCGGTGAGTTAAATGCCGGAATTATACCGCGCATTCAAGTTGGCGGAAAGAATGTTATTTTACATCATTTTGATACAGAAACAGTATTACATACGATTCAAGAAGAGAAGATTACGACGTTTTTTGCGGCACCAACGATGTGGAATATGTTGTTGCAAAAAGATTTAGCACAGTATGATTTAACGTCGATGAGAATTGGTATATACGGCGGAGCTGCAATGGCACCGGCATTAGTGAAGGAATGTAAAGAACGTCTTTATATTGATCTTGTTCAAATATACGGAATGACAGAAATGGGACCAGTCGTTGCGTTTCTCGTAGAAGAGGATCAAATTACGAAAGCTGGTTCAGCGGGAACACCATGTTTTAGTCATGAAATCCGTATTGTAAAACCAAGCGAAGACGCGCCAGCAGAACCGGATGATGTATTGCCTCCTTATGAAGTAGGGGAGATTATTTTACGCGGCCCAACTATGATGGCTGGTTATCATAACCGAGAAGAAGCAAATGCAAAATCGATGTATAAAGGATGGTATCATTCTGGTGATTTAGGCTACTTCGATAAAGACGGTTATTTATTCGTCGCCGATCGCGTGGATGATATGGTGATTAGTGGTGGCGTTAATATTTATCCACGTGAAATTGAAGATTTCCTTCATAGTCATCCCGGTATATTAGATGTTGCGGTGCTTGGTGAGCCAGATGAATTATGGGGAGAACGTGTTGTGGCTGTTGTTGTAAAGAAAGATGAAGCGATTACAGAAGAGGATTTGGAAATATATTGTAAAGAAAGTGATGAATTAGCAGATTATAAACGTCCTCGTCACTATGTATTTGTGGATGAACTTCCTCGTAATGCGAGTGGAAAATTACAAAAATTTGTCCTGAGAGAGTCGTTGAAAGGCGCAAAACAATAGGAAGTAGAACAGTCGTCTATACAGATAAAGCTATCTTTTTTTATAAGAAAAGATAGCTTTATTTTTTTTGAAACGATTGAAAAAGTGGTATAGTTCTTCTATTGAAATCCTCTTTTGTTATTATATAAAAATATTTTTTGTAGCATTCCAATTTGATTATAAATGTATGTATTCCGCTTTAGATAAGGATTTTATAAAGTTTTCAGGTGAATTTTATGGATGTTTAAATAATAATTTTAGTGTAAGTGGAAGAAAGGTATTGGAGGAGAATATTTAAAGGATAAAGATAGTCAGTCATCGGATGACCGCATGAATAAAGTGGTCATTCAGTTCGAAAGGTTACTACCATAATAGTAACAAATTAACGAATGAATGAACAGTCTTGTAATGCACTTTTATAAGGACTAATATTTATTGTTGGCTGCCCAAAAGACAAGTAAAGATAGTTTGATGCTGCAACTAATCTTTATTTTAAAGTGTAGTTTAGGGTAGAAAAATGAAGTAACCAAAGATGGAGGGTTTATGAGTACATATTTAAAAAGAATATCTGTAATTTGTTTTATTTTTACTGTTCTTATTGGACAAGTTTTTATGCCTATCATAGGGCATGCTCAAGAATTAAACACAACAGGATTTGTTGATAGTTTTGCATTTGAAAAGACAACATTAAATTATGGGGAAAAGACTAGCATTCATGTAAACTTTAGTGAAAAGCCTGGAAAGAAGATGAAGTCTGGAGATACATTAACGTTAGCGCTACCTCCAGAATTAAAGGGCTATAGTGGAACTATTGCATTAAAGGATGAATCAGGGCGTATTTTTGGTACGTGCCAGATTAATGTAAATAATGTAGTTTGTACATTTAATGATACGGTAGAGAAGCTTGAAGATATTAGAGGGAACTTTAATTTCACTGTTCAAGGTACGAATGTTGAAGCTGGAAAGACGAAAAATGTACAAACGAATTTAGGGACAGATTTAGAAAAACAAATGGTAAGTATTACGCATCCAAAAGGAGAGGGTACAGAACCAGGGATCTTTTTCTATAAATCTGGTGATATTCAGCCAGACAAAAGTAATGAAGTGCGTTGGTTTTTAAATATAAATTTAAAGAAACAATATTTACATGACAATATCGTTTTAAAAGATACGTTACAAGAAGGACAAACGCTAAATAAAGATAGTTTTACTATTACTATCAATAATAAAGAGTATTTGTCTCTTAAACAATTTCAAGACCGAGGTTATGGATACATTAAGCTTACTAGTGATAATTCATTTGAAGTTGTAATTTATAGACATATGGCGAACGCTACGTCGTTTACCATTTTCTATACATCAACGATTACTGATAGCGGGAAAAAGTTGAAACATCTACAGAATGACTACAAGCTTGATTATCAAATTTTATATGAGAAACCTATTTCTGAATCTAATAGTGTAAAGGTTGAAAATATATCATTTGGCGGCGGGGCTGAAGGGGTTTTACCTGCGAAAGGAACGTTGCAGATTGTTAAACATATTGAAGGAGACGAGAATAAGTTTATTCCAGGTGTTTCTTTTAAATTGTTTACAGAGTCAGGTCAGCAAATTGGTGATTCCTATACAACAAATAAAGACGGAATAGTTGAAGCACCAAACCTTGCTCCAGGTAATTATTACGTACAAGAAATTTCTGCTCCGAACTATGTAGAGTTTGATTTACAAGCGAAAATTCCTTTTACAATTAAGACGGATGCTACAAACGGCATAAAACTTATGGTTCCAAATAAGTTGAAAACTACATCTGTTGCAGGAACGAAAACGTGGGAAGGCGACAAAGTAAATGATCGCCCAAAAACGATTAAAGTAGATTTATTGCAAAATGGCAAAGTCATTGCAACGAAAGAAGTTAAGGCAGCAAATGATTGGAAATATGAGTTTGGAAAGTTACAAGCAGTTGATAATGCCGGAAAAGCTTATACGTATGAAGTGAAAGAACAACCAGTATCAGGATATCAATCGAAAGTTAACGGATATGATATTACAAATATAAAGATACATGAAGCACCAGAAGTCGAAGGACAAGGTAAAGAAGAAGCAATAGAAGAAATGGAAGCTCCAACTAACCCAGAAGCACCAAAGGTAACAGAAGAGCCGAAAGAGCTAGAGAAACCAGAAGTTACGGAGAAGCCGGAAATTCATGTAAAACCAGAAGAAGAAAAAGTTGAAGAAGAAACAATAGAAGAAATAAAAGAAGAAAAGCCGGAAGAACCGAAAGTAACAGAAGAGCCGAAAGAGCTAGAGAAGCCAGAAGTTACGGAGAAGCCGGAAATTCATGTAAAACCAGAAGAAGAAAAAGTTGAAGAAGAAACAATAGAAGAAAT
>NZ_JAGXJT010000003.1:149638-320443 GCF_019091205.1 Bacillus sp. GbtcB14
AAAAGAAGAAAAGCCGGAAGAACCGAAAGTAACAGAAGAGCCGAAAGAGCTAGAAAAGCCAGAAGTTACGGAGAAACCGGAAATTCATGTAGCACCAGAAGAAGAACAAAATAAAGAGGAAACAACAGAAGCGTTAAAAGAAGAAAAGCCGGAAGAACTGAAAGTAACAGAAGAGCTGAACAAGCCAGAAGTAAAAGAGCAACTAAAAGTTTCAAACAAACCAGAGGCTCAAGGTAAAGTAGAAGTAGAAAACAAACAAGATGTACAAAGTAAACATGAAGTACCATCTAGTAAAGAAAGTAATAAGCAATCAAAATTACTTCCTCAAACAGGTGGAACAGCAACTGAATCTATTTCTATCCTTGCAGGTATGTTCGCATTAATTTTGGGAGCGATGATGTTTAGACGCCAAAAAAATTAATGAATGTGAGAGCATTCATTTCTTATGTTTTTAGTTTGGGAACAGATGTATAGAAAAAAGCGGAGACGATAAGTCTCCGCTTTTTGTATTATTTACGTGAAAAACCTTCTTCATCAAGGTATTCCGCAGCTTCTGGATAAGAGTTGAATGTACCGTCTAAGTTTACACCAGCGTACACGTTCCACATATCATCCTCTTGAATAAGAGTTAGGATGTGGCCATCTTCGTTCTTCCATTCTTCTTCTGCAGCAGGTTCCATTGGTGTAACAATTTCTTCTGGCTCCTGTGATAGACGTTCAATTACTTTTTCAATTAATGAACGCAGTTCTTCTTCTGAAAACTCACGGATGTTAATCATGCCTTTATCATCTGTTTTATAACCTTTAATGAAGTTTGCATATACAAAGCCGTTTCCATTTGGATGTAAGTGATAAACAACGTTCTTTTTATCTAAACGACTTTCTTCAAAGTGAAAGTTCACGCGTTTTAATGATACGTTTTTTCTTTCTAATTCAGGGAAAGATTCAATAATCGATAATTTTTCTTCAAAAGTTAGCATAGTGCCTCCAAATATATAATAAAAGATTTAATTTATCTATTATAGCATAGTTATAATAGTTTCCAAAGATGCGGTAGGCACTTGCAATTGAATGCGTTTACGTCACGATACTGTAAAAAGTGGACTAACGAATATATTCTTTTAGGTGTACAATGGAACGTGGACTTAATATGAAGGTGGTTATTTATATGTTTCAAAAAATAGCAAAGGAATGTTTAGCTGGTTTTACTGTTGCGATTGTTGCGTTGCCACTTGCCATTGCATTTGGTATTGCTGCAACGGGAACGTCTGAGGGAGCACTAGTCGGATTGTATGGTGCGATTTTTGCAGGTTTATTTGCGGCGTTATTTGGTGGTACACCGGGTCAGGTTACGGGGCCAACTGGACCGATTACGGTTATTGCAACAGGGGTTATTGCGACGCACGGGTTAGAGGCGAGTTTTATAGCCTTTATGATGGCGGGGCTATTTCAAATTTTATTCGGTGTATGTAAGCTTGGCTCTTACGTGCGATATATTCCGTATCCTGTCGTTTCAGGATTTATGAACGGAATCGCATTAATTATTATTTTAGGTGAAATAAAGCATGTGCAAAATAGTTTTCTACTCGTAGTATTAACGATTATTGTAATGATTGTTTCTGGAAAATGGATTAAGGCTATTCCATCTAGTTTAGTTGCATTAGTCGGTGTGACTGCTTTGCTTCCTTTATTTTCTTCTGCGTTAGAAGGGCTTACAGTGAAGTTACCAATTATCGGCAACCTATCATTAAATAAGGTGATTGAAAAGATTGGGACGATTCCAGAAGCGATGCCGACGCTTCATATTCCATCTTTAAGTGGAACAGGCATCGCAGAACTTATTTTACCAGCGCTTAGTATTGCTTTATTAGGATCGATTGACTCGTTGTTAACATCGGTCGTAATGGATAATGTGACGGGGACACGTCATAAAAGTAATAAAGAACTGGTCGGACAAGGTATCGGTAATATGGTGAGCGGATTGTTTGGCGGATTAGCAGGGGCAGGAGCGACTGTAAGGTCTATCGTTAATATAAGAAGCGGTGGTAAAACGGCGCTTTCAGCATGTATGCATAGTGTTATATTATTTATTTTCATTATGGGACTTGGATCGGTCGTACAGTACATTCCACTTGCTGTATTATCAGGTATTTTAATTTTAACTGGTATCGGCATGTTTGATTGGGAAAGCATGAAGAAAATGCATGTAGCACCAAAAGGTGATGTCATTGTTATGCTCGTAACGATGGTTGTCACAGTGAAGTTTGATTTAATGATTGCTGTTGCGTTCGGTATTATTCTTTCGTTCATTATATACATGGTGAAATGTAAAGAACGTAAAGCTTCTATTGTAGAAGAAAAGGAAGCGACGTATAAAATTAAAGGCCCACTTTCTTTCCTAACAGTGGACCGCATTTTTTATGCTTTACAAGACGTAAAGTCTCCAGTTGTTTTATGTATGAAAGATGTGCGCTATATAGATGTATCAGGAGCTATGGCATTGTTAAACTTTGTTGAGCAGTCGGATAAAGTAGGTGCGAGTGTGACACTTGAACAATTGCATCCGAGTATTGAACAAATAATCGTGACGATGGCAAGTGATGAGCAGAGGGAACAATTACAATTCTTAAAGGTAAAAACAAGTTAGAGATAAGAACCCTCACGTGATAAAATGTGAGGGTTCCTGATTATTCGCATATGCATGCATTTAATTTGAATATCTGGATGTTATACGTCTGTTGACAATTGCTACACTTAGCAGTATAGTAACCTTTTAGATTAGCAGTATGCTATCGTGATAAGTGTAAGAATTTTAAGATTTCTTTACGCTGAAAAGAAATCGCTTTAAGCTGGAGGGAATATTTGATGTACAAACAGTTACCACATGGAGTAAAAGTCGGGATTACACGTTCAATCGTTGCTTCTTTTGAGAAGTATATGCAGGAAATTGAATGGAACGAAGAAAAGTTTGACATACAACAATTTGTTGAACAGTGGAAACAATATTTATATACAAAATCAACTTGGATTAATAAAGTTGATGACAAGTTGAAAGAACATCCAGATTTCCATCAAGCGTTAGCAGTGAAGGTGAATGAAAAAATTAACGAGCTTATTAATGAAGAGCCGACTGAAGAGCAATTAAAAATTTTAAAAGATCACGAAGTAAAAAATATAGATGATTTTTGTAAGTTGGAAGCAGCGTATCATATTGAACGTTTGTAGTTGAAATACATAACATTTTACATAAAAAACAAGTCGTATAGGAAGAAAATACGACTTGTTTTTATTTTGATTTATTTTGGAACAAATGCAGTCCATGTTGATAAATCAATATCTTGTTGGGCTACTACAGTTGTAGGGAAAGTAAATGTCCACGGTTTTGTTGAATTTGCTTTTATTTCAAAGTTCTTCAGATTGAAGCTACCTGTTGCAATGACGTTTCCAGTCGCATCTGAGATGTGAAGAGGAAGCTGTTCTATTGTAATATTTCGGTTGTGACCATTACGTAATAAGATTGTTGTATGTAAACCGTTATTTTCTGCTATACGAGCTTGTAATCCTAAGAAATTAAGTTCATTTTCTTTAGGCGGTGTTAGGCCTGCAACAATTTCTTTTAATTTATCTTTCGCAGAATCTGCTAGTTGTGCTGCCCAAGCAGGATCTAAATCTAAAGTATGTTCTTTATCAAATTCAAATGCTAATTGCCAATCTTCAGCAGACAATTTAGCATCTGTCATTGTAGATTCTTCAAAGGTAAATGTCCATGGCATATTCACATTTGAAGGAATATTTTCTAAGTTTGATAGATCAAATGTTTTACGTGCGCAAATCTCATCGTCTTTATTTAATAGCAACAAAGTAATTGTTTCGAACGAAATAGGTTGCGTGACACTATTTCGAATGAATGTTGTAATATAATACGTGTGATCACGTCGTTCAGCCTCGATACCAGCCAATGAAATTTGATTTTCTTGTAAGCTAGGTAATGACTTATGTAAAAATTGATAAATATATTTTTGTTCTTGCGCAACCTCACCCCATGAAGGGTGGAAGTAAAGCGTAGGTTTTACGTTTGTACTTTTCAGTGGAGTTTCTTCTCCACCTAATAATTGAGAACTAGAAACGACAGTATCTTTTCCTTTTTTCTTTCCTCTTTTTAAAAATGATAACATGCAATTCACCTCATTATACATTTTGTGGAACTTTTAAGTATCGTGCAAGATATAAAACCATTTCTTTCTCGAAATGACTATACGTTTGTAAGAAAATTTCAAGAGCTTCTTTTTGATAAAGGCGTATTGGATCTTCTTGTTGATATTGTCTTAGTCCAATACCTTCTTTTAAATGTTGCATTGCACTTAAGTGATTTGTCCAATTTGAATCAAGGAAGTGTAGACCTAATTGACGTAATGCATGTTGTGCACCCGTATTATTTTCTAAATTTTTAATACGCTCTACATAATTTGAAATACTATCCTTTAATAAGATATGTAAATCCTCGATAGAGTGGACATTATTTGCTGATAATGAAGGGATTTCCTCGTCTGATAATAAGGCTTCTATCTCTTCTGTTAAACTCGCATAATCCCATTCTTCTGGAAGCATACCTTCTATTAAATATCTTTGTGCCACTGCATTTACCGCATGTTCAATCATTGGGATGATAGTCTCTATCATATTTGTTTCTGCGTTTAAAAGGTTATTACGAAGTTTATAGATGACATTTCGTTGATCGTTAGTCACATCATCTAATTTCAAGTTGAATTCTCGTATTCCATAATGACCGCCTTCACAAATTAATTGTGTACGGTTTACGAAATCGTGAATTTTTTGAGTTAGAATGAGACCATTTTGATCAACTTTAAGTGATTTTTTTAATTTATCTACCTTTTCACCTGCGAAACGTTGAATCATCTCATCTTCTAATGAAAGGAAGAATTGGGAACTTCCAGGATCACCTTGTCGACCCGCTCTACCTTTTAATTGATTATCAACGCGGCGAGATTCATGTCTTTCTGTTCCTATTACATGTAAACCACCAAGTTCATGAATACCTTTTTCTAATAGAATATCAGTCCCGCGTCCGGCCATATTTGTAGCAATAGTAATTTGCCCTTTTTTCCCGGCTAGGGCAATTAAATCAGCTTCTTGCTCGGCGCTTTTTGCATTTAATAGTTGATAAGATAATTTTGCTTCATCTAAATAACGTGCAACTGTTTCAGATTGAAGGATGGACATCGTACCAATTAAAATAGGGCGCTGTTTTTTATGTATATGTAGTACTTCTTCACGGACCGCTTTATATTTTTCATCAGCAGTAACGTAGATAACGTCTTGTTTATCCTCGCGAATGATAGGGCGATTCGTTGGGATTGAAATAACTTCCATATTGTAAACGCGGTTAAATTCTTTTTCTTCTGTTTTTGCTGTACCAGTCATACCAGATAATGACGGATACATACGGAAGAAGTTTTGAATTGTAATAGATGCTTGTGTTTGATTCTCATCTGTAATCTGTAAGCCTTCTTTCGCTTCAAGCGCTTGGTGTAATCCATCGCTTAAAGAACGACCATCCATAATACGTCCCGTGAAAATATCAACGAGCATGATTTTCTCATCCTCGACAATATAGTCTACATCAAGTTGGAAAGCAACATTTGCACGTAATGCTTGAATCATATAATGATATAAAGTTTGATGTTCTAAATCATACAAATTATCAATATCAAATAAGTCTTCAATCTTTGTAATGCCATCTTCTGTGAAACTACATGTTTTTGTTTCTGCATCAAAAATATAATGCTCTGTATCTTGGAAGGTTTTCATTACCTTTGCGCATAAATGGTGAAAATCAGAACTACTTGATTTCTTTCCGGCAATGATAAGAGGTGTTTTCGCTTCGTCAATTAAAACGCTATCAATCTCATCAATAATAGCAAAGTGATATGGGCGCTGCACTTGTTCTGCCTTAGATGATGCCATATTATCGCGAAGATAGTCGAAACCAAACTCAGTCCCAATTCCGTATGTAATATCAGCTTCATAAGCTTGTTTTTTATCAATAGATGCCATTTTTCCCGTATTTAATCCAACTGTTAAGCCGAGAAATTCATGGACTTGTCCAATTAATTCTTTATCACGTTTCGCTAAATAATCATTTACTGTAATAACGTGAACGCCTTTTTTCTCAAGAGCACGTACGTACGTAGGTAAAGAGGAAACGAGAGTTTTTCCTTCCCCTGTAGGCATTTCAGCGATGTTTCCTTCTAGTAATACAAGGCCGCCGATTAACTGTACATCGTAATGACGAAGACCAAGAACTCGTTTTGCAGCCTCTCGAACGACAGCAAATGCCTCTATTTTTATATCGTCAACTGTTTTTCCATTTTGCAACATATGTTGAAAAGTAGCAGTTTTTTGGCGTAATTCATCATCTGATAATGTTTCCATTACAGATTCTAATTGATTAATATCATTCACAAGTTGTTCATAATTTTTAATCTTTCTTTTTTGTGAATCTCCCAACAACTTCTTGACCGAATTCAGCATTCTTGTAACACTCCTCTTACTGACAATAGATACATTATAGTATAGTTATACTAGAAAAAAGTAGAAATGGAAAGTGGTAGGAAGTTTGAGTGAAATCGTTTTGTGAGTAAGTATACTTTCGTTTTGTTGTAAAAAAGAAAGTATTCAATATATAAGAAATTTGGTATGATAATTTAATGAGATAAAATATGGTCTCTATAATTCGTAACAATACATTTAAGAATATATGTAAAAAAGAAAAGAGAAGGTACATGAATAAGAAGTTTGTAAAAGGTGCAGCAATTTTAACAATTACAACTTTTTTGTCGAAATTGCTTGGTAGTTTTTTTCAAATTCCGTTACAAAATATTGCAGGAGATGAAGTGCTTGGTATTTTCCGCCTCGTGTTTCCTGTATATATGATTGCTCTCACATTGTCAGTAGCTGGTGTTCCGCTAGCAATTTCAAAACTGATTGCAGAGTTAAAAGAAAAAAATAAAGAAACAGAAATTGCAAAATTATTTAAATCTGCATCGATTATAGGAATGGCTTTTGGTGCATTTGGATGTTTGGTGATTATATTATTTTCTACTGAAATGGCAAGTATGCTTGGTGGACAAGAAACGAGGGTGCCCTTACTGGTTACGTCATCCGCGTTACTCGTTGCACCATATATGGCGGTTTATCGTGGTTATTTTCAAGGATTCGGTGATATGAAACCGACGGGGATTTCACAAGTCATTGAGCAATTTGTACGAGTATTTTTTATGTTAATCATCGCTTATATATTAGTACATTGGAATGAAAGTAGTGCTGTTATTACTAGTGGGGCAATGGTAGGATCTTTTCTTGGGGTAATAAGTTCGCTTATATATTTACGTATGACGTACAATAAAAGTTCATACCGATATAAGAGCAACTCGTATTCACTGCAAGATTTGAAAAAAGATGGAAAGAAAATATTGCAAGTATCTATTCCAATTGCTATTGGAGCTTTATCCATGCCACTTTTAAATTTGGTGGATTCGCTAACAGTGCCGCACGTGCTGCAAGGATCGTCAGCCGAAATTCAAGCGCAATTTGGTATATATAGCCGCGGTTCTGCGTTTACACAATTAATCGTTGTTTTCGCAAGCGCAATTGTATTTCCATTAATACCATTATTAACGTCTGCGCTAGCAAAAAAAGATATGAATTTAGCAAAAACGACAGTTCAAAATACGAATTCAATTATGCATGTGCTAACAGCCCCGTTAACGATATGGTTAATTGCATTAACGGTTCCGTTAAATGTGGGATTGTTTACAGATGCGAAAGGAAGCAGTATGTTAGCTGTTATGATTGGTAGTTCGTATTTTACATCGGTTATGGTATTATCAATAGGAGTTTTACAAGGAATTAATCGCTCTGCCCAAGCTGCTTGGATTGTTATTGGCGCAAGTTTTGTGAAATGTTTCTTAAACATAGTATTAACAAAAAAGTTTGGCATAGATGGAGCGGCTTATAGTACATTGATTATATATGTGTTAATCTGTATCGTAAATCATCTGTACATTCGAAAATATCTTTCCTATTCTATTCATATAGGGAGATTTTTTATTGTAATAGGTGTATCTTGTATTTTAGGATTAGGATTATATGAACTATCTACTATGATAGATGTTACATCTTCAAGAATTATTGCGTTATTATATAGTGGTATAGCACTTGCTATTGCAATAATTTTGTATGCGGTATGTGCTTTGAAATTAAACTGGATATCAACAAAACAAATACCATTTTTGAAAAGATAAATATAGAGATATGAATTGTAAGGATTGGAATTCGGACGGGCTTATTGTGAAGATGCTTTTTTAGGTAAGGAGTTGGTGCCAATGATGGATGAAATGATTGGTTACCAAATGTTGGAGGAGATTAAGAGTGCGGTTAGTTTTATCAGGATATTATGGTTTTTATAACGTTGGAGACGAGGCTATTCTACAATCGATTATTGAATCGTTACATAAAGAGAATCCGAATATTGAACTCGTTGTGCTGTCAAATGACCCTGACTATACAAGGAAAATGTACGGAGTAGAAGCGGTGGATCGTTGGAGCATCAAATCGGTTTATGATGCAATAAAAAAAAGTGACGGGCTTATTAGTGGCGGAGGGAGTCTCCTCCAAGATAAAACGAGTGTAAAAAGTATTTTATATTATACGGGTATTATGTGGTTTGCTCGTATGTTAAAAAAACCATATTACATTTATTCACAAGGAATAGGTCCGATTACAAAAAGGCATAATCGACTATTAGTTAAATGGCATTTGTCGAAAGCTGCATATATATCAGTTCGCGATGAGGATTCATTTTTATACTTAAAAGAACTTGGCATGAAAAGGGATATTGAACTTGTTCCAGATCCAGTTTTAACATGGAAACGAAAAAAACAATCAGATTGGCTACAAAAACATTCTCTGCATGGGAAAATAATTGCAGTGAGTGTGCGTCACTGGAATGCAAAAGAAGATTATATAAAAAAGTTAGCGATTGCTTTGAAAAAATTAAAGCAAGAAGGGTACCAAATTTTATTCGTCCCGATGCATGGTCCGTTTGATCAAAATGCTTCGCGTGATGTAGTGGATTTAATGGGAGAAGAGACGTATATGCTTCCATATAAAATGGATATTGATGAGAAAATATCTATTTTATCAGAGTGTACCCTTTTAATTGGTATGCGTCTTCACGCTCTTATTTTTTCGGCTGTCGCGAAAACACCGATGGTTGGAATTTCATACGATCCAAAAATCGATTCATTTTTAAGACAAGTGAATCAGCCTGTTATAGGAAGTGTGGATGGAGACTGGAGTGCAGACGATTTATATAAAATTGCGAAAAAGCAAGTGACGCAACATGAAGAGATACAGCAATCCCTGCAAAGAAGGGTAGATGAGCTACAACTGCAAGGAGAACAAGCGGCGCAGAAAATTATTTATCATATAGAAAAAAACACTCTACAGAAAAAGTAGAGTGTTTTTTTGTTAGTGTATTTCTTTACGCCCTGAATCTTTCTTTTATATATTGTGTAATAAGATAGACACCGTACCCTTGTATAATCATAAATGTTGGGATGATAAAGTAGCGATAGCGCGATTGAATTTCAATGAAGAAGTGCACGCCCGCGTAACCTAAAATTAATAATGAGAAGAACAATAACGTTTTATTTCGTTGTTCTTTTATCGTTTTGATGGAAGCTATGCAAGCGAATATGCAAATGCTTACGTAACATAATTTTTCTAACGTCCACAGTAATTTTGATAATTCGGGTCTTGGATGTCCTTCTAATCCCCAATAAATGGCTGCGTCATAATCTCCCCACATAACTTTAAATTTATCTTTGAATAACAATAATAGTTGTCCTTTATCGGCAGTTCTTTCTTTAATGAGCTGTTTTTCAATTTCGAAACGTTCCTCGCCAATCGGATATTGAAAAACAAGTTTATGGTCAGGAAAAGAAAATCCACCTGTTGTTTCAGGATTGAATCCGACTACAAATTTCCAATAAGGGTCTCGACTAGATAATGGATATTGTGTAACCCCTGTAGCAATTAATGTATAGCTAAAGATGAAATGCACGATATAATACATGCCAATCATGCCAATTAGCTTTGATACAACCATTTTTTTATTCAGTGGTTGATCACCAATTATATGAGTGATCAGCAAGAAAAGAATGAGAGCTAGTAAAATAACAATACCAATCGGTCTCATAATATCGCCAAATGCAATAAGAATACTAACAAATATCCACGCATATGAATGCGAGATTCCTTTTTTTACGAGAAGATAAAAACCACCGTAGAATAGAAATGTTGCGAGATGCTGATTTGTTAGAACCGAAGTCATCATAATATTAGGAATGTACATTGCAAAAATAAGTGCGGCAACTCTGCCGCTAAATTCGTTAAATAGATGCGTAGCTATGCGATATATAAAGTACGTAATGCCAGTGCAGTACAGTATGTTTAATAATTTAATCGCTAGTACACCTTCGCCAAACAATTTGATGACACCAGCTTGGTACATTGTAAAGCCTAATTGATATACCCAAGTAGTAAAATATGCTTTGTTCGCAAATGAGAAATTGTTATTTGCTGCATCAACGGCTCCGTTATACATTTGTTCGAAATCTTGTATGACATTTGTTTGAATTGTTAACACCCATGCAAGACGAAGTGTGAACGCTAGTAGACAAATAAAGATGATAAATTGTGTTTGAGTGAAAAAACGATTCACGATGATAGACATGAATATGATACCGATTAGAACGACAATAAGTGCCACTATAAGGAAATAGGGATGATTGTACTTCGGTTCAGTTATTAAAAATTGCAATGAGTATATAAGAGTCATTACAAAAAATAACAATGTTAATATTTGCAGTGATTTAAATGCAAATGCATATAATCTAGGCATAATGATCCTCCGTAGTATGTAATATCTTTGTAGTTATTTCTATATAAACAGAAATAACTACGTCATTATATCATAAAGGATTTCACGGTTGTAAAAGGAATGGAGTACATAGGAAGATTAGTAGGATATATAATATTTTAATATAATAAAATACTTATTTTAAAAAGGATGTATGTTAATTTTTGTTTATCATGTTTATATAATTAGTATATAATCGGTGTTGGAATGATAAATTCGTAGATTATGAGGAGGATTACATAACCGTGAAGAAATTTTCAAAAGGTATTACAGCAGTTGCATTAACGGGGTCATTGCTTTTAACTCCTATTTCAAGTTATGCAGCGAGTGATGATATTACAGGTCATCTATTTGAGCAGCATATGCGTACTCTTATTAATAAAGGGATCATGTCAGGATATGGAAATGATGTATATTTACCTGACAAAGAGATAACGAGAGCAGAGTTTGCTACATTAGTAGCGAAAGCCCTGCAACTTCCACAAGCAGATTCGAATTTTAATGATGTGCCAAAAACATACGGCTTATATGACGGTGTAAGTAGAGCATTCGGAGCGGGAATTATTAAAGGGCGTAGTCCTGAGGCTTTTGCACCAAATGATGTGATTACACGTGAAGAAATGGCCGTAATGGTAAAACAGGCGCTAGATTATAAAAAGGTTAACGTAACTGTAAGTCCGCTTACATTTGCTGATACGAATCGTATTAACTATAAAGAACATGTACAAGTTATGGTAGCTACAGGGATTATTAAAGGTTATCCAGAAGATAATACGTTTAGACCGCATTTATCAGCGACAAGAGGTATGGCTTCGGCGATGCTGAACTTAATGCTTGATAAAATTGGTGGTGGAGAAACGCCTGTAGAAACAAAGAATTATGTGTTGTTAAATGATGCAGGGAAAGTAGTAGAGCGTTACACTACATATAAAGAAGCTGTTACAGCTGCACAAAATAAAGGCATCAATGCAGTGAAGTATGAAAATGAATATGTATGGATTAAAGATGGCTTTGCAGCGGCGAAGCAAATTTCTGGAGATACAATTAATGTTTATGGTGATAATTTAAAAACAGTATATACATATATTCAGTATGGAACGGAATTTAAAGTGTTAGAAGTTGGAGAAGATCGTGTGAAAGTACAACTCTCTGATTTAACAGGTTATGTGAAGAAAAATGAAGTCACTTTAATTCCTGAAAATGAAATGAAGAAGTCATCTTATTACGTAAAACCAGATGGATATTTATATCACAGATATTTCACGTATAATACAAGCTCACCTGGATATACAGAATATAGATTTGGTGCAGCCCCTTCGTTCATGAAGCAAGGACAATCAATGTATAGTGTAGATGGAAAAACATTCGGAAATGAAACGTTCTATCAATATTTTAATTACGTATCATTACGTTCTAAAACAGAGTACACGGCAGAACAATTAGATAGTTATGTAAAGTCAGTTAGACCAGATTCGCCACTAATCGGTTTAGGAAAGAAATTTAAAGAAGTAGAAAGTAAGTATAATGTAAATGCATTATTCTTATATTCATTAGCAGTTCATGAAAGTTTATATGGAACAAGCGATCTTGCAAGAGATAAAAATAACTTATTTGGCTTAAATGCAACGGATAATAATCCATTTGGTAACGGTAAAACATTCAATTCCAAAGAGGATTGTATTGAAGATGCTGCAAAAGTATACATGAGTGAAGGATATTTAAATCCAGGACATTGGCGCTATACGGCAACATATACAGGTGATAAAGCTGGCGGTTTAAATATGAAATATGCATCTGATGCAAACTGGGGTAAAAAAGTAGCAGGGCATATGTTCCGTTTTGATTCTTACTTAGGTAAAAAAGAGTACAACAAATATAAGCTTGCTCGTGTAACGAATAAGGTGGAAGCGAAAAAAGATCCTCGTACGTCGAATGAACGACTGTATAACTTAGCGGCAAATAAAGTTGTTACGATTACAGGCGAAGAAACGATAAATGGACAAGCATGGGTTAAAATCATTTCTGATGATCCTGCTGTAAATGAAGCGTATGTTGCAAAAGAAAATGTAGAGTACGTAAAACACTAATAAAGAAAAAAACAAAAAGACTGATCACCTAGATGATCAGTCTTTTTGTTTGTCGAATAAAATAAATGAATGTTATTTTATTACATTAAAATGAAAACAATCCCACTTTATTCAAAAAAATAACAAATAATTCGACAAAATAACAAAAATAAAGCGCATTATTGTCGAAGAGTGTCGATAATTTTAAAAAGTGTAAATTATCATTTCATTTATATTGTGTGCTATAATTCTATTTGTATATTAAATATAAGCGATGTATATACGTTTACATATTAGAAAAGTTGATAAATATATAATTCGACAAAGAATTTGAATTTGTCGAATTATGCGATAAGAAATTCTTTTAAAAAAAAGAATTATGACGTATTATATACATGGTTTAACTTTTTGGAAAAAGATAGTATTTATTATGGCTAATAAACTACTATTCTTCAAAAAGTGTTTGTAGATTAATATATGAATTTAGTAAATCACTAGTTTTTCAAATACATATTTCTAAAGCTAGTATTATATTTCTCAAGGAGGAAATAAATCAATGGCAAAAAATAAGTCTTTTAACAAATTAATGGCTGGTACAATGACAGCTGCAATGGTAGCGGGAGTAGTAGCTCCAGTTGCTGCATCTGCACAAGAAAACGTATTTAAGGACGTTCCAAGTGGTCAGTGGTATTCAAAAGCAATCAATGAAATGGCTGCAAAAGGAATCATCTCAGGTATGGAGAACGGTATATTTGGTTTAGGTCAAGATGTAACTCGTGCTCAAGTAGCTACTTTCATGGTAAAAGCGAAAGACATTACACCTAATTCAACAAAAACTTCATTTACAGATGTAGATGTAAATGAATGGTATGCTAAATACGTTTCAGCTGCTGAAACTAACAAAATCATGGCTGGTATTGGCGACAATAAATTCGGACCAAAAGATCAGTTAACTCGTGCACAAATGGCACAAATTCTTGTTAACGCATACGGCTTCAAAGCTGATGAAAACAACAAGAAAACTTTCAATGACATCGATGGTTTATCTTGGGCAACTGCAAAATCTTCAATCGAGACTCTTGCAAGCCTAGGTCTTATCTCTGGTTACGGTGATGGCACATTCCAACCAAACAAAGTTGTATCTCGTGAGGAAGCTGCTCAGTTCATTTACAATGCAATGAACTACAACAAACAACCAGAAGCAAAAGTTGTTTCTGCAACTCCAATCAATGCTAAACAAGTAGAAGTTAAATTCGGTACTGAACTTAACAAAGATGAAGTTAAACCAGAATTGTTCATTTTAAACAATAAAGCCGCTACAGACGTTAAAGTTTCTAGCGACAACAAAACAGTTGTGGTAACTTTCGCTGAATTAAACGGTGCTAAAGATGCTGTGTTAGTTGTAGAACCTGTTGCAACGAAAGCAGATGCTAAAGTGAAAACTGCTAGACATTCACAAACTCTTACTTATACAGATACAGCTCGCCCAGAAGTTAAAGGTGTAGAATATGTAAATGCAAACACTGCTAAAGTTTTATTCTCTGAGCCAATTAAAACAGTTGGTAATGTAACTGGTACGCAAGGTGCTGCTGTATTTACTGACGAAGATAACAAATTTAAAGAAGGTCAAGATTTTGTACTTATTAATCTAGCTGACGTTAAAGAAAACACTGAAGTTGTAGTAACAATCGTTGGTGCTACTGACTTTGCTGGTAACTTAATTTCTCCAAACCCAGCAAAAGTAAAAATGAAAAAACAAGCGATCGATAAAACTGCACCAAAAGTAACAGGTGTAGAAGCTGTTTCTAACAACCAATTAAAAGTAACATTCTCTAAAGACTTTACAGCAACAGCATTAGAGGCAAAAGGTGAGACAGATAAGGGTATCACTGTAAACGGTAAAAAAGTAGAGAAAGTTGAAATGGATAAAGACAACAGCAAAGTTGCTTACGTAACAGCTAACTTAGTTGATGGTATTAATGATTTCGTAGTTAATGCTGGTACTGCTGATAGCAACGGTGCTAAATTAGAAAAAAATTATGAAAAACAAGTAATTGTTACTCTTAAAGAAGATAAAGTAGCTCCAGAACTAGTTAAGCATGAAGTTGTAACTGAAGATAAAAAACAAGTTCTTGTATTAACTTACAATGAAGATGTAAAATTAGATACTACAAAACTTCCAGAAGCAGGTACTGTAATTAAGGATTATGTAACTACAACGCCTAACTTTGATGTTACAGCTGCAGTAGATAGCAAAAACAAAAAAGTTGTTAAAATTGATTTATCAAAATTAGCAACTGGAAAATGGACAGTTGATTTAGGTGCAGGATTTACTACAGATGCTTCTGCTAATGCAACAAAAGCAAAATCACTTACTTTTGATGTAGGTACAGTTAAAGATGAAGTTAAAGAACTTACTTACAGCGTAGCTCCTGAGACTACAAAAAATGAAGTAATCATTACATTTGCTGGTCAAGTTGACGGCGCTTCAGCTACAAATGCAGCAAACTATGCAATCGAAGGTGCAAAAGTAGAAAAAGCTGTATTAACTAAAAATGAAGCTAAAGAAGCTACAGTAAAACTTACATTAAAAGCTAATTCAGTAGAAGCTACTGGTAAATATGCTGTATCTGTAAACGGTGTTAAAGATAGCACGAAATCTGTAGAAGCAAAAGCTGGTGAAAATGCTAATCTATACGTTGAACTTACTGAAAACGTAGCTCCAACAGTAGAAAAAGCTGAGCTTAAAAATGGTAAAGATTTAGAGATTACTTTCAGCGAAGCTGTTACGAATGTTGACGCTGCAGACTTCATCGTTCTTCTTGATGGAAAAAATGTTGCTGAGCTAGAAACAAAAATTACTGTAGGGGAACCTAAAGTAGAAGGTTCTACAGTTAAATACACGTTTGATCGTGCATTAGACAGCAAAGAACTTGCTAAAACACTTACAGTAAAACCTAATAAAGACGGCGTTAAAGTTACTGATGAAAAAGGTAACCCACTAGCTGCTTTCGAAAGCATTACTGTTAAAAACATCATTAAGTAATATATAATGATAAAAAAAGCGTTTCAAAGGTAGCTGAATAGCTACTTTTGAACGCTTTTTATTTTTTCTATTTATAAGGATAAAAAGGTGCTCCAAAAGCCAGTGTAACTGACTCTTTGGAGCACCTTCTTTTTGTTATTCAATTTCCAAATCAACAACCATGTAAGCAAGTATGACAGTAAAGAATATACTTACGGCAGGCGCTGTTAATACGTGCCCGGACATAAAGCCGATTCCGAGTGATAGGACGAGTGTACTAGCTAATAGCATATGTTTTACGCTAAATAGTTTCTTGAAGTTTGTGATGATGCGAATGAATATTTTTATACCGAAATAAAGAAGTGGCAGTAAGTACATAAGGAAGCCGACAATACCAAATGCGAAGAATAGGTCGTGGAAGTCCATTTCGACCAATTTCATTTTCGTTGTATAGTTACCGGCGTATCCCATTCCAAATAGTTTTTGAGATAGTGGTGCTTCTTTATAGTATTGTTTGTATACTTTTAAAAATTTGTCGCGATCACTGTAAATTAAACTTTTCATTTCAGAGTCTGTTAGTTCGCCTTGCTTATGTTCTTCATCTGTAACTACTTTTCCTTCTTTTCGGTCTTTTTCGTCTTGTACTGATTTTTTGTATTCATATATTTGTAAGTGGATGCTCATGTTTTTTGCGATAGGAGTTTGCGGTGTAAGTACGAGTAACCCTCCTAATACGACAGCAGCAACAACTGTGTTTACAAGATATGTGAATCCTTTTCCTTCTTTTTTACGATGTACCATGTATTCAATGAATAAGAAGAAAAGGGCGATACCAAGTGTAATAACGATGGCACCATAGCCTACTTTCGTTCCAATCATAATGCTTGCATACATCGCAAGTACAGTTGGAATCCAGTAATACACTTTTGAGAAAGAAGTTGTTTTATGAACCGAGTATAAGACAACAATTGGGAACATAATTGCGAAAATGGAACTTAAATCATTTCCAGCAAAGAACCATCCTCTTGAACCAATCTTTGAGTTCGGATAGCTTGGGAAATCTGTACCAGTTGCCATAGCCGCAATGATTGAAATACTTAAAATTAACGTTGCATATAAGAAATACGTAATGATTTTATGAAACGCATATTCGTTATTTTTTAATTCTTTTAGTGCGATAATATATCCAAACAGTAGTACAATTGGATATACACTTTTCAAAATAAATTTCACTTCTTCTCCAAATGAAACTGGAGATTTGACCATTAAATTATTCACAAGGCCGATTGCGAGTACGATGCCAAAGAGACATAAGTAGAGAATATACTTTTTTGCACCTTGTTGTTTATGATGAAGAAGTAGATAACCTAATGCAAGAAGCATAAAGGCGAAGCGGACTACGATTCCGACTGTTGCGCTCATGTGTAATACATAGATTGAAAAAGACGTTAATAAATCTAAAATTGGTTGAAACACAATGAATAGCAGTAGGAAATGCGGGAAGTAGTTATCCGTCTGTTTTAACTTAGTAACCATATGTTCCTCCATTTCTTCATTCCTTTATTTCAGCACCTCTATATTAATAGGAAGGAGAATGAATTTCTATATTTAATTTTTTATATCAAACTTAAGAATACACCATTTCATTGTAATGGTAAATAGATGAAAAGTATGGATAAACCGACTTTAATTGCTATATTTTTCAACGGAATTGTATGTTTTATACGAGGCTATATACAAATTACGCAATTATTAGACAGAAAATTAAGAAAAAAGAAGGGTTTTTCACCTGCTTTCTATAATTATATAAGTATAATCTTTATGTAGAAAAGAGGGGTATATATAATGGAAGTAACAAGTAAAACAGAATCTGTCATTGTGAAATATGAAGGGCACGTTGCAACGATTATGGTCAATCGCCCAGAGGTGTTAAATGCATTAGATGAGCCAACGTTAAAAGAGTTATTACAAAAACTGAAAGAAGTAGCGGAGAGTTCGGCGCATATTGTAGTGTTATGCGGGAACGGCCGTGGTTTTTCTGCGGGTGGAGATATTAAATCGATGCTTTCAAGTAATGATGAAAGCAAGTTTGATGGTATTATGAATACTATTTCTGAAGTTGTCGTGACTTTATATACGATGCCGAAGCTTGTTATTAGTGCTATTCATGGACCAACTGCTGGTCTTGGATTAAGTATTGCGTTAACAGCGGACTATGTGATGGCGGATATTTCATCCGTTATTGCGATGAACTTTATTGGAATCGCTTTAATTCCAGATGGCGGCGGCCATTTCTTCCTTCAAAAGCGCGTCGGTGAAAATATGACGAAGCAAATTATTTGGGAAGGAAAGAAGTTATCAGCAACAGAAGCGCTTGATATCGGCTTAATTGATGAAGTAATCGGCGAGGATTTCCAAACGGCTGTGAAGCAAAAAATTAGTGAATGGTCACAAAAGCCGATTAAAGCGATGATTCAAACGAAGCAAATTTTATGTGAAGTAAATCGCTCTAATTTAGAACAAACGTTGCAACTTGAAAAACGCGGCCAATATGCGATGAGACAAACAGCGGATCATAAAGAAGGTATTGCTGCATTTTTAGAAAAACGTTTGCCAGCATTTAAAGGGGAATAAAGTATAGTGGTAGTTTTACTGCTGGTTAATTTAAGGTAAAGGGGAGAAAGTGCTAACACATTTTAGTATAATTGTGTTAGCACTTTTTTTAAGGAGTAATGAATGAAAAAAATTATAGGCATTATCGGCATAATTGTCATAGCGTATTATGCTTTGCATAGTACACCATCTATGGCGGTACGAACTGCTTTGTTTTTTGAAGGACATCCAAGCGTTGCATTTTCTGGCGAAGTGACGAAAGAAAAAGATGTGAAAAAAGAAGCAATTCCAGCTGCGTACCAAACTTTATATGGTAAGGAAGAAGAATCAGAGCACTATTTCTTTCCACACGTAAGGGCACATGGATCAGGAATTGATATGCTTAGTGCGTGCGTGAAGAAAAAATGGTTTTTCTATAAAGCAGAGCTCGGATGTTATTAAACATAGGAGGATGAATAATGTCAGCATATAACAAGTTAGTAAGAGACCGTGTTCCAGAGAAGATTTTGATGTCTGGAAAAACATATACAGCACAAAATTTAACAGGACACGCATACATACAAGCTTTAGCGAAAATTGGAACGGAAGAAATTCGTGAATTTGCTTCCATGAAAGAGCGTGAACATGCGCTTGATTCTCTTGCGGATGCACTGGAAGTAATTATCTCATTAGCGCGTGCAGAAGGTGCAACGATTGAAGACGTAGAACGTCTACGAAAGCAAAAAGAAATAGAGCGCGGTGGGTTTGAAAGAGGCATTTATTTATTAGATGTGTCAGAAGAATAGTTTGATAGAAAGCATAGTGTTCATGAATAACGCTATGTTTTTTTTGTTAAAGTGAATTTTAATATAATTTAGAAAATTAAACTATATTAGTAGAGGATTTATAGTAAATTCGGTATACTGAATAGTAGAGAAAATGAGGAGGAAACGACAATGGCACATCATACGAAAGAAACGATGGAACTGATTAAGGAGCTTGTCTCTATTCCGAGTCCGTCTGGAAATACAGAGAAAATCATTCGTTTTATTGAAAACTATGTAAGTGAATGGAACGTAGAAACGAAGCGTAACAATAAAGGCGCTCTCATTTTAACGGTAAAAGGGAAAAATGATGCACAGCACCGTTTATTAACGGCACACGTTGATACGTTAGGGGCGATGGTGAAAGAAATTAAATCTGACGGTCGTCTGAGTCTTTCCATGATTGGTGGATTTCGCTGGAACTCTGTAGAAGGGGAATATTGCGAAATTGAAACATCAAGCGGTAAGACGTATACAGGAACGATTTTAATGCATCAAACATCTGTGCATGTATATAAAGATGCAGGTGAAGCGAAACGAGATGAGAAAAATATTGAGGTTCGTATTGATGAGCGTGTATTTTCAGCTGATGAAGTGCGCGAATTAGGAATTGAAGTAGGAGACTTCGTTTCATTCGATCCGCGCGTTCAAATTACAGACAGTGGATACATAAAATCACGTCATTTAGATGACAAAGTAAGTGTTGCGATTCTATTAAAATTAATTAAAAGATTACAAGACGAAAACGTAACATTACCATATACAACTCATTTCTTAATTTCTAACAATGAAGAGATTGGATACGGTGGTAACTCTAACATTCCAGAAGAAACGGTTGAGTATTTAGCGGTTGATATGGGAGCGTTAGGTGATGGACAAGCATCTGACGAATATACAGTATCTATTTGTGCAAAAGACTCTAGTGGTCCGTATCATTATGCACTGCGTAAACATTTAGTAGAGCTTGCGAAAACGAATAATATCGAATATAAAGTAGATATTTATCCGTACTATGGATCGGATGCCTCAGCTGCGATTCACGCTGGATTTGATGTGAAACATGCATTAATTGGAGCGGGTATTGATTCTTCTCATGCGTTTGAGCGTACACATGAAAGTTCGATTGCACATACAGAAGCATTAGTATATGCATATGTAATGTCCGATTTAATTGAAGAATAATTTCATAGAAAATAGAGAGGGCTGATTAAAAATATTATTTTTAATCAGCTTTTCATTTTGGGGCGAATTGTTTGGTGGGTAATGATTCGCTTTTTGAAATTTATATATATATTTATTGTTCCTTATATATTCATCTTTAATAATATGAGTAGGAAACGTATTTACTACAGTGATAGAATGTTATAAACTATTATAGGAGTTATTTACCAATTAATATTTTTAATATTAGTTTGATTAAGAGAACTTTATAATGTGAGGTTTCGAGAGGAGATTT
The DNA here is from genome assembly GCF_019091205.1 of Bacillus sp. GbtcB14. Lineage (NCBI taxonomy): Bacteria > Bacillati > Bacillota > Bacilli > Caryophanales > Bacillaceae > Bacillus > Bacillus sp. GbtcB14. The sequence goes on from NZ_JAGXJT010000003.1 coordinate 170,607, forward strand.
GTTTTTCATGAAGTACAAAGCAATCGCTGCAGGTATGTTAGCAGCAAGTTTACTAGCTTATCCAGTTAGTAGTTTAGCAGAAACGAAGAAGTTTTCAGATGTTCGAGACGACTCATTTGCAAAAGACGCAATTTACTATTTAGTAGAGCGAGATGTAATTAGCGGTATGACAAGTGATACGTTTGCGCCAAAGGGTCTTTTAACACGTGCGGAAGCAGCGACAATTATAGCGAAAGCAATTGGATTAAAAGTGGATCCAGCTGGGAAACCATCTTTTAATGATTCAAAAAATCATTGGGCAACTCAGTATATTGCAGCAATTGAAAAAGAAAATATTATTGCAGGCCGAGGAGCAGGCGTATTTGATCCTGATGGAAAAGTAACGCGTGCTGAAATGGCTTCTATGCTTGTTAAGGCTTATAAATTAAAAGGTTTAGTACCAGCCCCAATCACGAATCCATTTACTGATTTAGAAGGTCATTTCGGTAAAGAAGCAGCAAATATTTTGGTAGCGTTAGAGATTTCTGCTGGTACTGGGAAGACAATTTGGAGCCCGGATCTTTCTATACCACGTGAGCAAGCAGCGCAAATGACGTATAAAGCGGACAAGCTAAAGAAAAATAATGATAATACGAGCAAACCAGAAGAAACAACGAAGGAAATGTATATAGATCGTAAGTTCATTACATATCATCAACCTTCTTTATCTTCAGGAATCACTGACATGCAACATGATCCACAAAAAGTTGTAGTAAAAGAAGAGCGAGATGGATGGATTAAAATTGTAACGAACAAAGGTGAGAAATGGACACCTTTAAAAGAAAAAACAGAAGCTATTACTGAAGGGTTTACTGCATATGCAGAAGCTTCACATTCTTCTAAAGTGGTAGGGAAATATGGAGCACAAACAGTAACGGTTATTGAAGAAAAAGATAGCTGGATTCGTATCCGTACAAATAGTGGTTTCCAGTGGGTTGATAAAAACCAATTAAACCCAGTAAAACAAGAGAACTTCCTAGAAGGTAAAGCGATTATTATTGATCCAGGTCACGGTGGAATTGACTCGGGTAATCCTGGTTATTATGAGAAAGAAAGCGAAACAGTATTGGACGTATCATTACGATTACAGAAAATATTTGAGAAAAAGGCACCATTTACTGTTATGTTCACTCGTACAGATGATACACGCCCAGGAACAAGTGGTCCTAATTCATTAAAGAAACGTGTAGAGTTTGCTCAGAAAAATAATGGAGATATTTTTGTAAGTATTCATGCTAATGGTTCTAAAGAAAAAGATGGATATGGTACAGAAACATTATATTATAAGTCAGCAGCGCCAAGAGCAACGAATCCACATGTACAAGACAGTATTTTATTAGCAAAAAAAATTCAAGCCCGCCTTGTAGCAGCACTTGGAACAAAAGATCGTGGTGTGAAACATCAGGACTTATATGTAACTAGAGAAAATACAATGCCAGCTGTATTAACAGAATTAGCATTTGTAGATAATAAAAGTGATGCAGATAAAATTGCTACACCAAAGCAGAGACAAGATGCAGCAGAAGCGATTTATCAAGGTATTTTAGATTATTACGAAGCAAAGGGTAATAGCGTATCTTCTTTCCGTTAATAAATAAAAAGAGATTGCCAATAGGCAGTCTCTTTTTATTTATTAGGGTTTCTCTTTATTTCCGGCATGTGATATCATTTAATTTTATGAAAAAGTATTATAGCAATTGTAATTATAACGATATAGAGGATGATCATAGATTGAATAATCATAGTAAAACACCTGCATGTATATATACGTATGCATTTCGCGAGGAGGAGCGTGCTTTATGTTACTTGGAAATGCGCTCGTTCTTTGGAATGGAGTCTCACGTTAATATTTTGAAAAGTGATGTCAAAATTGAACCGAGTAGAAGTGCATTTATTAAAGAGCGCGTTGAGGTTATGTATGAAGGAGACGACTTAGAAAGTATTCTAAAACAAGTGGAACAAATTGATTTGGCGGGGGCGTCGTTTAAAGTTATCTTCGTTAAAATCAATGATCTTGGCAAAGAAAATAAAATTGAATATGGGGAAAGACGTCTCATTGAACGAGACCTCGGCATGCATATTGAAGGAGAAGCGGATGTTCGTAATCCAGAGCGTGTATTCGGGATTGTTCCTCTTGGAGGACGCTGGTACTTCGGGCACTATGTAGAAAGTGAACCAGTTTGGTATCATCACATAAAAAAACCGCATAGCTACTCGACATCTCTTAGCACACGTGTTGCGAGATCCGTTGCTAATATTGCTGTACCAAATCCAGAGGGAGTACGAGCGATTGACCCGTGCTGCGGTATTGGAACAGTAGTAGTAGAAGCACTTTCTATGGGGATTAACATCGTTGGTAGAGATATTAATCCACTTGTAGTTCTTGGAACGAGAAAAAACATCGCACATTTCGGATTTGAAGGGACAGTAACAATAGGTCCAATTGAGGAAATTACGGAGAACTACGACGTTGCCATTATCGATATGCCGTACGACTTATTTACGCATGCAACACCAGAAGACCAATTCTCAATTCTTTCAAGCGCGCGCCGCATCGCTAAAAAGGTAGTCGTTGTCACGATGGAAACGATGGACGACATGATTCATGAAGCAGGATTGGAAATTACAGATCGCTGTATTACAAGAAAAGGATCATTTACTAGACAAATTCTTGTTTGTGAATAAGAAAGGAAGGTCACCCGTTTGGGTGACCTTTTTTTTCTTTGTATGAATGTGTGATTGGTTGGTGGAATGGAGGAGTCATTTGGCGGGAATTGTTGAATCGTTGATAAATGCCGAGAAGCACTCGATAACAGATTACTCTTTTTTTGTCTTCTCTTGTTCTGCAGTTAGTAAATTACGTAAGACATGTCCGCGGTAACTTTCTAGTTTTCTTCCTTCATGGTAACGCACGCCTAATTTTTTTAGTTCAGCTACGTACCAGCCTTTTGTTCCGTAATACATGGGATCACTTCCTTTTGCTTTTGAACAGTATATGTTGAGGGGGGAAGTAACTTTCCATTGAAAATAATAAGCCTGGCTGTATCAAGGTGTTCCATAAAATAGCTCTTGGACCGTGTATAAAAAAATAGACAGTAGTGTATGTTTTTTTAATAATGTATACAAATTTATCCCCCTACGCGTTGGCATGATATTTGCAATGAAAATAGTATCAACATATAGGGGAGAGATAGAAATGAAGGTTAGTAAAGTGTATACGACAATTGATGCGCACGTAGCTGGAGAGCCGCTTCGAATTATTACAGGCGGCGTGCCAGAAATAAAAGGAGAAACGCAGCTAGAAAGACGTGCATACTGTATGGAACATTTAGATCATCTTCGCGAAATTCTTATGTATGAACCGAGAGGGCATCACGGCATGTACGGTTGTATCATTACTCCGCCGGCAAGTGATCACGCTGATTTTGGCGTGTTATTTATGCACAATGAAGGCTGGAGTACGATGTGTGGGCACGGCATTATTGCTGTTATTACAGTTGGAATTGAAACAGGTATGTTTGAAGTGACAGGTGAGAAACAAAAGTTCATTATTGATAGCCCTGCTGGCGAAGTGGTCGCGTACGCAAAATATAACGGGAGCGAAGTAGAGTCAGTATCATTTGAAAACGTCCCTTCATTTGTATACAAAAAAGACGTTCCTATTAAAATAGATAACTATGAATTTCAAGTAGATATCGCGTTTGGCGGAGCTTTTTACGCTGTAGTAGATAGTAAAGAATTTGGTTTGAAAGTTGATTTCAACGATTTACCTGCTATTCAGACGTGGGGCGGTAAAATTAAGCATTACATTGAGAGCCGAATGGAAGTGAAGCACCCACTTGAAGAAGGTTTAAAAGGAATATACGGCGTTATTTTCTCAGATGAACCGAAAGAGAAAGATGCAACTTTACGAAATGTAACGATCTTTGCTGATGGGCAAGTGGACCGTTCTCCTTGCGGTACAGGAACTTCCGCAAGAATCGCAACTCTTTTTGAAAAAGATGCCTTGCAAAAGGGAGAAATATTCATCCATGAATGCATTACTGATGGGAAATTCGAAGGAGAAGTATTGTCGGTAACAGCGGTAGATACATATGAAGCTGTCGTTCCGAAAGTAACGGGAAATGCATTTATTACAGGATTTCATCAGTTCGTTGTAGATCCGAGAGATGATTTGAATCGAGGATTTTTGTTAGGATAGAAGGAGGAGGTGGAAAGATATGCTAGTCATAAGCGCGAACGAACAAAGAAATTTAGTAAATATGAACGAAGTTATTGCATACGCGGCGCTTGCTTTAAAAGAATTTTCCGCAGAAAGAACAATCACGCCAATACGAGGTTCCTTGCCATTTGCTAATGAGAAAAATACGGCATTAATTATGCCTTCAGTAGCGGAAGGACTTGAGGCACTTGGCTTAAAAGTAGTAACAGTAGTCCCCGAGAACAAAAAGATAGGAAAGAAAACGATAAATGGGATTGTGATGCTATCAGACTTTCAAACGGGAGAACCGCTCGCACTTTTAGAAGGATCCTATTTAACTATGATTCGAACAGGCGCCCTATCAGGAGTAGCAACAAAACATTTAGCGCGTCATAACGCAAAAACTTTATGCATCATCGGGACAGGCGAACAGGCGAAGGGAATTGCCGAAGCTGTATTTGCGGTAAGAGATATTGAAAAGGTCATTTTATACAATCGAACAGAAGAAAAAGCGTATGCATTTGCGCAATACATACAAGAGAGATTCAATACACCTGCTTACGTTCACACAAATGCAAATGAAGCAATAAGCGAAGCAGACATCATCGTCACAACTACGAACGCATCCACACCAGTCTTCTCAGAAAAACTACAAAAAGGCGTCCATATAAACGCCGTCGGCTCATTCAGGCCAAGCATGCAAGAACTACCATCCCACGCCATCGCGGGCGCTAACAAAGTAGTAGTCGAATCAAAAGAAGCAGCACTAGAAGAAACAGGTGACCTTCAAGTTCCAATAAAAGAAGGTCTATTTGAAGCAAGCAACATCCATGCCGAACTTGGTCAAATTATAAGTGGCGAAAAAGCCGGCCGTGAAAACGACGAAGAGATTACTATTTTCAAATCAGTTGGTTTGGCGGTAGTGGATATTATCGTTGCGAAGTATTTGTATGAGAGAGCGGTGGAGCACGGAGTTGGGGAGAGGATTGAGTTTTGAGAGAGACTGCCTTTTGGTGGTATCAAATCATGAATTCAATTGGCGTATGAAAAAAGTTGCACCTCTAACAAATAGAGGTGCAACTTTTTTACCATTCTCGCCATTCTTCTGTTATATCTTCTTCGGATTCTAAGCCAGCTATTCTTGCGGCTGTATCGATAAATTCATAGAGATCTTCTCTTTCCAACGTTTCGATAAAATGGTCATGTTCGATATTTAATTCATTTATTTTAATAACGACCTCTTTAACGACTTGCATTACTTCGACTTCGGTTGGATTCTCACCTAATTGCTGTAAATTGTTAATGTAAGTGTCAAGAACCTTATTTGTTGCACTTATATTTTCTTCAGTGAAAAATTCCCCATCTTCATCATACTCAACCCATGAGGTTGTTGGTTTGTTTTTTTTCAATTCATCAAATGTCATGATAACCTCCTAAAAGTGTTTTTTATCTTCAATTTCATTCTACATTTTCGATCATATATAACAATCATTTTAGAGGGATTTCTTTTGTTGCTAGGCTTAAACTCATTTTGAGAGGCCACCTTTTTCAAGGTGACCTCTCGTACTGCATTATTTTGAAACCTTGGTTAGCTATTCAAACTTTGAAGTATTTACTGTTTTTAAATCAATGAGTAAGGTGCAAAATTCAAAGTATATGGTGGCACTATTTGTACTTCGTCCTGTAATCTTTGCTCATCGAATAAACCTAGAGCTATCACTCATGCCTTCAGTTGAACACTCTGATGACTGAGCCAAGATAAATTATGGATGAAGTGCCCGTGCCATCGCATCAAAATAATTCTGACTGGCACGCTGACTTACTACGGCTTCAGGCACAAATACTTCAAAGCAATGGAAGCAGCCGGGGTAGAGGTGAAATTCAACGTCTACGCCTGCTTGTGCAAGTCGTGTTACATATTCAATGGTTTCATCTCGAAATAAATCGAGTTGACCTACACATGTATAAGTTGGCGGTAGCCCGGCTAAGTTTTCTGCTCTCGAAGGTACGGCATAGGGAGATAGCTCGTTGGAATCTTTCTCCTTGCCCAAGTACATACTCCAAGCCGTCAAATTGTTTGCTCTATTCCATGTTGCGTGGTCTTCTGTAATCTCATAGCTTGATGGTGTTATGTTGCGGTTGTCAAGCATCGGATACAGCGGCATCTGGAATATAATAGATGGACCTCTTTTATCCCGAGCCATTAACGCAAGCGCTGCGGTTAGTCCACCGCCTCCACTTGCACCGGCGATCGCAACTCGATTCACATCAATGCCCAGCGAGTCTGCCTCATTTGTCATCCAAACCAAGCCTGCATAACAATCTTCGATAGCCGCTGGATAAGGATGTTCGGGAGCAAGTCGATAATCGACAGACACAACAACGCATTTAGCATTCTGAACAAAGCGTTCACACAAAACATCGTCCATATCGGGGTGTCCCATTACGTATCCGCCACCGTGAATCCACAGCATAGCTGGAAGTTTATCAAGATTGTTCTCAACGGGTTCGTAAATTTTAACTAACATCTCGCCAGCAGCGCCAGGAATCATTCGCTTGGTCATGTGTACAAGCTCTGATTTTTCCAAATGTGGATTCGACAAGAGACTTCGACTCGCCTCTAAATCCCCCTCTAATTGAAAGCCTGGAAATTGTGAGAAAGCCTGTTTTAATTCTGGTAATACTCGACTGTCAATTTTCATATAAATTCCTCCAGTTAAATAATGAGACTTGATGCAATCCTTGTGGAATAATTAACGGAATAGATGTGTCTCCTGTTCTCCTTCAGCCTCCCATTTGGCAATTTCCTCTCTTACACGAGGGGCAACTTCTGTTCCAAGCAATTCTATGGCACGCATGACTTGATCATGTGGCATGGTACTTAATGGTACATACATCATAAAGCGTGTAATCCCTACATGCTTACGAAGATGGATGATTTTTTCGGCGACTGTATCTGGATCACCAACATACAATGCCCCTTCAAAACTTCGTGCAGCATCAAAGCTGGAACGATCATAATAAGGCCACCCCCGCTCTTTACCAAGTTTATTCATGCCTGCCTGAGTGGACGGGAAAAATGTATCTGCTGCCAATTCCGTATTTTCTCCAACAAATCCAATCGAATGAGATCCCACCTGAAGTTTTGATACATCATGGCCAGCGTGAGCCGCCGCTTTCTTATATAGCTGTACAATTCGTGCAAAGTGCATTGGGCTACCACCAATAATCGCCAGCATAAGTGGTAATCCCAGAAAACCGGCACGGATAGCAGACTCCTGATTTCCACCGCTACCAACCCATATCGGTAAAGGATTTTGAACAGGTCTTGGATACACACCTAAATTATTGATTGCTGGTCGATGTCCGCCTTCCCAAGTCACTTTTTCGGACTGACGTATTTTGAGAAGTAGGTCCAAATGTTCTTCAAACAGCTCTTCATAGTCCTTCATGTTATAGCCAAACAATGGAAAAGATTCGATAAAGGAACCACGACCCGCCATAATCTCTGCGCGTCCATTTGAAATGCCATCCAGTGTAGAAAAATCCTGAAAAACGCGCACAGGATCAGCTGAAGAAAGTACAGTTACTGCACTCGCTAGCCGTATCTTTTTCGTTTGTGGTGCCGCCGCTGATAGAACCATCGCTGGAGAGGATGCTGCATAATCCTTCCTATGGTGCTCACCAACACCAAACACATCAAGTCCTACTTGATCAGCAAGAACGATTTCTTCAACAACTTCACGCAATCGCTGTGCGTGACTTATCACTTCACCACTATGTACATCTGGTTTCGTTTCTACAAAAGACGTAATCCCTATTTCCATTTGTCATCTCTCCTAGTTCAATTAGATTTTAAGTCAAAAAAATTAATCATTTCCTTTATAGTAGTAACGTGTTTCTCATATTGGCTAACACACGTTTATTTCATGAAATCTTAACTCGTCTGGTCATAGCCCAAAAAAGAAGAGCGAAAGCACTGACAGAGGCTCCGAGTAAGGAAACCCCTCCCCAGCCAAAGTGTGCGTATATTTGAGTCGAAGCAATTGAACCACCAGCACTGCCGATAGAATAAAACACCATATATCCAGCAGTAAGTCGACTCCGTGCTTCTGTATGCAATGGAAGGATCATGGTTTGATTCGTGACATGTATTGCCTGTACGGCCAAATCAAGTAGAACTATCCCTATCACTAATGCGATTAATGACTGCTCTATATAACTGATGAACAACCAGGAAATCAATAATAGAGCTAAAGCAATACCTGTCGTTCGTTGTCCGTAACCTTGATCGGCCCATTTCCCTGCCCGTGCCGCAGCTAAGGCTCCAGCCACACCTACAAGACCGAATGCGCCAATTGCACTATGAGATAGAGCAATTGGCGGTGTACTAAGTGGCAGTACTAGTGAAGTCCACAAAATGCTGAAATCAGCAAAAATCAGCATGGCTAGAATGGAGCGAACACGTAACGTTCGTTCTTGAATAAATAAAGTAAGCACCGATCTAATCAACTCAGGGTAGGATAGCGATTTTACCTCGCGCTTAACATTGGGCAACATCTTTATAAACATAAAAACCATCAAAAGCATGAGCGCAGCAGAAAATAGATATACAGAACGCCATCCCGCAACATCTGTTAATATACCAGCAAAAGTGCGTGCGAGAAGTATGCCAATAACTATCCCACTTGTTACAATTCCAACGACACGTCCTCTTTCTGTAGGGGGAGCGATGGTCGCTGCAAACGCCACGAGAGTCTGTGTCACAACTGCAAGCAGACCCACCAAAGCCATACCTGCGAAAAGTACCATGCTGGAGGAAGCAGTACCAACTATAACCAGAGCTGTTGTAGATAATAGCATCTGACCGACAATTAGACGTCGCTGGTTTAGCAAATCTCCAAGCGGTACGAGTAGCAGTAAGCCCACTCCATAAAAAATTTGTGTAACGGTAATAACAACACCAATAATGGAATGGTTAATACTAAACTCATTAGATAGTTGATCAAGCAACGGCTGTGCAAAGTAAATATTGGCAACAGACATTCCACAGGCAGTCGCAAACAATAATGCCAAAGCGTGAGACATGGATGGCTGTTGATTCAAATTAGGTTTTGTTATGGAAGATTTATGACTTATCTTAGTGTAGAGTGGATCATCTTCTATATCTGTCTCTGTTTTAAACATACCTTAACCTCCAATCACATTAGATTTTTAATCATAACATACCGTTCGGTACAATATAATTACTGGTAAATATAACTTAGTCTCATTCGTGATGTCAACGATTTTTGCACTAAAGTTTATGTTACATTAAATGAATGGAGCTTGATTTGACATAAATAATGGCTAATTATATAATAATTACATACTGTTTGGTAATGAAAAACAATTGTAATTACCTACACACCTATCCTAAAACAATTAATAAAATCGAAGTTTGAGAAGGAGAATTCTTAATGGCAAGAACTCGTGAATTTGATGAGGATCAAGTTTTAGATGCAGCAATGCAGCTATTTTGGGAGAAGGGATATGAGGCTACCTCATTAAGTGATCTTACTTCTAGAATGGGCATTCAACGCCCTAGTATTTATTCGGCTTTTGGAGATAAGAAAGAATTGTTTGAAGCCGCACTTCGTAGATATACAATGTCTCGGGCATCTGATGTACGAAATAGGCTTCAAAGTCACTCCTCTGTAAAAGAGTCATTTTCTATTTTCTTTGCGGATGTCGTCAATGAAGAATACGCGGGTGATCTTAGTAAAGGTTGTTTTTGTATCAATACAATGGTTGAATTAGCACCTCATGATGAGAGATTTGAAATTTTGACCAGAGAACATCAAATGTACCTCGCTGTCATTTTTCAGGAGACGATCGAACGAGGAATCCAATCAGGTGAGCTGGAAGTCAACACAGATGCAAAGTCTTTGGCACAGGCACTGATTGTAGCGTTAATCGGTCTAACGGTTATGATGAAATCTCGCCCCCAACGTTCATTTGTCGACAATGTAATAGCAGCGACGCTCACATTACTTAAGTGACATGATTGTATATGAAAGTACGAAAACTATACCTTTATAGGGGTAGCGTCACATCGCTATCAAACTAAAATTTTATAGTACCCCCAGAACGAAATTTTGTACTAACTTGAAACAAAAAAACTCATTTTTTCGTTTCGGGGTAATTCTGAATTCTTAAGTTGATGGGTATGGGGTAGTACCCCTAAAATGTGAATTCACAATATTAATTTGTTTCTAGTCTTAAAAATGAATAACTTTAACATCGATAAGGATTTTGAGATAAGTCATACGAGATATTTGTAAGCCTTAGTTGAAGTGTAAAATTAATTAAATATCTATCAATAGAATAAATCATATTGATAGATATTTAATATTGTAAATCTGCTGTTATATAAATTGAGGATATCAAGGGAATTGTTGAGAAGTCATTATTTAAGGGGGAATGAATGTAAACTAATAATAAAAAGTTTGCTTTCATATTAGAAAAGGTTAGTCCCTCGCTCCACTCCAGCTAAAAACCTCACACCCAAAAACAAAGGGGAACTCAATTGTTCAAACTCATATAAAGTTTCAATCTTGTCTAAGCATCCATTAGGATATACAATGGATCATCCATTTTTCTTTACATAATCTCCAGATACAGTCCATATCAACTATAGATTCTTGTCTTATGCTAAATGTAATCAAAAAGCAAGTAGATAAAGATAATGACTAAAACATTAACTCTAGATACTTTTTTGATGAATATTACAAATAAACAGGAGGTAATGAAAAATGATTAAAACATTATTAGCAGGAGCGCTTTTAAGTACAGGATTGGTAGCGGGAGGTGCAGATGATGCGAAAATGGACAATTTAAAGTCAAATGAAGGTAGTTCAAATCAAGTAATTACACAGAGTGCAGATGGAACAACGTCTTTCTCACAAAACTTTGACTTACCTAAAGATGCAGTGCCAGCAACTCCTAAAGGAAACGCAAAAACTGTTGAAAGAACAGAGGGTACAGGTTCTCAAGAAGGAAAAATGGTACCAACAAAAGAAGGTACAGATTCTCAACCAGGATTGGAAATGGGATCCCCTGAGAAACCAGAATATGCAAAAACAGTTGAAAGAACAGAAGGTACAGATTCTCAAGAAGGAAAAATGGTACCAGAAAAAGAAGGAAATTAAATAATATATAGTTATAACGAGGAGCATCCAAAAAGTGGTGCTCTTTTTATATTATAGGGATTAACCAGTTTTACTGAATATAGAACTGTAGGAGGAATTGAGACTAGAACATGGGGGTCTATCTCTTCAAATCATGGTGTTTAGGGCAATAGTTTTGGTGGTAACGTTACAATACAAACATTTTATTAGAGATTTTCTAAATTTACATACACTCTAGATAGACTACATATCAACTTCAGATACTTGTTTTATGATACAAATAATCAAACAAAAGGAGGGCGATACAAAATGATTAAACCAGTATTAACAGGGCACTCTTTTATGTACAGGAGATTATTAGCAGGTGGAGCAAATGTTGAAGATATACAGACAGATAAGCATATTCCATATGAACAAGATGAATTGCAGCAAACTCTAGAAAAGTACGATTCGAAGAAGTTTGAGTTATAAAAAGAAAATAGATAAATTAACAAGAGAAAAGTATTTTTATTTTCATTTGGATATAGGGCTTGAATCAAACTTTTATACTAAAATATATACGGCAAAAAGGAGGGAGTACATTGCACAAAATTATTTACGGAATATTAATTTTAATTTATACTTTATATTCATTTTTTGTAAGTGACGGAAGTGAAGTAAGGTTTATTATGCTGTTAACTATAGTACTTATCTTTTCTGTGGTTTTAGAAAAAGGAAATGCAAACAAAACGACTGATTAAGGGTCGTTTTGTTTGCATTTTTTAATTGGCTATTATAGTCCAGATGTTTTAGGGGGAGCACCAAATTTCGTTTTTGAGACACTATTAAATTTTTAGTTGATGAAAATACGGTACAACCCCTACTAGAGAAAACACCCGCCAAAATAGAAAACTTTCAACCTATTATCCTTTATTCCATAGCTTTTAAGGTATTTAACACGACTTTGGTTGCGTCTGCAATAAGTTTATCATCGTATTTAGCATCTTCTTTATCATGATTAGAAAGTATAGCAAGAACAATCGGCTTTTTATTTGGTGGCCAAATAATTGCGATATCATTTCTTGTTCCGTAAGATCCCGCGCCTGTTTTATCAGCTACTTCCCATCCTTTTGGTACGCCCGCACGAATCAATTTATCTCCAGTTGTATTTCTCTTCATCCAATCTACTAATAGTTCACGTTTTTCTATTGGAAGTGCAGTTCCTAATGTAAATGATTGAAGTGTCTTAGCTATCGCTTCTGGTGTACTGGTATCATGTGTTTCTCCTGGATGCACTTCATTTAATTCAGGTTCAAATCGTTCTGAAGTAGTAACAGTATCTCCCATTTCTCTCAAGATTTTTTCAAATTCAGAGGGCCCCCCTAACTGTTTAAGAATCAAATTATGTGCTGTGCTGTCACTATATCGAACAGAAGCATCTGCAAGTTCTTTTAACGTCATTCCTGTATCAACATGCTTTTCAGTAATTGGATTATAATTAGAAAGATCTTCATGAGTATACGTAATCCTTTGATCAAGAGCTTCTAATGAGTTCTTGTGTAAAAGAGCGCCCACAGCTAATGATTTAGATGTAGATGCAAACGCAAAACGATCATCTGAATGATAAGCAACAGTTTGATTCGGACCTGTGTCCAGTGCATAAATACCAAGCTTAGCATCATATTCTTTTTCAAGTTTAGCGAAAGATTGATTACCTGTATTTTCTTGTTTAATTTGATTAGCTTGATTCGTTTGTTTAGGTGGTTCAGATTGAGTGTTACTATTGGAACAGCCTATAAGTGATACACATGAAAGTAATACTACAGGCACAATCTTTTTGTAATGTAAAATGTTAAAGAACTTGTTTAAAACGAACATAAATTTTCAACCTCTTTCAAGAATATATGGATTTTGTCTAGGTATTCTAAATACCAATGCAATTAAAGATGGCATTGGGTAACAATACTACTGCAGCTAAAATTTCACAGGTTAAATGACATCTCAAACGTTTATCCCGCTATTTGCCGGGCAGTAAGACCCCCACTGATTAAAGTTTCACTTTATAGGATTGATAAGTCACGGTTTGGGTTATTTCTTTTTTATTTTCACTTGTAATGGTTCACCTGTGAAAGTATTACGGTGCATATTTTTTACTTTTGGGAATAATAAGTCCTTTCATTTTTTTTGTAATACATAAAAATAGATGTCAAACGGGATATGTTGTATCCAATCTGGACAGCTCATATTAGAAATACACTTATTAGACACTCTAAGTAATAAATTTGTTCCACTTTAAGGTGAGGAAGAATTTGGGGTTTGTAAAATAACAATGGAACTACGTGTTTTTTCGTCATACAAAAACCTCTACATATAAGTAGAGGTTTTTAATATGAATACGTATCAAGATGCACAACATATTGAACGAAAAGTCACATTTGAAGTAGAAAACAAAAAAGAAACGTTGCTTAAAGAAAGACGAGACCTTAATGATTTAGAAAACGCCCTTTCCTATCAACAACAACAATTAGCAAGGGAGGTCAATGCATGAGTTTAAATATGTATTTGGGAGAAGTACGAAGCCAAACTCAAAGCATGAATGCTGTATGTACCGCTACCATTCAAGGTATGGAACAAGCTATTCAGTCAATTGATGCCTTTGCAATTGATACTGTTCTACAAGGACAAACTTATAGCAGTGCAAAATCATTTTTTGTACAAACCTTTCGTCCTTTAGCACAAGGAATCATTTACTTATGTGAAGAATTAATCCGTCAAAATGATGCTTTTCCAAGTCAATTTCAATCACAAGTCGCTTCGACAGATGTTATCGAACAAGAAATATTAGAACAAATTCGAGAAATTGACCGAATGAAAACAAGTATGGAAGCTATCAATCAAGCTATGCCAATGCCGGGTATGGATGCTATGGCGAATCTTTTTACTGTCATGAAACGAAAACTGCAAGAGAAACTAGAACATTTATACGAATTTAATTATGCTTCTAGTAGTAATTATGATACAGCACTTCAACTAGCTGCTAGTATCGCACAAGGTTTAGCAGAGGTACAAAGTGGAAAAGGTTTTAGTCCTGCAAGTGGTACATTTAGTACACAAGGGTTGAATATGGAATGGACAACTTCAATTCAAGCAATTACAGAAGAGAGGGCACGACAAGCCGCCAATTCAATTGAAGAAGGTGAAATGTGTGGTAAGCTACCTGAAAAATTTACTGGTGAAAAAATTTGGGATGGCATTGTAGACGGTACGGGGCAAGCAGTTAGCGATACAATAGACGGAATAAAAGCTTTAGGAGATTGGGAAACGTGGGAAAACATGGGGAACGCTGCTTTGCACCCTATTGATACCCTCAGTACGATGTATAATGTATTGTCAGATTCATTTATTAATGATGTAATAAATGGAGACGCAGAAAGTCGTGCTAAATGGGGAAGTTATGCTTTAACACAAGTTGGATTAGGACTTATTGGTGATAAAGGGTTAAGTAAAGTATCGAAGGTAGCAACTACTGCAAATCTAGCAAAAGGTATGTCCGGATTAACTAATTCTGCTACATATAGAAACACACTAAACGTATTTAATAATTACACAGGGAAATTTGAAAGTGATTTTGCATTTGCAGGTGGAACACAGCAATATTTACAAAAAGCAGCTAATTATACCTATGAAGGCCCGAATGGTCCAAAAACAATCAGGTTAAGAATGGGTGAATTAGCAGGAGATAAACATCCAGTTACAGGTATACCTTATGATGCTGATGGATTTCCTATTTTTAAATCTAAGGGCGAGGTAACCTTAAAAGAGACAGACTTCAAAAAAACTAGAACAACACATTTTAGAAGATGCAATAAGGACCTATACAAACAAATAATGGAAGACCCTAAATTAGCTTCAAAATTCACGAAAGAAGAGATTGAACTATTTAGAATAGGGAAAACACCAGAAAATTATACATGGCATCATCATCAGGAACTTGGTCGAATGCAACTTGTAGATTATCAGATACATCACGATACTGGTCATACAGGTGGATATAAAATTTGGGGAAAAGATAGTGATAAATAGGGAGGTTTATAATTATGAACAACATTACATGGATTAATGTAAGTGAGAAAAAAGTTACAGATGAACAAATTGAACAATTAGAACAGTACTTTGGTATTAAATTTCCTAATGATTTTATTGAGTGTGTAAAGAAATATGATGGTGGCTATCCTACTCCAGATACATTCAATATTCCTAATCAGGATGAAGATTCACTTAATAATCTTTTAACCTTAGACTCTGAGAGAAAAATTTCTATGCTGCAAACATATAATAGTATAAAAGATAGATTGGTAGATAAAGTATATCCTTTTGCTAGAGACCCGTTTGGTAACCTTCTATGCTTTGATTACCGAAATAATCCTCAGTCACCAACAGTCGTATTTTGGGACCATGAGGAAGAAGAAATGGAAGAATCCATCTATCCTGTTTGTTCATCTTTTGCAGAATTACTTGATAGCTTATATGAGTTTGAAGACGAGGACGAATAATTAATTATGAGTAACAAAAGTAAGACTTATGTGAATTACGCATAAGTCTTTTTAATATTAAACCAAAGTTAAGAAGAAGTTTTTATAGTAATTAATATGTACTATGTGAAATGTAAGGCACCATTAGTATGAGTGTTAATGGAGAAGATGTGATTCTTAAAGATGTTAAAGTTGATGAAATTACTTACTCTAAGAGAACTCGAGAAGAAGCTGAACAACTTCGGAAGGAATTTGATACGAGTGTCAGAAAAGATTTTCTTAAATCCTTAGTTAATGACCCTGCTAAGCTTGCTGAACTTAAGAATGCTGGTATATCAGATGGGGATATAGAATTGATGAAAAGAGGAAAGCCTCCGATAGGGTGGCAAGTACATCATAATCTTCCATTAGATGATGGAGGGACAAATGCATTTGAAAATTTAACTTTAATACAAAATCACCCATATCATAAAGCTATAACTAATACACAACGTACATTAACTAAAGGATTACAACCTGGAGATAGTGTAGACATAAGCTGGCCTATACCGAAATATAATATCTACCCTAAAGGGGAATAAATTTAGAAAGAGGTTTTTATATGTGGAAAAATATGATTTTGGAAATTGGAGATATATTGAAAAGTGTTAATTATAAGCTGAATACACCCGCAACGGATACTGAAGTTCAAAGATTAAGAGAACATGTAAAAGAGAAATTTAATGTTGATTTACCGAGGGAATACGAAGAGTTTCTTAAAACTGTAAATGGTTTAGACTTTGATGGACTGGTACTTTACGGAGTTGATTCTTCTTTACTAGAAACAAAAAAAGATGAACATATTTGCGGTTTTATAGACACGAATGAGATTTGGTATGAAAATGAATTTCAAAAAGAGTATCTTTTTCTTGGAGATTCAAATATAGCATGGTTCTGTAAAAACTTATCAGACGGTACTTATCTAGAACTTGATAAACCATCAGGTACGGTAATGAACACATATAATGATTTTAATACAATGCTTGAGGAAGCGTTAAAAATAACCCTTCTTTAATAGGAGGTATTAAAAATTGTGTTTAACTTTTTGAAAGAATATGTTGTGGCAGACAGAAGTGTCCGTTCTAAACAAAAACCTATTTTTTATCCTATATATCAAGATGAGATAGATGAGGCAGAAAGCTTATTAAAAATGGAACTTCCAAAAGAACTGAAACGCTTTTATCAAGAAATAGGTTGTGGGTTTTTAAATTCTGATAAAAAAACGTTTTTTAACAGATTTATGGACCCGATTTCAGTTGCAGATTTCCGTTTAAGACAAGATATTTATGAATATAATCCCAACCTAGATGATGTAGATGATGATGAATCATTAGTGTTTTTTGAAGTAACAGAACTTAACTTTTTAACCATTAAATTTAAAGAGGAAAATGAATTAGGTCAATGTCCTATTTACTCTGAGGATGAGAAAATAGCGGATTCTTTAGAAGAATGTTTAATAAAAATGGAAGGAAATCCTGATTATTATATTTAATAGATATCAATTCTCTTTTTTAGAGTGGTGCATTATTGGTTTGTCCTTTTGAGAAGTGTTTTCTAGCTTATGTGATTACAAAGACAAATAATAATTAATTATGAGTAACAAAAGTAAGACTTATGTGAATTACGCATAAGTCTTTTTAATATTATCTCAAAGTTAAGAAGATTGAGGGGGGAAATTCTCATGAATCTAGGGGGCTAGTTTAAAAGAAATTAAATATACCTAGATTTCAACACCCGATTAGTCAAAAAATGGTACCATTAACAGATAGTAATGGTAAAAGGATATTAAATGATAATAAACAGCCTATTATGACTCGAGAATTTACATATGAAGTAAAAGGTCAATCAAGATCATTCAGAGGGTCATAAGTTTGGAGAAGGTGGAGTTGGAGATCATCCACTGCATCATAATGTAAGATATGAATACAATACACGAACAGGACAGGTAGATGGTATGGAAGATCATTATTATTTTGAGAAGAGAAATAATAAATAGGGAGTATAAAAATGATTGATCAATTTAAATTTTTAAATCCCCAAGCGTTAATTAGTATTTTTGGGAAAATACCAAAGTTGGAAGAATCAGAGTTATTAGATGTGCGTCTTAAAAGAGATGGTCCGACTTTAGTTATTCAATTGATGACAAAGGGAAATGTTGAAAACAAGCCAAAGCGATGGAATATAGTTGCTCATAATATTATGGATAAATTTAAAAAAAAGGAGAATAAATAGCTATGAAACTTTTACCGATTGGAACAATAGCAGGGTGATTTAATTAACATGAAAAAAAATACAGATTTTAATAAGAAAGCTTTTGCACATTATATGGCTCTTTATCCTGTAAATGAAATAAGATTCCAAATAATTGCCCTTGTTCTTGTGGGAGCGGACATATTTATTCTGTTGCCCGCTTTTGCGAATCCTTTTCGATTACTCTATGTATATATAGTAACTCTTCCAGTTGTTTTTTTAAATTTGTGGGCGATATGGATTGCTATCAATCCTCGGAAACGACAATTACAATACACCCTATTTCGAGGAGTATATGGCGCCATATGTTCAGTCGGATTATTGGTTATAACTCAAAAATATGCTTATGAAGTGTTACAATTACAAACTCCCATCTATTTTATTCTTTCATTTGGTTTGTATGGCTTTGCTTTGTATTATTTTTATAAAAATCATATTGAAAAACTTCAGGAACCAAGAAAAAAATCAAAATCATCGAAAGGAACTGGTGGTGTAAAAGTAGCAGCTATTGCAGCGGGATCGGGGCAGTTAATTGCTAATATAATTCTTAGCATTGCAACACAACAGATGGGGGCAATTGTATTTATGTCTGCATGCACAGTGTTTTCGTTTGTTTTGTTTTATATGATTATAGAACTCCATAAGTATTATTATTTACGGAAGCATATAGAAGATGGAGGGAAAATACGTATAGGCTTTTAAAGAGGATTTGTTGCATTTCAAGTATATAATCGCATTCTTCTTATGGAAGCCATTCACGAGACTTATAGCAATAAAAGATGTATGGGTGGAAGATTATATTCTAGTAAAACATTTGAAGGAATGGAAATTAGGTTTGTTCTTATTAATGATAAGATTATAACTGTTTATCCAATGTATTAAAGAATGTGGGGTACTCAAAAATGAAAGTAACTACTCAGCCCATAGTTAAAAATGCAAGAAAATATAAAGGTAATTGCTAAGAAGCACTCCCCCTAAGTTTCAGATGAAATTAAATAATTGAATATTTATATTTAAATAATCGACTATTTATGCTTTAATATTTCTATGTACATAACTGGGATAATTAGGAATTTGTATTTGATATGTTTTAAGAAAGGGGAATGTTTTTTATATGGAAACTCCAGAAAATCAATTTAAACGTGCACTTAATCCTTGGTTCTCCATTTGGACAAAACCACGTGATACAATGAAAGAAATTTTTATAACCAAACCTAAGAATGTGTTTTTACTCATTTTATTAGGCTCATTCGTACAGACTTTAGATCGAGCATCTTCTAAAAATATGGCGGATTCAATAAGTAGTCCAGTTTCAATAATCTCAATGGTTATATTCGGTACCTTCGTTGCTTTCTTAATTTATTATTTTTTGCTACCAGCGTTATTTAATTGGGTGGCAAAAAAACTTGGTGGACAAGGTACCTTTGAAAAAACACGTTACGCAGTTGCCTACTCTTATATCCCTTACGTTTATTCTCTTATATTAGTTTGGGTGCCTTCATTTTTCTTGTTTGGGATAGAAAACTTTACGAGCGAGACACCGAAAATGGAGAGTAGCATAACTTTAACGATTTTGTTTCTTATTTTTTCCATAATCGATATAGTTATTGGAATTTGGACAATCATTATTTCCTTAAAATGTTTAGGAGAAGCACACCAATTTTCAGCATGGAAAGCATTATTAACAATAATAGTGTCCTTTATGATTATCATTCTTCCTTTAGTAATAATAGTATTTCTTATAGTAGGGGTTACAATCTTTTAATCATTAATTTGCTTCTTATGAACTTAGAAATTTAATTGAGGTTTGGGGACAAGAACAAAAAATGTATAAAAATAATAACTAAAAAATTAACTTTTATAAAAACATTTAAATTAAAATTCTTCTTAAGCGTGTGCCCAATAGCTCACGCTTTTTATTTTGGGTGACTATAATATTTATTTTTTTAATTTATAATCATACTATTTGTTACGAACAAACCTTCAAAGAATCTATTGGTGCTACAGCTAATTGAAGGCGTATTAACAATTTGAGAGTAGTTATTGATAAGAATGGAAATGTAATAGCTGTGGTTCTTGTTGAAGGAATTAATCAACCTCTTATGGTTTATGGTAGAAAACAGGGACAAGTGAATGAAAATAAAATGTGGGATTACGTGTCTTATCCATATCCTCAAGGAAGATTGTCTAAAGAATACAATGTATTTTTTAATCATAATCAAATTGCTAGTTTATTTTTTAAAGGTTTTGAAACAGTAGAAGAGTTAGAGTTAAGAAATAAACTATCAAAATTTTAGTGAAAAGGTAGATTAATTATATGTTTTCAGGATTTCAATGGTTTCCTAAAAAATGGGGAAAAAGAAAAGTTTCAGAACAGTTTCATCAATCAAAGTTTGCTGATGAAGGTAAAGGTATTTTGATTACTATTTATGCTATAGATTTGTATTTTATATCTATTCCTTTAAAGGTTTAATACCTGATGTTCCTATGAAATTAGGTACACAATATCCTGATTTTAAGAAAGCTGGTTTAATTATTAAATCGGATGAGTTACCAGAGGAAATTTGGTTTGCAAGTGACAAACAACAATTTAAATGGTTAGATGCCAGGTAAAATGGAATTAGTACCATTTGGAATACATAATAGCATATTTCATAAAGGTGGGCGGAGTGAAGGACATTGGTCTTATAGATCTAAAGGTAGGTAAAGAAATGGAGGAATTAAAATGAAGATTAAAAATGGTAGTGAACTTCAATCACCAAATGATGAATTAATTGAATCATTTGAGGAATATTGTGAGATAAAATTACCAAATGATTTTATAGATTTTTTGAAAAAATATAATGGCTCTATTCCAATTACTAATGTTTTTTCACATGAAAAAAACGAACTTTTAATTGAACGTTTCTTATGTTTGTTGGAGGACCCAGAAGATGATGATGAAAATGGTTGGTATGATATAGAGGTTGTATTATCTGATATCGATACTCGTTTAACGGATGATGAAGATTTAACAGGGATAAATGTTATTCCGTTTGCTGTTTTATTCGCAGGTGATTTTCTTTGTTTAGATTTTAGAGAAAAAGAAATACCATCTGTTGTGGTATGGTATCATGAAGAATCAGAAGAGTTGAATCCGGTAACTAGTGAAGTTGCAGATAATTTTAGTGAGTTTTTAAGTATGTTAAAAGAATAATGTAAGAAAAATAATTAAATTTTATTTATGGGTTTGAATTTGTATTAAAGTTTTTTTGCTTTTAATATTTTAATTAAAAAAGAAGACTAATATTTGCTTTTTAGTCTTCTTTTATTTGCTTTTTAATAGGTTGATATATATTTTTAAAAAGAAATTAAAGGAGAAATGTATCAAGGATATTATCCTTTTCTTCTTTATTGATACCAATGTATTTAAGTGTAATTTGTGGTGTATTATGATTAAGGATTTCTTGCAACATCGCCATATCTTTGTTTATAGAACCAATATCCGAAGGCTTTTAAATTATATATTAATGAATTATGCTTTCTTAGATAAAGCAAATCGAGTTCAGGTAAACGAAGAACATAGAATACATAATTTTAACTAGACTTATTATTAGCTAGTTTATCCCCACCACCAAGCTCCGCCTCAATCTGCGAAGTCTTCGATGACTCATCCATGCGCCAATACGTAATAAAGCTGATCGCGATACATCCAGCTACGTAGAAGTAGAATAGTGATTCCATTCCGATACTCTTTAGCCATAGTGCGATGAACTCGGCTGTTCCGCCAAATATCGCAACGGTTAGTGCATATGGTAAACCTACGCCAAGTGCACGAATTTCAGTTGGGAAGAGTTCTGCTTTTACAATCGCGTTAATGGAAGTGTAACCGGTAACGATAATGAGACCGACCATCATAAGTAAGAATGCTACCATTGGTTCTGTCGTTTTTTCCATGAAGAAGAAGATTGGTGCTGTTAGTAATGTTCCGAGAATACCGAATGCCATTAATAGTGGGCGGCGTCCAATTTTATCGGATAGTAGCCCTGCAATTGGCTGAAGTACGACGAAAATAAGTAGTGCGGCAAAGTTAATCCAGCTTACAACTTCTTTCGGCAGACCGACTGTGTTTACCATGAACTTTTGTAAATATGTTGTGTAAGTATAGAATGCAACAGTGCCTCCTAATGTTAGGCCGACTACTGTTAATACTGCTTTCGGATGTTTCATAAGCGTGCGAACGGTTCCTGCATTTTCGCGTTTTTGTGATTTTATGTTTGAGAATTGCTCCGATTCATCCATTGTGCGGCGAAGCCATAATACAGCTACTGCGCCCATCGCTCCAATAATGAACGGAATACGCCATCCCCAAGATTTCATATCTGGTTCGCTTAGTAATTGTTGAAGAACAATTTGAACGCCTAACGCAACCATTTGCCCAGCAACGAGCGTTACATATTGGAAGCTTGAATAAAAGCCTCGGCGACCACTACTAGCCATTTCAGATAAATACGTTGCGGAAGTTCCATACTCTCCGCCGAGTGATAATCCTTGTAGTAAACGGGCAAGAACTAAAATAATTGGTGCCATAATACCGATGCTTTCGTAACTAGGTGTACAGGCGATAATTAAAGAACCGCCGGCCATAACCGTAATCGAAAGCGTTAATGCTGCTCGGCGTCCGTGCCGATCCGCATAGCGACCCATTAATAAACTTCCGATAGGGCGCATTAAAAATCCAACTGCGAAAATAGCTGCAGTGTTCAGTAACTGACTCGTTGGATCTCCTTTAGGAAAGAACTCTGCTGAGAAGTAAACAGCGAAAGCAGAGTAAACGTACCAGTCGTACCATTCAATTAAATTGCCGACAGAACCTTTGAAAATATTGCCGGCGACTCGATTAGATTTTGCTTGAGCCATACTAATTCCTCCTCGTGCTTATAAATAAAATGATAAATATGAAAGCGTGTTCATTATAGTTGGATTGTACTGTCTATAGAATAAAATCTCAATATTATGACAATTTTATTCTTTTTGTACTTTATGTACATGGAGATTTTTAATAGTTGCTTCATTATTAGTTTTGTCATAATAATAGAAAAAGGAGATTGATAGTTTTGAATATTTTATCAAAGGATATGAAGCATGAAAAAATCACGCAAAGTGTCATTACAAACGAAAATAGTAAGCTTAATTATTACGTTAATTTTATTTGTCGTTCTCCTATTAGCGGGAATATTTGTTTACATTCAGTCCGTTGATACGAAGCGACAAGTGGAACAATTAGCACTGCAAACAGCTAAATCTCTTTCTTTTATGCCAGCTATAAAAGATGCTTTTCAAAATAATGAGCATAAAAGTACGATCCAATCCATTGCGGAACAAGTTCGTGAGCAAGCTGGTGCAGATTATGTCATTATAGAAGATCGCTTTGGGGTGATGTATTCCCATTCTAATTCGGAGTTAATTGGCACAAAGAGTAACAATCCATATAACTATGAAGCACTTACTTTTGGAGGATATTATACGCTCGAAGGAAATGGGGAAAGTGGTCCGGCTTTAATGGCAAAGGCACCTATTATTGTTCATAACGGAGAATATGATCAAGTCGTAGGCGTTGTGACAGTAGAGTTTTTAATAAAAGGTATTGAATCTAACATACTGAGCAGAACGAAAGAAATTATACTCTTTTCCTTAGCTGTATTACTAGCTGGAATTGTTGGTGGCATTCTTTTAGCACGTAGCATTCGGAAAGATACACTCGGTTTAGAGCCTAATGAAATCGCGGCGTTATACCGGGAACGAAGTGCGATACTACTATCTATAAAAGAAGGAATTATCGCCGTTGATCAAAACGGTTTTATTACGATGATGAATACGTCGGCAGAAGAGATGTTACATGTAAATGGTGATTATATGCAGCAGCACATTTCGAAGATTTTACCAGAATTTAATATGGAAAGAGTGCTAGAAACCGATCAAGAAATCGCGTTTCAAGATAAGGTGTTTATTTTAAACATGACACCGATACTTGAAAATAACAGTACGGTAGGCGTTGTATGTAGTTTTAGAGATAAAACAGAACTGCAAAACCTTGTGAACACAATATCTGAAGTAAGAAAGTACTCAGAAGACTTACGCGCTCAAACACATGAATTTACAAATAAGCTTTTCGTCTTATCGGGATTACTTCAGTTAGGGCATTACAAAGAAGCAATTGAATTTATCCAGCAAGAATCTAATATTCATCAAAGTCAAAATCATATTTTATTCCATCAAATTCATGATGCGAAAGTACAAGCTATTTTATTAGGGAAAATTGGAACAGCATCGGAGAAGAAAATTGATTTTCATATTGAAGGAGATAGTGCACTTCATCCGTTACCAGATCATATAAAAGTTTCGCACCTTATTACGATTCTTGGAAATATAATCGACAATGCGTTCGATGCGGTGAGTGGGCAAGAGGAAAAGAATGTTTCCTTCTTTGTTACGGATATTGGACATGACATTGTGTTTGAAGTGATAGATAGCGGGATAGGGATACCAGAAGAAAAAATTACGACCATTTTTCAAAAAGGATTTTCGACGAAAGGAAACAATCGTGGTTACGGACTAGCAAACGTGAAAGAAATGGTAGATCTACTAGAGGGAACAATTGAGATTCAAAACGAGAAAAATGGGGGAGCTATTTTTACAATTTACCTTCCGAAAACATTGAGAGAAAGTACATGACAAACAGGGGGATGGGCATATGTTGAAGATTGCAATTGCAGAAGATGATTTCCGCGTCGCACAAATTCAGGAAGAGTTTTTATCAAAAATAAAGGACGTAAAAGTGATTGGAAAAGCATTGAACGCGAAAGAAACGATGGAACTACTACAAAGGGAAGAAATTGATTTACTTCTATTAGATAATTATTTACCAGACGGAATTGGAACAGACTTATTACCGAAAATTCATGCTGGCTTTCCAGACGTTGACGTCATTATGGTTACTGCGGCAAATGAAAACCATATGCTAGAAAAAGCAATTCGAAACGGCGTAAGCAACTACCTTATAAAACCGGTCACGTTAGAAAAATTCGTTTGCACAATTGAAGACTATAAAAGAAAGAAACAATTATTACATAGTAACAATGAAGTGAATCAAACACTCATCGATAACTTCTTCGGCACTTCGCAAACACAAGACATGAAAAACTTACCGACAGGTGTCGATCCGTTAACACTGCAAAAAGTGAAAGGCATTATAAAAGGATTCGAAGAGGGCATTACAATAGAAGAAATGGGAGAACAAATGGGGGCCTCCAGAACAACCGCAAGAAGATATTTAGAATACTTAGTAGCGACAAACGAATGCACAGTAGAGTACACATACGGCATAATCGGACGACCAGAACGAAAATATCGCATAGGACGAGGACTATGAAAAAACAATTATTACTATGTATATGGATCATGACAGGAGTAATAGCTGGTTGTTCTTCGGAAAAATCTCAAACGAATACAGTAAACATAGAAGAAGTAGAAATCGTTGCGCCAAACGTTCAAGGAGCGGGATGGGACTTAACAGCGCGAGCAATACAAAAAACGCTAACAGAAGAAAAAATCTTCACAAAACCAATCACTGTCACAAACAAAGTAGGTGGCAGCGGTGACGTCGGATGGAAATATACGAAACAAAAAGGCGGTCACATACTAGCGATTAACTCAAGCTTACTCATAACGAACAACCTACTAGGCCACAGTAAACTAACATATAAAGACTTCACCCCGCTCGCAACACTAGCGTCGGACTGGGAAGTCGTTGTCGTATCAAAAGAATCAAACATAGAAAACGCAAAACAACTAATGGAACAACTAAAACAAAACAAGAAAAACTTCAAAATCGGCGTTGCCCCTGGCCTAGGAAACGACGATCATCTATCCTTCGTGCAAGTAAGCAAAGCATTCGGCATAAACCCAGCCGAACTACAATTCTTCGTCTACGAAAACAAAGAAAAAATCATAAACGCCCTAACGAACAAACAAATAGGCACCGCAACCATGACCCTATCCGAAGCCGAAAAACAATACAAAGCCGGCAAAATAAAAAT
The DNA here is from genome assembly GCF_019091205.1 of Bacillus sp. GbtcB14. Lineage (NCBI taxonomy): Bacteria > Bacillati > Bacillota > Bacilli > Caryophanales > Bacillaceae > Bacillus > Bacillus sp. GbtcB14. The sequence goes on from NZ_JAGXJT010000003.1 coordinate 196,894, forward strand.
ACTAGCCGTATCCGCACCAAAACGACTAGACCGCCTACCAGAAATCCCAACATGGAAAGAACAAGGAATCAACGTCATCTTCCAGCACTGGAAAGGCATTATGGGACCGAAAGATATGACGGAGGAAGAGGTTGCTTATTGGGATAGCATTATTAAGAAGATGGTGGAGAGTGATAGTTGGAAGGGAATTTTGAGGGAGCGGGGTTGGGAGAGTTTTTATAAGGGGAGTGGGGAGACGAGGGGGTTTTTGGAGGAGAGTAGTGGGTGGTATGGGGGGATGATTGGTGGAGCTAGAGTTGATAAGTAATTTTAGCCACCTGTACGCATGAAATATTGATATCAGTCTTAGTATATACATTTATATAAATATTTCCTTTTATAAAAATAATGCGTTATTATAATTTTATAAATTAAGATAGAAAGGGAATTAAAATGGATGTTAATAATATAGAGTTACCAGAATCATTAAAAGAAGTACTTTGGGGTGGATGGATACTTCTTGGTGTTATATTTGTTGTATGTACTGTGCTTGTAATTATTAGATCTTATATACCAGATGATATATTACCTATAATTAAAGGCGTTGTAGCATTATTTATTTTAGGTGGGATATTTTATATAGGTTACTAAAGTAATTATTATGGTTTATGAGTGAAAAGGAGTTAAGATGGCTAAGCGAAAGAAGAAGCAAGATGAATCGATATTGGGACTTTTACTAGTTATGACGTTTTTCGGAGTGCTGTGGAAACCGGAATTTTTAGTACCGATAATAATGGTATCGGCAGCAATTATATTATTATATATTTATGTGAATGTAAAAAAACTACGAGAACTTCGGCAATCAGGAATTTATGATATTGATAAAATGAGCGGACACCAGTTTGAAAAATATTTAGGAAGTCTATTTCCGGCTTTGGGTTATAAAACAGAGGTTACTAAAGCATCTAACGATTTTGGTGCAGATTTAATTTTGAGAAAAAATGATAAAAGAATTATTGTACAGGCAAAACGCTATAAGAATAACGTTGGAATTAAATCCGTTCAGGAGATTGTTGGTGCAAAAGAATTTTATAAAGCTAATGAAACATGGGTTGTTACAAATAGTGAATTTACAGCTGCAGCATACAAACTTGCTAAAGTGAATCGAGTTGTATTAATTAATAGAGAGAAACTTATTAAGTTAATTAGTCAGGGCAAACGAGAAAAGAGAAATTAGAGATATAAAAGGTTAGATTATAGATTTATGGAAAAGGCACTATGAAAAGTGTCTTTTTGTTTTGGATATAGAAAAATAATCCAGAAAACTTATGTTTTAGTATATAATTTAAAATGAGAATAGTGTGGAATAATGTTTTTAATAGTAAAAGAGAACTTTTGATCATTTTTTATTATTATAACTTATTTATTTGTATATATTTATATTTGATTTATATAAATACAAAACGCGCATAATATGAAAAAAGAGGGGATTCTTGTGGGTTTACATATTATACCGAATGATTTGCCGAGCTTGACTCCAGGTGAGAGAAAAGTACTGGAAAAGGTTCGGTCTTTATATAAAGATGTGCAAAGAGAAGCGTATTTATATATTCAGCCAAGAATTAGACATTTAGAACCTGATTTTATTTTAATTGATTCACAAAGAGGTGTAACAATCTTTGAAGTGAAGGATTGGGAACTTTCTTACATTAGTAGAGCGGATAGAAGAAAAATAGATTTAGCAGATGGGAAACAGGTAGATAATCCGTTTTGTAAAGCTAACTTATACCATACTGCAGCACAGAGATTATTTAGTTTGCAAGATGTTTTAAAAAATGAACGGAACGAATTAAAGTTTAAATTACATACTAATGTTATATTTCCGTATCTTCATTCTAATAAGATTGAAGAGAGTGGATTAGATCAAGTATTTAATCAGCCACCAGCGCAGTGTATTTCATCTGACATGTTAAGTACAGTAAATATAAATCAATTATTTAAAAATGAATTTAGTTTCGTAGAAGAAGATGAAATTATTGCAATACGAACACTATTATTTCCGGAAATTAAGGTTAGTTGTAGCGATAATCAAATCAGTACAAAAGAATTAATTACAGCACTAGATGCAGAGCAAGAGCGTTTCGCGAAGCGTGTACCGTACGGTCACTATATGGTAACTGGAGTTCCGGGTAGTGGGAAAACGATTTTATTGCTAGCTCGTGCAATTCATCTAGTACGTGAACATCCAGAATGGAAAATAAAAATATTAACGTATAATAGGTCGTTAAAAACAAAAATTGAAAACAAATTGAATTCTTTAGCAGCTGATCTTGCCTTTATGAATGTGCGCTTGGAGAATATAGATGTTAGCACTTTTCATAAATTTGCGCTAGATACAGCAAGTATATGTGTACCCCAAAAAAATACAGTGAAGTGGTGGAATGAAGAATTGCCGGAAGTAGCTATACAGAGAGCTCAATCATCATATGATGCTGTTTTAGTGGATGAATACCAAGACTTTCTAGATGATTGGATTCGATTATGTGTGAAGTCTTGTAAAGAACATACGTATGTTAATAATCAAAAGGAAACTGTTACTGGGATAAATTTATTTTTAGCAGGAGATAGACTACAGAGCATCTATAACAACTCAGATCATAGTTGGAAGAGCTTAGGTATTGATATGCGCGGGAGAAGTTCTTTATTAAAGAAATCTTATCGTGCCGGTAGTCAACATATAGATTTAGCCCTTAATTTCTTGAAACAAGAAAAGAAATTGGAAGAGGAAGTAAATAAATTTTATTGTCCAATGAGTGAACTATCTTTTGAGAACGAAATGAAAGATGGAGTTAGTTTTATTGAAGGATCATATGAAGATATTAGTAATAAAGTTTACGAGCTTATTAAGCGCGAGGGCTATAAGCCAGAAGATATATTGATTTTATGCAGAGAGCGAAAAGATTGTGAGAGTATTCAGGAAAAACTAAATCATGAAATACGTCAAAAAGTAAAAGTTACAAAAAATATTACTGAAGGACATTTAATTATAACGACATATCATTCATCAAAAGGTCTTGAGGCACCAATTGTATTTTTAGTTGATGTAGACAAGTTTGAGAGAATGCAGCTCGAACAAAATGATATTAAACTACGTAAGCTATTATATGTAGGCATGACAAGATCATCTGAGCATTTATACATTCATGCCGGAAGTTATGATAAACCTTCCTTTGGACAAGTATTAAGGAACGAAATATCTTGAGGGTATCCTTGAAAATCTAAAATGGTAACAGCTACTTTAGAGTGGGAAACAAATAAAGATTTAGACTTATATTGTTTTTACGTAACGACTAATGGAGAGATAGGAAAGATTTATTATAAAAATCTAGGTTCGTCTAAAGTGTCGCCGTATATTGTGTTGGACGGTGATTCACAAGAACCAGGAAAAGAAACAATTCGTATTTACCGACCAGAAGCTTTAAAATATGTTTTATTTGCTGCATATAGTGCTGTCGGAAATGGAATAGGTAGTTTCTATTCTATGAAGGCTAAAGCTGTTGTCGATAATCATATGGGAAGCGTTGTAACAGCACCATTATTAGAAATAAATGACCATGCTTATTGGGTGTGCATTGCTCATATTGATTTCACCAATTTAAATGAGATGAAAATTTCACATGTAGAAAGTTACTCAAAAGACCATTCAGAGGCTTCACCACTGTTGTACGAGAACGGGAAGTTCCGAATGGATGTTGGGCCGATTGAATTTAAAAATGAAGAGGATTATCAGAAATATTTTAAATAATAGAGTATAAAATCATACATTGAATTGTATGATTTTTCTTTTATACATAGTTTGGTAAAATAGTAGTAATTGTAATTTATTGTAACGGTGGGGATGAAAATGTTAGAGCAACTCATAATTGAATTGGCTAAATTAACAAAGCAGGTTGCAGATATAAATAGTGATAAAACTTATTTGGTTAGAAATAAAGATAATGGAGACTTAGACGTTGAAATCAAATTTTCACGTGAGCAATACGAAAAGGAAGCATCATCTTATTTTAAAGTGAGTTCTGAGCTCCTTAAGAACGCTTGGCAAAAGTTTATTGATATACGCACAGTAAAGAGGGAGGATTTTGGGCAAGCAAGTGAAATGAATAATTTCTTGGAAGCTTTCTTTTCACAGCTTCCATTTGTGAATGTAACGGAATCAGGGACTATTACATTTAAAGAGTTCCAAACTGATAATCTACCAAGTGAAAAATATGATAAAGTCATACTCTTCTTAGAAGAGATAATGAATGGTACATATAATACAAGTATGTTACGTCAACAAACAGATGAAAATTTATATAGAATGAAATCTAATGCGCGTCAGGATTTAAGATTGTTGGGCTTTTTGAATGAATCTCATGAAATGAATCAGCTGCTATTAAATGAATATGTTCAATCAGAAGATAAAAATAGCTACATGGCCCAGTTAATTTTAAAGCAGGAATATTTCCGACATGTTCTATTTGTTCTTGAATTGTTAGAGAAGTATTCAAAGGATGAAAAGAAAGAAGCTTTAGTCGATTTAGCAATGACGATTGTCCGAAATTCATTAGGGGATAATCTAATGGTTGAATCGGTAGCGAAGAGGCGTACGGGTAACTTACTAGATTGGCTTGAACAAGTAGGGCTAATTAATGGTGAATGGATTCCTGTTGAACAATATGCGAAAGACGATGGAGAAAAGGGCGGTAGTATGGACAGTAATTTGCGTGAAAAGTTTTTAACGGTTCTGAATGAGTATTTACAGGCAAGAACAGAAAGATTTGCGGGGCATAAAATGGGATCGTTTGTTAGGAATGAAATGACAACGGAAATAACGAGATTACCATTTATTGATCATAGTCAGTATGTTGTTACAGGGTCAGTGGGACAAGGGAATTGGGCTGCTGTTCCATGGCTTGCGATTATGAATAAAGATATTACGACATCTACGCAGAGAGGTTATTATATCGTTTATTTGTTTAGTGAAGATATGGAGCGATTATATTTAACGCTGGCGCAAGGTGTGACAGAAACGACTAAAGAAGAGATGCAAAAAATTAAAGAAGAGATTCGTGAACAAATACATATGTCCCAAAAGGTGAAAAAAGATGATGAGATTTTCCTAGGAACAAGCTCAAAAGCGAAAGGATATGCGAATTCAACAGCGGCTTATATTGCGTATGATGCTAATAAAATGCCAAGTGAAAAAGAGTTAGTAGAGGATCTAGAAGAAATGCTTTGCTATTATGAGGGATTCATGGCTTATAAAGAGGAAGGAACAAAATATGAAATGATTTATGAGAGGAAAGAAGTGTATTTAGATCAGCAATCAATTATTGATCATGTGTCTTCTTATATTCAAAGTAAAGGTTTCTTTTATGAGAAAAAGGATCTTATTAATTTCTTCCTTTCATTAAAAACGAAGCCATTTGTAATTTTATCAGGTATTTCGGGCACAGGAAAAACGAAAATTGTTCAGTGGTTTGCGGAGAGTTTAGGAGCAACGGAAGAGAATGGACAATTTACGCTTATTCCGGTTCGACCTGATTGGAGTGACAGTTCTGATTTGCTTGGGTATGTGAACCTTCAAGGGGAGTTTCAAGACAGACCGTTAATTAAAGTTCTTGAAAAAGCAGATGCAAATCCAAATAGACCTTATTTTGTAGTACTGGATGAGATGAACTTAGCTCGAGTGGAATACTACTTTAGTGATTTTTTAAGCGTAATTGAAAGTCGTAAATGGAAAGATGGAAAAATTGTTACGTCACCTGTTCTTCCAGAATCGATTACTAATAAGCATATTACGATTCCATCAAATGTATATATTATCGGAACGGTAAATATGGATGAAACAACACATCCGTTAAGTAAGAAAGTATTGGATCGTGCGAATACAATTGAGTTTAATTCCGTTAACTTAGATTATTTTAATTTCTTAATGGATGTAGAAGAGAAGGAAGCTGAAATTGTTTCTGATAGCTCTTTAGCGACCAAGTATCTTCATTTAAAAGAATGCTTTAAAGAAAACGAAGATCTTGTGAGAAATATATCGAACATTTTAATAGAAGTAAATAAAACACTTGAAACAGTTGGAGCTCAAGTGGGGTATCGTATACGAGATGAAATCTGTTTCTATATGGCATATAACGAACAAGGAAAGTTATTGTCATTCGATGAAGCACTTGATTATCAAATATATCAAAAGATTTTACCGCGTCTTGCAGGGAGCGATGGACGAACAGAAGAGGTATTAAAGCAGTTGTATGTATTATGTGCAAATGAAGAATATGATAATGGCAATAATGATGCTTCCTATGCTAAGTATCCTCGTTCAGCTAACAAGCTGTCTCATATGTTAAGGAGGTTCGAGTATGATGGCTTCACCTCTTTCTGGATCTAATGATGAGATAGAATTAGTTAAGATTGAAACAGAGGAGCTATCATTGACGATTAAGGGAAATCCCTATCATGAAAAATATGAGAGTTTAAAAGAATATCACGCTATGAACGCAGATGAAATGATGTATTTTCATGTAGATGGGAAGACGGAATCCGTTTCTGTATTTGATGCAAGATTGCAGGGGCTGGATGAATGGAATGAACATCCACCAATCTTTTTTGAAAATAGAAGTTATCAGCTTGTTGTTGTTCCGAAAAATAATAGGCAGCTCTCTTTTTATCATGAACATCCGGGTTTTCGAAAACAAGTTAGTTCTATTCAAATGGGGTCACTTCATGTGTTAATGGGGAATCTTTCGTTTCCAAATGAAGTAGGAAATACAACGTTTGAAATTAAAGATGATAAAGAAACTTTATTAACCGTTACATTTGAAGTTTTCCCAGTAAAACTTGATTATAAGGATGATTACAAAGCTTTATTAGATGAGGTAAATGATGAAATTTATAATTTAGCGTTTCATCTACTAAAGAGAACTTACTTAGGAGCATCTGCAATTTACGCTACAAATCCATCGAAGAGTGAGTTCTATCGTATTTTAAATGATTCCTTTGAGCGGTTTATGAAGTCAATCTCTCATATTAAAAGACAACCGCATCATACGCTTATGACTAGACATCAACTAGTACGAGGAGAAAAAATTCGTAAATTGGATTCTGTCGGAATGAATTATTTACGAAAGCGACCACACTTGCTGCAAGGAGAAAACAGTATACCGACTAAAGGCATTACAGCTTATAAGGAAGTGTCTTATGATACGCTGGAAAATCGTTTTGTTAAATGGATGATTCAAAGAGTCGTACATAAAATAGATGATTTAATTAAGGTACTAGAGAAAAAGTCTAGATATACACGTGGTGAAACTGATGAAGATTTGCTGGAGCGTGTAAAAAATATGAAGTATCGAATGAAAAATGAATTGAACGATCCATTTTGGAGAGGAATCGGAAAATTGGATCGTTCAGTCTTTTCGCTTGTTATCCAAATGGCGGCAGGCTATAGAGAGGCGTATCAAATCTTCTTAATGCTATCGCGAGGTTTAACATTACGAGGGCAAATTTTCAAAATGTCGGTAAAAGATGTAGCTAGGTTATACGAATACTGGACATATTTAAAGCTCGGACAAATTCTATCAAAGAAATATATACCGCTTCATCAAGATGTTATTCAAGTTAAACAAGACGGTTTATACGTAACGCTTGATGAAAGTAAAACTGCAAAAAGAACATTCAAGCATCCAGTCACTGATGAAGTAATAGAACTTTATTTCCAGAAAAGAAACGGTAGACTACCAACAGTTACACAAAAACCGGATACGATGCTCGCTATTGAGAAAAAGGGAAAGAACTATCAATATCAATACATTTTTGATGCAAAATACCGAATTGATTTTGCTGAAAGCTCTCATTATAAAAGGAAGTATGGCGCCCCTGGCCCAATGGAAGAAGACATTAATACAATGCATCGTTACAGAGACGCACTAGTAGTAGAACAAGAGGGGCCTTTTGAGCGAACAGCTTACGGAGCGTACGTACTATTCCCGTGGAACCAAGAGGAAGCGTACGAGAACCATCCATTTTATAAAAGTATCGAAAAAGTAAATATCGGTGGCTTTCCATTCTTACCAAACGCAACAAGACTAGTCGAACAATTTCTAGACCATCTTATTGAAAAAAGCCCAGAAGAAATTATAAGAGAAGGCATTCTCCCAAGAGGCACAAAAGAAGAATGGCACTCCTCACTAGAAGAAAAAGTATTAGTGGGCAGCGTGAAAACTGAAGCCGACTATGAAGCATATAGAAAAGAAAGGTTATACCAGTTACCAGTCACACAGTTAAAACCAGGATGGCAAGAAGCGAAGTACATAGCATTATATGCACCGAAAAAATGGCATAGAGAAAAAGGTGGAATTCAATACGTCGCCAAAATCAAGCATATTCAAATGCAACAAAACGATGACCATGTACATTTCGAACTAGAGCCATGGAAAAAACTAGACCACCTCATCCGTCCAGTAGGATATGGCATTCAAACATACACAATAACAACTATGTCGTTATTAAAAGAAGTACAAGAGCTCCCAGAACTCTTCATGAAATCAAAAGAAGAACGAACTCTTTGGAAAACGCTGCGCCGTTTTACGAAGCAAGTTAAGGTGGAACTGGATCATCGTAATTTAGATGAGGCGTCTTCTATTAGGAGTTATTATGTGCAGGATGTTCAGATTTGGGTTGATTATGAGAATGGGGTTGTTATGGTGGGGAGAGATGGGTTAGTTAAAGAGGTTGCTTTGGAGTTGGTTGTTGGTAGAGGTTCGGTGTTGTTTAAGGAGATGTTGGTTTTGTTGGCCAGATAATGAACAAAATTAAAGCATCGAAAGCATATGTTAATGGATGTAGGGATCGAAATTCTTGTGAAAAACTAATTAATAAAGATTAATTTTTAAGTTACGACGTTTTAATTATATAAACAGGGGGGAAATCGTTGTGTCAAAAAAATTAAGTGAACAACAAAAAAAAGCTGTAGAAACGACTGAAGGACCATTATTAATCATAGCTGGACCAGGTTCAGGTAAGACATTTACTTTGGTAGAACGTATTTTATATCTTATTGAACACAAGCAAGTTGAACCAGAAAATATTTTAGTAGCTACTTTCACTGAGAAAGCGGCTAATGAGTTGGTTACTCGAATTTCAAATAGACTTCATGAAGCTGATATTAAGTTTAATCTTAACGAAATGTATGTTGGCACAATCCATTCATTATGCCTTCGTATATTAGAAGATAATAGAGAATACACGCGATTAAAGAAAAACTATATACTAATGGATCAATTTGACCAACAATATATGCTTTATCAAAAGTTAAACCGGTTTTTAGCACTGGACGGGATTGAATCTGTGTTAAGTTTTAATACCTCACGTTGGAAGCAATCACAAGAATTATTAAAATGGATTAATAAATTAAGTGAGGAAATCGTTGATATTGAAGAATTAGTTGCTAGTGAGGATACTAGATTAAGTATTTTAGGACGGTGTTACCAAATTTATGAACAATTATTGGTTGAAGAAAATGCATTAGATTTCTCAACAATCCAACTTGAAACTTACAAACTTCTTCAGAATTATGAAGAGGTAAGGGATAATTTAAATGAGAAATTACACTATTTAATGATTGATGAGTTCCAGGATACGAATACAATTCAAGAAAAGCTTGTGTTTTTATTAGCAGGAAGAAAACAAAATATTTGTGTTGTCGGGGATGATGATCAAGGTCTATATCGCTTTAGAGGAGCTACCATTCGAAATATTTTAGAATTTCCACAAAACTTTCCGGAAGGTATTTGTCAGCAAGTGGAACTTTCTACTAACTATCGTTCAAATCCAGAGATTATTCAGTTCTATAATCAATGGATGGAACAAAATAATTGGTCAGAACAGGGTATTACATATCGTTTTGACAAGAAAGTTATTGCAGATGATTCGAATAGAGTAAATCAAAGAACTGTTGTTAAAGTATCAGGTGAGGACGGCTTAGGTGATTGGGAGAGTGAAGTATATTCGTTTCTTCAAACTATGAAAGCTGATGGGAAAATTTCTGATTGGAATCAGGTTGCACTTCTTTTTCGCTCAGTAAAAAATCCAAGAGTACTGAAACTTTCGCGATATTTAGAAGAAAGAGGTATAGCGGTTTATTCGCCTCGTTCGAATCTATTCTTTGAGCGACGAGAAATTCGTTTAGCTTTAGGAGCGATATTATTCTTATTTCCAATGTATGCACAACTTAGAAAATGGAATGATGGTGCTTTTATTCCTGAATGGGATTTTTATGATAAATGTTTATTAGAATTTGCGGAAGAACTAAGAAAATCGGAAAATCATGATTTGTTAAATTGGTGTAAAGGGAAAGCCAGATTGCATATGACGTTAAATAAAAACTTAGATTATGCGTTTTCTGGATTATTCTATCAGCTTATTCAGTTTGAATTATTTAGCGATTTGTTGAGTGATAATGTATTTACAGTTAAGGATAGTAGAGAAGTGCGTAATTTATCACAGTTTTCGAAGATGCTTACTAAATTTGAGTACCTTCATCACCTTTCTGTATTTACAACAAAAAACATTGGGGATTCAGTAGTAAGATTTTTCAACCAATACGTACGATTTCTATTACAAGGAGGCATTGATGAATACGAGGATGATTCAGAATATGCACCGAGTGGATGTGTATCGTTTTTAACAATCCACCAATCTAAAGGGCTGGAATTTCCAATTGTTATAGTGGGATCATTGGAATCTACACCAAGAAAACAGTATACTGAAATTGATGAGTTACTCCAAAATGATTTTTATAGTAAATCACCATTTGAACCTATAGATCGTACTAAAATTTATGATTTTTATCGATTGTATTATACAGCCTATTCAAGAGCACAAAATCTGCTTGTTTTAAGTTGTCAGGAGAATGTGGCGAATGGGCCGGGGACGAGAAATATACCTTCCAAATACTTTACTGAGTCCTATCGTCATCTAAAAAGCTGGCGAGATGAACCAACTATTTATAATATCGAACTAGCCCAGGTAAAGGATGTTAATATTAAGCGAGAGTATTCTTTCACATCTCATATTAACTTATTTGAAACATGTTCTTTACAATATAAATTTTATAAAGAACTAGGTTTTGCACCTGTACGTCAAGGGGCCACAATCTTTGGTACATTAGTTCATCAAACAATAGAAGATATTCATAAGTCTGCGTTGAAAAGCGAAGCATATTTAATCAATGAAGCAAATATAGAAGATTGGTTTAATACTAATTATCAGCACCTGTCTAAACGTGAGCGTGTATACTTAGCTCCGCAAACACAAGAGGCTGCATTGAAACAAGTGAAAAGTTATGTGGAAAAACAGAATGGTGATTGGTCTCATATTCAAGAGGCGGAAGTTGATGTATCTTTAGTAAAGGATAAATATATTCTCAAGGGAACAATTGATTTAGTAAAAGGTGACGGGGATACAGTGGAAATCGTCGATTTTAAATCCGAAAAGAAACCAGATTTAGTAAAAGAGAGAGATACACTTTATCGTTATAAGCGACAACTTGAAGTATATGCACATTTAGTAGAAGAACGAACTAACTATAAAGTAAGTAAGATGCACCTTTACTATACAGGAGAAAAAGAGAGTAATCCCTATGTTACGTTTGATAAAGATACATCAGTAATTAATCAAACGATTAAATCGTTTGATCGAATTGTTGATCGCATAGAAAGTCATGATTATACAATTAAACAAAGACCGAAAAAACACTGTGGAAACTGTGATATGCGTTTTTACTGTGATCGAAATTTATGAGGTGAAATGAATGAATAATGAGCATGAATTACAAAGTGTAGAAGACTATAAATTTGAGCCAATTAAGGGCTATCCAATGCTTAATTGGAAAGGAAAGCGACCGTATACATCGACTCAATACTATCCAGCACAACTTAAAGAATCTTATGGTAACTCAAATCAAGAATGGATGAATAAAATATTTTGGGGAGATAACCTTCAAGTAATGAGTCATTTGCTTAAAGAATTTCGGGGGAGGATAGATTTGGTTTATATAGATCCTCCGTTTGATTCTAAGGCAGATTATAAAAAGAAAATAAAATTAAAAAAGAAACAAGTCAATACAGATTTAAGCGCATTTGAGGAAAAACAGTATGGAGATATTTGGAGTAATGATGAATTTCTTCAGTTTATGTATGAAAGGATAATTTTGATTAAAGAATTATTATCAGATACAGGAACTTTATATGTCCATTGTGATTGGCATAAAAGTGGTTATTTAAGATGTATTTTAGATGAAATATTTGGGCCGGGAGCTTTTAAAAATGAAGTGATTTGGCATTATTATAATAAAATGCAAGGGAATATTAATAGGTTTGCTTCAAATCATGATAATATTTTAGTTTATACAAAATCGGATACATTTACTTTTAATAAGATAAGAGAAAAGAGGGAGAAGCCGGTTCGACAAATTAAAAGAGTGTGGGATAGTGAAACTCAGTCGTTAGTAAATGCAAAAGATGAAGATGGAAAGGTCATCTATATAGAATCTACACATAAGACCGTAGATGATGTGTGGAGATTATCTATGCTACAGCCTGCTGATAAGATTGAGCCTACTGGTTATCCTACTCAAAAACCGGAAGCGTTAATTCAAAGAATCATTGAAGCTGCAACAAATCCAGGAGATATAGTTTTTGATTGTTTTATGGGATCGGGAACTACCCAAGCTGTTGCATTAAAGACTGGTAGGAGATTTATTGGAGCAGATATTAATTTGACTTCGGTTCAAACAACGACAAAACGATTGCTGAATTTACTTCCAGAATATAATACAGGTCTGGAGATATTCAATGTTAATAACTATGAAATGTTTAAAAATCCTTCTCAAGCTAAAGATATATTATTAGAAGTGTTAGAGGTACAACAAATTCAAAACAGCATCTATGACGGTGAAAAAGATGGTCAGATGGTTAAAATAATGCCTATTAACAGAATTGCGACAAAAGCAGATTTAAATAATCTTATTACAAATTTAGACTATAAGGTTTTAGAGGAAAGACAAAAGAGCCATCCTAACCAAGTTGTTGAGGATATTTTATTAGTATGTATGGGTCATGAACCAGATTTAGCAGCAACCTTAAAAAAGGAAATTCCATATAAAATTAATGTTGAAGTGGTAGATATTTTACGTGATAGAGTCAATTTAGAATTTAAACGAGATGCAGAGGCCCGAATTAAAATTGATAATAATCAATTAATTATTCAAAATTTCTATCCGATGAATCTTCTTCAAAAATTAAGTATTATGAAAGAAAATATTGAAGAATGGAAAGAGCTTGTTGAGTCAGTAATGATTGATTGGAATTATGATGGAGCAATTTTAGAACCAAGTGAAATTGATATACCTTCTAAAGAAGGTTTTGTCAAAGGGGTATACAATATTCCGGAAGATGCGGGTACAATTCGAGTGAAAATAACCGATATACTATCTGAATCGTTAGAGGTGAGCATTGAGAATGAGTAAAAAAAAATCTTTTGCGTTAGATTTCGCTTTCTATACTTATTTATGGGATTTTTATGTTCAAAATAAATCACGTATACGTTCAAAATATAAGTTATTGTCTAAGAAGTTTTTAGATTTTAACGATTATCAAAATCCAAAATCTTTCTTACGTCAACCACAGTTCGAAGCTTTGGAAATGTATGTCTTTCTAAAGGAATATCAAGAAAACAAGAAAATTCATGATATTTTTACTGATTGGTACGAAAAAAAAGGTGGCTTTGAAAACCGTGGGGATCTGGGCCTAACTCAGGGTGAACAGTATTCTTTATTTACTATAGAAATTGATGAATATAAAAGTGTATTTGCTCGGATGAAAAAATATGAATTAGCCTACCCTAACTATATTTTTGCGCTAACAATGGGGACAGGTAAAACAATTTTAATGGCGACTTGTATTTTCTATGAATTTTTATTAGCTAATAAGTTTCCTAAGGATAAACGTTTTTGTCATAACGCAATTGTATTTGCACCAGATAAAACTGTCTTAGAATCTTTACGTGAAATTCAAACTTTTGATAAATCGAAAATTATTCCACCCGAATATTTAGCTTGGTTGGATAGTAATTTGAAAATTCATTTTCTAGAGGATACTGGTACAACATTAAATACGATTGACCGATCAAAATACAATATTATTATTTCAAATACACAAAAGATTATTCTAAAACGTCAGCACAAAGAGAGATCAGGGGCTGAAACGTTGTTTAATGGTAGTGCTTCATCAACAGGATCAGCCTATGATCAAATAGGTGATCTATATGGTTTTGGTGAACCTATAGAAGAAGGAGAATTACTGAATAATCAAAGGTTTTCTAAATTGACTCGATTGGGAAATCTAGGTGTATTTATTGATGAGGCACATCATGCTTTTGGTGATGCTTTAGCGAAAGATATGGGGTTAAAGGTTTCTAAAACAAGTCTAAGATTAACGATTAATGAGTTAGCATCATCCCTTGAGAGATCCGGAACCTCTTTGATTGGTTGTTATAATTTTACTGGTACGCCGTATTCGGGTAAAGAGGTTTTTCCTGAGGTAGTTTATGCTTATGGATTACAAGAAGCTATAAATAAAGCATATTTGAAAAAAGTTCATATTGAAGGCTATACAAATTCAAAATCAAAAGAGTTTTTACAAATCACAGTAAAAGATTTTTGGGAAAAATATAATAATCGGCGATATGAAGGAATGCTGCCTAAATTAGCGATTTTTGCTAGTGGAGTAGAGGAACTACAAAACGAGTTACGTCCAGAATTAGAACGAATTTTAAACGAGCTAGATATTCCGATTGATAAAATATTAGTGAATGTTGGTAATGATAAGATCACTACGAATGATGATATTCGAGAGTTTAATAAGCTAGATTCGCCAGAGTCTAATAAGCAGTTTATCTTATTGGTGAATAAAGGGCGTGAAGGTTGGAATTGTCGTTCTCTGTTCGGAGTAGCATTGTATAGAAAACCAAAATCAAAGGTATTTGTATTACAAGCAACAATGAGGTGTTTACGCGCAATTGGAGCAGTGCAGGAAACGGGGCAAGTTTATTTATCAGCAGCAAACTTAGAGATTTTAGATGAGGAGTTAAATAAAAACTTTCGTTTAAATATCAAAAATTTAAATGAGATGGAAAGTAATAAGGAAGAATATAAGGTTAAATTAGTTCCGCCGCCTGTTAGAGTTACATTAAATAGAACTCAAAAATTGTACCTATTAAAAGATAAAGATATTGCAGGGAAGGTTAATTTTGAACTAGATAAAATTGATTTGACGAAATATCAATTAAAACGAATTAGTCAAGAAGGATTAAATGGTATTCGGAAAGTCAGTGAAGATTTAAAAAAGGAAAGAGACAAAAGACAATTCAGTGCATATATGTTAGTGGCTGAGATTGCCAAATACCTAAATAAATCATGTGTTGAAGTGGAAGAAGTATTATCGAATTCATCATCTGATATCAAAAATCTAGTAGAGTTCGTAAATGATTATAATGAAATAGTTTATGATTATATCATTCCTGAACTTTTTAATTATTTTTATGAATTAAAGCCTTATGAGCGTAAAGAAGAATATCAAATTAATTTGGTCAAGGAGTCCAAATTGGGTTACTATACAGTTACTGCAAAACCGGATCTTGTTGTAGAGCGATCACAAAATGAATGTAAAGTCATCAGAGAGAAAAGTTTCCATCTAGATACGTATTGTTTCGATTCAAAACCGGAGAAAAAGTTTTTTGAAGATGTTGTTCAAATGCAGGATGTTAAAAAGGTCTATTTTACTGGTATGTTAACCCATGGACAGACAGATTTTTATATTCAATATATTGATCCAGATTCAAATAATGTACGAAATTATTATCCTGACTTTTTAGTAGAAAAAAATAATGGAGATTATGTAATAGTCGAAGTTAAAGGGGATAATAAAATTGAGGATCCTGTAGTTTTGGCCAAAGAGCGAGCGGCTAGAGAGATTGCTACTGCAAGTAAAATGGAGTACAAAATTATTAAAAGCAGTGAAGTCATGAATGGTGAATCGAAAAAAATTTTTTAAAGTCTTTTAGATAATCTAACTGATTAAAAGAACTAACTTAACCAATAAGTGGTCATAGTTAGTTCTTTTTTATTAATATATTCTTCTACTTACTTTAAAAGGAAATGGAGTTGTAGAATTATATGGATACAACTTAGTTAAGTCTTTATAAGAGGGGCCGAGGAGGAAATGACACTAGAAAATCTAAAACAAATGAAAAAAATTATTTAAAAGAAGTAAATAATTTTTTAAAAAAGGCTATAGCAATATTCGTAAAAATAAATAATTAACTCAAAAAATCAAGCAAATCTATCAAAATGCCAAAGAGCGTTACGGTATGCCAAAGATTCATCAAACACTGTTGGAGTAAGATTTACAAGTCAGCATAGGGATTGTACAACGGTTCATGAAGAAAGAAAATATTCGTTCCATTATCCTGAAAAATATAAACTGCATTCATCAAGATCTTCTATAGAGGAACGGGGAAATCTATTAGAACAGGACTTCTTTACAACAACAATAAATGAAAAACGGGAAGTGGATATTACCTATATTGACATGTGAAAAGATGATTGGTATTAACTTGCATCTGTCATGGGTAGAATTGTAGGATATTCATCTTTACGAAATATGACAATGAATCTTGGGGTGAAAGTGTTAGAAAATGCTTGCTATACATAGGGATCAGCAAAAGGTCTTATTTTAAATACTGACTTAGGGACACAATATTATAAGTCAGGAACTTCGAGCCCTACGCGTGAATTATAAAATAAAGCCCTCTGCCCGTGTGATAATACTTGTATCGAGGCAGTTTATCCTATTTTAAGGAAAGAAGAAGTATATCGCACAAAATAGGTCACATTTGAATAATTTTAATACATAGAGGGACGGTATAGCCGAAAGGGATTCATAGTAGAATTGGTTTGAATTTCTCCAAGTAATAGAAGCTATAGGTATGATTTATCTTTTGATCCGAAATAGTGATTAAAGTCTAAAAATTTAGTTTGAATTGAAATGATAGCGGGTGAAAATGGTATAATGGGATATATTGTTATCCATGGAGTTATATTTGAAAAAAAGGACATTTCTTGGGAGGTGTAGGCTATTACTATCGGAGAAAAAGAGAAAGTGAGAACAAAAGAATTTGATTGTTTTAACGTGCATTTTATAAAAGATAATTACTCTTTTTGTCATATTGAAATCGAGGATAATCCTACTTTTTATGAAAATTTATTTGAATATTTTTTTTCGGAGGACAAGTTACTTAAATATTGTGAGCATACCTCTAGCATAAAATTTAGCCCATCTCCTAAAAATTTTGTAACCCTATATAAACATTTAAAAACATATATTGATGATTTTAATCAGGTGAAAGAAATTTCTGAATTAGAAGAAATGCTTCTTTTAATATTAAAAGAAGAACAAGTACTAGAGGATGAGGATGGAAAGAAATTAGTTCGTTTAGATAAAATGGGGAAAATTGGAGAATATTTATTTTGTTGTTTATTGGCAGATTTTTTTGAATTTGATTGTATTCTTCCTAAAGTTCATTTACAGACTGATCCAAATATGAATGTTTATGGAATAGATACATTGTTCTATTCAGAAAAAGAGCATTTACTTTTATTTGGAGAATCTAAAATGAGTTTAAAACTGGATAATGGGTTAAATCTTATTAAAAAGTCATTAAAAGAATATGAAAAACAAGTGTCTGATGAGTTTGATATTGTTCTAAGCAATAGGTTTTACAAGAATATGCTGTACAGATTTAATGATATTTATGGGGATGTAACCGAAATTAGTATAGACATTATGGATTTTATAAAGAAAGCTAATATTAAGCAAATTGGTGTGCCTATATTTATTGCTCATGGTACAGAATTAAAGGTTGAAGAAATTCTACTTAAATTAGAAAAAGTAAATAAGGTAAAGTTGTTTAACTTAGACACAAAATATTATTCTATTTCTTTACCTATTGTGGACAAGAATAAACTAGTTGCAACTTTCACTAAGAAAATAAGGGATAGGGGGGACTACTATAGAAATGAAGCAACAAAATAATCCTCAAGCGTTAAGAGAAAAATACATTAGAGAATTGAATGGAGCTAATAATTCTGCGCTGCGAGCAAAAGAGTTAGCAGATGATTTATTTTCACTTGATCTAACAGTTTATTCCCAAAATTTTTCTTTTAGATCTATAGTTTATAATTCATTTGCTATGTCAGAGATTGATGAAAATATTTCTATGCACCCTGAACAATTACAAATTGTCTCTAAAATAAATGAGAATGCTGCAACTATAATCAGTGCACCTACAAGTTTTGGTAAAACTTTTTGTATCTTTGAATATATAGTTAAGTATAAGCCGAAAAATGTGGTGCTGATTGTACCTACTTTGGCATTAGTTGATGAGTATTTCAAGAAAATAATAAAAAAGTATAAAAATAAATTTAGTCATTATAAAATTCATACGAGTTTAAATGAAGAAAAAATCTATAATTTTAATAGTTTCAATATATTCATTCTTACACATGATAGGGTGGTACAAGAGACTAATTATCATATTATAGAGAAGATAGATTTTTTAGTTATTGATGAAGTATATAAGTTAGAAACAGATATGCAAAATGATAGGGTATTAGTTTTAAATATGGCTTATTACTATTTATCTAAAAAGGCGAGCAAATATGTTCTTTTAGCGCCATTTATTAAAGAGGTTAATGACATAGATAAATTAGAAAAATCACCGGTTTTTTATGGTTCAAACTATTCTCCAGTAGTTAATGATGTAAGGACGTTTCCTATATTACAGGAACAAGACAGAGTTAGTGAGTGTAAAAGAATATTAAAATCATTAAATGAAGAAGAAAAAACATTAATATATTTTCCTACAGTAAGTAGTATGTATAAATATATTTCTACAGTAATTGCATTGGAGCCAAAAAAATTAAAATTCCTTGATCATGAAGTTTTATTTTTTATTGAGTGGGCTAAAGAAGAAATACATGAAGAATGGTGTCTAATAACGGCTTTAGAAAGAGGATATTTAATCCATAATGGACAAATTCCAATGGGAACTAGAATGTTTCAATTAGATTATTATGAACAAAGTAATTTATTTAATAAATTGCTTTGTACCTCTACTTTGTTAGAAGGGGTAAATACTACTGCTAAAAATATAATTATAACAAAGCCTTCTAGAATTTCTAATAGTCCTGGTGATCATTTTTCGGCATTTGATTTTTTTAACTTGGTAGGAAGAACAGGTAGATTGCATCAACATTATATTGGAGATGCATATTACATTAAATCTCCAAGTGATCCAGAGTATAGAAAAGCAGATGCTGTTAAAAGTATTCGATTCGAAGTTACTGATGCAAGTAAAGATATTGATATACAGAAAGGTGAAGTAGAAAAATATCAAGATGTTGTAGAGTTTTTAAAAAAATTAAATATAACTAAGGAGGATTATCTAGCAAATATAGGGTCAAAGGCTAGATTTGATACAGTAATTGATTTATATAATGCATATGCTATGAATAAAACAAAATTATTAGCTCAACTGCAAGCTCATATCGAAGATGGGCGAGTCGGTAGATTACGTTTAGTAGAAATTTTATATAAAATATGTGAGCAAAAAGAAAAAGTAAAATTAGAATCGAATTTAATTAACACCCTGCTCAGTAAAAAAAGGCCTCGTATAAAAAAAGTAGTAGATGATGCAAAAAAATATTTCAAAATAGATATAGATTATCTCATAGCCAAAGCAATAATGTTTAAGACGAGTTATATTGAACATAATTTTTATAGTCGAGTGTTAATCATAAAGTATTTTTTAGAAAGAGAAAATGTAAGAAAAGAATTAATAGATATTTTAGATAGTAAGATATTAAATACTATTGAATATCTATATTTTTCACAAGTTAAACATAAAAAAATGCTATTAGATTTAGGTATTTATGAGAGAGATATTAATAAAATTATTAAAATTATTGGTGATGATTTTGAGGATGCTTTTGAGCTAAAGCAAAGACTAGCATCTAACTTTTCGAAATTAAAAGATATAAGTTACGTTTCAAAATATGTAATAAAAAATATAATTTAATTTATCTCTCCGTATTTAAAGTATTATAAAAACTTATAATACTTTATGATTCCTAATGATAATGAAACATCAAAAGGCGAACAAGGGAAAGGCCCTTGTTCGCCTTTGAATAATTTGCTATTCAATAATATATTTGATAATTAAAAATTAGCTCAAAAGCATTCTGGGTTGATAAATTAACATTGATAGAGGTGGAGCAATATGAATATAATAAAAAATTTAATGGATGTTTCAACTTTTATAGGTGCGGTTTTTGCAGGTGTAGTAGCTGGAATAATTTCTGGATTCATTATGGGTTTTTTTACTGGGAAAACAGTTGAAAAAAAATCTAAAATAAAGAATAAAGGAAACCATAATACTTTTAATGTAAATAATAATTAAATATAGGGGGGATAAGATGTTTAATAAAATGAAAAAGAATTTGAAAATAAAAATAGGGAATTATGGGAATTGTAACACCTATAATGTGAATTCTCCCACTACAATTAATCAGATAATTGTAGAAGATGTTCAAAGGTCTAAGCTTATAAAGGATAAAAAAAATGGTGCGGTTTATAAAGTGGTAAAAAGGTTTATTGAGGTGTATGAAAATCATTCAATTATGCAAAATCAAATACCATTTTTTATTGATAAAAAATTTGGTTTATCACTTAAAGATTTTGTTGATTATGATAGTATTCTTAAGATCTTAAATGATGACATCATTAATTGGACATGTGAGAAATTTGGTGTACGTAGAGAATGGTTGGATGGTATTGATAATCAAATTTATTGGTATAAGTCTTATTATAAAGAAGTACATTCATTTATTAGAGATACATATAATTTAGTGTCTACTAGAGAACAAATAACAATGTATGTTTTTAAGTATGGCGATTTAAGATTAGAAGAAGACGGGGATCATAATATTGTATTTTTATTAAGGTATCCCATAGGTAAGATTAATTCAAGGTATGTCTATAAATATATACCAATATCAACCATATGGCGTTGGTCGTATTGGCGTAGTAGATATCAAGCAAAAGCTATTATATATCTATGTAATGATATGGGGATAAATGTTAAAGGTTATGATTTAATAGAAAAGGAAAAGATTGCATCGGGGGAAGTTTTTCCTGAAAAACTAATTGGTGAGATGCCACTTGGGCTTACATGGTATCCGGAAGATTACATTGATATGTGGTCTCAGAATGACTTAGCAAGAGAGATTGAAGAAACAAACAAAGTAAAAAAATATATGGAAAAGGAAGGATATATTGAGTGTCTAGAAAAACTTAAAGAAAATAATAAAATGTTTTTATGAATTAATCATATAAACCGCTTTAGTAAATGAAAAAACAAACGGAGGAAACCCCCATGCCAACCTACAACAAACTAATCCGAAACAAAATCCCAAATATAATAAAATCCAACGGAAAAACACCCACAACAAGAATCCTAAACGAAGATGAATAC
This sequence comes from Bacillus sp. GbtcB14, assembly GCF_019091205.1. Taxonomy (NCBI): domain Bacteria; kingdom Bacillati; phylum Bacillota; class Bacilli; order Caryophanales; family Bacillaceae; genus Bacillus; species Bacillus sp. GbtcB14. Next base: position 218,572 of record NZ_JAGXJT010000003.1, read on the forward strand.
ATAGAGGAACTCTGCAACAAAACCCAAGAAGAACTAACCGAATACCTAGAAGCAACAACAAAAGAACATAAACTCGAAGAACTATCCGACCTACTAGAAATAATAAACGCCCTAGCCGAACACGAAGGTACAACACTAGAAGAAATCAACAACATCCGTAAAAAGAAAGCAGAAGAAAGAGGGGGCTTCTCAGATCGAGTCTTCCTAATTGAAGTAACCGATAACTAGCCCCTCATAAGCCCCTTACAAGCCCCTACCAAGTAATAAATCACTAAGAAAAAACATAACAAAACAAAAACACCAACAAACACCGTAGTAGGAGTCGGAAAATTTTTTGAAATAACACGCCAAAACCCCAGCCCTCCTTCCTATATATAGTACAAAGAGGAAATTTTCATTTTTGAATTAGGACGGGAGGAATTAGGATGGCGGTGTATCGTACTGTGCAGGTGAATTTTTGGCAGGATGATTTTGTTTTGGATTTGACGCCGGAGGAGCGGTATTTTTATGTGTACTTGTTGACTTGTTCGAAGACGACGCAGTGTGGGATTTTTCCTTTTCCGAAGCGGTTAGCGGAGATGGAGACTGGTTATAATCGGGAGACTGTTGATAAGCTTGTGCAGCGCTTCATTGATTATGGGAAGATTCTTTATGATGCGGAGACGCGGGAGTTATTCGTTTTGAATTGGCTTCGCTATAATCCGGTGACGAATACGAATGTGGAGAAGTGTGTGCTTCGTGAGCTTAAGGGTGTGAAGAATAAGGAGTTTGTACATATGTTTCTTCAGAAGTGCGTGGAGGAGGAGCTGAATGTTCCGATGCTTTTAGCGCATTTCGGTATGCCGAGTGATTTAGCTGTGGATGATGTTGATCCAGTTTGCGAGGAGGCAGAGGAAGAAGAGGTTATAGAGGAAGAAGAGGTTATAGAGGAAGAAACGGGAAGTCGTGTGTTTTCTTTTTATGAGCAACATTTCGGTAGTTTGTCTCCGCATACTGTGGAGGAACTGAGTGCATGGATGGAAGATTTGTCAGAGGAGCTTGTGCTGAAGGCTCTTCAAATTGCGTTTGAGAATAATAAGCGGACGGTTGCTTATGTGAAGGGCATTTTGAGAGGCTGGCACGGGAAAGGGTTTACGAAAGTGTGTGAGGTTGAGGCGGATACGGCTAAGTTTAGGAAGAAGGAGTCGTCTGTTAGTACGGGGGAGACGGAGGAGTTTTTGGCGAGGTGTGAGGAGTGGGAGAAGAATGCGCCGTCTGAGGAAGAGTTGCAGCGCTTTTTAGCGGAGCGCGGGTGGCGGCCATGAGTATTCAAAATGTGGAGGCGGAAAAGACGGTGTTAGGTTCTCTACTACTTGATGGAGAGCTTATTAAGGAGTGCCATTTGACGGAGCAGTATTTTTCTCTTTCGGTGCACAAGTCTATATTTCAGTTAATGCGAAAAATGGAAGAAGAGGGGCAACCGATTGATCTTGTGACATTCATTTCTAGGGTAGATCCGAAGTTTTTAGAGGGGATCGGGGGAATGGAGTACTTTATAGGGTTAATGGATGGTGTGCCTACAACTGCCAACTTCTCTTATTATGAGGGGCTTGTTCGAGGTGCCTGGAAAATGTATCAGGCTGGTGTTCTCGGGCACAAGATGGGAGAGCGTCTTATTGTGGAGAAGAGTGAGAAAATTATTGGTGAGACGATTACGGCACTTTGTGAGTTAGAGGAAAAGGACTGTGTATGTGAGTTTGATTTGAAGGATGCGCTAGTTGATTTATATGAAGAGCTTCATCAAGATGCGAAAGAGATTACTGGTATTGAGACTGGTTATATATCGCTGAATAAAATGACGTGCGGATTGCAGGAAGGTGATTTTGTCGTTCTTGGTGCGCGTCCTTCTATGGGGAAGACTGCGTTTGCGGAGATCGGGGAATTACCATTTGAAATTTACGATAACGCAGGCATTTCGGTGCAAGATATTTGGATGCAAACTCGTAAGTTAAAGAGGAAGCACGGTGATAAAAAGATTTTAGTTATTGTAGATTACTTGCAGCTTATTACGGGCGATCCGAAGCATAAGGGCAATCGATTTCAAGAGATTAGTGAAATTTCGCGTAAGCTTAAGCAATTAGCACGTGAATTAAATGTTTGTGTAGTAGCATTGTCGCAATTGTCTCGTTCCGTAGAGTCACGTCAAGATAAGCGACCACTTTTATCTGATTTAAGAGAGACAGGACAAATTGAGCAAGATGCGGATGTCATTATGCTTATGTATCGCGAAGATTATTATGATAAGGAAACGATGCAGAAAGAGATGACGGAGGTTCATGTGGCGAAGCATCGGAATGGACCTGTAGGGAGTTTTAAGTTGCGGTTTTTGAAGGAGTTTGGGCGGTTTGTGGAGGGGAAATAGTGAAAGGAATGGAATATCGCTTTGCGAATAAAATAAAGCATAAGTGTTTCATTTCATTAACTTATGCTTTATTCTTTGATTCTTTAAATATGTTTCTTATTTTCCCATAAAGAAGGATTTTCGCTCTGTCGTAATCCATTGCTGCAAATCATCTTGGCTACGTCGGACAAGTCGATTTACTAACACATCATGCCATACATAATCCTCTAATAGGTATATATGAACCGGATCATCTGTATAAAAAGCAATATTACGCTCTTCAAGTGATGGTCCATAAATCATCTCTTTAGAGTCTATCGATAAAATAAACCAATGTTCTGTAGAGCGAGTTTCTGTATAGGGTGTTATACGATGGGCTTCTAGATTTTTAATGGGATTTTCAACATGCAGGGTAATGCCTTGTATTGTAACTTTATCAGCTACTTCAGATAGATCTTCTTTTAACGCTTCATACATCTCATCCCACATTGAAATGACAATACGTTGTTCTGCTTTTTTTATTAATGCCTGACAATAGCTAATGATTGTTTTATTGTCTTTTAACGTAATCACTCGATTATCCGTTTTTTCCTCGGAAGTTTCTAGTTTTTTTAATGAATCACTGATTCCTTCATAAGTAGACTGCCATTCTGATTGAGCCTTCTGTAAAAAGACTTCAACCGGTAGAGGTGAATAGCGAGTGGTGTCATTTATTTCTTCCTTCATGACAATTCCTTTTTCTACAAGGTTACCCAAAATCTCGTAAATTCGCGCTCTTGGGACACCTGAATCCTTACTCACTTGGTAGGCTGTGACAGGCCCCTGTTTAACAAGCGATACATAAGATTTAGCTTCATATTCATTAAAACCCATTTTTTTAAGCTGTTGCACTATGTAGTCCACTTTTTTCGTCCTCCGATGTTTGCTTTTATCCCGCTTTAACGTGCAGTAAGACCCCCACCTCAAAATTCAGTGGAAGCAAAGAAGTTAGGTGGGGGATCAACTGCACGTAAAAGCCCGATTGGTTCAACTAATAATCAGTAGGGGATGAACAAAACCCCCCACTGATTAAAGTTTCACTTTATATTTCAACGTTACAATAACTGTTTACATTTAGCAAATTATTAGTTACTATTCTAATAGTGACTAAAGAGGAGGTTAATAATATGGATTTTTATTTAGACCCATCCGTATTAATTATTTTGATTGCTTTTGGATTTTTAGCTGCATTTATTGATTCAGTTGTAGGTGGTGGTGGACTCATTGCTTTACCAGCTTTATTATTTACAGGACTGAATCCAGCAAGTGCGGTAGCCACAAATAAGCTAGCATCGACAATGGGGAGTGCAACTAGTAATATTGTGTTTTATCGTTCTGGTAATCTTGATTTGAAATCGGCGTTTAAATTAGTTCCACTCACTTTCATAGGTTCCATAATAGGGGCATGGACCGTTCATTTAATGAACCCAGAACTACTGAAGCCATTGATGCTGATCATGCTTGGTGCGGTTGCTATTTATACGATATTCAAAAAGGATTGGGGTAGTATTTCCACTCATAAGAAATTGTCTGGTCGACACGTCATTATTTTTACTTTTTTTGTTTTTACTATTGGTTTTTATGATGGATTTCTAGGTCCTGGAACAGGTTCGTTTTTAATGTTTTCTCTTTTATTTATTGGGTATGATTTTTTAAAAGCAGCAGGTAATGCGAAGCTTCTTAATTTAGGAAGTAATGTTGGGGCATTGTTGATGTTTATGTATGTAGGGCAAGTAAATTATGCGTATGGTTTTATTATGGGGATTGCTCAAATTGCTGGAGGGATTGTTGGCTCCAAGTTTGCTATAAAAAAAGGAAGCGGGTATGTTCGTGCTCTTTTCATTACAGTAACTTGTTTATTGTTAGCGAAAAATCTGTATGACTATATTCAGTAAGTAATCAAAGAACGTGGAAAAGGTTTGCAGATGACATCAAGTATAAGAAGATACTAAGGAGATAAGGAGATAAGGAGATAAGGAGATAAGGAGATAAGGAGATAAGGAGAAATTCCTTTTAACATTTTTTAGATGCTACCTTGTTTGAAGATAGCATCTAAAAAGAAAATCTAAGTGAAGAGCATGAGAATAATATAAACTCATATTTTACTAGGGTATGTTTATTGATTATAGTGAAATGTTTACTCTATATTCTTCTTATAATTAGGCCGCAACAAACTCTTAAAATCCAACTCAGCAATCAACACACTTACTAATATAAGCGTAGCCCCTAAATATCCTTTCCCAGTAAGTGTTTCACCCGTGAAAACGAAAGCAAAGCCTGCGGAAAAGACAGGTTCTAATGAGAAGATAAGGCCTGTATGTGTGGGCGTCGTGTATTGCTGGGCGATAACTTGCACGATGAATGCGACTGCTGTGCAAAATATGCTTAAAGCTAAGATGATGAGCCATGAGTTGGTTGTGCTAGGCAGTTTTGGCGTTTCTATAATGAATGAAAAAATAAGACTAAATAGACCGACAAAACCGAGTTGCACTACTCCAAGTGCAATGGAATTTACATGTTTCGTTACGCTTCCAGTAATGATGACGTGGATCGCATAAAATAGGGCAGACAGTATGCAAAATATATCGCCGTTACCGATTTTGAATTCGCTCGTTAATGTTAATAAGCCGATTCCTATTATCGTTAAAATGATTCCTACTATAACTTTCTTTTCAGGAATGTGTTTTAAAAATATAGCTGATAATATCGGAATGAAAATGACTGTGAGACATAGTAAGAAACCAGCATTAGAAACACTTGTATACTTTGTACCAAACGTCGCGAAAATGTAAACAATAAATAAAACAGAGGCTAATATAAATGCATATTTTACAGTTTTAAAATCGATCTTAAATAAATGTTTGTAAAATATTAAACCTGATAAAAGAAAGGCAATAATAAATCGTAATGCGATTAAATTATATTCTTCTATGCCATCAAGTCCAAGCTTTGTAAGTAGGATGGATGCACCCCAAAAGAATGTAACTAGTAGTAGCATTAAATCCGCTTTTAATTGTAGTTTCATTTCTATTCCCTCGTTATGTATAAAATTTATAATCCCATACCCCTATCCCCATTTTTATTTTAATATTAATTCTGAATATTTGAAATAAAAATTTATCGACGGTTTTTTCTCCATTCAATTATTGAAAGTTCGAATCTGAAGAAGATTGGTATGTGAGTTTCTAAAGTGAATAGAAATAATGGAAAAATAACCCGATTTATCTATTTTATATGGAGAAGTTGGGTTCTTTCGTTTTGGAATAATTATGAGAAAATTTTTAGACATTTCTCATACATTCATCATGTTTCTTTCATCCTCTTCTCACGTCTAAGTTTTACACTCATATGTATCAAAGGTATAAGGGGAGGTAATACATTTTTTACTTATCTCAAAACGAATGATAGATGGTGGTGAGCAGATGAAAAAGAATAAACGTAAAAAATTGCGTTGGTTAAAATGGACTTTGATCCTTCCGTTACTTCTGGTATTACTATTGTTTGGATTACATAGTATGAAGTTCGAAAGGTGGGATCATGAGAAGTATAAGCAAGCGGCGTATACTGTTTCTCACGATAAAGAAGGAGAAGCTTTCGTTACCCAAAAAGAAAAGTTTAATAACTTTGAACGAGATCAGCATCATGACAAACATCATGAAAAAGAATTTGAAGGTGTATTCTTTATACCATTCCTGATAGCGTTTGGATTTGTTCTTTTCGGATGGTTCATGCTTCGTAAGTCTGAAGGGAATATGGTTAAAAAGTGGACAGGCATATTGCTCCTAGTTATTGGTTTATTACCGGTCCTTCCGATGCTTGCATTTGTTGCAGCGATTGTTTGGGCATATAAAAAGTTTAAAGAAAAAAGAACGACAAATGATATAGATTTATACAGCGATTTTCAAGTACAACAAGTAGATATTTTAGATCAATGGGAACGCAATATTCGTAAGGAGGAGAAGTAATAATGGGTATTTTAAAACGTATTAAAAATATTGTGGTAGCGGATGTGCATCAAACGTTAGATAAGGTAGAAAATCCTGTTAGCATGTTGAAGCACTATCTTCGCGAAACAGAACAGCAAATTACGAAAGCTCAAAAAGCACTCGCTCATCAATATTATTTAGAAAAGAAATATGAAGCATTAATTTCAGAAACGGATGCCCTTATTGCGAAGAGAACTCGCCAAGCTGAGCTTGCAGTATCACGCGAAGAAGATCAAATGGCACAGTTAGCCCTGCAAGAAAAAATTGTGAGTGAGAAAAAAGCGGAACTATATCGAAAGCAGTACGAAATAACAAAAGAGCAAACAGCGACGCTTTATGAACAAATTGACAAATTGCAAAAGAAATATGGAGAGTTGCAATATAAAGAACTAGTTCTTGTTTCGCGATTAAATGCGGCGCGAGCGATAAAAGAAAGCAACACGGCAATTGATTCTTTCCATACAGAAAGTACAGCGAAAGGCTTTGCGCGCATTGAATCTTATGTGCAAAAACTAGAAGCAGAAACAGCTGCTAGTAACTATTTTTATAATTTGAAGTCTCCTAATCAACAAGAAGTGTTAGATCAAAATTTGCAAGAAGAAGTACAGCGGGAGTTAGAGAAGTTGAAAGAGAATAAATAGTATGTGCAAAAAGCCCATTTTCATAGGGCTTTTTTTATATGTAAAATTTCATTTGTTTTGTTAACATAATATCTTTACAATCATTTGATGAAATAAAGTTAACTGCGTATTGTGAGGGTGGGTTCCGCAAAAAGAAATAGCTTATAATAACCACCACCCTAAGCGGTAGCAGTTAGGGAAGAGATGTTAGCGCATTATATGCCATTTTATTTGATGTCATACTTATATAGTATTCTACGGAAAATATATCATATTCCTATTTTGTGGTCAATTTGATTACATAATTGAAAAGGTGTAGTCCTATTCCTCTTCAAACTGAAAAATATCCCGATTAATGAGTTGATGGAAGTGTCTATCCATTTCTGCTGCAGGAATTTTTCTTTCGTTTTGAAACCACCACGCACTTAATGAGGTGATTACTCCTGAATAAAATTCCGTTATTAAATCATTTGGCATCGTATGATTTTTACAAAGGCGATTTAGCGCTTCTGTTTCTTGTTTTCTTGTTTCGTGGCTTAAATAATACATGCGGCTATTGAATTGTTCATCGGACATTTGTGCCTCAAATATTTTACAGATTTCTTCATGATGTAGGAATTGTTCCATCACTTGAAATGGTTTACTTATTCGATCTAAGAGCGGTATTTCAGCAATCATTTCGCCATAACGTTTAAATCCAAATGCTAATAGAGCATCTTTATCTTCAAAATGTTTATAAAAAGTTGTTCGGTGTACCATCGCGCGATCGCATATTTGATTAATGGTGATGGAACTATATTTTTGTTTTGGTTGCGTCATTAATTCAAATAAGGAATTCCATAGTAATTTATGTGTACGTCTAATACGTAAATCAAGTTGTTTTTCATTATCGTTCATCTACAATTCTCCTTTTTTGTAGATTAAATATACAATGGATGAAAATTGATTCTCCCTTTTTAATCTACATATGTATATTATATTACATGTGTTCCGGTTTATATAAAGCTTTTGGAGTAAAAAAATAGGAGGAGAATCAATACATGAATATAACAACTAAGAGCCCTGCAAGTGGCAAAGTTGATACTTCTAATATGAAACATACCCCGATTTTAATTGCATTACTTTTGGGGGCAATGGTTGCATTATTAAACGAAACGTTACTTGGTAATGCGCTAACGGTATTAATGAAAGAATTTGGCGTAACAGCTTCAACGATTCAATGGCTTTCTACAGCTTACATGTTAGTAGTTGGTGTTTTAGTCCCGATTACAGCGTTACTTCAGCAATGGCTCACAACGAGACAAATGTTTTTGATCGCTATGGTAACATTTTTAGTCGGTACATTAATTGCGGGATTCGCACCGACATTTTCCATTTTATTAGTCGGCCGTATCGTCCAAGCTGTAGCGACGGGATTAATTACACCGTTATTAATGAATACGATTTTAATCATTTGTCCGCCTGAAAAACGTGGTGCCACAATGGGGTTAATCGCACTTGTAATGATGTCCGCTCCAGCAATTGGTCCTACATTATCTGGAGTAATTGTTGATTCACTCAATTGGCGCTGGTTATTCTACATTGTTATTCCTTTCGTGATCATTTCAATTTTGATTGGAATGAAGTACATTCAAAATGTTTCAGAGTTAACAAGGCCAAAAGTAGATTATCTATCTATCGTTTTATCGACATTAGGATTTGGCGGGCTTGTGTATAGCTTTAGTGCATCGGGTGATTTAGGATGGTCTGATGCGAAAGTGTATGGGACTTTACTTGTTGGGCTTATCTCATTATGTATTTTTGTCGTTCGACAATTGAAAATTGAGAATCCAATTTTAGAATTACGAGCATTTAAAGTTCCGATGTTTACATTATCAGTTGGATTAATTGTCATTGTGATGATGTCGTTATTTTCAACGATGACTTTATTACCGATGTTCCTGCAAACAGTTTTACTCGTGACAGCTTTTAAATCAGGAATTATCATGCTTCCGGGAAGTGTTATTAGCGCCATAATGGGACCAATCGCAGGTAAACTATTTGATAAATTTAGTCCAAAAGTTATTATTGTTCCTGGTATTGTATTAGTAGGGATTGCAATGTTCTTATTTAAAGGCATTACGCCTGACACATCAATGGTACAAATTATTGTCATGCATAGCGTATTAATGGTTGGACTCATGTTTGTCATGACAGCACAAACATACGGTTTAAATCAATTAACACCAGATTTATATCCGCACGGAACAGCACTGTTTAGTACGTTGCAACAAGTAGCTGGCGCAATTGGTACAGCTATCTTTATTTCGAAAATGTCTTCAGGAACAACTAGCTATATGGAAAGCTCCGCAAATCCAATGGATCCAGTAGAGAAGTTAAACGGTTTAACTTCAGGATTCCAAGGTGCATTTACATTGGGGTTAGTCTTTATCATTGTTGCCTTTATCGTATCGTTGTTTTTAAAAGAAGAGAAAAAGGGAGTAGAAGTAAAGGGGGTTTTACAGAACGAAAATTAAGGTTTATCCCGCTTTAATGGGCAGTAAGACTCCCACCTCAAAATGCAGCGAAAGCAAAGAAGTTAGGTGGGGGTCGGGCTGCCCATAAAAGTCCGATTGGTGAGGGCTAATAATCAATGGGGGATGGAGAAAACCCCCACTGATTAAAGTTTCACTTTATATAAAAAAGACATCTTTACGATTTAAGATGTCTTTTTATATTTCTTTCGTAATAATAGTTCAAACAGCCGAGGAAAATGTGGTGTATGTATTGTCTGTTTTTTAGTATGAATAACTATTGAGAATAACGATGTAAAGCTTTACTAATGACTAAAAGGCCGATAATGAGGGATAGTATTCTCATTATAAATTCTGCAACTAATAAGTTGCCCATAGCTGTCGATCCATCATACGTCAACCCTATGATGATAATGGGCGTGATCATGATTATAATTCCAATTACTATTTGAAGAAGTAAATTCACGTTTTTACTCAAGATAATCACCTCCAAAAAATAGTGTAATACAAAATATGGAATTTTTTATTGTACATTTATTATACTGTATCGAGTTAAGGTTATGGTAATGTTTCTAAAATAAAAAGGAGGTGTCACATGGTCAAAAGATGACTCGTGAGACAGCTCCTTTTAAGTAGTAGTAATATCGATCTGGGGGTCACCGATGTAGTGGAAAGGGTAACATGTTGTTAATGTTGGTTTATCTTTTTCTACAATGACAGTTCGATCTTCTGCGTCTGTTATCCAATGTTTGTTAATCCTACATTTCTTCCGTAACATCATACTTTAGCAACTGCCCCTGATCATAAAACCTCTCAAAAATAAGCCCCATTATATAAAAGAATACTAAACCAAAACCAACATGAATAAGTGTAAAGGTAGTGCCAAATGAAGAGAATTCATACACGAGAATCGGCAATTTCGCAGTTGTCCAAACACCTAAGAAAAATACGATGTACCGAATGCTGGCGCCTTTTTGTAATAGGAGTGCTGCAATTGGAAAGGCAACGTAGAGAGGACCAGCTGCAATGCCGCCTAATAATAGAGAGAATAAGATTCCGTATACGCCGGAATTTTCGCCCATATATTTCATGAGCGTTTCTTTCTTCACCCATTGATCAAGTAATCCTACAAATAGTAGTACAGGGGGAAGGAGAAACAACATATCTAAAATACTATTTCCTGTTAATTGTAATGCGCTCCATCCTAAAGATTGATTTATAAAAGTTAATACAATGAGCCCCAGTAGTAAGATGAAAAAGAAACGGTATCTTTTTAGTTCTTTCATACCATCACCATCCAAATGATATAGGAGAATAGGAGAGACATGAGCAAAGCGGATGCATTACGTGCGTAAGCAAAGCTTCGTCCGAATATCTTTTGTTCCATCGGTAAAGTTGTAAGCCCTACTGACATGAGTGTAGACATAAGTGCCGCAACTTGAGGAAGGCCTGCGCCGTGTTGGACTAACGTATTGCCAAGAGGAAATACGACGAAGCTTGGAATAAGTGCAACGGATCCGAGTATTGCTGAATAAACAATGCCGATAAATCTGGATTGCTCCCCAATGATGGAAGAGATGAAAGACGGCGTTAATATAGAAAGCGATAAGCCAACGAAGAGCATGATGGAGAGCATCGCAGGTAGAAGATTGCGAAACATTTTCCACGACTTCATTAGAGCTCTTTTCGTTTTATTGCGGTCCTTCATAAAAGAAACCCCCGTAAGAATAATGGCTAAAGTGTAAAGAATTACGCCATTAATCATGGTCGGAATCCTTTAAGTCCTTATATTTGCCCAGGAAAAAGGATAAGTTCTTCATTTTTTCTTCAATATCTATTTGGAAACCTGCCAATTGTTCCTTTCCAGCAGGGGTAATTTTGTACATCTTTCTCGGTTTGTCTTGATGATCTGTACTTACGTAAGATTCAATTGCACCTTCGTTTTCTAATTTCTTTAGCGTACGATATAAAATGGCGCTATCGATTGGATTAACTGGAAGTTCTTCCTCGCACTTTTGCAATAATTGCCCGCCATAGTTATCACCTTCTGCCAAAAATAACAAAAGAAATGCACCTGTATGTCTTCCTGTATGTTTCATGGATATACCTCCTTGAATGAATTAGAATCAATACTGTTAATGACAGTATACTGTTGTTAACAGTATATGGTGCATGAAGTGCTATGTCAATTTTAAAATGTGCGAGTTTCGAGGATACTATTTTCTAACTATTAACGTTGATAAACTACCAATGCGAAGGGGTTGTACATCAAAAAACACAAAAAAAAGACACTCTCAAGAGTGCCTCTTATTAGCAGCCGAATCCGCCGCCCCAACAGCTAGCTCCTACGATGATTAATAAAATAAATAGTACAACAAGTAAAGCGAATCCGCCGCCGAAACCGCAGCCTCCACCACAACTACCGCCATAGCCCATATTAACTCCTCCTTCCATAAAGACCATTAATTAATGGATTTAATGTACTTTATGTCTTTACGGATAAACTTGAGCAGGTCCTTTTGAAAAATAAAAGATGTTTAGATTTTATGAGAATTGACGACCTTATTTTTGTCACGGGTATTATGCTGATGACATATTGTATTTTATTCTGTGTATTGGGGGAAGGAGGATCTTTATGGCCAATTCTGAAATGATTTTACGATTACTTACGGATTTAAAGATTGAACAGCAAGCTTTAAAAGAACAGCTGGAAAAAATGCAAACAGCTGTGACTATTCTTGAAGAAAAATCAGTGATTGTGGAAGAAAAACCAGCGACTATTGAAGAAAAACCAATGAATATTGAAGAAAAATCAGCTGCTGCAAAGCAAAGAGCTCATTCTGGACGCCCAACATCTTTTCGTGCTTGGAGAGCATCTTCGCAAAAAAATTCATAAAAGTATAAGAAAAGAAGACATCGATTACGATGTCTTCTTTTGCTTGTACAATCCAAATGAAGTTAAGAAGATATATCCATATTGCTTTAAAAATAAGAAGAAAATAACGATTGTCGACTCCTGTTTTAGTATAGCACTTTATAGTGAGGGATTTTATGTAATATTGCATATATACGGATTATATAATTTCAATGGGAGGGTTCATTTCTCATATTTTTTTAGTTTACAAAGAAAAGACACCCATATAAGAGTGTCTTTTCCGATAGTTTGTTTAGTCTTAGCAGAAGCAAGAAGCTCCAACGATGATTAATAAAATGAATAACACAACTAATAATGCAAATCCTCCAGCAAAACCGCAGCCTCCGCCGCAACTACCACCAAATCCCATAATAGTTCCTCCTTTAATAAGAGGGGAAAACAAAGGGTCACTCGTGTTTTTTAACGGATTCCATTTACTTTATGTTTTGACGTATAAACGTGAGCAGGTCCTTTTGAAAATAAAAAAGACACCTTGAGGTGCCTTTTGTCCCATGTATTTCATTCATATTCGTTAGTATAAAATTCTTTTATTAGCTTTATTTCATTTGTATCCGGGTTGAATTTGAATATTTTAATTTTATTCGATTCATCTTTATAGGCAAATGTATTATCACTAACTTGGGTCATATTGCTAATGTTTAAGCTAGAATCACTATCATGATCAGTAATTTCTACAGTTTTCTCACGATCCCAAAACGCAATGACAATGATCAAGATGATAAGGCATATACGTATGTTACGTAGTTCTCTCGATACAGTATTCTCCATTTAATAGTCTCCTTCGTTGTTTAATAGATTTTGTTTATAAAAGAGATAATTATTATGAAAATAAATAAAAAAGACACTTTCAAGTGTCTTTTTTATTTGAGTTATGCGCATTACTTAATAAGACGCTAGTTCCTCATTCCGGATATGAGTAACTATGTAGGGTAATTAAATTATAACATTTTAACCAGTAATGGGTCTATATGGAATTTTATAGATGATTATGTTTGGTTATTCAGAATGATATATGTAGTGAAAGGTATACGTTACCTACAGTAATTGTAAAATATAATGATGTATATAACTAGTCTTGTAATGAATGTAAGCAACAGCTGATCGATTGTTAGTATTTTCTTTGTAAAAAAATATTCAATAATTTATCATTGCAACCGCTTACTCTTTGTGTATAATAAAGGTAAGTTAATAAGTAAAAGGATTGTTACTGTTCGGCAGGCAAAACCTAAATTGATCTAGAGGCTACGGGTGTAGTGTAGCTTTTGGAATCAGTTTAGGTTTTTTTATTACCTTTTGTGACTTTAAGAAGAAGAAGGCGGAACAATATGAGAATCCATAAAATCTTAAATAACAATGTTATTTGTACGATGAAGGATAATGAGACAGAAGTTGTACTTATGGGCAGAGGTTTGGGATTTCAGAAAAAAGTTGGCGATGCGATTGATGAATCTAAGATAGAAAAAACCTTTGTGCTAGAAACAAGAGAATTGTCAGAGAAACTTGCTAGGTTACTTACTGAAATTCCTGTAGAAAATTTAGAGATTACAGAGAGAATTATTCAGTTTGCTAAGACTGTTTTGCCGGGGACTTTAAGTGATTATATTTATCTTACATTAACGGATCACTTAAGTTTCGCCTTAACTCGGCATAAAGAAGGAATGGATCTCAAAAATACTTTGCTTTGGGAGATTAAGAGATTCTATCAGAAAGAGTTTGAAATTGGTCTACAAGCTTTGAACATCATTGAAGAAGAGACTGGGTTTAGACTTTCTGAAGATGAAGCAGGGTCAATTGCACTACATTTCGTGAATGCGCAGCAAGGAGAGCCGGCGATGCAACAAACGGTAGCGATGACGAAAATCGTCCAAGATATTTTAAATGTTGTAAAGTACCACTATAAGATGAACTTAGATGAAAGTTCATTTAATTATAGCCGGTTTGTAACACATTTACGATATTTCGCTCAGCGTTTAATGCAGAAGGAATTGAACTCGGCCGATGATGATTTTTTATACGAGCAAGTAAAAAGTAAGTACGAAGAGGCATATTGTTGTACAGAAAAGATTGAAGCATACTTGCAAAAAGCACATAATAGTCATCTTTCAAAAGATGAAAAAGTGTATGTAACGTTGCACATTCATCGTGTAACAAAACGCAATGAATTATGTAATTGAATAAACGGGATTGTTACTGTTTGGCAGGCAAAACCTAAATTGACTTGTAATGGAGTGATTCGTATGTATCGCACCGTTATGGTTAGTTTAGGTTTTTTCTTTTATAAAAATGGGATGATTGTAGGGAGGGGAAATTACTATGAAGTATGAGCAATTGGCAAAAGACATACTGAAACATGTTGGGGGAAGAGAAAACATAAATAGCGTTGTACATTGTATAACTCGCTTACGATTTCAGTTAAAAGATGAGGGGAAAGCAAATACGGAAGTACTGAAGGGCATGGAAGATATTGTGACTGTTATGAAAAGCGGCGGACAATATCAAGTTGTAATTGGTAACCATGTATCCGACGTGTATAAAGCGGTTATTGTTGCCGGGGGATTTCAAGAAACAGAGGAAGAAAGTGCGAGTGAGAAGAAAAAGAGTAGTCTTATAGATATTCTTTCTAGCATTTTTACTCCTATTTTAGGGGTGTTAGCTGCAACAGGGATGATTAAAGGGTTTAATGCACTATTTGTGGCGTTAGGCTGGTTAAGTACACAGTCAGGAACGTATCAAATATTAAATGCGGTAGGCGATTCGCTATTTTACTTCTTCCCGATCTTCTTAGGATATACAGCAAGTAAGAAATTTGGAGGATCACCATTCATCGGTATGGCAATAGGGGGAGCGTTAGTGTATCCGGCTTTATCCGGTTTAAAAGCAAGTGAGCCATTATATACGCTATTTGCGGGGACGATGTTTGAATCACCAATTCATATTACGTTTTTAGGAATACCAGTTATTTTAATGAATTATGCATCATCAGTTATTCCAATTATTCTTGCTGCTTATTTTGGAGCGAGAGTTGAACAGTCTTTAAAGAAAGTGATTCCGGATGTTGTGAAAACATTTGTACTACCGTTCTTAACGTTACTAATCGTTGTACCAGTTACATTTCTCGTTATTGGCCCAATTGCGACGTGGGCAGGGCAGTTTTTAGGACAGGCGACGCTTTGGGTTTATCATGCAAGCCCATTAGTAGCGGGTGCTTTACTCGGTGCTTTCTGGCAAGTGCTTGTTATATTCGGTCTTCATTGGGGTGTTGTTCCGATTGGCTATAACAATTTAGCAGTAAACGGTGTTGATCCGATATTAGCACTTATATTTGCTGCCTCATTTGCTCAAATTGGAGCGGTGCTTGGTGTTTGGATGAAAACGAAAGACAAGAAATTAAAAACACTTAGCATTCCAGCTTTTATTTCAGGTATTTTCGGCGTTACAGAGCCGGCGATTTATGGTATTACACTTCCTCTTAAAAAGCCGTTTATTATGAGCTGTATCGCTGGAGGAATTGGCGGCGCAATACTTGGCGTATTTGGTACACAAGCTTATATGACAGGCGGACTTGGTATATTTACGCTTCCGACATTTATTAGTCCGAAAGATGGAATTACAGCTGGATTTTGGGGCGCAATTGTTTCAATGGTTGTTTCTTTAGTAGTAGGTTTTATTTTGACTTACTTATTTGGTTTTACGAAAAAGCAAATATCTACAGAAACAGAGGAAACAAGTAATAAAATTGCTGCATCAAGCGATGATGAGGTAATATTTAGTCCTTTCCATGGTGTAGTTATGCCACTTCAAAATATTGACGATGCTGCATTTGCATCAGGTGCGTTAGGAGAAGGAGTTGCGATTGAGCCTTCAGAAGGAAAGTTGTTTTCACCAGTTTCAGGTACGATTTCTGCGCTTTTCCCGACGAATCATGCAGTAGGAATTACATCGGATTCAGGAGCTGAAATTTTAATCCACATTGGGATGGATACTGTGAAATTAAATGGCGAATTTTTCTCTTCTCATATTGAACAAGGAGCGAGAGTAGAAAAAGGGCAATTACTTATTGAGTTTCATATAGCTGAAATTCAAAAGGCGGGTTATATTGTGACAACACCAGTTGTTGTTACAAATTATGATAAATATAGCTTGAAAAAAACAGAAGTAGAAAAGATACAAGCAGGAGATTCCTTACTAAAGTTAGGAGTTAAATAGTAGTACATTTCATACAGGTTCAAACGAAGAAAGGTATTCTTTAAAACTTATAATACCTTTCCTCGTTCATTCTTATATAAAGGAGTTTTTCTATATGTCTAAAGTGATTTTTCCTAAAGGATTTTTATGGGGTGGAGCGACTGCAGCCAATCAAGTTGAAGGCGCATATGTAGAAGACGGAAAAGGATTAACGACGGTTGATTTATTACCAACTGGTGAAAACCGCTGGGACATTATGAAAGGAAATATTCATTCCTTTACACCGGTAGAAGGGGAGTTTTACCCATCACACGAAGCAATTGATTTTTATCATCGTTATAAAGAAGATATCGCTCTATTTGCAGAAATGGGATTTAAAGCGTTACGCGTATCTATTGCTTGGACACGTATTTTCCCAAATGGTGATGATGAAAATCCAAATGAGGCAGGATTACAGTTTTATGATAACGTATTTGATGAACTATTAAAGCACGGTATTGAACCAGTCGTTACGATGGCTCACTTTGATGTGCCTGTTCATTTAGTAGAAAAGTATGGAAGCTGGAGAAGTAGAAAGCTTGTAAACTTCTTCGAGACGTATGCAAAAACGATTTTTAATAGATATAAAGATAAAGTGAAATATTGGATGACATTTAACGAAATTAATATGCTTTTACATTTACCTTTCATGGGAGCAGGTCTAGCCTTTAAAGAAGGCGATAATAAAAAACAAATTCAGTATCAAGCGGCGCATCACCAGCTTGTCGCAAGTGCGTTAGCTGTAAAAGCGTGTCATGAAATCATTCCAGATGCAAAAATCGGTTGTATGCTTGCTGCTGGTGCAACGTATCCATATACATGTAATCCAGATGACATCCAACGCGCGATGGAACAAGACCGTGAATCATTCTTCTTCATTGATGTACAAGCAAGAGGAGCATATCCTGGATACGCAAAACGATTCTTTACAGATAACAATGTAACAATTGAAATGGAAAAAGAAGACGAGGTAATTTTAAAAGAACATACAGTTGATTATATTGGATTTAGCTACTATGCAAGCCGAGCAACAAGTACAGATCCAGAAGTATTAAAAAGTATAACGAGCGGAAATGTATTCGGTTCTGTTGAAAATCCGTATCTTGAAAAATCAGAGTGGGGATGGACGATTGATCCGAAAGGCTTCCGTATTACAGCGAACCAACTTTACGATCGTTACCAAAAACCGTTATTCGTCGTTGAAAATGGTCTCGGTGCAATCGATCAATTAAATGGTGAAGACGAAGTGAATGATGAATACCGTATTGATTACTTGCAAAAGCATATGATTGAAATGTCCGAAGCCATCCAAGATGGAGTAGATATTATCGGGTATACAAGCTGGGGCCCAATTGACCTTGTAAGTGCTTCTACTGGAGAAATGAAAAAACGTTACGGATATATATACGTTGATAAAGATAATGAAGGAAAAGGCTCATTAAACAGATCGAAGAAGAAAAGCTTCGATTGGTATAAAGAAGTAATTGAGACGAATGGTGGGAGCTTGGAGTCTTAAGTATGAAAGGGAGACATCTTAATGGATGTCTTCTTTTTTCGTTGTGAATAAAGTATGGAAATTGATTTCCCTTTACACAAAGATAACGGTATAATATAGTTAAGTTAAGTGAACTTAACTATTAAATAAAACAAAATAACAGCATGGAGGAAGAACGCTATGACGAGAACGTATAAAGAAGTAATTAATGAAATGAACCGAGCCTATAATGAATTCTACATTTTACTATTTCAGGAGTTGAAAGATGAGTACGGTCTTACAGGACAGCAAGAGAGTATGTTATTTCATATTAATTTAAATGAAAACACGACAGCAAATCACATTGCGACTACTTTTAATATATCAAAAAGTGCTGTTAGCCAAGTTTTATCGAAATTAGAAAAACAGAAGATGATTTCGAAACAAGTTAATCCTAACAATAAACGTGAGTATTTCCTTACGCTTGGTCCAAACGGTAGTAAGTATATAGAGCGGTTGTCTGAGTTAGATGATGTATTAATTGAGAAGTATTTTTCTAAAATCGATATCGGTGCTTTAGAACAAATGACGGATACATTAACGAAAATAAATAAAGTGATATTGGAAGAAAAACAGAAGGATCTTGATAGTAATGAGTAAGAACTTAGATGAGGTAATGAGTAGAAAGGAGGAGAAGCGTGTGATGAGTTACATACCAAATATGATGACGATAGCTAATTTTATTTGTGGGATATTGGCCATTTATTCTGTTTTCGTTCAAGATATGTATGGTGCAGTCATGTTCATTATTACAGGTATGGTATTTGATTTGTTTGATGGTATAGTTGCTCGGAAACTGGATGCTGTTTCGGAAATTGGCGGAGAGTTAGATTCATTTGCGGATTTAGTTACCTTTGGTGTGGCGCCGTCTATTCTTGCCTATAGTGTCGCGTTAAAAGATTTGCAGTCTATCGGGATGATATGTGCACTTGCTTATAGTATTTGCGGAATGCTGCGGCTTGCGAGATTTAACACGCAACAAAGCAAACTCCCAACATTTATCGGCATGCCCATTCCATTTGCGGCAATGTGTCTCCTTATTTTATGCCTCCTGAATAATCCAGTTTCCGTGGCGTTTGGCACATGCGTACTCGCTTATTTAATGGTAAGCAAAATCAAATTCCCCCATTTTAAAAAAGATATATCGGAAAGCTTGAAGTCCGAAAGATGGGACTAAAGAGAAAGGTAAGGAACAGAACATGATTCGTATGGCATTAAGATCATTCAACATACAAATGTATTGTTTACTAGGCGTAATGTTATTAGGGTGGCTTGTGACACCTTTTCCAGCCCAGTTTGTAGGGATAAGCATTGGCCTTTTGGTGAGTATGTACTGCGCCTGGATTTTAGGAAGGCGTATTGAAAAGTTTGGGGATAGCATTGTAAAAAAAGAAAAAGCACCGATGCTCGGAATGATAAATCGGTTTGCAGCCGCAATACTCGGCGCGATTATTATGTATGAAATTGAACACCGTGAATTCATGTGGACATTTGCTGCGGGAATTATGGGTGGATATTTCTTGGTTATTATTAATTTGGGGTATTACAGTATGAGGGATGAGAAGGAATAAGGTGCTGTGTAAATAACTAATTTGGATGATTTGAATGTAAAAACCTAAAAACCTAAAAACCTAAAAACCTAAAAACCCTCCTTTATAGAAAGCTTTTTATTACAAAGAAAAGACACCCATATAAGAGTGTCTTTTCCGATAGTTTTTTAGCAGAAGCAAGAAGCTCCAACAATGATCAATAAAATAAACAATACAACTAGTAAAGCAAAGCCGCCGCCACAACCACTACTACAACTACCACCAAATCCCATAATAGTTCCTCCTTTAATAAGAGGGGAAAACAAGGGGTCACTCATGTATTTTAATGGATTCAACTTACTTTATGTTTTTTACACAATAATTGAGCAGGTCCTTTTGAAAATAAAGAAAAGACACCCTAAGGTGCCTTCCTCCGACTTGAACCATCTTAATTTTAATAATATTGGACTCCCGTCCGAATATTATTTTACCATGTTAAGTTGTTTTGGGAAATGTTCCATATCGATAATTGCAATAAACGTTTTAGTTTTGGAATTATGTATCTGTCTAAACGTTGAAATTAATAAAGGAACGATATACGTGAGGGTATTTATGAGTGATTACAATCATACGATTAAAAAGAACCCCATAAATGATAAACCATTCCACTAACAAAAAACACTAATCCTAAAAACAAAACAATTAAAGCAAGTACTCCATTTTGATTATGTTCCATAAAATTAGCTCCTTTTAGAATTATTTTTATCCCGCTTTAATGGGCAGTAAGACCCCCACCTCAAAATTCAGCAAAAGCAAAGAAGTTAGGTGGGGGATCAACTGCTCATAAAAGTCCGATTGGTGAGGGCTGATAATCAGTGGGGGATGAAGAAAACCCCCACTGATTAAAGTTTCACTTTATATACAAAAAAGCCTTTAGTCGTAATTATGGCTAAAGGCTTTGAGCATTATACTTTTTAATTAATAAAATCTTATAAGAAGAATTTATAACGTTTTTTATCGAATTTGGAACTGAAAATGTACTAGCTTGATAATGAAGCCTGGCTATTAGAATTGAAAAATTTTAGTTTTATTATAATTAATAGAAATGAGAGTAGTGTGAATATAAAGCCGCTCCAAATAAGCTGGTGAATACCTAAGTTTGAAATGAACCAGCCCCCAATAGTGGTTCCTAAAGTAATTCCGAGATTTGAGAACGAAACGAATAGACTGTTACCAAATTCAGGTGCTTCTTTAGCTTCACTTATTAACCATGTTTGACCAACAATTAATCCACCAGCATGTACGATTCCCCAAATGAATACTATAAAAATCATTGGAACAAGGTAGGAACCTAAATAATAAACCAATATGTAAACAATAGAATATAGAATAGGGAATGATATTACAGTGTTTATTATGCTTTTTTGCAGAAGACCACCAAATAAATGATTACCTAAAATCATAACTATACCAAATATGAATAGCATGATACTGATGAGAGATCCATTCATGGAAGTTACTTTTGCAAGGTACTCAGCGAAGTAGCTGTATACGGAAAACATGGCTGCAAAAAGGAATGTGACGGTTAAAATATTTAACCATAATCCTGGTTTGCCGAGTATACGAATTTGTTTGCCGAAAGACATTTTTTCTTTAACAGGCATGGAAGGAAGTAGCAGTAGTATTCCAATGAATGCAAGAGTGTTAACGAATGCTCCGAATAAGAAAGCCATTTCGAGTGAAAATTGGTCTGCAAGGTAAGAGGTTAGTGGTACACCTAAAGCAAAGCCAACAGTAATTCCCATGAAAACTTTTGTAACTGCTTGACCGCTCTTTTCTGGAGGGACAAGTTTAGCAGCTGTTACAAGAGCGATTGAAAAGAAGAGTGGATGAAGCGCTGCCGGTAAAATACGAAAAATAAGCATGATTTCAAATTGTGTTGTATAAGCGTAGATTATATTTGAAATAACAAATATGAAAATTGCTGTTAATAAAATTATTTTACGATTAATACTAGAGACGAGCAGAATTAAAAATGGACCAGAAATAGCAACAACTAGTGCAAATATACTTACTAAAAATCCAGCTTGTGTAGTTGAAATTCCGAACTTTTCAGTGATTTGTGGTAATACGCCGACAATACCCATCTCGGTAGTAATAATTCCGAACACACCTATTGCGAGTGTCAGAATAAGTAAAGGATTTACTTTTTTCATTTATAAAACTCTCCATTCGTATCAGTATTTTGAAAGTAAATTCATTAACAAAGAAGCATTATTATAAGCGTGATTGGATGCCAATATTATCTGGAGTATGTAATCCGAAATACAATAACAGATATCTAAATAACTAGATATGATGTGTTAAAAAAAATTCTCCTTTCGATGTTTCTTGCTTTTATAGGCAGTGCAATTTATACAAAAATTATTGGATACCTGTAAAAAAGCAGAATGTGTGAAAGCTAATAATCAATTAGTATGCTGATTGATTATTAGCTTTCATTTTATAATTCGTTTTGGACGTATTCAGAAAACTCTCGTATTGTTTTTTCATTTCGACGATAGTAGGTCCATTTTCCAATTCGGTCAGACTCTAGTAAGCCTGCTTTTTTCATAGTTAATAAATAACTAGAAATAACCGATTGGGCTAAGCCAGTTTTAAGCTGGATATCTCCTACACATACGCCAACTTGAAAGTTAAGGTCTTGTTCTAGATAAGGTTTTTCATCGAAATGGTTTTCTGGATTTTTTAACCATGATAAAATTTGACATCTTGTTTCATTTGACAATGCTTTATAAATTAATAAAGGTTCCATAAGGATATTATATCTACTTTTATAGATTTGTAAATGGGTTTTAGTGATTTTAAGGGAAGAAGGTGCTCTCGATCTGTACCCTAAAAAAGATGATTTCTGTATGCAAACAGGAGTCATTTTCTGTACATTCTATTGATAGCAAGAGTGATTATAGTACGTCATATATTTCTTAATTTCATGTTTTAACTGAACAAACGATTCACATGATTTTATATATGCTTCATCGGTTAAAGTATTACGAGGATTACGTGCAAAAATGATAATATTGTTAAGTTTAAGCATGTTGTTGCCTAGCTATCAATGGCGGATTCCTAAGAAGAGTAATAATAAAACCCAACTGAAGATTTAAGAAAAATTTTATGTTTACCCTACTTTTTATTTTAAAAGTTTTTCCTATCCTATAAACAACAAAGTCATAGATGAAATTGTAAAGTTAGGGGATTCTACATGGATACAGGAGTTTTGATGAGTTATTTGTATACTTATTTTTTTACTATTATGTTTTGTATTGTGTTCCAAATTGGATTTTATTTTAAAGCGAAAAGAACTATATCTATTCGGCATTTTTGGTGGGTGTATGTTTTTCTATTCTACCTTTCGCTAGTGTATAGGGTGACGCAGATCGCGACTGTATGGGATATAAGTAGATATGAAACGTGGATTCGTGTAAGTCAAATCAACTTGACTCTATTTGATACGGTAGGTAGTACTACGTATCTTTTGAACATTGTACTGTTTATGCCGTTAGGTTTTTTATTACCGACTATTTGGCCGCAGTTTAGAAAAATGAAAAACACCGTATGCGCGGGATTCCTTTTTTCATTGGCAATTGAGTTAAATCAACTATTAAATAATAGAATTACGGATATTGATGATTTATTTACGAATACCCTTGGGGCGATAGTTGGGTATGTATTATATAAAATATTATATACAGCATTATTTAAAATGATATGTAAAAGAGAGGGCAAAAAGCTTGATACGAACTCTTCTTTAGTCATAAAATACGAAGCTGTTTTTTGTCTAGTGTGTTCATTTGTAGGTGCGATGTTCATTTATTATCCTGGATACCTGTAAGCTATGATTTCGAGTATAAAAACAATGTGTCGAATAGATCATTAAAGAAGGCTTTTCAAATTTTCCCTAGAATGAACAGTAATGTATAATCTAATTCCTTAATGTAATGGGGAGGCAGTAAAATTTGAACAGGAAAATTTGGTTTGTAGTTACTTGTTTTGCTTTTTTAGTAGCTAGTTATATTGTTATCCAATATTTTATTATGGATGGATTTCAAACAGGGCTTGTAAAAGTGAAGCTTATGTTTGGATCTAAATTAAGTGCGTTCTGGTATATGATGCTATTTATACATATTACAACTAGTATAGTAGCATTAGTGATTGGTCCTTTTACATTATCCACTAGATTTAGAGAAAGGAATATCAACCGTCATCGAATAATTGGGAGAATCTATATGGTTGGTATATTATTAGGAGGCGTTTCTGGACTATACCTATCTTTTTATGCTACGGGAGGATTGGTAGCGAAGCTAGGTTTCGGTTTGTTATCTGTATTTTGGCTAACATCAGCATATCAAGCATTAAATAGAGTTAAGAATAAAAAAATTAAAGACCATCGGAATTGGATGATTAGAAATTATTCTTTAACCTTTGGAGCAGTTACATTAAGAATTTGGCTACCGTTGTTTATCGTTCTATTTGGAATAGAGCGGTTTGAACTTAGTTACGCTATTATTGCTTGGTTAGCGTGGGTACCCAATTTAATTGTTGCAGAATTGTTCATAAGAAAAAGACTTAATAAAGGAAAATACGAGGGAAATGAGGATTTACATTTTTGATGTAAATTTGCTGTCATATTGAGGGCAGAATTTTTTTAATAGCTGAATTTCGTACAAAAATAGGAGGGCCAATTGAAGCCATCCTATTTTTATTTGTATTACCAACTAGCAGTTTCCGTATTTTCCTTCAACCACTTCACCCAATCCGAATCCTCTACCTTAAGCAAACTGAGCGAAACACCTTTCATATCTAAAGAAGTTAGCAGCGTACCAACTTTTACGAATGTAATCTGTAATCCTTCTAGCTCACATAAACGGCGAATGTCATTTGCAAAAATGTATTGTTCCATTAGTGGAGTTGCGCCTAGTCCGTTAATGAGGATGGCGAAGTTGTCGCCTTTTCTCCAGCGATAAATGCTTTTTAGTTTGTTCATTAGTTCGATCGCTAATATTTCAGAAGAGGATAGCGCTTCTTTACGGTAACCTTTTTCTCCGTGAATGCCGACGCCGTAGAAGACTTCATCGTCGTTTAATGTGAATGAAGCTTTTCCTTTCACTGGATCATTCGCAGGTGAAAGGGCGACTCCTAATGTGTGTAAGTTTTTGATGACAGATTGGCCAAGTACTGTTAGTTCTTCTAAAGAGTGACCTTCAAGAGCGGCCGCACCAAGTATTTTTTGAACGAAAACAGTGCCAGCGACGCCGCGTCTTCTTTTATTAAACGAAGCATCATCTTCAATTGAAACGTCGTCATTTACGATGATGTGGTCAATTTTTCTTCCTTCTTCTTTTGCGATTTGTTCTGCCGCTAAAAAGTTTGCTACGTCATCTTTAAAGTTTTTAATGATGAATAAAATACTTTTATCTTTTGGCATGAGGCGAGCTGCTGCAATAATTTGTTCCACTGTAGGCGGAGTGAAGATGCTGCCGTTTACTGCCGCTGTAAGCATTCCTTTTCCTACATAGCCAATATCAGCAGGTTCATGTCCGCTACCACCGCCGCTTATAATAGCGACGTCTTGCTTCAGTTTTTTGATATCTTTTACATAAATGATGTTATTTGTTTCGTCGTAATTTACTTTGTCGTTATGTTCAAAATAAAAGCCATGCAGCATATCTTGAACAATATTTTGTACATCATTCATAATCTTTTTCATTGCTTTTGCCACCCTTTAATTACTTTGCTGATTGTTCTAGTAATAGTAGTAATTGATTGTTTATCATATTTTTCATGAGAGAAGACATAATGGAAGGATCTACTTCGCATTTGCTTTCAATCCAATCTTTAATCGTGCCAACGAAGCCGTGACTATAAAAGGAGGCAATCGTATTTTTTGTCTCATCAGAAAGGCTGAATCCACAGCTTACAGATAATTCATCAATAATTTTCATATATAAGTTTTTCGTATGCTCAAATAAATAGTGATTAAACGAGTTTTGTTCAATGACTTTAAAAGCATTTCGGTAAAATTTTTGATTTTCATAAAAGTAATCAAATAATAAATCGAAAATGTTTTCCCACGTTTCATAGTCAAGAAAGTCGATAATGTTTTCTTTCGTTTCTTCTCTATAAATCCAGCTTAATAGTTCAAATTTATCTTTAAAGTGATAATAAAAAGTTTGCCTACGCATTTGACAGTGTAACATAATATCGCTCACTGATATTTTATGAAACGACTCTGTTTCCATTAAATATTTCAATGAATTTGCGATTATCTTTTTAGAAATTATAGAAGAGGTCATCTGAATCATCCCTAGAATGTTAGTAATATGAAAATCCTATCTATAAATGAGAGCGGTGTCTTTAGACAGATTGTCCATTTTGTCCGTTTACTATAAAACGCTTTCATTTTAACATGAGTAGTAAGAAGAAGATTTCAAATATATCACAATATATTAAAGGAATTGAGGGAGAACTACAATGAAAAAGATTATAAACAAACCAGAAACATTAGTAATGGAAATGTGTAACGGAATGGTTATGGCGCACCCAGAGCTTGAGCTTTTGAAAAAATATAAAGTCATTAAGAAGAAAGAAATGAACGAAAACAAAGTAACGTTAATTAGCGGCGGCGGTAGTGGTCATGAGCCAGCACATGCAGGATTAGTCGGAAAAGGAATGTTAGATGCGGCAGTGTGCGGAGATGTGTTTGCGTCACCTTCGCAAATTCAGGTATACCAAGCAATTAAAGAGACAGCTAGTAAAAAAGGTACGTTATTAATTATTAAAAATTATAGCGGCGATATTATGAATTTCAAAAACGGTGCGCATTTAGCGACGGAAGATGGAATTGAAGTCGACTACGTAAAAGTGGACGATGATATTGCGGTAGAAGATAGCCTGTATACAGTAGGACGCCGCGGCGTTGCGGGCGTTATTTTAGTCCATAAAATTGCCGGTGCAGCAGCGGAAGCGGGTATGGAGTTAGGTGCAGTAAAAGCTATCGCAGAAAAAGCAGCGGCTAACGTGCGCACAATCGGTTTAGCACTAACTTCTTGTACAGTTCCAGCGAGCGGATCACCTACTTTCACACTTGCGGAAGATGAAATGGAATACGGCGTAGGTATTCACGGTGAACCAGGAATTAAGCGTGAGAAAACGATGTCAGCAGATGAATTAGCAAACCGTATGACAAATGATTTAATGAAAGATTTAGGAGTAAAAGACGGCGAGGAAATTGCACTTCTAGTCAATGGATTTGGCGGAACTCCACTACAAGAACTTTACCTATTTAATAACGCAGTTACGAGAGAATTAGCTGCTAGAAACATTAAAATTAATAGAGTATTTGTCGGTAACTATATGACGAGTATCGATATGGCAGGTATGTCTTTAACAGTAATGAAATTAGACGATGAGCTAAAAACATTACTATCTAAAGAGTGTAATACACCTGCGTTTAAAGTAGATGGACCGGTTGAAAGTGTAGAGTACGTGAATGTACTTGAAGAGACAGAAGAGAAGGAAGTTTCCTTTGAAATAGAAACAGCGGAAGAGCACGCTGTTATTAAAAATAATGTCATTACATTAAACAACATGATTTATCTCGTTGATAAAATGAGCGATATTATTATTAAAAATGAAGTACCGTTCTGTGAGTTAGACACGCATGCTGGTGATGGAGACTTCGGAATGAGTGTGGCAAAAGGATTTAAGCAATTAAAACGTGAGTGGCATTCGATTGTAGATCAAGAGAACGTGACGATTGGATCATTCCTTGACGGTTGTTCCATGATTATTATGGAACATTGCGGCGGCGCATCTGGTCCAATTTGGGGCGGTGCATTCCGCGCAGCTAGTAAAGCAGCAGGAGAGAAGCGTGAGTTAACAGTAAAAGAATTCGCTGAAATGTTGCAAGCAGCACTGCAAGGCATACAATCTATCGGTGAAAGATCGTTCGGTAGAGGAGCAGTAGTTGGTGATAAAACACTTGTTGACGCACTTGCTCCATGTGTTGACTCTTGGTTAGCTAGCGCTTCAAGCGAAGAAGATATGAAAACTGCCTTTGAAAAAGGAGCAGAAGCAGCGGTCAAAGGAGCAGAGTATACGAAAGAAATCGTAGCTCGCATGGGTCGCGCGGGTACAGTTGGTGAAAGAAGCTTAGGATATCCAGATGCAGGTGCACATGCGCTTGGGGTTATCTTTACGGAGATTGCGGGTAGCTTAAAATAGTAATTAGAAAGTCCCTCTGCCTTGTGGTGGAGGGGTTTTTCTGTAGTTGATTGATATATAATTTAGCTAGATGTTTTCTCTGTAAAGATATGTATGTTTATAAATAATGAGATAAGGATTTTAAAAGAAGCAACGTGAATTCCATATAAATATGGGATTCACGTTGTTTAATTGTATTTTTGGAAAACTGACTAATTGACAGAAAGCACTTCAAAAGTTGGTATTTATTATTTTGGGCTTCAAAATTATGATTGTACACCTTATGAAGTGGTTTGGAAGAGATGGAGAGATTGTTTCATAAGGTGTACATTTTGGGACGGGTAAGGTTATTTTCAATATTATTTATAAATGAGACAAACTAACCAAACAAAAAGGATCTATTTTGATTAATTTTCCAAAATAGACCCTTTTTTATATTAGTGAATGTTAATCTTTATTCTGTTTTTCAATTTCTTTCAATAATTGAACTAGCAACTCTTGGTTTTTCTGATTGAAGTCTCTAATGCTCTTTAAATCTTTTGCTATTATAGGTAAATAATAAATGCAAAACACTAAAATTGTTATATAAAACAAGCCGTATAAAACTATACCTATCAAAGAACTGCCCCTTTTCTAATGGATGTTAAGTGGAAAAATCTTCTTGGGATATAGTATAAAAGGCCAAAGCTTTTAAAAGCCTTGACCTTTTATATTATATTTTATAATGAAAATTCAAACTACTCAACTTATTCAACAATCCAACCATTCGTTAAGTAGTTTCCATTAGCTCTAATTTTAGTATCAAAACGACCTTCTACTTTTCTTTGGAGTTTTTGGGGTTTTAAATCCATAAATATAGTAGATAGTTGAATTAGCTGAAATGAAAAAGAACTAGAAATTCCTTATCACAAGTAGACAAGAACAATCTTGTGCCTTTTAAAATGTTAAATATCCCCTTTTTGTTTTAATTCAACATAGAATTTAGTTTCAATGATTTTGAAAGTGATCTTACAAGGGTTTGATCATTAAATAACAAAAAAATTTAACATAAAGTTTAACCGATGGGGTTATCTTCATAAGGTAACGACTCTATTATAGTATAAGGTAATTTTTGATAGGTTTTGAAAGATGATATATGGGGAGTGCAATGAAATATTCGTATAATGTAATTTAATTATATCGAAATAGTACTTAATCAAAGAAACAACATTTGTTTTTTAAAAATATAATAATCGTTAAAATAATTTATAATAATCTTTAAATAAAATTACAATAATTTACAAAAAAACTATTGTTTGTATGATTGTTTTTTTATAAGATTCATACAGGTACCTAATATTCTTAATGGAGGTTAACAATGAAGAAAAAAATCATACCAGTTTTATTGTCGTCAACATTTGCTTTAGGACTTATTACATTTGCTCCATCTAGTCAGGCATCAGCTAATGAAGGTGTTAGCCCTGTAGTACATGATAATGAAAAATTACCATCTAAAACATTTTCACCACTTCCATTAGATTCAAAGATTACAAATTATGCTGCAGGACCACATTATTCTGCTAAATCAGGTCAGTATGCTTTGGGAGGTACTTGGTCTACATCGGATTCATATACAAGTAGTAGTAAATCTAAAAGAAAATCAATTGACCGTATTTATGCTAAAACGAAACATTATGTAGATGGCGGAAGTGTAGGTAGTAAAGCAGATGATCAATATAATGCTTCACATGCAGGTGCTGAAGTCAATAAAGGAGCATGGTATATAGGGGATGATGAAGTATATGGTGAACACATCTTTGCAAATAAGGGCTATCAAACTTGGAAAACAGAAACTTATGGAAGTTAAAAAAACAAATTTATTGCTGAGAGGAGCAAAATTATGAAAAAAACAATTTCTGCTTTATCAATGATTGCTTTATTTTCACTTCCTATCCATTCATTTGCTCAAGAAAAAGAAATGGTTTCGGATAAAAAAGTTCCTGAAATTGTATATGATGTGGAGAGAAAAGCATTAAAAACTTTTTCGCCAGCATTATTAAATCCGAATAATAAAGTTAAAAGTAGTGGCGCGCATTATGTTGCATATTCAGATTTCACTCAGACGGGTGGAGCAAGTTCGGTCTCTGATGCTTATACAAATAATAAAAAGACCAAGAAAAAAACAATAAATTATATTTATGCAAAAACAAAGGGTTATGTCAATGGGATTTATAAAGATAGTGCAACAGATACTCAATACAATTCTTCCCATGCAGGTGCGAAAGTATTTATTAGTAATAATTTTTGGGATGATGGTGAGGCTTACGGAACACATGAATTTCGATTAGATGGTTACCAGACTTGGAATACCGAAACTTACGGAACTTGATATAACAATATGTTCTCATGAGCAAATTAGAATATGTTTCTAATTTGCTTTTCATATTTATAAAGTTTATTTAGGAGTGAGCCGATGAATCCAAACAGACTAGTGTATATACTATTATTATCAATATTATTATTGTTGTTTAGTGGCTGCACAAAAGAAACTGAGAAGAAGCAAGAGACACAAACGAATAATCAGCCGAAAATTTCATTAGATAGTACTAATTTTAAGTCAACTATTGCTAGTACGTTAAATCGAGATAAATTACCTTTCGCTGAAACTGGCGGGATTAATTTAGGGATATATAATCAAAATGGGGAAATTGAGAAAGATTTCAACTTTAATATAGAAGAAAGTCAGAGCCTTAAAAAATTTATTTCTTTAGGGAATTTGATCAAAACTGAAAGGGTTTACAAAATGTTGTTACTTGTTGATTATAAACAAAGTGATTTTAAAGTTGATGATAGAGAGTTAGCGAAAGACTTCACTTTTCAAGTAGGTGCGGGAGAATCAGTAGAAATTCCTATAGAAATTCCACCATTACCAAAAGGACTACATGATATTATTTTTGTTATTGCTAAATTCCCTGATAAAAAAGTATTAGATGAAGAGTTTAGGAAACAAACGGATTCATCCAATCTTCTATTTGTAAGATTTAGTACAGTAGTAGGTGAGGATGAGACGGTAAATAATCAAGTTGAATTTAATAGTTACGGAGAAAAGAATACAGAGAATATTCTAGATGGTGTTTTTATTGCTAAAGAAAATACTTACAAGAGATGGTTGACTCAAGAAGTCACTAATGATAAAAATCTGGATTTCTATACGAAGGTCGGAAATAATAGTAATACAAGAAAACAATACGCATTAATACAATTATTTGATTGGGAGCAGATGAAATTTATAGATGATAAAGATGTGTTGTTTTATGATTTAGAACCAAATACAGTTTTTACTGTTCAATCTCAAATTCCAATAAAAAAAGAGAAAGGAGTGTATGATTTAACGTCTATTTTAGTGCAACATCCTTTTCAAAAAATAACATTATACAACCAACAAGTAGATACAGCAATTAGAGTTGGGGTTGATGTAATAGAGTAGTAAATGAAATGTTTTTATTATAATTCTCGAAAATATATAGTTGTTTCTATGAGGAAAAAAGAAGAGAATCTTATTTTTGATTCTCTTCTTTTTTTGTTTATTAGAGAAAGGCTTTTACTTGATTTTCTCTCATTTTTATCGCCCCTTTATAACGGTTCAAGTGTAATATCAAACAAAAAAGGTCCCTCAGGCAAGCTGAGAGACCATTCAAAGTACAATCATTGATTTTAGGTGCAAAATAAAATGGTAATCAATCTAATAAATTATAAATGACTAAATTTTTCTCCTGATTTCAAATTTTTGCCAACCTCGATAAATATATTCAATTAATAATGTATAATTCCTAGTATAATATTATTTTGTTTATGTAAAAAAATGGTAAATGTAGAAGTAAAACAATTAATCTTTCTTTGTGAAATTAAACATAAACAATCCAATAGAAAAAATCACAAAAAATTCTATTATAAATTTCTTTTAAAGGTAACATATAAATACAATCTACTAATCTGACAAAATACAGCAAAGACCGTACGAGCTTCGTCGGTGGATTGTAAAAGGTATTCTCTATAATGGTTCAAGAATCTTCAATTGAAATAACAACAAATATAGAGGAAGACCTATTTATTAAAGCAGACCAAACATTGATGATGCGTTTATTAATGAATTTATTGACGAATGCGATTGCTTATGGCAAAGAGAATGGCAGTGTGAATATACAACTGTTCCGTGATGAACCCAACATAATAGGTAAAGTCTCCGATAATGGTATAGACATCAGCGAGCAACATATTACGAAAATATGGGAACGCTTCTATCGAGTTGATGCAGCACGAACATCTTCAAACATTGGAAACACAGGTTTAGGATTGTCGATGGTGAAATGGATTGTCGAACTATACGGAGGAAAAATTACCGTTGAAAGTAAATTAGGGGAAGGCAGTACTTTTACATTTAAACTACCAATTGAAAAACGATAGTACAAATTCGACATATTGAATAGAAAGAATCGAAATAACGTATTAAAAAAAGATGAAATCGGTGATTTCATCTTTTTTAAACATATACTATCAATGGCCGCATCCTGCATTACACTAGGATTTTAGTGAGTGATGTTTGAGTGTTTAAATGACACAATAGTTGTAACTAACTGTTGTGTTATTTGTTCATTTTTCTTTCTTTTGTGTATATGAAGAAAAAACAAATCGTCTAAAAAAAGAATGAGGCTATGAGTAAAACACTACCGTCAAGAAGTGTCTTGGGTATATTTTATTCTCTGAATTTATCTGGTTTTTCAACTCTAAATGATTGCACCTCACCGCACTCTAAACAAAATGTGGTTAATAGTTTGGAACGCTTCCCGCCTGAAAAGAATCTACTAGATTCATCTTCACAAACATATGCATGATAAGCAGATCCAACTCTTCCTTCTTTAAATGTAGTAGAACCACAATTCTCGCATCGTTTATTTTTCATGTTACTAACACCTCTTTTGCTGTGTTTTTAAGATAGAAGTAAAGCAACTTGGTTATACATGATATTTTCGACATGATACAACATACCCCTTTATATATTCGTAAGTAAAACAATACCCTTATGAAGCTCTATAAAAATATGATTTCTTATATATCATTTAATACTTATAGGAAAAATGAGTATTAAATGATTGATTTTTATTATTCTGATGATTATAATAAATGGAAACCAAACAATTCTTATGTTGAGAAGTGGAGGGACGGGCCCTATGAAACTTCGGCAACCTCGTATGAGACGAAAGGTGCCAAATCCTGCAGGTGAAGAAACACCTGAAAGATAAGAGCGGTTCACTTAGTCAAGAAGGCTACTCTTATTTTGATAAGAGTAGCCTTTTTTATGGCTAAAAGGTAAAGGGGGAATAGGTAGTGGAGTATGGTTTTTGGTTACCGATTTTTGGGGGATGGCTTCGAAATGTAGATAATGAATCTATGCCGCCTACGTTTGAGTATGCAAAACAAACAGCGCAAGCGGCAGAACAATTAGGTTTTTCAACAACACTTATTGCGGAATTAAACTTAAATGATATAAAAGGTGTTTCAGCACCAAGTTTAGAAGCGTGGACAACTGCGGCAGCACTTGCAGCAGTAACGGATAAATTAGAGATTATGACAGCTGTCAGACCGGGCTTCCACAATCCAGCAGTTACAGCGAAAATGGCAGCGAATATCGATCAATTAAGTAATGGCCGTTTTACATTGAATGTAGTTTCAGCATGGTGGGAAGAAGAAGCGAGGCAGTATGGCGGAGTATTTACCGCACATGATGAAAGATATGATCGCACAGAGGAATTTGTAACAATTTTGAAGGAACTTTGGAAAGAAGAAGTGTTTTCTTATAAAGGGAATTTTTATGAGCTTCATCATACACATTTAAGTCCAAAGCCTGTGCAGAAACAGGGCATTAAGATTTATGCAGGTGGTGAAAGTGAAAGAGGAAAAGAGGTCATTGTAAATCACGCGGATGCATATGTCATGCATGGGGGAACAGTGGAAGA
The DNA here is from genome assembly GCF_019091205.1 of Bacillus sp. GbtcB14. Lineage (NCBI taxonomy): Bacteria > Bacillati > Bacillota > Bacilli > Caryophanales > Bacillaceae > Bacillus > Bacillus sp. GbtcB14. Next base: position 252,587 of record NZ_JAGXJT010000003.1, read on the forward strand.
GGTATCTGTGAAAATAGAAGATATGAAGAAACGTAGAAAGAAAGTCACAGAGGAGCCATTGCAGTCATTTGGGCTTGCGGCTTACGTCATTTGTCGTGATACAGAAGAAGAGGCATTAGAAGAATGGAGACGCATAACGGATGTGAAAGACGATGCTTTAGGTTACGCGGGTTACCAAGACTTTATTAGTAAATCGCATTTGGAACAGCAAGTGAAATTGAATGATTATTCCGTATCCAATCGCGGGTTACGTCCTAATCTAATCGGAACACCAGAACAAATTGCAGAAAGGATACTCGCTTTTGAAAAAGTGGGTGTTACGTTATTACTTTTACAATTTTCGCCACAGCTTGAAGAGATGAAACGATTTTCTGAAAAAGTGATGCCATTAGTTGAAGCAAAAAGAAAGGAATTGATTACAAATGAGTAAAATTTACATATTACATGAGAATAAAGAATGGACGGATCATTTGGTGAGAAGGTTAGAAGAACTAGAGTTACCTTATGAGGAATGGCATTTAGATGAAGGAACACTTTCGTTAGAAAAAGAACCTCCTCAAGGTGTTTTTTATAGCCGCATGAGTGCTTCTTCACATACGAGAGGTCATCGATATGCACCTGAGTTGACGGAAGGAGTCCTTGCTTGGCTAGAGGGATACGGGCGCACAGTATTTAATGGGTCTCGTGCATTACGCCTTGAAGTAAGTAAATTGAATCAATATGCAGCATTAAGAAATTTTGGGATACAAGTGCCGAAAACAATTGGTGCTGTGGGCCGTGATCATATAGTAAAAGCAGCAAGGGAGTTAGGGGAAGTACCGTTCATTACAAAACATAACCGTGCAGGTAAAGGTCTTGGTGTTCAACTATTTCATTCTATTGATGCTTTAGAACAATATTTGGATGGTCCGACGTTTGAAGAACCCATTGATGGAATTACTTTAATCCAGCAATATATTGAAGCGCCAGAACCATACATTACACGTTGTGAGTTTGTAGGCGGCCAGTTTGTATATGCAGTTAAAGTAGATACATCAGAAGGATTTGAACTTTGTCCAGCAGATGCGTGTTCGATTCAAGATGCTTTCTGCCCAGTAGGAGAAGAGAGGGAGAAAGAAGTGCAAACAAAATTTGAAATTATATCGGACTTCCAAGAGCCAATTATTGAACAATACAAAGAGTTTTTGAAAGAAAATGAAATTACCGTTGCTGGTATTGAATTTATTCGTAGTGCAGATGGAACAATTTATACGTATGATATTAATACAAATACAAACTATAATTCTGATGCAGAGTCTGTAGCGAATCAATTTGGTATGCTTGAGCTTGCTACATTCCTTGGAATAGAATTAGAAAAACAAGTAGAATCAGTGAAATAATATATAAGTTTCTAGTAAAATCTTTGTTAAAGTAATCGTGGTCGTATGGCCAAGTTCTTATGGTTTTTGCACTAGAACGAAAAGTATAAGAAGTAGCCCAAGTTTCAATGAGGAACTTGGGCTATTTCTATGTTATATATCTACAAGTAAAACAACATAATATCACTATGAATTCCTATAACAATATGAGTTTTTGCATATTTCAAAACTTAGTATATCCTTCAAAAAGTTTTAATTGTATAATATATTTTGTCATATTCTTTTAGATTTTTCGACAAAATATATAAATAGAGAACGTATTGGGAGAAGGAATTATGTACACAAAACTATTAAAATCAATTACATCATTATCACTTATTGGTGGTGCTTTATTGTATGCAAACGGCAGTGATGTGAAAGCTGCTGAGGCGGGTGTTTTTTCTGATGTGCCTACATCGCATTGGTCGTATCCGGCAATTAAAGATTTAGCGAGTAAAAATATTATTTCAGGTTATGGAAATGGGATATTTGGTTTCGGTGATGTTGCGACGAGAGAGCAAGTTGCAGCTTTAGTGTATCGAGTTATGCTACCGAATAAACAAGGCGGAACGTTTAGTAGCAATAATACTCTTTATGTATTAAAGGACGGATCTAAGTTTAATAATCCTTATGGCGATATTAATCAGAATTCTACGATGTTCCCTGAGGAAATTTTAATGTTAACAAAAGCAGGGGTATTTAAAGGAGATGAGAAAGGGAATTTTAGACCGAAAGCTCCTGTGAGTCGTGCGGAAATGGCGCAAATTTTAACAAACGCTTTTCATCTTTCTGCGAAACAAAAGCATACATTTAACGATGTTCCAAATGGTTTTTGGGGTGAAAACGCTATTAGCGCAGTGCAGTCAACCGGAATTGCTTCTGGTACAGGCGAAGGGAAATTTGAGCCATCTAAAACGGTAACACGCGAACAGTATGCACAGTTTTTATATAATACTTTGAAATATAAAAAGCCTGAAGTTGCGGTGCAAGATACCGGAGATGCGGCATTATTAGTAGCATTCAAAGATGAAGTGCAAAAGCGTATTAATATGTACGAAACGAATATTACACTTCCATATAAAACGAAAAATGGTAATCCAGAAGAAGTAATGAATACACTTTTCGATGCATATAAAGAAGTTGCAAGTAAAAATGAGTATACAAATTATAATAGATCGAATGTTTCATATGGCATTTCTGGATCGCCTGGAAATTATACGTTTACGTTAAAGATTACATATCGTGAAACGAAAGAACAAACGGAATATGTAATGAAGCAAGCAAAGGCAATTGTTTCTTCTATTACGCAAGTTGGAATGGATGATCATGAAAAAGTGAAGGCGATTCATGATTATGTCGTAAAGCATATTTCTTATGATACGTCTTATAAAGCTTACACAGCATATGAAGCACTCGTAAATCGTTCTGCGGTTTGCCAAGGTTACGCACTATTAACTTATCAATTATTAAAAGAAGCTGGAATTGAGAATCATTTTGTAGTAGGAACTGGAGACGGTCAGCCTCATGCTTGGAATTTAGTGAAAATCGAAAACAAATGGTATCACCTTGATACAACATTCGATGATCCGGTGCCAGATGAACAAGGCCGTGTAACGTATTCTTATTTCAACTTATCTGATGAGCAAATCGCAAGAAATCATGAGTGGAATAGAAGTGATTATCCGCAAGCTACAACAAATTATTATAGTACATTAACAAATAAAATTGCGGCAGGTGGTACGAAAATTCCTGCATATCAGCAAATATTAAAAGATACAAAGCTAAATTATTTAGGAAATGAATATATCGCAAATAACTATAATGAATTAAAAAATAAAATGCAGAAAAGTTATAGCGCAAATTCAAAACAGATTGAAATCCTTTATAAGCAATCAATGGATGGCGCATTGCAAGATGTGAAAAAAGTAATTGGAGAAATTGGTTATCCGCAAGGAGCGAATCGTGTTTCTTATAAAGCTGAGCCGTATAATGCGAAAGAAGGATATTCTTTAGTGACGATTACGTTTATGTAGTGATAATGAGAAAAAGCATCTGTTTCAGATGCTTTTTTCAAATTGTTGAAAAAGAGATACAACAAATTATATAATTTGTTGTAAACTGTAAAACAATTATTGAGAAGAGTTATTATAAAACATATACTTAAGTGATTATAAGGGAACATAATACGGAGGACTAATATGACAAAGAATAAAAATGAGTTATCAGTAGAACAACGAGAAGAATTATTAAAAGTATTAAAAGCTCGTTTTGAGAAAAATATGAACCGCCATGAAGATCTTGAATGGTCTAAAGTTGAAGAGAAGTTGGCTGCTAATCCTGAAAAATTGTGGTCACTTAATGAAATGGAAGTAACTGGTGGTGAGCCAGATGTTATTAATTATGACGAAGAGAAGGATGAGTATACTTTCTGTGATTGTTCAAAGGAGAGTCCTAAAGGCCGCAGAAGTCTTTGTTATGATCGTGAAGCGCTAGAATCAAGAAAAAAACATCAACCAGAAAATACGGTTATTGATGTAGCAAATGCTATGGGGATTGAATTATTAACTGAAGAGCAATATCGAGAGTTACAACAACTTGGGAATTTTGATATAAAATCATCAAGTTGGGTACAAACACCTTCAGATATTAGAGAACTTGGTGGTGCACTTTTCTGTGATTATCGCTTCGGACATGTTTTTGTGTACCATAATGGAGCAGATTCCTACTATGCTGCCAGAGGTTTTCGTGGTTCTTTAAGGGTTTAAGTTTTATGTGAATAAGAAAAGGGTCTGCATTCAAAGGCTATTAAAAAATATTCTTAGTTTAAAAAGTGAAAACGTCCTCGATGAAATCGAAGAAGCTTTCACTTTTTTTCATGTAGTTACCTTGAAGGAATCGTAAAATTAATCAGCGTTTAGCATGTTAGTAAATGCATCACCTAAGGGGACAGCGGAAATATAGCTTTTCTGAAGTTTTAGGAACTATTGCTTTAGTAGGAAAAGGATCATTGCTTGGATAAGTTGATGGTGCAAATTGTTGCTTTTTATCTTTTTCTTTCATAGGTGGTTTTTCAAATGATGGATTTAATTTGATGGAGTTGTCCGGCGTTTTTGTTTTATCTTTAGGTATGGTGTTTTTGAGATCCTCTTCTGTGTAAAGGCCTCCTGTTTCTTCATATAATGAATCTTTACTTTGAATATAGCTTTTTGGTTTGAGAGGTTCATCTGGATTCATTATTGTTACTGGAGGTTCTGGATCCCCTGCTGCCATTACTTGATGTGGCGATAATGATGCGGAAAATAGAATAATAGAAAAGACACATACACTTTTAGGGGCAAAAAATGTAATCATAATTTCCTGCTACTCAAAATATAGACACATGTACATTCTTTTGCACTAAGAATATTTTTATCTATTGTTCTTTTGTTAATCGCTGTATGGACTACAAAAAGACCTCATACAGACAACCAGCACAAGTAAATTATTGTATTTCTCAATAAACAAAACAACTTAACATGGTAAAATAATAATTGGATGGGAGTCCAATACATATTATTAAAATTAAGATGGTTCAAGTCGGAGGAAGGCACCTTAGGGTGTCTTTTCTTTTTTACAAAAAAGAAAATTATACTCTCAAACGCATTTTAAATACAAAATAACCGATTCCTTATATGTTAAGAAACCGGTTATGTATTTCCCTACTTTTTTAGGGGGGCTTTTTCTTGTAATGGTCTTAAATGATTGATTTAAGGTTATACATTTAAATCATAAATAAAAGATAGAGTAAAAATTATATAAGAAATAAATGTAACGAAAACAAGAAAACATATAAACTGAGAATTAGATACATATTGTTCTATTCTTTTTTTCATGTTAATTCGTATTCTTTTGCAAATGTGAAGTATCAATTGGGATCTGAGCTTTCCAAGATCCAATTACTTTTCCAATTCTAGTTATATTTACGTCTAAAGTAAGGGGCTGTTTAAAAACGTCTTTTTCTTCAGTCGTTATAACAAATGTAGAAACACCTTCGGGTCTATCATTATCACGAATGCCTATTTCATCTAATTTTTTACCTGCTGCTATAAGTTCAAAAGGAAGACGATCATCTGAATCCTGGATAAATGATAGTCTTCCATCATCTTTAATCTCAGGGTTTTCCTCTTGTTGCCCATTAATTTTACCATCACTTTGGAGATCTAATCCTGATGTATCAAATTCAAATGGTACTAAACTTCCGTCAGCTTTTTCCATTCTATAATGAACTGATATACGTGAATCTGCGATAAATAATTCTTTGAGATGTACAGTAATACCTTGATCTGTAATTTTTTCATCAATAGGAATATATTTCCCATTCTTCATCATGTCTTGTACGACACCATTTTCATCTCTTATTCCTTCATTTACAACTTTATCATTTGTAATTGCATCAGAAAAATATGAAGCAACATTTGTAGCCGCCACTTGTACTTGTGGAATCATTGCTGCTGTGAAAAGTGCTGCTCCAGCTACTGCTGTATAAATGAAACGTTTTGATTTTTTACTCATGTTTGTAAACATTCCCTTCTTTTGTTGTTTTTTGTGATTTATATTAGAAACATTGTCTAACTTGGAACGACTTTCAAATGTTTTCCATGCTTGTTCTACATCAATTTTGATTTCTTGTGGTGAATTTGCAGATTCTTCATCTAGCATTACGTTTTCCCATTGATTTAATTTATTGATTTCTACTAATAAATCTTGGCATGCTTCACATGTATCTAAGTGTTTTGTGAATTCCTTTCTTATATCATGAGAAAGTTCTCCATCAATATATGTTTGAATAAACCCGATATCATAACATTTCATTTGTTATGCCTCCTCCATTTGTTTATAAATCTTGCGAAATTTCATTTTGGCTCGGACTAATAATGTTCCAATAGAAGATATTTCAATTTGAAGTACTTCTGCAATTTCTTTATATTGAAAACCAGAGAATTTCATGAGTAAAAGGGTTCGTTCTCGATCATTCATTTTATTTAATATCGTTTGGACCTTTGTAATTTCTTCTTTTCTTATCCAATCATCGTCTAATGATGAAACATTTTGTACTTCATGGTATTGTATTTCTTTATCAATCTTCGCTTGCTGCCTCTTTTCAGATCGAAAATGGTTATAAGCTATATAAGTAGAAGATTTAATCAGCCATCCCGGTATGTTTTCAATTACTTTCCAATTGCTACGATATAATTGTAAAAATACTTCTTGTGCTAACTCTTCAGCGATAGATTGATCTTTAACAATCCATATAATCTGTTTCACAGCATAAGCATAGTACTGCTTAAATAAATCTTCAAAGGTCATATCAGAAGCATGACTTTCTTCATTTTCCATAGTTAACATATTAGTTTAAACCTCACTTTCAATTTGATACCTGTATTATAGAGAAACCAGAAAAACGGATTTTGTGACAGTTTTTCTAGTTATTTTTTTATATTTTTTATTATGTACTAAAAAAAGCATTCATCTGATTAAAAGATAAATGCAAAAAAGAAAATGAAAGCATAAAACTATAACTCTTGCAGTAGTTGTCTATTAGTGTACAAGAAAACAGTTAGTTTGTTGCCAAATTGTATCTAAACGTACAATTTTCTTTTTTCTGAATCAGAATTTTGCTTTAAAGAAGATAAATTTTCAATGGATGATTACCATGAATATATAGATAAAGTTCATCAATATATTTATAGAAAGGAGGAATTCAAATGAAGAGAGATGATAAGATTGGTCATTAAGAGAAAAGCTGTTGTAATAACAACTTTATCTTAGGGGAATGTAGCTCATTTTTTGTTTTGGGATATTTTACTTCTTCTATTTTTATGAATATGTATAATTACATAAAATTTCAGAGAAAAAGAGAGTATACTTTCATATTGTGTAATAAAGATAAAGCCCGCCTACGGAAATAGGCGAGCTTTTTTAACATATAAAGAAAAGACAACTTTTAAGGTGCCTTCCTTCAATTCAAAACATTGTACGTTTCATAATACGTATGGACTCTCATCCGAATATTATTTTACTAGGTTAAGTTTTTGTGATAATAACCTTTTTTAATTGGAATGAAACAGAGTAGTGCATCACTGTATTGTTAAGCATCTTTCTCAACAAATGTGAATATTTTCATTATCCTTTTCACTACAAAGGGTAGCAATTTAGAAGCTGAAAATGCAAGTACGAAAGCAATTCCCCATGTTTTCGTCCATGATTTGAGAAATAAAGTTGTATACCCAACATTCATTGAGACCATGACGAAAGAGATAATACTAGATATACCTAAAATCATAAAGAGATTAAAAATTATTGGTTCAAATTTTTTATTGATTTTCAAAATTAACACCTATTTTCTATATATGCTTTGCTGCCCGATTTCACCAACATCTAATCTTACAGTTTGAAATCTAGGTTGTCCAGTTTGTTTTACTTTGCTGCAATAGTAATTATTGAGACGTTTACTAGTTTTGTTGGAATAGGATCTCATGATATTGCTATCCGCACCTAAATGAAAATTTTAAGTTTTTTATAGCATCGAATTTCATTTTTGGGCAAATGAAATGTAATACCGCATCTTTAAAGTATTAATTATACTTGAACTTCTGTACATTGCAGGGGGATTTTTTTATGAAGAAAAGACACTCATATAAAAGTGTCTTTTCCGATAGTTTTTTAGCAGAAGCAAGAAGCTCCAACGATGATTAATAAAATAAACAATACAACTAATAAAGCAAATCCTCCGGCGAAGCCACAGCCGCCACAACTACCACCAAAGCCCATAACAGTTCCTCCTTTAAATAGGAGGGGGAAAACAAAGGATCACTCATGTGTTTTAACGGATTCCATTTACTTTATGTATTTATGAATGAATGGAGCAGGTCCTTTTCAAAATAGATTTATTCTTAGAAGGAGTTCAACGGCAAAACATGAGAATCTATATTATTCTTTAAGAGCGAATAAATGAAAAAGAAAATATCCAAAAATACAGATAGAAATCAGCTTTCATACCTTTCACTAAAAATAATACTAGCATTATATATTATAAGGAATACTTGTCCTTAATTGTAATAGAAGTAAGTGTCCCGTGTTTACTTATAAATACATTCGTTTGAAATGTTGTCATTAAAGCATAAAAATGATGAATCTGCGTTATTGTAGGTGTTTCATTATAAGAAATAGTAGTAGAGTGGAGTGGATTGCATTCATCGAAATATTCCTTTCCATATAGTAAGCATAACAATATAAACATACCCGTTTTAAAAAATGTTAAACATATAAATAAGAAAAAATATAATTATAGTTTTTTACGTTTAGAAAGGGCTGGGAAGGGTATACATATACTACAAAGAGATTGGCTGAAGAGGAATGATAAGATTTCTAGTCTATAAAAATATACTTTTACTTTAAATAAAAAGGAGCCTGGTATACATGAATGAAATGATGATTGATATTACATTTGATTTAATTTACTTGTTAAGTAGTTCACTTGTAGTGCTTTTACTATTCGCTTTTTTCGTAAATGGTTATGTTAATAAGAAGATTAGTGTATACAGAAATGAAGAAAAATAAAGATACATTACATAAAACTTTAGGAGGTTAATAGTTATGAATGTAGACAGAAAAATAGTAGGTGTTTTTAGAACAATTGATGATGCGGTACTCGTTATTAATGAATTAAATGATAAAGGATACTCAGCAGATAACATTTCAGCTATTGCGAAGGATCAAAAGGAAATTGAACATCTGGAAGAAAAATCAGGTGAAAAAGTGAATAGTGAAACTGCGCATAAAGCGGATATCTTTTCAGCAACAGGGCTTGTAGCAGGAGGAGTAGCAGGTGGACTCGGTGGTTTATTAACAGGTCTTGGTGTACTTGCCATATCTGGAATGGGTCCAATCGTAGCAGCAGGACCTATCGCAGCAGCTATTGGAGGAGCCGGTATTGGCGGAGGAGCTGGAAGTTTAATAGGAGCATTTATCGGCTTAGGAATCCCTGAAGACCATGCTAAGAAATATGAAGAGTATATTTACGATGGGAATATATTAATTTTAGTAGATGCAAAATTAGATGATAAGTTAGAAATATATAAGATATTTGATAAGCATAATGCTTATAACTCTGATTTCTTTAAATAAAATGATGAAAAATGTAAACAAAGTGAATATCGTTTTTTGATCTTACAATTTTGGCGCGACCGAGGAGTCGTATGACTATAAGAGAGGAAGGGCTTATAGTAAAAGGTCAAGTTCTATTCTGTTATTGAAAAGGAAAGAGGTGTCTATTCGTGATTGTAAAAATATTAAAGGATAGTAGTAATAGTTTCCTTTGTACAGTTCAAAATAAAAATGGGGATCAGTATGTGAAGAAATGGTTTCGTAAACATGAAAACAATGAAGAATTAGGACGACCAACTTTCAAAGAAGTAGAAAAGGACTGGAAAGAAAATAAAGAATCGTTTATGTATCCTAATGTTAAAGTGCTTTATTAAAATGAAACATAGTGCGCGGTTCATTCTTACAAAACTGTCACATTCCTGTAAGGTAATTCAATAGATTAGTTGTTTGTTCCATGTCATAATAAAGACATAAGAAAGCTAATTAAAACTACAACTTATTAGGAGAGTGTCAGTCATGATTGTAACAACAACGTCTGGAATTCAAGGTAAAGAAATTATTGAGTATATCGATATTGTAAATGGTGAAGCTATTATGGGTGCAAACATTGTCCGCGATTTATTCGCTTCAGTTCGTGATGTTGTCGGTGGCCGTGCTGGTGCTTATGAAAGTAAGCTAAAAGACGCTCGTGATATTGCGATGGACGAAATGAAAGAACTTGCAAAACAAAAAGGTGCGAACGCTATCGTTGGTATTGATGTAGATTACGAGGTTGTTCGTGATGGAATGTTAATGGTTGCTGTAAGTGGTACAGCTGTACGTATATAAGTAAAAAAACAGGCTCCCCCCTTGAAGCTTATGCTTTGAGGGGGTTTTTTTGTTTCATGGCTAAAGTGAAAATGGGCAAAACTTTTTCGGTTAACGTTATTGTAAAAAATGCTAGGATTGCTCCTAGCATTTCGTGAGGGGGTATTGCACGGGAATGTAGATAATAAGCAGACACACTTGCTTATTTCAAATGTAGTATATATTGTTTTCAAAGGGAAAAGTAAGAAATACAACAATCTTTATATATGTTTAACGAGAGTGTTAACTTTATGATAAATAATAAAATTGTTATTTGAGGTAAGGGGAGGAAAATCAATAAAAAGGTGTATAGGATGTGAAAGGTAAGGTGATAGCATTGATGCAAAAATAAAGGACAGTACATATTGTATATGACTACTATGTACTGTCCTGATTATTCTTTTTGGATTACGAAAAATTATCTCCTGTCTTGCTATAAGTTTCATAGGCGAAATAACCAAATAAATAGCCTATTCCAGATCCTAAACTAACTGAAAGCAGGGAGAAGTCCGGGAAAAACATGCCGAAAATCAAACCGATTATACAGCCGACAAGCATTCCTATAGGTATGAGACTATCTAATAAGTTTTGAGCTTCTTTTGATTTTTTCTTACCTAATTTTCCGTTCTTATATTTATGTTCCAATCTTTTTATTACAAATACTACAATTCCCCCGACTAGTATAACAGGCCAAATTGCCGAAATTAACCACATGTGAAAATCTCCTTTCACCTTTTAATAGAATTATACCAGATACTTACAAATGTTCGCTCTTAAATGTATTATCTAGTCTATTTAAAAGGCCAATCAAAAAGACTCCTTCCTTTGCATTTAATAACTCGTCAAAAACACTTTCCGATACGATAAACTTAACTAAATCTATACAATTCAATCAAATTTACACAAGTTAGTGCTTCAAAGTGTTCTCGCAACCCCGAAGGGACGAGGGGTATAACACTCCACACGAGGCAGTATCGTTACCTCCTATTATCAAGCATTTATTTTACCCATCTTGATAAATTTATCGAAGCATTTACATCCCTATCGTGATGGCTATTGCATGAAGCACAACGCCACTCACGTATTTTTAAACTCCACTGTCCTTCTGGTTGAACTGAATGGTCGTATTTTACGCCGCAACATGAGCAAATCTTGCTTGAAGCGAACCATTTATCAGCTTTTACATACGCAATGCCATACTTCTCACACTTGTATGATAAACATTGAAAGAAGAAGTTTAATTTTTGAAATGAAAATGCTTTCGATAGTTTTTTGTTTTTTAACAGGTTTGAGATAGATAAGTCTTCCACAACAATTCTCATTGGTTTGGTTTTCACCAATTTAGCTGTTGCTTGATGGATATGGTTATTTCGGATATTTGTAATTTTCCTAGATAACCGCAGGTGCTCAGTTTTAGCTTTTTCATATCCGGCAGATTGAATATTTACACCTTTTTTAAATCTCCTAGACATATCTCTTTGTGCTGACTTTTTCCTTTTCAAAAGTTTTTTAACCTTGGCATCTTTGTTTATATTTCGTTCTTTCCTACCATTAGAAGCTACAAAAAGCTCTTTTAAACCAACATCCACACCAATCGACTCATTCGTTAGTTCTTGTAATTCAAAGTCTTCTTGGAATCCTACACTAATCCACCAGTGACGACCATCAAAGGTAACTCTTGGATTGGATGGTTTTTTATTTCTTGGTAGTTGTTGGTTTGTTTTCACTTCTCCAATAGACTGAATATGAACTACTTTCTTTCCTATAATCAGTCTTTCATAATTAGCATAAAATCCTTGGATTACATCTTTTTTGGATTTATAAGAAGTGTGAGAACCATTTTTGTACTTTTTGAACGAACTTTTTCTCGCCGTATCAAAATCTTTTGAAGCCTGTTTAGGAACTTGTGCATTAATGTCTTTTAACCACTCATATCTTTTTCGCTTCTTAATCTTTGTAAATCGTTTCTGTAAAGCTAACTGTGAAACAGATTTTCCAAATAGCTTATAGTATCTATCACTCATTCTTTTACAATAGTTATAAGCGAATCTTGCAGCACCAGCATGGTTTCTAAGCACTTTTTCTTGTTCAGGCGTTGGAATCAGTCTGACTTTCTTCGCCAATATCATCAGAATTTAACTCCTTTACTGTGCGATTATTCGGGCACTCACCTTTCAGATAATGAAAGATTTATTCTTCTGAATCGTAGCGTGTTCCACCAGCATTCTCCTGAGACTACTCGGATGCAAACCTGTTAATTCTGATACTTGACTAACTCGTAAAAATTTCATTATTATTCTTACCTCATTGAATTCAACATAGCACGTATGTTCTGTATTTTCAAGGAAGTTTGATAGATTCAATAAAATTTATCTTGTTCAACTAAGGGCGCAATTCCTTAGCCAGTTCTCTTATGAACTTCTCCTGTTTTCACATGAGCGCAGACTATATGTTTATCTACTTAAAGATAGAGGATTTTTCCACCACCATAGGCTTGTGATGTACTCTCGTCAGTTATACGAGATAGTCGTTGAACGTTCATCTTATCCATTTTGACTTAGATGATTCGAGGCGGAAGACCCATTGTTCTAGTGTTTAGGATTTAACCTTGCACGATCTGATTGATTTTTTCTGCTTTCGCGACATTCACGCTCGCTATTTCTAGCCACGTTGTAGTTCAATCAGCTTTAGGGATTGCCCGCAGTTAACCCTCACTACTAGCCAATCACTTGACTAGCAGGGCTTACTGATATATTTAATTAACTTTCGTTATAATTGGTTAAATAAATCGTAACAGTTAGTTACCCTTTCGTTTTCTCAGCAGACTGCACAACATCAACCGCTGTTTTCACATCCGCTAAATCATATGTAGAATGGACTTTCATAAAACGTAATTGCTTATTTTCAACTAAGCGAATTAAGTGACGAAACGTTTCTTGCCATTTGTGTGGTGACACGTCTTTATTCCAATGACGTAAATGAAATATGTTCGCGTGCACCTTTGCTTTCGTGACAATCTCTGCCCAGTTTACTTGTACACCTGATAGAAGACCGATCGTTAAAAAGTGCCCGTTTGGACGTAAGGAGAAAGCTAGTTCATTTCCATCCGGTCCTCCGATAGAATCAATCGCAGCATCTGCACCAAGCCCGTTTGTTAATTCCATAACGGTTTCATAAAGCGGGGTAGTGGAAGTATTAATTACATATGCAGCACCAAGGCGCAGCAACTCTTCTGTATGCTTATTATTTCGTGTAACGGCAATTAATCGGAAGTTTAAAATTTGTGATAACTGCGCAAAAAGATGACCAATAGCGGATCCGCAAGCATTCACTAATAAAACATCATTACGTTGTAAGTTTAGCGTTTCTGTACATGTAACCCACGCAGTAAGAGGATTAATATACATTTGTGCCGCTGTAAAATCATCAATAGAATCAGGAATAGGGACTACAAAATCAGCTGACGTCTTCACATATTCTTGCCAAGTACCTTCTCCGCGTAACGGTAAAACACGTTTACCGATAAGGTCTCTAGAAACGCCCGAACCTACATCTTCTACAATACCAACACCTTCATAACCAGGTATGTTAGGTAAAGGAATTCTATGAGCGTACGCTCCGGTAATGGGAATTAAGTCAGATGGATTAATCGGCCTAACTAACATACGAACGAGAACTTCATTCTCTTTTAATGGTTCTATATTTTTATATTCAACTTGTAATACATCTTTTGGGTTGCCAAACTTGTGAAATTTAATGTGTTTTCCGTGCACGATACATGTTCCCCCTTAGTTTGATTGGGTTTATTATAGCATTTTTGGTTTGGGGGGTTATTTTATTCTATTATATAGTTAAGACTCTAAAAGTTTGTGGTGGAGGATTTTTAAATGGAGCTATTTAAAGGAAAAGTTGTTTGTCCAAGGTGTGATGGAAATGGTCTCATTTATAAAGCAGAAATTAAAGATATAAATAAAGTTGTATATGTTTGTGATGAATGTGACGCAACGTGGTTTCAGAATGATAGATTTGGAATGGATAATTTTGTGGACTATGAGACGTTTCTTGAGAAGAATTCATTGTCTTATATGGAGGCGAATGTTATTCATTTAGGCTATGATTGGTACAAGGGATAGTAAATTTTTCAAAAGCAAGAAGCCACTTGAAAAGTAGCTTCTTCTATTTTTTATTAAGCCGAAGCTCTCTTCATTCTCTCAAGTAAACTAGATAACACATGCGTACGATATGATTCTAGTTTTTTACCTTCGTAAGTACGAATACCTAATTTTTTAAGTTCTTTTACATACCAACCTTTGCTTCCGAAATACATGTGATCGCTCCCCTTCAACTTTGTTTTTGTTTGTTCTGATTGTACTTGGAGGTACAGGTAATATAATGAAGGAAATGAATTTCGCGCGAAAATGGTTAACTTTGTTGCAAAAGACATATATACTAAGGATAGTATATAACGAGGTGGGCAAGACGTGATTATAGAGAAGCACGAAATTCAAATTGACCAAATTACGAGCGGTAAAGTGAATATCTTTACTTTCTATAGAAATAGAAAGCAAATTGATGATCATTTTTTACGATTACAAGAACCATCACTTACAGCAAACTACTTCTTCCATTTTCATTTTGATGCAGAGAGCTTGCATCTACTGCAGGAAGAGTTTCCAAGCGTATATCCGTACAACGGTAGTGAAACGATTCACGACTGGACGGAAAAGATGAAAGCAGAATTGCAACATCAGATCCAAACAGGAAAATGGAATAAGCGCGTACGTATCGGTAATCGCATTCTAGATGTGGCGTTTACGTGGTGTGATGAAGATATAGTAGAGTGAAAAAGAAGCGGATGACGCTTCTTTTTTTTAGCGCTGGAATAAAACGAGCTTACCTGCAGAAGATGTGCAGCGATGTGTTTTTTCGTGCAATCCTTTTTCTTGTAAAATAGATTCACCTTTTGCTTTCGCTTCTTTTTCAGTTGCCGCCTCGAATGATTCATCTAATGCTTTTGAACCATCTTTTTCAAAGACTGTTAGAACGTATACTCCCATGAAAATTCCCTCCAATAATAAAAATCAGAATCTTATAACTATTTTGGCATAAATCACTAGAATATGCAAAGAAATATATGACATTGCGTGTTACAATAAAGTGAAACTTTAATCATCGGGGAGTTATTCATTCCCGATGATTATTAGTTTTCAGCAATTTTAATTTTGATAAAATGAAACTTTTGAAACATAGAAAGGATCGTTATTTGTGAAACAAGTAAAGTTTATACATGCGGCTGATTTGCATTTGGATAGTCCATTTAAAGGGATGGAGATGAATGTTGCACAGTCTGTTTGGGAGAGAATGAAGCAAAGTACGTTTGAATCGTTCGAACGTATTGTTGATAAAGCGATTCAAGAGCGCGTTGATTTCGTATTACTAGCCGGGGATTTGTATGATGCGGAGACGAGAAGTTTGAGGGCGCAAGTGTTTGTGCGCGAGCAAATGAAGAGACTTTCGCAGTACGATATCCCTGTTTTTATTATTCACGGCAACCACGATCATTTAGGGGGAAGCTGGGCAGCTATTGAGTTTCCCGAAAATGTTCATGTGTTTACAGAGCCTTATGTAGAAGAGAAATCATTTTATAAAAATGGTGAGCTAGTAGCTTCTATTTACGGGTTCAGTTATTTGCAGCAAGCGGTAACGGATAATATGACAGCGCAATATATGAAAATGAGTGATGCGCCTTTTCATATTGGGATGCTTCACGGAAGTGTGGAAGGGGATGCAGAGCATAATCGCTATGCACCGTTTCAAATTCGTGAGCTGAAAGAAAAGCAGTTTGATTATTGGGCTCTTGGCCATATACATAAACGTGAAATTTTATCAGAAGAGCCGTGCATTATTTATCCAGGGAACATACAAGGACGTCATCGTAAGGAAACAGGGGAAAAGGGTGCGTACCTGATTGAACTTACGAAACAAGGGTCGCAATGTTCATTTTTCCATACGGCTGATGTTGTATGGGATGAGATTGAAGTGAATATTGATGGACTTGAAACCGTTGATGAAATTATGACGAGCATATCTACTGCGATGAATGAGTGCCGAAGAGGAGAGGAAGGTACGCTACTAACTGTCGTATTTACAGGACAAGGCCCACTTTCTCCTTATTTACGTGATGAAAAACGTGTAGAAGAGATTTTTCATATTTTAGCAGCTGGAGAAGAGCGAAAAGATTTTGTATATGCGATGAAGTGGAAAAATGAGACGGTTTCTTTTGCAGAAATTGAACGTTTGAAAGAAGAAAATCATTTCGTCGGTAGTGTGCTAAAGGAGTTAGATGCTTTCACCAATATGGACGGCGTGTTGCGCACGATTTGGACATCCCCTGTAGCACGTAATAGTATTGAATCTTTTACAGAGGAAGAGAAGAAAGAGATCCAAAAGGAAGCAGAAAATATTATTTTAGAGCAATTATTCCAGCAAGAGAGGGATAAAAAATGAGAATGGAAAAACTCCATATTTATGGGTACGGAAAGTTAGAAAATGTGGAAATGGATCTGTCAATGCTGACGGTGTTATACGGTGAAAATGAAGCGGGAAAATCGACAATTCGCTCGTTTATGAAAAGTATTTTATTCGGTTTTCCGACGAGAGGACAGCGTCGATATGAGCCGAAAGAAGGCGGCAAGTATGGCGGTGCGATGACTGTACAAACAGAGAAGTACGGCCGTTTGAAAATTGAACGATTGCCAAAGACGGCAGCTGGTGAGGTAACCGTTTATTTTGAAGATGGGAAAACGGGCGGCGAAGAAATTTTAAACGATATATTAAGCGGGATGAATGAAAGTTTATTTGAATCGGTCTTTTCTTTTGATATGCATGGCCTGCAAAATATTCATCAGCTTGGCGAATCGGATATCGGAAATTATTTATTTTCAGCAAGTGCAGTCGGAAGTGATGCGTTATTGCAGCTAGATAAAAAGTTAGAAAAAGAAATGGATCAGCGCTTTAAGCCGAGTGGTCGTAAGCCAGAAATTAATGTGTCACTGCAAGAGATGAAGAAGCTTGAAGAGAAGATGAAAGAGTGGCAAGGGAAAATTGGCACGTATGAAAAGCAAGTGGAGCAGTTAAAAGAAAGTGAAGAGAAGCTAGCTTTTGTTCGCGTGGAAAAAGAGAATGCAGAAAAGCGAAAGCAAGATTATGAAATATTAGCAGCGCTTGAGCCTCTCGTTATTGAAAAGCGTGCGCATGAGAAAATGTTAGAAAACGGGAGCGGTCAGTTTCCTGTAAACGGAATGGCACGTTATGAAGCGATTAAGGCGAAGATGGAGCCGCTTCAATTACAAGTTGATTCGCTCCATAAAAAAATAGAGACAGTGCAATCGGAAATTGAATCGATTCAAATAGATGAAGCGTTTTTACGAAAAGAAAGTTATGTAGAAGAACTTCGTATGCAGCATATGTCTTACGAAAATGCACGCCAAGAAATGCGTGATATGAGCGGGAATGTTGCGAATATAAAAGAAGAACTGACAGAACTAGAGCAACAAATTGGTGCTACTTTTGAAAAAGAAACAGTTCTTTCGTTTGATATGAGTCTGGCAACGAAAGAGTTAATTACACAAACAGTGCAAAAGGCGCGTGAATTAGAAACGCAAAAAGTACAGCTGGATGATCGTTTTAAAGTAGCGCAGGAGCAATTAGAAGAACAAGAAGAAAACATAAGACAGATTAAGCAACAAATGT
Source organism: Bacillus sp. GbtcB14 (assembly GCF_019091205.1). Lineage (NCBI taxonomy): Bacteria > Bacillati > Bacillota > Bacilli > Caryophanales > Bacillaceae > Bacillus > Bacillus sp. GbtcB14. Next base: position 270,727 of record NZ_JAGXJT010000003.1, read on the forward strand.
TAGCGGATGAAGAGCGAAATGCGTTAGCAGAGAAAGAGAAGTCGTTCCAAGATGCGGCGTTTATCGGTATGGGTGCAGAGAGAATGAAGCGTAAGTATGAGGAAAAAGCAGGAGCGGCAGTGCAAAAGAAAAAGCAGTGGCAAAGAGTTTGTCTTCTGTTACTTATTATTAACACGCTTGTTTTATTCACGAGTTTATTTATAGATAACCGCTTACTCTTATTTATTAGTGTCATTATTTTTGTAGGGATTGTTCTTGCCCTCGTTTTATATAAAGATCCGTCAAGTGGATTAGAAGAAGAACTTCTTACTCTTCAGCAAAGTGCTGGCGGGAGGCAAAGTGAAGAAGCGATGTCTGTGCGCTATGAGTTAGAAAAAGATGAAGAGGTTCGTAAGCTATTTGAGCGCGAGTCGTATAAGTTACAACAAATGGAGCGAGCGTATGATAAAGTCGTTTCATCGTATGAGGAATGGGAGCGAGAAACGTTCCGTATTAGCGAACAAGTAGATGCATATAAAACGCGCTATATGTTCCCAGAATTTTATACGTATGCGCACATATTGCCGGCATTTGAGCGCACGGAAAAAATGCAGCAATTATATCGTGAATTAGAGAAACAAGGCACGCGGAAATCTTCATTATATGAAATGATTTCGCAATTTGAACATAAACTAGAAACTGTTATCGGTAGTGCGGAGTATAGTAAGCTACACGAGGCGCAGAGCCGTATGCAAAATGAGAAAGAAAAGCGTCAAACTTGTAAGCAGCTGAAAGGGAAGATAGCTGAATGGCAAGAAGAATATGAGTTCATGCAAGAGCAACTGAAACAACTGTTAGTAGAACGAGATAGTTTATGGCATATTGCAGAGGCTACAGATGAAGAGATGTTTTTAGAAGCAGGTAAACTGGCAGAAAAACGTGAAGATGCGGATAAGCAAGTGGGGCGTTTATTACCACAAATTGATCTGTTAGAACAGCGTTTAACGAGTTTATCATTAGCTGAACATTATGAAGCTGACGGTTATGAGGAAAAATTAAAGCAAGAAATTACAGTCGTGCAAAACTGTCTTGCAAAAGAGAAAGAACTGACAGAGCGTATTGCAAAGCATCGTATGGAAATTGCGAATTTAGAAGAAGGAAGTACGTACGGTGACTTACTACACGAATGGGAAATGAAAAAAGCACAAGTGCGTGAACAAGTGAAGAAGTGGGCTGCGTATGCGGCCGCAAAGACAGTATTAACGAAAACGAAGCAATATTATCATGAAGTACATTTGCCACGTATTTTACAAAAATCAGAAGAGTATTTCGTCTATTTAACAGGCGGACGATATAGTAAAATCTTTTCACCGTCAGAGGCGGAACCTTTCATTGTTGAACGTAACGATGGCATGCGTTTTTACAGTCATGAACTAAGCCAAGCGACAGCAGAGCAGTTATATTTATCGCTGAGATTTGCGTTAGCGAAAACATTTGAACATGATTATCCATTTATTATTGATGATAGTTTCGTACACTTCGATGCGGTACGGACGAATCGAACGATTGAACTTATCAAAGAAATTGCGAAAGATAGACAAGTAATCTTCTTTACATGTCATGCGCATTTACTATCGTTCTTCACAGAAAAACAGATTATAAAATTAACGCATATGCGTAAAGAAAATGAGTTGTAATATGCTATACTAAAAGTAACTGATTTGGTGGAGGAATTCGAATGAAAAAGAAAATTGCAGAATATGAAGTTGGTGAACAAGTCGATGTTTTCTTGTTAATTAAAACAGCGACAAAAGGTCTAGCAAGCAATGGAAAGCCGTTTTTAACAGTAATCTTACAAGACCCAAGTGGAGATATTGAAGCGAAGCTATGGGACGTATCACCAGAAGTTGAGAAACAATATGTGGCAGAAACGATCGTTAAAGTAGCTGGAGATATCCTAAATTACAAAGGCCGTATTCAATTACGCGTGAAACAAATCCGAGTTGCGAATGAAAATGAAGTAACGGACATCTCAGATTTCGTAGAAAAAGCGCCAGTGAAAAAAGAAGATATGGTTGAAAAAATTACGCAATACATATTTGAAATGAGAAATCCAAACATTCAACGTCTAACAAGACATTTATTAAATAAGCATCAAAATGAATTTTTAGAATATCCAGCAGCGACGAAAAATCATCACGAGTTCGTATCTGGACTAGCTTATCACGTCGTATCGATGCTTGATTTAGCGAAAGCTATTTCAAATCTATACCCATCTTTAGATAAAGACTTACTATACGCAGGCGTTATTTTACACGACCTTGGTAAAGTAATTGAGCTATCTGGCCCAATCTCTACAACTTATACGTTAGAGGGGAATTTACTTGGCCACATTTCAATTATGGTGAACGAAATTGGTAAAGCAGCAGACGAGCTGCAAATCGATGCAGAAGAAGTATTAATTCTTCAACACATCGTCCTTTCTCACCACGGAAAAGCAGAGTGGGGTAGCCCAAAACCACCATTAGTAAAAGAAGCAGAAATTCTGCACTACATCGATAACTTAGATGCAAAAATGAACATGATGGACCGCGCATTAGGACGCACAAAACCAGGCGAATACACAGAGCGTGTCTTTGCTCTTGATAATCGTTCGTTCTATAAACCGACGTTCCATAATTAATAGTGTGAATCGAATGGTCTCATTAAGTGTTAAGATACTTGATGAGGCTGTTCTTGTATTAAAATTAAAGTGGTTCAAGTCGGAGGAAGGCACCTTAGGGTGTCTTTTCTCTTTAAATTAAAAAGACCCACCTATTTCCGTAAGCGGGCTTAATTTTCATTACAAAATACTAAAGCATACTCTCTTTATTCCAAAATGGATACTTTTTATTTATCGTATTTGATTCTCATATGAGATACCTTAAATCAAAATCCATTTAAAACCAACAAGCTAAAATAGATGCTATTGATATAGCATCTATTTTAATAAGGCGGTTCTAAAAGTATATTCAATCGGGTTCATTGTATATTTTCCCCAATCTTCATAAGGATATGGGAACAATATAAATTGTAAATTTTCTTCTATATTTTCAATTTCGGGCAAATCAACTTTATATCCTAATGTCCCTGTATTTTTTGATTCTACGAGCCAAACCATGTCACCGTTTAATTTCACCTGATCCCAATCTTTTAAAGCAATAATAGCGGCTCGCATATTTTCCGTTGGATTCGGATTACCTATATGTAAATAAGCTTTAGTTTTTTCTTGAGCTGAGGGTAATATCTTTCTATCTTTTGAAGATTTACTCAAAAATATAGGAGTATCATCAACCTCACTCTTATATGAAAAATCTGGATTTTTTATATTTACGTCTACTTTTTCATCATCATTATCAGTAGTAAACCTTTTCGCATAAACTGGCTCATAATACGTTAATTTATCGAAATCCATTCTTTTAACTATTTCATTAGGTTCTTTAATAAACAAAACTGTTAAATCTGCGGTTTTACTATCGACATCAACAGAAACTTTAATTCTCTCTTTTTTATTTTCTCCAATATTTATATCATGACTAGAAATAGATGTTTCACTATCATCAACATGAAAATTCGTTTGAATAAAATTTTGTAAAACAATAATCTTAAAATCTCTATCATAGTTAATTCCATTAAAAATCTCAAAATAAATCGTCTTTCTCTGATCGCCCTCTATTTTTAACTTATTTTCAGTACTTAATGGATTTAGATTTTCATCATATGATGCGATTTCTGTAACAGCCCCACTATCATCAGTAGAAGTTGAAATTTCATTGATTTTAGAAGACTCATCCTTAACATTGATAAATTTATTATAGCCTACAAATACAAGAAGGGCAGCGAGTACTAAAGTACACACTGCTAGAATTAAAACTTTTTTCATATTACCAATTTTTCCTTAATTCAGGATATGTATTTACATAACCACTTTTTTCAAATGTAAAGTTACCAACAGAATATGCACCATTAAAATTATTTATATAACCATCTGGTTTTGCTGTAGCTGAAACTATTTTAGTATTCTTTACAGTACTGTTATTACTTTTCCAAAGTGAACCAGACTTTTTAAATAACCTTGCTCTAGCTCCTAATTTATTATGTACCTTTTGGGTATCAGCTTTAGCTACAGTATACCAAGTCAAACCTAGTGGTTTATAGTTAGTGACACTCCAGTTTCTATTTCCTCCTGAAGCAAAAGCAATCCCTTCTGGTGTAACCATTACTGAACTACCCTCAACCCCATCAAACTCAACCGTTTCACCGTTAATTGTTGTTTGCCCTTCAAAATTCCTGATATTGATATTCTCTTCAGCTGAAGATTTTAGTGGTACAATTGTTAACAATGCTGCAAAAACGATACTTGTTGGAATAATTTTCTTTAATTTCATAGTAAATCGCTCCTTTTTTTCTATAATAAAACTTTACAACTGAATATTAAAATAAATAGAAATTAATAACAAGACTAGTTATCTATATGATTATTTTATATAATTACTATAGACAAACGATGATATTACATCAGATGTATAATTCTGAAAATTTATACATGAATAATTACATATATTCTGTATAGAACCATTAATGGCTGAGATGTTATAAGTAAGAGTATTGCATATTTACGGTATCTTTAAATTAGGAAACTACTGTCTTACTAAGCATTGCGTATAAACAAAAAGGCTTATGACTTAAGTTGGAGGAAGGCACCTTTAGGTATTTTTCAAAGCTTGAAAAGAGAAGGTTACAAGAGGCTGTGCAATAATGGTTTTCTCGTATTCATAAGAACGATGATATGATTCCCATTTATGAGAAAATTAGATATGGAGAAGAGACTGCCTCAAATGAGGAGTTACAGATGATGCGGAAATCGATACATGAAAACATAAGGAAAAGTTTATAAAAATGGACTTAGCCTTGTAAATCCACATTTTTATGACGCTATCCCATATAGAAATTCTCCAGTCCAAAATGGTATGCAATAAAAAATGTCTCGAATTTGAGATATTCCACTTGCTTTTCAATCACTTGAGGTGTAAAGTGATAGTAACGAAAGCGATTGAGTCATATGAAAAACATACACTCACTTGCTTTCGATTAAAAAAATAAAGTAACTTATTTAGTAAAAACTAAGATGAATTTACAAAAACATAATGAGAATAAATTGAAAAGCTAAAAACCATATTAGTTGTGGGAAATGTTAATTTTTTAGTTATCACTTGACTAGTAAAACGAAGCGGAGGAATAAACAATGTATGAAATTAAAGGGCATCATCACATTTCAATGGTTACAAAAAACGGAAGTGAGAATAACCATTTTTATAAAAACGTACTTGGTTTACGCCGTGTGAAAATGACGGTAAACCAAGATGATCCGTCCATGTATCACTTGTTTTACGGAGATAAAACAGGAAGTCCAGGTACAGAATTATCATTTTTTGAAATGCCTTTAGTAGGAAAAACGTACCGTGGTACGAATGCAATTACTCGAATCGGATTACTCGTTCCTTCAGAGGAAAGTTTACATTACTGGAAAGAACGATTTGAGAAATTTGATGTAAAACATAGTGAAATAACAACATATGCAAATCGTCCTGCTTTGCAATTTGAGGATGCTGAAGGTCTTCGCCTCGTGCTACTCGTTTCAAATGGGGAAAAAGTGGAGCACTGGGAAACGTGGGAGAAATCCGAAGTTCCGGCTGAACATCAAATTCAAGGAATGGGTTCAGTGGAAATGACAGTGCGTAGACTTGATAAACTGGCGAGTACATTAACAGACATATTTGGTTATACAGAGGTTAGCCGAAGCGAAGAAGAAGCGATTTTCCAGTCTATTAAAGGAGAAGCCTTCGGAGAAATCGTTGTGAAATATTTAGATGGTCCTACTGAAAAGCCAGGACGCGGTAGCATTCACCATTTAGCAATTCGTGTAAAAAATGATGCAGAGCTTGCTTACTGGGAAGAACAGGTAATACAAAAAGGTTTCCATTCTTCAGGCATTATCGATCGTTTCTATTTTAAAAGCTTATACTTCCGTGAATCAAACGGAATCCTATTTGAAATTGCGACAGATGGACCAGGATTTACAGTGGATGGAGATGTGGAACATTTAGGAGAAAGACTTGATTTGCCGCCGTTCTTAGAGGAAAAGCGAGCAGAGATTGAAGCGAAATTAGCACCTATTGAAGAGAAATAATAGAAGAGAAAATATAAATTTAAAAACCAATGGAGGAATATAAAATGAACCAATTAAAAGGAATTCACCACGTTACAGCAATTACAAGTAGTGCAGAAAAGAACTATGAGTTTTTCACTCACGTTTTAGGAATGCGTTTAGTTAAAAAAACAGTAAACCAAGATGATATTCAAACGTACCATTTATTCTTTGCAGATGATAAAGGTAGTGCAGGAACAGATATGACATTCTTTGACTTCCCAGGTGTTCCAAAAGGGGTACACGGTACAAATGAAATTTCAAAAACTTCATTCCGCGTTCCAACTGATGCAGCATTAGCATATTGGGTGAACCGTTTTGACCGTCTTGAAGTGGAGCATACAGGAATTAAAGAGCAATTTGGTAAGAAAACTCTTTCTTTCGTTGATTTCGATGATCAACACTATCAATTAATTTCAGATGAACTTGATAAAGGGATTGAATCAGGTACACCGTGGCAAAACGGGCCAGTTCCATTAGAATATGCAATTACTGGATTAGGACCTGTATTTATCCGCATTTCAAACTTTAGTTTCTTTAAAGAAGTATTAGAAAAAGTTCTATTATTTAAAGAGATTGCGCAAGAAGGAGAATTCTATTTATTTGAAGTAAACGAAGGTGGAAACGGGGCATCAGTCATTGTAGAACATAATACGGTTCTTCCAGAAGCGCAACAAGGATTTGGTACAGTGCACCATGCAGCATTCCGCGTAGAAGATCGCGCTGTATTAGAAGAGTGGATTGAGAGAATCGGTAGCGTAGGGCTTCCATCATCTGGCTATGTAAATCGTCACTTCTTCGAGTCATTATACGCAAGAGTTGCACCGCAAATTTTATTTGAATTTGCTACAGATGGCCCAGGGTTTATGGGAGATGAGCCATATGAAACACTTGGAGAAAAATTATCGTTACCTCCGTTCCTAGAGCCAAAACGTGAAGAAATCGAAAAATTAGTTCGTCCAATTGATACAGTGAGAAGCACGAGAGAATTTATTAAAGAGTAAAAGTAGAGATAATAAGTAGGAGAGCAAGTAGTTTTAGTTAATCGCTAGAATTGCTTGCTTTTTTATTTGGGCTATAAAATTTTCTGAAAAATGTTTCTCAAGTTTTCTAAATAGAAATATTTGGTATAATTCATTTAAATTATAAATTTTCTGACAATTATTTTTCAATATATAGAAAAGAGGTGATAATATACAATTTTGATAATTGTATAAACATCCTAATTTTGTAAGTTTAAGAAAAGGAGATGCGGGTGTATGGGAGTAGATGTAGTAACAGGGGAGCAAATGAAACATTCTTTAGATGATTGGTATCGTGTAATGTTGCAGCAAAACATAGAGAAAGCCACGGAAATGAAAGAGGAGATTGATAGTAAGATTAGTGGGCTGGATGTGGATCAGGATGTATTGCTTTATCGTGCGTTATTGAACTTTAGATATGATGCATTAGTTGATTGGATTGGGGTTAGAGAAGATAGTTTTGATAAAGTGGAATCTTTCGAAATTCCGGAAGAAGGCTTTCTAGCGTATTACTATCACTTTTTCAAAGGATTTCATTGTACATTAATTTCAAATTATAACGAAGCGAAACAGCAGTACGAACAAGCTGAGAAGTTATTGAAATATATTGCAGATCCGATAGAACATGCGGAGTTTAATTATCGGATGGGGAATTTCTATTATCATTCCTATCAACAAATCAATGCGATTGATTATTTGAAAAAAGCAAAAGAAGATTTTACGAAGCAACAAGGATATGAGATTAATTTTGCTTTATGTGAGAATATTTTAGGGTTATGTTGTATAGATTTAAGACAATTTGAATTGGCGGAGGAAAATTTTAATGATGCATTAAATGTTTTCCAACAAGCTAATCATGAAAAGTATATTTTAATGGTTAGAAATAATTTAGGATGGCTATACGGCAGTCAAGATTTATCTGATTTAGCGATTAGACATTTAAGTGAAGTTACTCAAAAAATGCCTGAAAATTTTAAAGCAATTTTTACTGAAGCGGAGGAAAACTATAAATTAGGTAGGGTAGAAACTGCTAATGAGTTAATAGAATTAGGCTTAAGAATTTGTAACGAATTACAAAATAAAGAATTCCAATATCGATTTATAATTTTAAAAGAGCTGAATATTAAATCCAGTGCTAGTCAATTAGAGAAAGTAACTTTAGAAGGGATTTTATATTTTGAAGAACATTCTCTTTTAGAGTGTGTTAAAGAATATATGGAAATATTAGCTTATAAGTTTTATCAGGAAGAAAATCATGAAAAAGCTAGTAAGTACTTCTTTATTAGTAGTCAAGCTCAAAAAAGAATTCTCAAAAAGGGAGCGTTAAAATAAATGAAAAAAGCTAGTTTATTCATTACCGGTTTAGTAGCTACACTGTCAATTGGACTGAATTCTTTGGCTGGGTTTCAAGAGCAATCGTTAAATAGAGGAGACACAGGCGGAGCACCAGCAAGACCAGACTATGTTAGCTTTAATAAAGGAGATACTGGTGGAGCGCCAGCAAAACAAGACTATGCTAGTTTCAATAGAGGAGACACGGGTGGAGCACCAGCAAGACCAGATTACATTAACATTGGTGAAACAGGCGGAGCACCAGCAAATAATAGAGGCGATGGAGGAGCACCAGCCAACTTCAATAAAGGCGACGGTGGCGGGATTAGCAAACAAGACTCACACGCTGACCATTTTTAAATTAAATAATAAAGTGAAGGGACCTCATAACGAGGTTCCTTTCTTTGTTATTAGGAAATGTAGAGAAAAGAATTGACTTACTTTAAATGTGTAACTATAATAGTTACAAAGCAACCACCACTAATGGCGGTGAGTAATATTTTTTTAGTATAATTGTAACTACAATGGTTACAATTAAAAATAAATCATAAAACAACCAAATAATGTAAAAACTTTAAATAGCAACAAGAGAAAGGAGACGGGAATGTTGAAACGGTTTAAGTTTTATTTGATTAGCGGTATTGTACTCGTTTTGTTAATTGTTTGTAACTTCGTTGATAAGCCGATTGCGAAGGTTGGAGAAGTGAAAGATACTGTTATGTTGAAGCTGAATACGAAAGAGAGTATGGCGCAAATTGATGGGCAGACGATTTATTTTAAGCAAATTGGTGAGGGGAAACCGCCTTTACTTATGCTTCACGGGTTTGGTGGTTCTGCAGATGGGTTTAGTGATATTTATCCGGAACTTGCGCGAGATCATACGATTATTGCGGTTGATATTTTAGGATTTGGACGTTCTTCTAAGCCGGTTGATTTTCAATATTCGTTTCCTGCGCAAGTGAATTTATATTATAAATTAATGAAGAAACTCGGATACGATCAATTCGCAGTACTTGGTCATTCAATGGGCGGAGAGATGTCCCTTAATTTAGCGTACTTATATCCGGATGCAGTAACGCATCTCATTTTAGCGGATTCTACAGGGATAGAGTCTTTCCAGCAAAAAGATAGTTATGAAGTTCCGCCATTATCGACAGACTTACAAACTGTAACAGAAATTACGGATTATAATAAAAATGAAGTGAAAAATAGTCGCGACGATAAAGAGCATTATGATCAGCTCACGAAAATGAGAGAGCGCCGCATTGCGATGGAAGCTGATAAAATTAAGGTACCGACTTTAATTATATGGGGACGACACGATAAGAGCGTTTCTTGGAAAAATGGTGAACTGTATCATCAGTTATTTGCAAATAGTACGTTCCATATCATTGAAAAAGGATACCACGCACCGTTTCGCCAGCAGCCAATAGAGTTTATGGAATATGTACAAGCGTTCTTTGCGGAGCATCCACAATAAAATTTTAAGCATAAATCCACTTCTTTCCTCATACAGTGAAACTAATAAGGCTTGTCTAAGGAAAGGAATGAAGTACAGTGGAAACTTTACCATGGTGGGTGTATCTTGTAATCGTCGGGATTGTATTAAGTGGCTACATGGTTTTATATACTTCGAAAAAAGAGCAAGAGATGGATAATGAGTTTATCGAAAAAGAAGGCGAAGTGTATATGAAGCGTTTAGAAGAAGAGCGCGAGAAACGGAATCAGGATAGTGATAAAGATTCGGTATTGCTTTAATAAAAGTTTTGAAAGGCTACCAACTAGTAGAAGTTTACATCTAGGTGGTAGCCTTTTTCTTTTTTTGAAGCATGTATACGAAATTCATCATGAACCTTTATTGAGGGTATTTATATATATGTTTCCTCATAAGAATGGAACTAGCGTAGTAATTACTGGGGGGGATTAACAATGCATAGGGATGAAACTACATTACATCCTGATACGGGTGTTACGTCTGTAATGTTTGTTGAACGTTCATTAAATGAAATTCGTTTTTGGTCTAGAATCATGAAGGAGCATTCTTTTTTTCTACGATTGGGATTTAGATGCGAGGATACTCAACTAATCGAAGAGGCTAATCAATTTTATCGATTATTTGAACATATTGAACAAATAGCGCATTCCTATACAAATGAAACAGATCCTGAACAAATAAAAAGATTTAATGCAGAAGTACAACAAGCTGCAACTAATATTTGGGGATTTAAACGAAAAATTTTAGGATTGATTCTCACATGTAAATTGCCAGGACAAAATAACTTTCCGCTGTTAGTTGATCATACAAGTAGGGAAGCTGATTATTTTAGAAAACGTTTAATGGAATTAAATGAAGGGAAATTAGATGCTCTTCCTGATGCTATTATTAAAGAAAATGTTTTCTTTCTAAGGATTATGGCAGACCATGCCAAATTTATTGGTCATCTTCTCGATCCATCAGAAAGAAAGCTTGTAGATACAGCACGGAATTTTAGCAATGATTTTGATGAATTGATGTATCAAGCAATTGACTTAGAATCTATGAAACCACAATCCCAAACAGTCCCTCTTTTAGATCAATTTTTATATCAAAATCGTGTGTCAGTTACATCTCTTCGGGATTTTAAGAAAACAGCACGTGATTTAATTGAGCAATGCAAAATAAAGAGCATTATTCATCCATTATTGGCAGACCATGTTTTCCGTGAAGCTGATAGATTTCTTGAAATCATTGATATGTTTGATACTCATCTTACAAATATTCAATCACAATCTAGATATTAGAAGATAAGGAAAGATAATATTTTACTTTCAGCTGAGAAGTTAACAATTTAGTGTTAGCTTCTTTTCTTTGTGAATAAAATTTCTTTTCGTTTAGTAAAGTTCCCTTTAAAGACTACATAAATCCCTTTGACCAAATATGCAATTCTCTGTAAAATGATATATATGGAAAGATTATGAAAATAAAGGAAACATATGGATAGTGAATTCTGATAAATTATTCGAGGGAAATTTATTAGTTAAGTATATTAACTTATTTGCACTAAATTTTACAAATAAAGGGGTATTAGTAATCATGAAGGCAAAGAAATTAGTAAGTTTAGCATTACCAGTTATGTTATTGAGCGGTTGTATTACAATTGAAACTGATGGTAAGAAAGCTGAACCAAAGAAAGAAGAAATGCAAAAGGTAGAGAAAGAGAGTAAGGCTGCTGACAAAGAGAGTAAGTCAACTGATAGCAAGAAAGAGGACAGCTTATCTGTAGCGAAAGATGAAGGTACAAACAGTAGTTCATCAAGTAGTCAACAAAGTTCCTCTTCTAATTCTTCAACTGGTAAGGTAACTGGTTCTGATGTTGAAAGGTACAAGGCAGATATCATAAACAGTGCTACTCAAATTGAAGGTACAATGAAATTAATTGAAGGAATAGCAGATTCAGACGTAAAATCATACAAACAAAAGAAAAGTGAAGTACAACTGAGCTTAGGTGGAGCAAAGGCAACAGCAACGAAGCTGAAGAATCTACAAGCGCCTCCTGAGTTACAGGGAGAACAGGCGAAGATAAAGCAATCGATGGAACTGTATGCGGATTGTTTTCAACTTCTCTTTGATGCATTGGATCAAGAAGACGAGAGTAAAATGCATCAAGCAGTAAATAAAGCACAAGAAGGTTCAAAACTGTTTGAAGAAGCAGCGAAGAGTATCGGTAGTAAAACCAACTAAGAATAAATTACTTAAAGGGGTATGAGGTATGAAAGTGAAGAAACTAATAGCTGCTGCAGTTTCAGTTACATTGTTAATATCGTGACTTTATTTCAAACTCACCTGCTACTTAATATATTTTTACTACATATAGAAAAGAAACCCTAACTTCATTTTTTATAGTGAATTTAGATCAATTACGAAGTAGTAATATTGAAGAATTATGAGATCGTTTTAAAAGCATTTCATTTAGTAGAGGAAGAACCAAATGGATGCTGTTAGCTATCACAAAAAGCCAATGTGCATATGCGAATTGAAATAAAGACAGGCCATAGTATAGAAAAAATCTATATTATGGCCTGTTTTTATATGTACTTTGGTTTTCTTGAGTATATGTATTTTTAGATAATCAAATAGATTAACGTAAAAATGAAAATGTAATTGATTTTTACTAGAGAGTAACATATATTTAAATTATGTAATATACAGTTTTAACATTGATAGGAGGGATGTATTATGAAAAAAAGTAAATTTCTTAATTTAACAACGGCCGCCACACTAAGTTTAAGCCTTTTATTCACAGGAGCTGTATCCGCCGCTACTGAAGAAAATTTCAGTCCAAAACAAATTGGTTTAGATAAAGTTACATCTGAAAAAATTGATATGTATCAACTAAATCAAATTCAAGATACATTTACAAAAAACACTGAAAATCAGGTAACTTTTTATTGGAAAAATACACAAGGTATAGAGGAATCAATTGATCTATCTGTTCGAACAGATGCTAGAGGAAATATAACTTCCGTAAACGAAGTCACTACACATGACAACCTAGTTGATTCTCTAGTTAAAAAGAAAAAACCAGGGAAACCAGGGAAAGGTTCGAGTCCAAAGGTACCATATAAATTAAATGGTGGAACAAATAAATCTAACTTTATTAACGAACACGCTTATAATAGACATAAATATAATCCAAAAGAAAAATCTACTTCTAGCAAAACTCAGTATGGTCGAGATGTTGACGTGAAGAAGTTAAGGGAGGAAACAATGCATAATTATGAAAATAAGTGGAGTCAAACGGATAACAAGGGTAACAGAACAACAACTTATGCTAAACAATTTGATGGTAATGTAAGCACTTCTGATTCATCAACAAGTCATCATAGGGTTATAATCAATCATTCTGACTCATCAAGAAGTACACAATTCCCATTGTACTTAAAGAACTAACATGAATACAAAAAAATTTCAAACCTATGTGGCGTTGTCAACAAAAGACTGGAGTGCTGAAACATTTGTAAGAACCTTAGAAGAGATTGTAGCTTCGGCAAAAGAATATGAAAATGATTATATTGAAGTCCATCAAGTACTAGAAATGGTAGTAACAGAAGTTGAAGTTGAGTATGTAATCATTCTAAATCATACGAGAAACTTAGATGATTTGGGGAAATATCTTAAATAATAATTTTTAAATACTGTTTATAAAAAGGAATGCTGTTCTATTTGGATAGAATGGTATTCCTTTTTATCGCTGTTAATAATATAAGGGATTTTGATATGGAATTTTAAAAAGAGAGTGTTACTATTGCTACTCTAAAAAAAGGTGTAATTAGGATAACATGTTGTTATCTATTTTTTTATTTTCCGAAGTATATCAACGATTCGAAATGAGATATCAATTTATCCCGTAAAAGCCCGATTGGTGAGGGCTGATTAAAGTTTCACTTTATCAACACAAAACGATAATGATAGGCATATGATGTAACTCCATAGTAACTGTAACCATCCAAAGCCCAACTCATACACTATGATGGAGGCTTTTTACTTCATAACCGGATGAAAAAGGAGTGTAATCATGAAGAAACGTACTGTTAATGAAGCGGGAGGGAATGTGCCACAACCAATCCGTAGCGACGGAGCAGGTGCGATTGATTCAGGGCCGCGTAATGTTATGAGGGATATTCAAAATCCGAATATGCTCGTTCCACCTATAACGGATGCGGGGCTAGTTCCTAATTTGAAATTTTCGTTCTCGGACACTTCTATGATTCTGAAACAAGGCGGGTGGTCTCGGGAGATTACGGTGAGGGAACTTCCGGTTTCGACGACGATTGCTGGGGTGAATATGAGTTTAACGGCCGGAGGAGTGCGTGAACTTCATTGGCATAAGGAAGCAGAATGGGCGTATATGCTTTTAGGACGGGCACGCATAACGGCTGTTGATCAAAACGGACGGAATTTTATTGCTGATGTTGGCCCGGGTGATCTTTGGTATTTTCCACCTGGTATTCCGCATTCTATTCAAGGGTTGGAACATTGCGAATTTCTACTCGTTTTCGATGATGGTCATTTTTCTGATCTATCTACTTTAGCTATTTCTGACTGGTTCGCGCATACGCCAAAAGAGGTATTGTCGGCTAACTTTGGCGTGCCAGAGAGTGCTTTTCGTTCTATCCCTTCAGATCAAGTTTATATTTATCAAGGAGAGGTACCTGGTTCACTTGAGAATCAGGTAGTGCAGTCGCCAGAAGGTGAAGTTCCTTTAACGTTTAAACATGAACTATTAAAACAAAATCCGATTAAGACTCCTGGTGGTAGCGTCCGAATAGTAGACTCTACAAATTTTCCTATTTCAAAAACAATCGCAGCAGCACTTGTTGAGGTTGAGCCTGGAGGAATGAGAGAACTCCATTGGCATCCGAACAATGATGAGTGGCAATATTATCTTACCGGGCAAGCAAGAATGACTGTGTTTCTAGGAAATGGCACCGCTCGTACATTTGATTATAGAGCTGGCGATGTCGGATATGTACCGTTTGCGACGGGGCATTATATTCAAAATACAGGTGACGAAACATTATGGTTTTTAGAGATGTTCAAAAGCAATCGTTTTGAAGATGTATCGTTAAATCAATGGATGGCATTGACTCCTAAAGAAATAGTAGAAAGTAATATACATGTTGGGCCGCAAGTAATGGATTCCCTGCGTAAAGAGAAATGGCCTGTTGTGAAATATCCGGGGTTTTCATATGGCCCGAAAAACGATGGGTAAAAATGAATATGTACGTTATTCTTTCTGGAGACTGATAAGAAGGGATGGCGTATTTTTTATGCCTAATTTAGTCTTTACTAGTATCCGTTCTTTGTATTATTGTTCGGGAAATTATTATACAAGAAAAGTATATGAAATATACATACTACATAGCGCCATTTTAAGCTGTAACGCACAAGTTGCACAATCTACGCAACAACAACTCGCTTTACTCTTCATCAGTTATTTGCCCATACTAGACGTAGAGAGGTGATAAACACAGTATGATTTTTAGTGAACGCTTAAAACAAGAACGAGAAAAACGAAATTGGTCGCAAAATGATTTGGCTGAAAAAATTCATGTGAGTAGGCAATCTGTTTCGAAATGGGAGACGGGAAAGAACTATCCGAGCATTGAAATTATTATTCATTTAAGCGATCTGTTCGGTATTACGATTGATGAACTACTAAGGAGTGATGAAGAGTTGACGCAAAAAGTAATTGAAGATAGTAAACAATTAGCACATCCAAAATGGAAGGTGTTTTTTGATAGTCTCTTTATGATGGGTGTGTTTTTGTTTCTTACAAAAATCGTTGTATGGACGTTAAATAAATTTGCAGGAGCAAGCATTACAATTGTAGCGGATGCACCATACGTAATGAATTTTTTACCTCTCATATTAATGGTTATAGGTGGTATGGGATCTGATAAGTTGAAGAAAATATATAAATAGAGGAAAGATTTGAAAGAAATCCCCTACACTAGCTGTTCTTTCCACTCAAATTGTGTACTATAAAGGATAGGATGACATAAAGAAGGGGACATTTAGAATGGAATTTCATGAACAGAAGATTTTGCCGGCAGTGAGGCAAATTAAAGATTTGGAGAAGCTATTACATAGTTCGTATGAGTATATCGTTATTTTAGATATTCATGTTGGTCAATTGAAGAGCGTCGTGTCACTTGCGAAGCAATATTGTAAGAAGGTATTTTTACATGTGGATTTAATTCATGGCTTGCAGAGTGATGGGCATGCGACGGAGTATTTATGCCAAGAGTTTAGACCGTACGGGTTACTTTCGACAAAGGCGGGCGTCATTATGAAGGCGAAGCAAAAGGGTGTTGTAGCAATTCAGCGTATCTTTTTAATCGATTCTAGCGCAATGGAAAAGAGTTGCAACCTTTTGGAAAAGACGAAGCCGGATTATATTGAGGTGCTTCCAGGAGCAATGACGGACATTATCGCTGAAGTGAAGGAGCGTACTGGTGTCCCGATTTTGGCGGGTGGTTTCATTCGTACAGTTGATGATGTGGAGAAAGCGTTAAATGCTGGTGCGACAGCAATTACGACATCAAAAAAAGAACTATGGAAACATTACCAAAAAAAGTGACGAAAATGTGAAAAAATTCTGTTGACACCGCTTTCACGAAAGGTTAACATTATAGACAAGTTAATAAACGTGACGGAGAAAAGAAGAGATCCACATTTCATTGTTTCTATATAAATTTATATAGAAGCGTGCAAAGCTGTGGGTCTTTTTCTTTTGACAAAAACGAATGGCCATTCATTTTACCTCTATCACATTTGGAAGCGTTTAAATTGATTGTGGAGGGATACTATGTCAGCATTTTTAGGAGAGTTAGTAGGGACTGCGTTATTAATCTTACTTGGTGGCGGCGTTTGCGCTGGTGTAAGTTTAAAGAAATCGTTTGCGAAGGATTCTGGTTGGATTGTTATTACAATGGGCTGGGGCTTAGCGGTTGCTATGGCAGCGTATGCGGTTGGATCAATTAGTGGGGCACATTTGAATCCGGCTTTAACGATAGGATTAGCATTTAAGGGAGCGTTCCCATGGAGTGACGTACCAGGTTATATCGCAGCACAAATGATTGGGGCAATTATCGGGGCAGTTCTTGTATATTTACATTACTTACCACACTGGAAAGAAACAGAAGATCCAGGAACAAAATTAGGTGTATTTGCAACAGGCCCAGCAATTCCGAACACATTTACAAACCTTTTAAGTGAAATGATTGGAACATTCGTTTTAGTATTTGGTATATTAGCAATTGGAGCAAATAAATTTGCAGATGGTTTAAATCCATTTATCGTAGGTTTCTTAATTGTAAGTATTGGTTTATCATTAGGTGGAACAACAGGATACGCGATTAACCCGGCTCGTGATTTAGGTCCGCGTATCGCACACTTCTTCCTTCCGATTGCAGGAAAAGGCGGTTCAAACTGGAAGTATGCATGGATTCCAGTAGTTGGTCCGATTTTAGGTGGATCACTTGCAGGATTATTCCATCAAGTTGTATTTGAAGGAAAACAAAATGCAGCACTTATTTATGTGATTATTGCAACTGTGATTGTACTAGCAATCTCTTATATGACAAGTAAAAAAAGTGAAAGCAATACAAATAGTAGAAAAGTAGCATAGGGGGAAACCGATATGAAAAAATATATTCTTTCTTTAGACCAAGGAACAACTAGCTCACGCGCAATTCTATTCAATAAAAAAGGTGAAATTGTTCATTCAGCTCAAAAAGAGTTTACACAACATTTTCCAAAGCCAGGCTGGGTAGAGCATAATGCACAAGAAATTTGGGGATCTATTTTAGCAGTTATCGCAACTTGCTTAAGCGAAGCGGATGTAAAACCGGAACAAATCGCTGGTATCGGTATTACGAACCAACGTGAAACAGCGGTTGTATGGGATAAAACGACTGGTAAACCAATTTATAACGCAATCGTATGGCAATCTCGTCAAACAATGGAGATTTGTGATGAGTTAAAAGAAAAAGGTTATAGCGAGATGGTTCGCGAAAAAACAGGTCTTTTAATTGACGCATACTTCTCTGGTACGAAAGTAAAATGGATTTTAGATAACGTTGAAGGTGCAAGAGAAAAAGCAGAAAACGGCGAGTTATTATTCGGAACAATTGATACGTGGCTTGTATGGAAATTGTCTGGTGGTAAAGCGCACGTAACGGATTACTCAAATGCATCACGTACATTAATGTTTAACATTCACGACTTACAGTGGGATGATGAGCTTCTAGATATGTTAACAGTACCAAAGAGCATGCTTCCAGAAGTACGTCCATCATCTGAAATATATGGCGAAACAATTGATTATCATTTCTTCGGTCAAAATGTACCGATCGCAGGTGTAGCTGGTGACCAACAAGCAGCATTATTTGGACAAGCTTGTTTCGGTGAAGGTATGGCGAAGAACACTTACGGAACTGGTTGCTTCATGTTAATGAACACAGGTGAAAAAGCAGTAGCTTCTGAGCATGGCCTATTAACAACAATTGCATGGGGAATAGATGGTAAAGTAAACTACGCATTAGAAGGAAGTATTTTCGTAGCAGGTTCTGCAATTCAGTGGTTACGTGACGGAATGCGCATGTTTAAAGATGCAAGTGAGAGTGAAGTGTATGCTTCTCGCGTTGAATCAACTGAAGGTGTATACGTTGTACCAGCATTCGTTGGATTAGGAACACCGTACTGGGATAGTGAAGTACGCGGCGCTATGTTTGGTGTAACACGCGGTACGACGAAAGAGCATTTCATTCGTGCAACGCTAGAATCTTTAGCTTACCAAACGAAAGATGTATTATGTGCAATGGAAGCAGATTCAGGTATTGAATTAAAAACATTACGCGTTGATGGCGGAGCGGTTAAAAATAACTTCTTAATGAAGTTCCAAAGTGATATTTTAGATGTTCCTGTAGAGCGTCCAGTGATCAATGAAACGACAGCTTTAGGTGCAGCGTACTTAGCTGGTCTTGCGGTTGGATATTGGAAAAACCAAGATGAAATTAAATCACAGTGGCATATGGACAAACGCTTTGAACCAACGATGGAAGCGGAAACAAGCGAAGAGCTATATGCTGGATGGAAAAAAGCGATTGAAGCAACAAAAGCTTTCAAATAATCATAAACAGTGTTATAATGGTGACAAGTTAATAATTCGGTAGGAGATTTGGAGAGACCACAACACGCTATAGAGGCGAAATCTATAGCGGAGTTCGTGGTCTCTTTTTTCGTTATCAAAGGGAGGAATTACCATGAAATTTTCAAGTAAACAACGTAAAGACGTATTAAACGGAGTAAATAAACAAGAGTTAGATGTGATCGTAATTGGTGGAGGTATTACTGGTTCTGGTATTGCATTAGATGGAGCAACACGCGGGTTATCAACAATTGTGTTTGAAATGCAGGACTTTGCAGCAGGTACATCAAGTCGTTCAACGAAGCTTGTACACGGTGGTCTACGTTATTTAAAACAACTTGAAGTGAAAATGGTAGCAGAGGTGGGGAAAGAGCGTGCGATCGTATATGAGAACGGTCCCCATGTAACAACACCAGAGTGGATGTTACTTCCATTCCATACAGGCGGTACGTTCGGATCGTTCAGTACATCAATTGGTCTTCGTGTATACGACTTCTTAGCAGGTGTAAAACGAAGCGAGCGCAGAAAAATGTTTAACCGTGAAGAAACGCTAAATAAAGAGCCTCTTGTGAAAAAAGAAGGATTAAAAGGCGGCGGTTACTACGTAGAATATCGTACAGACGATGCGCGTCTTACAATTGAAGTAATGAAAGAAGCAATTGAGCATGGTGCAAAAGCTGTTAACTACGCAAAAGTAGACAGTTTCTTATATAAAGATGGAAAAGTATGCGGTGTACGTGTAATCGATTTACTAGACGGAGAAGTATACGAAGTTTACGGTAAGAAAATTGTAAACGCAGCTGGTCCTTGGGTAGATACACTTCGTGAGAAAGATAACTCGAAAAAAGGAAAAGTACTTCAGTTATCAAAAGGTGTTCACTTAGTAATTGATCAAAAACGTTTCCCATTAGGGCAAGCGATTTACTTCGATACACCAGATAAACGTATGGTGTTCGCGATTCCTCGCGGTGGAAAAACATACGTAGGTACAACAGATACGTTCTATGATAAAGATGCAGCTGTACCGCACATGACAACAGAAGATCGCACATACATCATTAATGCGATTAACTACATGTTCCCAAGCGTGAAAATTACAGAAAAAGATGTGGAGTCAAGCTGGGCTGGTGTACGTCCGTTAATTTACGAAGAAGGTAAGAATGCATCTGAAATTTCTCGTAAAGATGAAATTTGGACTTCTGAATCTGGTTTAATTACAATCGCGGGCGGAAAATTAACAGGATACCGCAAAATGGCTGAAATGGTAGTAGACTACGTAACGAACTTACTACAAAAAGAAGGTCATAGTGCATATCCGAAGAGCGACACGAAACATATGCCAATCTCTGGTGGACATGTAGATGGTTCACACGGATTCCCAGCATTCGTTGCGAAAAAAGCAGACGAAGGTACGAAATCTGGTTTAACGAAAGCGCAAGCAGAAGAATTCGCGAAATTCTACGGCTCTAACGTTGACGTACTATTCGACTTAGCGAAAAAACATAAAGACGAAGCGAAAGAATACGACATGCCGCTAGACGTTCTAATCCCACTTGTATACGCAATGGATTACGAAATGACAGCAAAACCAGTTGACTTCTTCGTACGCCGCAGAGGCGCTGTATTCTTCAACATTCACTGGGTATACGAGTGGAAAGAAGCAGTAATCAACTACATGGCTACGAAACTAGGCTGGAGCAAAGAAGAGCAAATGAAATACACAGCTGAATTAGAAAAAGCGTTAAGGGACGCTGTTATTCCTGTAGATCAACAAGAACAGGCAGCTGCGTTAGCGTAAAATAGAGAACCACCTGAAGGGGAGCCTTTAGGTGGTTTTTTTTATGGGATATTATTCTAAATACATTGCATAACGACATATGTTGTTATACGATGTATATGAGGAGGTGGTATTGTTGGACAAAGAAATTTTGAAGGGAAGTATAGATATTTTATTGCTTTCTATCATTGCAAAACGTGATACATATGGATATGAAATAGCTCAAAGTTTAAAGGATGCAAGTGAAGATTTGTATAGTATGGGGCAGGGAACTTTGTATCCAGCTTTAAAGCGATTAGAAAAAAAGGAATTTCTTGAATCTTATTGGAGTCAATCTGAGAATGGGATGAAAAGGAAGTTTTATACTATTACAAGTAAAGGGAAAAAAGAATTGCAGAAGAAAGTGAACTCTTGGGAGCGTGTAACATCATTAATTCAAACTTGTCAGAAAGGAGTTATTTATGAGTGAATTTGATGAGTATATTAAGTCCATTTTAGCTTATTCAGAACTTAGTAATATTGAACAGGATGAGTTATTTCTAGAAATATATGATCACTTGAACAGCTTGAGAGAAGAATATATGGAACAAGGTATGAATGAAAAAGAAGCGGTGTATAAAGCGATTCAAAGTTTTGGAGAATCAAAAGTTATTGGTTTAGGGATTAATCAATCGGTATACGAAGTTCCTAGGCCATTAAAGGTATTATCGAAAATTTTATGTATTCCTTATATAATGATTTGTTTTATCGTTTTTTTAGGAACAGTTATTTCAACTTCTACATTTGACTCTATTCGTAGTTTGACAGGTGGAACTGTTTATCATCCGATTGAATTTTGGCAGCAATTTTTACATATATCTGATTTAGAAACGTTATTGCAGCTTTTTGGAATAACACTTTGGCAAGTTAAAGATTTTATTGCGCATCCAGGTCCTTGGGGGAACTCAACGTATTGGCTAACTGTTTTGCAACATATAATATTGGTAGTTCCATTTGGATTTTTCGTTCCAGTGTTGATCAGTAAAGTGACGAACTATAAGAAAGCTTGTAAGTGGTATGTTATGGCCTTTCTTGCTTGGGAGTTATTACATTTACTAACTTTATCTGATGTTTTTGATGTGTGGCGGATTGCTATAAATATGATCGGTGCATCGATAGGATATCTTTTATTTATAAGCATGATACAAACGGATAATAAAATTCGGGTTATGCGCAAGAAGATATTTGAAAATTAACTTGCTATCGTGTGGTTAAAATTATATAAATTTAGCTTGATGATAATAGAGTATCACTGAAAACATAGGTACTATATAGTGAGAGGATTTTTTTATATTTGTAATAGGTGATGTTCATTGTTTATTTATACTGTTATGAAACGGGTGCATAATCCGTCTTTATTGGTGCTATAAAGGATGACAGCGTCACAGCTGAACTAGAAAAAGTCTGGATTAACAAGAGCAGGCAGCTGCATTAGCATAAAATAGAGAAACACCTGAAGGAGAGCCCTTCAGGTGTTTTTTATCTTGACTAAAAATAAATAGAATGTGTTACAATGATGATAGAGTATATAGTATGAATTTTGCATAAAATAAAGAAGACAGAAGCCTGAGAAACTTCTGCCTTGTGTAACCTAACTTGCTATTGTGGTGGTAGTAGGTGCGGTTATAAGACAATTACATTAACGTTTTAGCCGAGAACCGCCCTTACCTTTTCCACGAAGCAGGGTGGTTCTCGCTTTTTTGTATACAGAAATTAGCCATGGACCGACGTATCTTCTACCGATGACAACGCCAGCTCCGGTTAGGATACCATACACTAATTTAATTACAAACATCGCGATCATTCTATCACCTCCCCCTTTTTTCAAAATGGAAGAGATGATTACCACACCTACTAGTTATAGCTTATTAAGTCACGTATTAATTGTATTATGTTTTAAAATAGGGAACAAGACATATGGATAAAAAGCCCTAGTTTTAAATGGGTGGTTAGTGTGTGAATTATGGTTTATCATATATAACTTGTTTGTGAGCCTCCTATAAGTCAAGGTTTTCATTTGAGTTACGTTTCTTTTCTTTAATTTCATTAAGTTGTTCCATCAAGAATGTAGCATCAGATTTTGTTAATTCAACTTTCGGAATGCCATTTTCAAAAATGATTAAAAAGTAACTTATAATTCTCCTTACAATTTGTTCCACTTTGTTTCTTGTTAAATAAACAAACATAATTAACAAATAGGGATACTGATAACAGCGTTCAAATGAAATACACAGCAGAACTA
Organism: Bacillus sp. GbtcB14; assembly: GCF_019091205.1. NCBI lineage: Bacteria > Bacillati > Bacillota > Bacilli > Caryophanales > Bacillaceae > Bacillus > Bacillus sp. GbtcB14. Next base: position 294,059 of record NZ_JAGXJT010000003.1, read on the forward strand.
GAAAAAGCAGCTGTGTTATGTATAGAACTTCAAATACTATACTTGTATTTTATAACCGAAAAACCTAATATTTAGCTTATTGAGAGAAGTTTCATACAAAAAATAAGATACCAATATGAGGTGTATCATGAAAAAATTAATTACTTACGACCCTGAAATCCAGATGGCATATCTGTATGTAATTCCATTCACTTCAGAAATTGGGATTGAATCGACTGAAGAGTTGGAAGAAAATCCAAAACTGAATGTAGATATAGATCAATTTGATCGTATTGTGGGAATTGGGTTTTTTGGAGAAAATGCAAGTAAATTAAAAGAATTAACAAATAAGAGTAAAATATATATAAAGAAAACTTCAAATGATAATAAATGCATATACTCATTTAGACTTTCTCAAGATAATCATTTGCAAAAAGTAGCATTTCATCATGTTGTATTTTATTTTGCAGATAATCAGTATGAAGAATTTATTGGTTTTGATATTATGAAGCCATCTTTGTATGGTTATGACATATTGAACTCTTTAAGTGAGTATTAGGCAGAAGGGGGACCCAGGTTAAATGGGTTCTTTTTTATTTAGCGGTTCTTGAAGGAGGATTTCAAAATTACAGAGCGCCTTGGGAGAAAGACGCTCTGTAGGTGAATGTATTGTAACGACTATTCGGTTTATTATATGTATTTTGCTGAGGAAGTGTTTTATAAAAAGTTATTGCCGACCGTATTTTTTTATGAATTTATAAAACTTTTTCATCCAGTGCGTCGTCTAATATATGGGAAGGAGGAAATGCTGTGGATGAATTAACGATAGAAGCGTTTGAAATAGAAGATAAGGAGGACCTTATCGACGAAATAATGAACAAGTATGGACAAGAAGTCCTGCAGCTTGTGTATTCATATGTGAATAATAAAGAAGTTGCGGAGGATGTAACGCAAGATATATTTGTGAAATGCTATAAATCTCTTCATACATATAAAGGAAATTCGAACTTAAAAACGTGGTTATGGAGAATTGCGATTAATCAATGTAAGGACTATATAAAAAGTTGGTATAACAAAAAGGTGATCGTGACAGAGGATGAATTTACGTATGTTGGGAGTCAAAAAGAGAGCGCTGAACAAACTGTCATTCAAAATACGGAGGACCGTGAGCTTGCTTCTGCAGTAATGAATTTACCGATCAAATATCGAGAAGTGATTTATCTATTTTATTATGAAGAGTTATCAATTAAAGAGATCGCTATTGTAATAGAAGTGAAGGAAAACACGATAAAAACGAGGCTGAAAAAAGCGAAGGAGCTTTTGAAGAAAGGATTGGAGGGATAGTCAAATGGAAGATCGATTAAAAGGCTTGCGAAAATCAATGGAGAACACAACTTTTAAACATTTGAGTTTTTCTGATCAGCACCAGAAGCGGGTGCGTGAAAAAATCAATCAATCGTCTGAAAAGGAAGAAGATGTCCTTTTAGCAGTGTTGCAACTTCTTATGAATGAAAAAACAGGTTATGAATTAATGCAGTTATTGCGTGGGAGAGGGATTCAAAAATTCGAAGGTGATGAAGGGTCTCTATACACTGTATTACATCGTCTAGAGCAGAATCGCTTTATCCAATCTAGCTGGGATCACGAAGGAGCTAAATATTATCAATTAAATGATAAAGGAAATAAGATGCTGCGAAAGGCAGAGAAGAATGCTACGAAGGCACGATTTATATTAAAAGGATTAGTACAGGAGTGAGAAAAAATTGAACAAAAAAGGGGAGCGTTTTTTAAAAGAAGTTACGAACCATATTAAATCAAAAGAAGCGAAGGACTTGGTAGCAACGGAACTAGATTTTCACTTAAAACAGACGAAGAATATGTGGATGGATAAAGGGTTAAGTGAGGAAGTTGCTGAAGATAAGGCTGTTGAACAAATGGGAAGTCCGATTAAACTGGGACAAGAACTTAACAAACTGCATAAGCCAAAGGTTGATTGGTTCTTACTTATTTTATTAGTGGCTGCGATGGGGCTAGGATTTTTGCCAATTATAGCTTTTGGACATGCTGACTTATTCATGAATAAGGTGATATTTATTATTCTCGGTGTTGCCACAGTTTTAGGGGTGATGCTAATTGATTATCGGAAGTTAGAGAGATTAGGGTGGCTGTTTTACACAATTGGGGTACTTATCTTGTTAATGATATACTGTTTTCCGAACGCTTCGATACTTGGAGAACCGATAATAAAAGTTGGTCCTATTGCAATTGATCGTTTAATGGCAGTGCCGTTCTTTTTTCTAGCTTGGGCTTCTTTTTTCAATAATAGTAGATTAAAAGTTAGGTATCTTGTCGCTTTGTATTTATTTTCTCTCTATTTATTCTTAATTGGATCCGCTTTTTCAACAATGTTTATTTATATCGCAATGATCTTTGTTATGCTTTGGTGGAGTAAATTAGGAAAGAAAACGGCATTAATTATTACAATTGTACCAATCTGTTTATTGATTATAGGGGCCTCTTTTTCCTGGCCCACAGTAAAAGGAGTTTATTTGGATAGATTTTTAGGGTATTTGAATCCAGAGCGTGATGCACAGGGCGCAGGATTTATGTATATACGTTTAAAAGAGGTAATGTCGTCAGCAGGTTGGTTTGGTACATATGGAGATGTAAAGCTCATCCCTAATCCAGATACTGATTTTGTATTTGCAAGTTTGACTTATTATTATGGATATGTACTTGCACTGGTCCTTGTCTTAATTCTTTCTCTTTTTGTAGCACGGTTAATGTTCATATCTTATACAATAAATGACCGGTATGGTAAATTGCTTCTCATTGGAGGAATGACTCTTTTCGTAGTTCAATTCCTTTATAACGTTGGTATGATTTTAGGTTTATTACCGATTACTGCTATATCATTACCTTTTATTAGTTATGGATTAACACCAACTGTATTTCATGCGCTTATAATGGGGATCGTACTAAGTGTATATCGACGTAAAGATATGTCGTTTAGAATGAGAAAAACACCTTGATACTTATTATAAGTTGTATATAAAAGTATTCATTATTATGATCAAGTACAAACGTAAATAGATAGCAGAAGAGGGTTATGATAAATAACCCTCTTTTCGTGTTTAAATAAGTGCGCTCACTTTAATAGAAGTACATAATTCAGAACGAGAAATTGATTCAGCTAGCTGCTGTAAATAGGAGCATTCTTCCTCATCTTTTTCGGGAGTGTTGGGATCCAATAAAGGTGAAGAAAGAAGTACATCAATCGTAAGTATGCCTGCATCATGAGAGACGATGTTATAACCTGCAAATACAGGTCGTTTTAAGTCTTTTACTTTTTGAATCATCTCATGGAATTTCATAACACTTATATGGATTGTTGCGAATGGAAAGCATTTTTGGGTAGGATTCTCGATGGTTTTTCTAATTTTATAATCGTATACATAGTAGTACTTTTCTTGCTGCTCAAGTGCTTGCAACTCTTTCGTTAATAAGTGGTATTTGTCTGTAAGTCCAGTTGTGAGTGCATCATTTTCTTCTCCAACTAATAATGTGAAAGGTCTTGGTGATGAGATTTCGAGAGGACGGACGTTTAGGTCGGTAAAAGTAGGGTTAGATTGTAAAATGTTATGTAATTTTTCGGTAGGAAACACGCCGTCATAAATAGCAATAAAATAATGGTTCATCTTTTCACTCCTTAGCTTTTTCTAAACTGATATATTCTACTTTTAAGGTGTAAATCCTTCATAAAAAAGAAACACCTTGATTAGTATCAAGGTGTAATAAGCTCAAAACTCTCCGAATTAGCCCCAAGTATAAACGGACTAACCTCGCCAACGCTATAAAGTTGCAGTTCATGCATTGCGCGCGTACAAGCAGTGTAGAACAATCTACGAACGCTCTCGTCGCTATATACATCTTTAGAAGCGTCGTAAATAATAACAGCGTCAAATTCGATACCCTTCGCTAAGTAAGCAGGGATCACGACAATGCCTTGTTCGTACTCGGCCGAGTTACTTTTCACGAGTTTGATATTCTCGATATGACTAAGTGCTTCGTAGGCAGTGGCGCTTTCAGCTGCAGATTTACATATAATTGCGATCGTATTGTGATTTTGTTTTTTTAATTCAGCAATTTTGGAAGTAATATGCTCGTGCAGTTCGTTGTGATTTGATACCTTAGTCGCTGTAGGTTTCTCACCATCACGTTCAAAGGCATGAATGTTATTGCCTTCCGGTACGAGAGCACGTGTAAATTCAATGATCGGTTTTGTTGAGCGATAGCTACGAGTTAAGTTGATGCCGTTCGTTTCATCTGGTCCGTATAAGCTAGTAAGTGTATTGAAATTCACTGCTTCACTCGCATGGGCAAATATCGCTTGGTTAAAGTCCCCGAGTACAGTCATTCTTGCAGCAGGGAAGAGACGTTTTAAAAACTCGAACTGAAACGGCGAATAATCTTGCGCTTCGTCTACGAGTACGTGTTTAATCGATCTGTTCGTTTGGAAGCCTTCAATTAACTCTTTTAAAAGTAAAAATGGAGTCGCATCCTCGTAATATAGTTTTCCTTCACCTAACATGTTCACTGTTAATGAGCAAATATCATCCCAGTCTTTCGGTTTTTCTCCAGTAACCAATGATGCATCTGTGAAAAGTTGTTTATATATGCCTGTGAAATTGATAAAGCGCAATGTTTGAACACCTTTACGAAGCGGTTTCAATTTTTTACGGACAATCATACGTCCGAGTACTTTCGTTTCTTTCTCAAAATCATGAAAGGAGTTGTCGTCAAACTCCCCTTTTTTCTGTAAATATTTATAAGCCTTTTGGTATTCATCTTTACTAAGTAATTCAATTTCTTCTTCTACCCAAGGCTTTTTCAGTTCTGCTTTTTCGATTGCATCTATTTGTTTATTTAGCCAATCCGTTAACTTTTCAATTCGATTATGGAAGCGGAGGGAGGAGTCAGTGTTGTAAAATTGTTCTGTAATTTCTTTAGCAGAAACAATTAGCTTGCCTCTAAATTTCATTCCTCTAAATAGCATGCCTGAAGATTCAAGAGATTGTCTGTACGCTCGAATCATCTCGAAAAATTGGGTAGATGCTTTAAATCGAATGCTCGCATTTCTCGTTTTATAGGTAGGGCTATTCGCTTCAGTTAGCATATATTCTAATTGCTCATAAGGGTCTTCAACGTCAAATGCCTTACTTAGTCTATGGTTTAAATATTCTTGGAATGTCACTTGCTGCATATTTTCTTCACCGAGTTCAGGTAATACGTTAGATACGTAGCTGTTGAACATAGAGTTAGGGGAGAAGAGAATAATTTGATCCGCTTTTAGCCATTCGCGATATTTATATAGTAAGTAGGCGATTCGTTGCAGGGCAGCTGACGTTTTACCACTACCAGCAGCTCCTTGCACGATAAGGAGTCGGCCTTCATCGTGACGGATAATTTCATTTTGCTCGCGCTGAATCGTAGCGACGATGCTCTGCATATGTTTGTTCGTACCTTTTCCGAGCGCTTGTTGCAGAATTTCATCGCCAATGGTCAGGCTCGTATCGAACATAGAATCAATCTCGCCATTTTGAATAATGTATTGTAATTTTTTCTCCACATTACCGTGGATTACGCCTCCTGGTGTACTGTATTCAGCTGGCCCTGGTGGATAATCGTAGTACACACTCGAAATGGGTGCGCGCCAGTCATATATAAGAAAATTTTCTCCGCTTGCATCAGTAAGTGTAGCTACGCCGATATAAATTTGCTCCGCAGCAGATTCTCCTTCTTCTTTGAAATCAATTCGTCCGAAGTAAGGTGCTTTATGCATGCGTCTTAATGCGGCAAGTCGATTAAAGGTGTGCTTATGGGTAATTTGTGTGACAGCTAGTGACTGGGCTTGTTGTCTTAAGTTGATAACTGTTTCAAGATAATCATCAAAAGTATCAGTATTCACTTTCACGTCATCCCAAAAGTGTTTACGAATATTGATTACTTCTGCCCGGCGTCTGCCAGTTTCGTTTTCCAGTTTATCAATTTGCTCCGTAATCGTTTCTATTACGGTATCCAATCGTTTTTGCTCTTGATCAAGTTTTTTGTTCATACGTAAGCACTCCTTTAAAAGTGAAAAATAGAGGTTGACTGAATATATGTTTTGGTGTACAATTAAGATACGGATAAATACGTTCTTTGTATTTTTGAAAACGTGTTTCTGTACTAATTTAACATAGTTTTTGAATTTAATCAATGATAATAAGATAAACCTTGGTTCCGTGTGTGATGGAATCAAGGTTTTTTGCTGTAGATTATAGCTCGTTTCAGTTCGATTTCTAGCATCAATTAGTTAAAAGGGGAGAGCAAAAAATCAATTTTGCGGTGGAATATATTCTCCGGTTGTTACATGAAAACCAGCAGCTTTCATTTATCCCGTTGCTCGCAAATAGCAGGATAAAAATTGCAAAATAAAAAAGCTCGGGCCTAAGCCCAAGCTTTTTTTCAATTCATTATTTCTTTTCGTCTTTCTTAGCGTCAGCTTTTTGCTCTTTGAAAAGATCTTTTAAATCTTTGTCGTCAACTTTTACGTCAGCTTTTTTGATTTCTTTCATCATAAGATCGTTCATGAATTCGCCGTCTTGTGCTTTCTTCTGAACGATTTCTTTTTTGATGTCATCTTTAGATTGTTCGAATGATTTTTCTGGTTCTTTAATGTCTGTTACTTTAATGATGTGGTAACCGAATTGTGATTTCACAGGCTCGCTTACTTCATCTTTTTTCAGTTTATAAGCAGCATCTTCGAATTCTTTAACCATTTTACCAGCGCCGAAGAATCCTAAGTCGCCACCTTTTTCTTTTGAACCAGTATCTTCAGAGTATTGTTTTGCTAACTCTTCGAAAGATTTACCTTGTCCAAGTTCTTCTTTCACTTTTTTCGCAGTCGCTTCATCTTTTACAAGAATGTGGCTTGCTTTAATTTCAGGCTTGTAGTTATCTTTTAGTTCTTTATCAGTGATTGTTTTCTCGATAGCTTTTTCTTGAGCTAATTGAGCGCGCACACCAGTTTTTAAAGTTTCTTCTTTAATACCTTGTTGTTTTAATAGTGTATCGAATTGATCACCGTATTGTTTTTTCATTTCATCGAACTTTTTGTCTACTTCTTTGTCTTCAACTTTGTAGTTTTTAATAAGTACTTTTTCCATAACCATGTTGTTTAGTACTTGTTTACCAGCTTGTGTCTTCATTTGATTGTAGAACTCGTCTTTTGTAATGTCACCAGCTTTAGATGTAACAATTTTGTCTGATGATGATCCTGTTCCACATGCTGATAATGCGATTACACTTGTTGCGGCTAAGGCAAGCATAGCTTTCTTCATTCGATAAACACTCCTACTATTATGTATTTTTAATTTATCCTACACCAATGAATTTTGGTTCATAAGAGCCCGATTAAGTCTCACTGATACTTTTGCTTTTTATACTCGTAAAGCGCGCTTAACAGGGCTTACCGAGGCTGAGGATAAAGTTAAGATGCGTGTCATTTATTTCATAGTATAAGCAATATGTACAGAATTTAATATATCATATTTCGACTCGATTTCATATTGATAAAGAAAAATTAACCATATCGTGTCAGATTTTGAAAGTGTACCATATTGGGCGTATGTCGCATATACAGAAAAGAGGAGGGGATGGGGATGAATTCTCAACTTATTTTATTACTTGTACTGTTTATTTTATTGGTTATAGTAGGTATAATTTGCTTATAGAGGAAAAAAGTGAGGAAGGGGCTTCCTTCCTCACTTTCCATGAAATATAATTTCTATATAACTAGAAATTAATAAAATTGTTATACATACATTAATAACCCGAAAGACACCGGGTTGGCGGCTCGCAGCTATTTGTTTTCGTTCACACAGTGTATGTGTCATGAAATTCGTGTAAAATATAACAAGAAGTGCGAATGCGACAAAAACAACTGTTATAAGTGTCATGAGGCGAGACCTCCTTTTGGCTAAAATACATATACTTTATATATTGTATCATACGATATTTTGTTCGTGTTATAAAATTCAGAAATAGAAGACTTTGTGTTAGAAAGAGAGGGAGAAAATGGACGTTGTTAGAAGATTAGAACAAGCTGAATACTACGTAGATCTACTATTTAAAATGATTGATGAAGAAAAGTGTCCATTTTATTCTTTAATCATAAAGAAAAAAGCTCGCAAAAAAGATATTGAACGTATACTACATCTTTGTGAAATACTGAACGAGCAATATGTAGTGGAGAAAGCAGAAGGGCTTCTTTTGTTCGATGCGCTGTTAGATCAATTTGAAAAAGCGCTTCCACATCAGCTCGAAGTACACGAAACTGCGGAAGCGCTAGCAAAACAAGGTTTATTTAAGCCGCTTATGAATGAATTCTTAAGCATGATTGCGAAAAAATAAATAGATTATTTCTTAACTAACTTCTGATCGGATTCTGTAAAGTTCTCTTCAATATCTTCTAATGATTTCTCAAAAATATCGATGAAGTCTTGTCCGTAAATGTTACGCAAGATAGCGATAAGTTCGATATTTTCTGGGAACTTCCCATAAAAATTACGAAGTGCAAGAGCCCCATTAAACACTGAATTATTTTCAGGATCATACTCCTCCATTAAGCGAAGTAGTAATTCTTCCCCTTTGTCTGTAATTTCAATGTACGTATTTCGTTTATCATCTTCTTTTTTCGAGAATACAAGATAGCCGCGTTCTTCCAGCTTTTTCGAGAAGTTAAACGCCGTTGATACGTGCATAACTCCAAACTTAGCAATCTCAGAAATAGAAGCCCCTTTTAAATGATAAGCGATTGTTAAAATATGATGCTCATTAATGTTTAAATCGTAAGGCTTAATCCACATCTGCCAATCTTTCTCTACACATTTCCATAACGCTTTCGATAATTGAGCAATGCGTTGGCTGAAAATCATCGCTTCTTTTACCGAGTAATCTTTTTCTCCACTTTTCATTTACTCACCCACTTTAACATTCTTTTTCATTACTATCTATTATGCCAGTAAAATAAAAATTAATAAAGTCTTTTTGTGAGAATTGTGAAAATTTTTTAATAAAATGACATTCTATACAAATCATGCATAACTATGGAAGCGTTTTATGGGTCGTGAATACATGTGTTGTCCTTACATGTTAAGTGATAACATATATTGTAAATGCATAAAAACACGGCATATCTGTGTGATATGCCGTGTTAAGGTAAATTTATATAAAAAATATTTGTTATATGCAAAAAACTAAGCAGGAATTTGTTTACGCTTTTTCTGGAACAGCTTCTTGTAGTTTCTCAATTGATTTTTGAATGTCCAAAATCTCTTTCTCAATATGGCGCTTGTTTTGAGAAATATCTTGCTTCCAGTTAGAAAGCGTATCGTGCATATCGTCTTTTAATTCTTGAAACACTTCTTTACCTTCTGAAGCAGTTTCAACGATTTGCCGTTTTAATAATTTTGTATCAGCTGTAATATCAGCTAAAGTCTTTTTCATATCATTTCCTTTTTCTTTCAGCTTACCGCGCATAGCTTTACCAGAAGAAGGAGTAGAGAAAAGAACGGCTAATCCAGCAACTGCTCCGCCGCAAATGACACCTGTAATAAAGGATTTAGCTTTTGACATAAAAGGAAACCTCCTTATTTTTTGTTCGTATTCATGATGTGAAAAAATATGCATATCTGTAAGACAAGGGAAAGAAAAGTGCACAGTCCCCGGCATCTTGAGTGGAGAAACAAGCCGTGCAATATGTAATCACTTTAGGAAAGTGGCTTGTTATGTATTACTTCTTATTATAGTGTCATTATTTCACACTATTTGCAATTGTACTTGCGATGTTTTGTAAATTTTCCATTGTGTATTCATTTTGATGTGATTTCCAAACAGCACCGAAACCATCGTTTTCACCGTAGCGTGGAATTAAATGAAGGTGGAAGTGGAACACAGTTTGTCCAGCTTTTTCACCGTTATTGTTAAGTAGGTTAAAGCCAACTGGATTAAACTCTGCTTTAATCGCATTTGCGATTTTCGGAACGACAGAAAAAATGTGTGATGCGATTTCTGGCGTTAACGCAAAAATGTCTTGTTTGTGAACTTTTGGAATAACAAGAGTATGTCCTTTTGTTACTTGACTAATATCTAAAAATGCAAGCACATGTTCATCTTCGTATACTTTTGAGCAAGGGATTTGCTCGTCAATAATTTTACAAAAAATACAATTGTCCGCTGTATGGTTCATTGATCTCATCCTTTCAAGTAGCCTTAGCCGTATTTTACCATAATTATATAAGAGAACAAACACGAAAAACAGGAAGCTGACTCAGCTTCCTGTTTTCTGAAGAGGGATTGAAAAAGCATTATCGTAATTTACGTTTCGCAGACACCTCATTTATTTAAGAAATGCACGGTAAATCGGCTAAAGTTTCTGCCGTAGACACCCCATTTTCAAGTGAAATGAATTGCAATCTTTATAAAAGGAAATTGTTTATTTTTTAAAACAGTATATGCTCTTTCGGAGACACCCCGTTTCTAAAATGAAACAAATAATCTGGTTATGTGTAAATTTCTTTGTCCAACATGGACACCCCATTTCATGATGACTTCACTATGTTGTTCTACTCATCAATTGGTGGTTGCTTTTTCAATGTGTTCCTTCTTCACTAATTATGATGTCCGCTTTCGTAAAAATATATGCTAACAAATTTAAATTTTTTTTGAGGGCATCGATACTATGTAGTACAGCGCCATTTTTGGTAAGATGAATATAGAATGAATACTAATGAAGAAAGTGGTGTCGTATGAGCGAATTATTGCGTGTAGAAAATGTTACAGGAGGATATACGAAACGACCTGTACTAAAAGATGTTTCGTTCTCTGTGAATAAAGGTGAACTTGTCGGCTTAATCGGTTTAAATGGAGCGGGTAAAAGTACGACGATTAAACATATTATCGGTTTAATGGAACCGAAAAAAGGAACTGTCACAATTAATGGGAAAACAATTCGTGATGATATGACAGCGTACCGTTCTAGTTTTTCGTTCATCCCAGAAACACCAGTATTATATGATGAGCTAACGCTAGAAGAGCATTTGAAATTAACAGCGATGGCGTACGGTGTTGATGAAAAACAATATGAAGAACGTGTAGGACAACTATTACAAGAATTTCGCATGAAAAATCGTTTAAAATGGTTTCCATCTCATTTCTCAAAAGGGATGAAACAAAAAGTAATGATTATGAGTGCATTTTTAGTGGAACCATCTCTGTACATTGTGGATGAACCTTTCGTTGGGCTTGATCCGTTAGCGATTCAATCCCTACTTCAAATGATGGATCAAATGAAAAAGAGTGGTGCAGGAATCTTAATGAGTACACATATTTTAGCGACGGCAGAGCGTTATTGTGACTCATTCATTATTCTGCATCAAGGCGAAGTAAGAGCGAAGGGAACATTATCTGAGCTGCAATCCGATTTTAATATGCCAGGTGCAACGCTAGATGATATTTATATTGCATTAACGAAGGAAGAAGATTATGAATAGCACAGCATTATGGAAAGAACGATTTCGTCACTTTCTAAAAGAAGTTCGTACATATAGTAAATACGTATTTAATGATCATTTGAAATTTATTTTCGTATTTATCATCGGCGCAGGAGCGTATTATTACCAGCAATGGTTACAAACGTTAACACCTTCGTTTCAGGCGGCCCTCGTTATGGCAGTGTTGATTGGACTCGTATTAACGGCCGGATCCATTCAAACGTTATTAAAAGAAGCTGATCTCGTTTACTTGCTGCCAGTTGAAGAAAAGTTAAAACCGTACTTTACAAAGGCATTTCTCTTTACGTTTATGATCCAGTTATACATAATCGCAATCGTAGCGGCAGCGCTTGCCCCGTTATACTTCCAGCAAATGAAGCAAACAGGAGCAGCTTACATATGGATTGTACTCGCGTTTGTCATAGTAAAAGCGTGGAACTTATTCGTCGCGTGGGAAAAATCATTTTTAACAGACCAAAATATACAAAGAGCTGATTGGTTCATTCGTTTTATTTTAAACGGTTTATTTGTGTACTTCCTTGTAGAGCGTACTTCCGTTATGTTTATTGGCGGAATCGTCCTTCTCATGGCGTTATACCTCGCTATCATGCATCAAATGGTGAAGGGAAAGCCGCTAAACTGGGAGTATTTAATTTCTGAAGAAGGTAAGAAGATGATGCTACTATACCGCATCGCGAACATGTTCGTTGATGTACCAGCATTAAAAGAAAGAGTAGCACGTAGAAAATGGCTTGATTTCATTCTTTCGATGATTGGCGAAAAGCGTACATATTTATACTTATATACGAGAACGTTTTTACGATCTGGTAACTATTTCGGCTTATATGTGCGCCTGCTCGCTCTTGGCGGGGTTATTCTTTACTTCATTCCGTTTTTATACGGACGATTTATCGTAAGCTTTATCTTCCTATACTTAATCGGTTATCAGCTATTAACTTTATGGAAGCATCACCGCATGAAGATTTGGCTTGATTTGTATCCGGTCGGGGGAGAAGAGAAGAAGAAAGATTTTCTTGTCTTATTAAATGCAATCCTTATTATCGGCAGCGTGATATTTACAGTTATATTCGCCCTTGCGACGAAAGATTTCATGATGACGGGAATTTTATTAGTCGTAAGCATAGTATTTAGTATCGGTTTCGTTTATCAATACGGGGCGAAACGTATTGAGCGTTTAAATTGAAGGGAATGAACCTATGATTACATATGAAGAGAAGGTTATAAAAGAATTGGAGCAGTGGAAAGCTACATTCATGAAAGATTCTTCTATGATGACACGCTTCTCTAAGAAAGTGCAGACGAAAGTACAACAGCTTATTCCGGCGAAAGTGCAAAAAGTATTAACAGAAACGATTCGGATGATGGTGCAAACGATTAGTGCCGGATCAAACTTTATAAAGCCGAAATTAAAAGAGACGAACTGGTCATTGCAAAGACGAGACGACGAAGTACGTAAAAAAATGGATGAGTACAAAAAAATAGCAGCGGCAGAAGGAGCAGGGACGGGAGCTGGCGGTATTCTCCTTGGTCTTGCTGATTTTCCGCTTTTACTCGGCATTAAAATTAAATTTTTATTCGATGCAGCAACGTTGTACGGATTTGATACGAGCAACAAAGAAGAGCGCCTTTTTATCCTCCACGTTTTCCAACTTGCCTTTTCCAGTGACGACCACCGAAAAGAAATATGGAAAGCAATCGAAACGTGGGATACAGAAGAAGAAACTCATATGGACTGGGAAAAGTTCCAAACAGAGTACCGAGACTATATCGATTTAGCAAAAATGCTTCAGCTCGTACCAATAATCGGTGCCCCAGTTGGCGCATATGCGAACTATCAATTACTGCAAAGACTCGGAGAAGTGACGATGAATTGTTATCGTATGCGATTGCTGAATAGAGATTGATTTGTTTTATCAAAAAAGAAAGCCTCCTACATGTGTAATGTAGGAGGCTTTTCTATTTATTATTTTGGCTGTTTTCGTAGATGTTGTTGCTTTTGATGCAAAAACGAAGAGGGGCTTTCCCCCTCTTCGTTCCTATTTTCTCATCGAACTTCCTACGACCTTACCTGATGGTTCGTCCACGAGTCTATTTATATCGCCTAATAACTCTCGCTGTTTAGACGGAATGGTAACGAGTGTGGCTTCTTCCGACTTTAATATTTAGTGATTAAGATAGTTCTCAATCACTTTTTTTATATTTTTATTCATATTTTTTTAGTGGTTACCAATAATATACAACAAAGGAAGATTTGGTTATAAAGTCACTTGCGTTTACTTTACTGTATTTAGGGGTGCAAATATGAAAGTATCAATTTTTATCACTTGTGTGGCAGATGTTTTTTATCCAGAGGTCGGAAGAGATGTCGTCGAAATTCTTGAAGATTTAGGGTGTGAAGTTGATTTTCCTAAAAGTCAAACTTGCTGCGGACAACCTGCTTATAATAGCGGGTACGTGAAAGAAACGAAAACAGCTGCAAAACATATGATTGAAACCTTTGCTAGTTCAGAATATGTTGTGGCACCATCGGGTTCGTGCGCGATGATGGTTCACGAGTTTTCTACCTTATTTTCTGACAGTGAAGTGGAGTGGAAGAAAAAAGCGGATGAGCTTGCGAATAAAACGTATGAATTTACACAATTTCTCGTTGAAGTATTAGGGAAAGAAGACTTAGGTGCAGAGCTTCATAAAAAAGCAACGGTTCATACATCTTGTCATATGAGCCGATTAATGGGAATTAAAGAACCACCGCAAAAATTATTAAAATGTGTCAAGGGGCTGGAAGTGGTTTCGCTGCCGCACAATTATGATTGCTGCGGATTTGGAGGGACATTTTCAGTGAAGATGCCAGAAATCTCTGAACAAATGGTCGATGAAAAAGTAAAGCATATTATGGAAACCGGTGCGGACTTATTAATTGGGATGGATTGTAGCTGCTTAATGAATATAAAAGGACGTTTAACACGCAATGGTTATCCAATTGATGTAAAACATATTGCTCAAGTATTAAATGAGGACCGAAAATAAGAGGGGGATATACAGATGGGAATGAGAATTGGGAATGATCCCTTTCATAAGCGTACTGCAACGGGCATTGGTGATCAATTTATGCGACAGGCTGTTAGGAAAGCACAAGATGGTCTTAGGGGCAAGAAATTAAAAGCGACTGAGAGTCTTGGGAATTGGGAAGAATGGCGAGCTTTAGGAGAAGAAATTCGAAAGCATACATTAGAAAATCTTGATTATTATTTATATGAGCTAAGTGAAAATATTGAGAAAAACGGTGGATTTGTTTATTTTGCAAAGACGGCAGAAGACGCAAGAGAATATGTAAAAGAAATTGTAAAAAAGAAAAACGCGAAAAAAATTGTGAAATCAAAATCGATGGTAACGGAAGAGATTAGTTTAAATGAGGCAATTGAAGAAGCTGGAGCAGAAGTGTTAGAAACAGATCTTGCTGAATTTATTCTACAAGTGAACGACCACGATCCGCCGTCACATATTGTTGTTCCGTGCCTTCACAAAGATAAAGAACATATTTGTGAAATATTTAAAACAAAGTTACATTACACGGGAACATCTGACCCTACGGAAATGGCGAGGTTTGTAAGAAGCTATTTACGTGATGATTTCTTTGCGGCAGATATAGGAGTGACTGGATGTAACTTTGCGGTTGCAGAGTCTGGGTCAATTTCCATCGTAGCAAACGAAGGAAATGCAAGGCTTACTACGACACTTCCGAAAACGCTAATTACAGTTATGGGGATGGAGCGTATTGTTCCAACATGGGAAGAGCTTGATGTGTTAGTCACACTTCTATGCCGAAGTTCTGTAGGACAAAAGTTAACGAGTTATATTACAGGATTAACGGAGCCTGGCGGGACAGATGGACCTGAGGAATTTCATTTAGTCATCGTGGATAATGGCCGTTCTGATATTGTAGGAACAGAATTTCAAAGTGTTCTGCAGTGTATTCGCTGCGCAGCATGCATTAATGTTTGTCCTGTATACAGGCATATAGGCGGACACGCATATGGATCTATTTATCCAGGACCAATTGGAGCTGTGTTAACACCGCTTTTAGGTGGATATGATGAATATAAAGATTTACCGTATGCATCTAGCCTTTGTGGTGCTTGTACAGA
The DNA here is from genome assembly GCF_019091205.1 of Bacillus sp. GbtcB14. Classification (NCBI taxonomy): domain Bacteria; kingdom Bacillati; phylum Bacillota; class Bacilli; order Caryophanales; family Bacillaceae; genus Bacillus; species Bacillus sp. GbtcB14. The sequence continues at coordinate 309,798 of NZ_JAGXJT010000003.1, forward strand.
AGCGTGTCCGGTAAAAATCCCGTTACACGACTTATTAATTAAACATCGTAGCCGCATTGTAGAAGAAAAACGATCACCTGTAGCTTGGAACGCAGCTATGAAAGGTTTCGAAAAAGTAGTGAAGAGTCCTAGCTTATTTTCTTTTGCTGCGAAGAGTGCTCCGTATGCATTAAAACCTCTTGCGAAAGGCGATAAAATCGAGCGCGGCATTGGGCCGTTAAAAGCGTGGACGGATGCGAGAGATTTCCCAGTTCCGAAAAAACAACCGTTTCGAAAGTGGTTTGAAAAACATGTAAAGGAGAACGATGATGGCCATCCAAAATCGTGAAGAATTTTTACTCCAATTATCAGAAAAGCTTGGTAGAAAACGTCCTGAAGCAGTGAAAAAACCGAAATGGTCTTTTGCCCCGCAGTGGACTGTTTTTGACGGACTCGCGCAAGAAGAACTTGTATTACAACTAATAGAGCACTGCGAAGTCATTCATACAGAAGTAAAGCGAACAACGAAAGAAAATCTTGTTGAAACATTGGGGTCCTTACTAAAAGAATGGAATATTACATCCGCTATGTATGCGAACGATGAGCGTTTTCATGAATACGGTCTTACGCCACTTTTCAAAAATGAAGGTGCAACACATTTTCGTATGTGGGGATCGGATCATAAAGAAGAGGACATAGCATTTGCGAAAGCTGCTGACCTTGGCATTACGTTCAGTGATATGACTCTGGCAGAATCAGGAACCGTTGTACTATTTAATGACGGGTTAAAAGGAAGACACGTTAGCCTTCTTCCGGAGTCGTACATTGCAATCGTTCCTAAAAGTACGATCGTACCAAGATTAACTCAAGCTACAAAACTGATCCATGATCAAAATACATCAGGGAAAAAACTACCCGCTTGTGTAAATTTCGTTTCTGGTCCATCAAATAGCGCAGATATTGAAATGAACCTTGTCGTAGGTGTACATGGGCCAATCCGAACAGCGTATATTATTGTGGATGATCAATAATGAAAATAGAAAGCACGGGCCGTTTATATAGCCAGTGCTTTTCTTACTGATGAAAGTTAAAAACCAAGTCCACTATAGCTGATTCCAGCTACAATTAATATGATAAAGAGCACGATGAGTACGATATAACCGCTACTAACGCCCTTACCATTTTGTCCAGCTTCACCGCCGCCAGTGCCACCACTACCGCCAAGTCCCATAGGAATATCCTCCTTATTGTTATATGTTGCTTTTACTTTACATTTCTGTATTTACCAATAAATACCTTCTGTAGCGTTAACTAACTTGCAAATCATTTCGTTTCATTTTATAATTCACTTACCGACCGGTAAGTAAAAATAAGTGAGGTATAGTATGACAAAGAATTTACAAACATCGCAAAACATTGTAGAGGCATCATTTAAACTTATGGCAGAGCACGGCATTGAGAAGATGAGTCTTTCCATGATTGCGAAAGAGGTAGGTATTTCAAAACCGGCTATTTATTATCATTTTTCTTCTAAAGAAGCGTTAGTTGATTTTTTATTTGAAGAAATTTTTTCTGGGTATCATTTTGCAAGCTACTTCGATCAAGAGCAATATACGAAAGAAAACTTTGAAGAAAAGTTAATCGCAGATGGTTTACATATGCTCTCTGAGTATGAAGGACAAGAAGGAATATTACGCGTTATAAATGAATTTATCGTAACTGCATCGCGAAATGAAAAGTATCAGAAACGTTTATTTGAAATACAAGAAGATTTCTTAAATGGTTTCCACGATTTATTGAAGAAAGGCGCGCGACTTGACGTTGTGTCACAACATGCAACAGAAGAGAATGCTCATACGTTAGCGCTTGTGATTGATAATATGAGTAATTACATGCTCATGGGATTCCAGTTAAAGTATAAAGAAATTTGGATTCGAAATGTGAAAAACGTAATGAAGGAGGAATAAAAGTGAAAATGCAAAAAAATTGGTGGCTCGGTTTTCTTGGATTCATTGGGATTTATCCCGCATTAACGGGCAGTAAGACCCCCACCTCTCAAAATTCAGCGGAAGCAAAGAAGTTAGGTGGGGATCAACTGCCCGTAAAAGCCCGATTGGTTCAACTAATAATCAGTGGGGGATGAACAAAACCCCCCACTGATTAAAGTTTCACTTTATAAAATACCAGGTATGATTGAAGCTTTTCAAGCGGATGGAAGTTGGCTGAAGTTAATCGGTTTCATTTGGTTACTTTGGTTCGGATATTTTATCCCTGAGAAGAAAGATAATTAAATTACAATTTTCTGTAAAGTTATGTAAAATATAGTTTGAGAGTATTCATATATTAGATTACTAGATTTGGAGTGGTTACATGGATCCATTGAAAAATGAAATTCATCCTGACATGGTCAAGGTGTGGAAAATTCGTGCTGTCATTGAAGAAGGGATTGGTATCCTCGTTATTTTAGCTTACCTTTTCCTCATGATAAAGTTTGATTGGTGGGCGTGGATTTTGTATGTGATGATTGGGCTAACAGTTGCATTCGCACCATTTTCGTACTTCTTATTCCCGAAACTACGTCAACGTTATTACAGTTATCAATTAAATGAAGAAGAGCTTGAAATTCAGCACGGTCTTTTCGTCGTAAAGCGCGTATTAGTACCGATGATTCGTGTACAGCACGTGACGATTGAACAAGGGCCGATTATGAGAAAATATGGCTTAGCAGAATTACACATTTCAACAGCGGCAACTTCTCACAGCATCCCAGGCTTAACGATGTATGAAGCAGAAATGTTGAAAACGAAAATCGCAGAATTGGCGAAAGTGAGTGATGAGGATGTATAAGAGGCAGCATCCAATCACGATGTTATTAGAATTAAAAATAACAGATTTTATACCACTCATTATTTTCATGTTTAGTTTAAATGGAAAGTTCCCGTTTTGGTATTTAATTCCCGCTGGATTCGGTTTACTCACCGTTTTTTCAGCGTTTGAAAAATGGTATTACACAACATACTGGGTTGAAAATAACGTATTACATGTGAAACAAGGGCTCTTTGTGAAGAAGGAGAGCTACTTAAATAAAGAACGTGTGCAAACAATTAATACAAGTTCTAACGTGTTATATCAAATGCTTGGGTTAAAGAAAATTCAAATCGAAACAGCTGGCGGGGGCGACGATGCAGAAGTTAGCTTAGCTGGTATTACAGTAGAAGAAGCAACAGAGCTTATTACTTTGCTAAATGAGCCAACTCCAGAAGTGAAAGCAGAAGAAACGTTAGACGAAGCAGTAGAAAAAGAAATTGTTACAGAGGAAAAACAATCGACAGAATACAAGTTAACTTGGAAAGAGATTTTATTAGCTTCTGTTACATCTGGTCAGTTTGGACTATTATTCTCATTAATCTTTTTCGTATATCATCAAGTAGATGAGTACATTCCGAAATGGATAGAGAATGGCGTAAAGTCGTATGTAATGGACCACGATATATATGGCTTGATTTTCATGATAGCCATTTTGATCGTCCTTTCATGGATTATATCGACAATCGGTTATGCGCTAAAACATGGAGATTTCACAGTGAATCGAAGAAATGATGAGGTCCGCATTTCACAAGGATTACTTGAGAAAAAAGAACTCGTACTAAAATTGCATCGTATTCAAGGTATCACGATAAAAGAAAGTATTTTACGTCAGCCGTTCGGTTATTGCGCTGTGCAAGTAGAAGTCATTCAAAGTAAAGGAATGGATGACGAAAAAGAGAAAGTTACACTGCATCCTATCATTCGAAAAGATCGAGTACAACAGTTACTCGCACATTTACAATTACCATACGAACTGAATACAAACATTATTTCATTACCAAAAGCAGCATTGCGCCGCTATCTTATTGATAGTTTTATATTCTTCGCAATGCTAGCAATCCCGCTTACTGGAATAAGTATATACTCTGAAAAGCACTTCATCATGTGGGCATTAATTCCACTTGCGATCCTCATCTTTATACTTGGATACGCAACATTTAAAACAAATGGTTACAGTGTAGATGGAGAGCAAATTACACTTGTATATCGCAGCGTCGGCAAATATACAGGACTTGTTAGAAGAAGACACGTCCAATCAATGGAAAAGACACAATCCTATTTCCAGCGCCGTGCAAATCTATGTACGTATAAGTTCTCTAACGCATCATCGAATTATAAATTAGAGCATACGAGAGTAGAAGATGCGGAGAGAATGCAGGATTGGTATAAGAAGAGAATAAGTGAGAATTAAATAGAATGGCTCGTCTTTTGCGGAAGGCGGGCTATTTTTTTATGTAGTGAATAAAGAATTAACGCCGTCTGACAAGATAAAATAGTACAGATGATACTGTAATAGGAAGGCCGGTTTCCAGAAAAGCTTCTAAATAAAAGGATAGAAAATCTCTGTTGTTAAACCACATAAAGAAGAAATGATTGTAGGAAATACCTAACAATATAAATAAAGGAATACCAATTTTTAATTCGTGACTTCCTTTTATTTTTCTATAACAAAATTCACCTATTAAACAACCGATAAGAACAGGAATACTTCCAAGAATTGAAAGCATAATAATAGATACCCAAATCGGTCCCCATGAATCCGCATAATTTGGAACTCGTGCATACTGTAAAACATTCACAATGATAGAAAAAACCAGTAAGCATATTAAATAACTAATAGAAAATTTTTTCAATGGAATCATCCTTATAAAAATTCACTTTATTTTTATGGAAATATCAATCTATTTAAATTATAGATTAGATATATAAGGATAATCAATGTTTATATATTTCGTGTTTATGGATATAATTTCAATGTATATAAAAGTATAGATGTATAGTCAATGTTGTGTATTTGATGTTATCATATTGAATGATATGGAAATTTTTAATAGAATAAGTAACTAAAAATTCAAAGGTAATGAAGCTTTTGTTGTATAAAGAAAATACTTAGTAGTAATCAACAATATTAAAAATAAGATTCGTATTTATATAAATTTAGTAGAAATGGGGTTTTAAAAAGGAATGAGTATCAGCATAACGCGACAAAAGATTTTGGCGGCCGCTTCTCAAATTGTGCAATGTAAAGGGGTTGCTAAATTAACCTTAGAAGCAGTGGCAAAAGAGGCGGGTGTAAGTAAAGGTGGATTATTGTATCACTTTGCAAATAAAGAAGCTTTAATAGAAGGTATGATAGTCAGAGGGATAGAGGATTATGAGGGCGCTATTTACAATAAAGTAGCGGAAGACTCAGAGAGGAAAGGGAGATGGGTTCGCTCTTTTGTAGAGGAAAGATTAAGTAATGAGAGAAGAACAGAAGAGTTGTCTAGTAGTATGATGGCAGCATTCATGTTAAAACCTGAATTACTTGAGCCATTACAACAATCATTTCAGCAACTGCAAAAGAATATAGAAAACGATGAGATAGATTCAGTTTGTGCAACAATTATTAGATTAGCAGCAGATGGATTATGGTATTCGGAATATTTAGGGGTTGGCAGACTAAGCCCCGAGTTAAGAGAAAAAGTGATTCAAGCTCTTATTGGTAATTCATATAAATAGAATATACGAACTATATAATGCAAAAACAATTCACCTTACTTATTTAATGTAGTGGTGAATTGTTTTTTTTATTAGAAAAATAAAACAATTATACAAAGTGTTGAATTATAACCGTCCAGACGGTATAGTAATATTTGGTTTAAGAGGAAAATGAAACAAAAAAAGAATAAAAGATATTTTTAGCACACTATTCGAAAGGATAGGCCGCAAAGCTTAGAGTCTACGGTAATACATATTGGTTACTAAGATCGTCTGGTTGCACATTTTTGATGCAACCGGACGGTCTTTTTTGTTATATAAATATAAAAATTTAGGAGGGAACTATGCAAATGAAAAGTACTAAAAGGCATATTTCAATGGTTTCATTAGTTTTTCTAGTATTATTTTCAGTGCTAAATGTGTGGGCTCCAGTTATTCAAGCCGCTGTGATAAAAAATCCAGTGGATGAGATTAATATCTCCCGTACTGATGGTACAACGTCTGAACCATATCAAGCCTCAGATGGCATGAAAGTAGAAGTGAAGTGGTCAGCTAAAGAAAAAATAAAAAGTGGAGATCAATTCACAATTGATATGCCAAAAGAATTTAGAAAAGATCTTATGAATATGACTTTTCCTTTAAAAGATGCTGAAGGGAAAGTAGTTGGTACATGTGAGATGAAAAAGGGTGTATTGACATGTACTATGGGTGATTACGTAGAAGGAAAGAATAACATTAAAGGTTCTTTATTCGTAGAATTCTATTTTGGTCTAGAAGCATATGATGGTATTAAAAAAATTCCATTAGAATTTAACGTTGATGGTCAAATCGTAAATAAAGAAGTAAGTGTAAACAATACGACAGAGAGACCGAAGCCGCAGCCCAATACGGAGAATTTATTGAAATGGGGTTCTTATAATCAGGAAGACCCTTCAATTGCAGACTGGACGGTATATGTAAATGCAACTGGAACAGAAATGCAAGATCTTAAATTAACAGACACATTGGGACCTGGGCATGAATTAATTACAGATAGTTTAGTATTAGAAGAGGCTGTCTTTGAAGATGGCTATGCAGCAACAAATATTAAGCCAGCAGATTTATCTAAAATTAAAATTAATGCAACGAAAACTGGATTTACAATTGGATTTCCGGACAGTTCAAAAGGTTATATTTTAAGATATAAAACAAAGATTACTAATCCTGCTGCAAAGCCTCATAAAAATACTGTGAAATTAGAAGGTAAAAATATTGTAACTGAAGAAAAAGTTGGAGAAGTATTCGTAAGTGGTGGGGGAGGAACCGGTTCAGGTGACGATAATCCACCTAGCATTGAAAAAAATATAGTTGATGAGAATGGTAAGCTTGTAGAGAATGAGCAGTTAACACAAATGGATCAAGCTATTCAATACCAAGTTGGTACACATATACCGAAAGATCCGCCTAATTATAGGTCAATGATAATTAGTGATGATTTAGAAGATGTTTTAGAAGTATTAGAGGCAAAAGTGTATGATCAAAATGGCCAAGATATTACTTCTAAAGGAACGTTAAATATAGATAAACAAAGAAGTGAAGTAACATTTACATTTGGTGAGAATTTTGACTATAAGTCATATGAAGACCAGATAATTAACCTCAGTATCAAGGCGAAAATTAAAAATAATGCAGACTTATCTTCTTACGTAGATAAGAAGATTCCTAATAAAGCGGAATTACATTTTGATGATAAAACATTAACATCAAAAGAAGTAACCATTACACCGCCTGAAGCTCCAAAAGATGGTACAGTATCGATTCATAAAACAGATGCTGAGGATCCGAATAAAGGGTTAAAAGGTGCCGAATTTGAAGTTCGGAATAGTGCGAATGAAATTGTTGCAAAACTGAAAACGGATGAAAAAGGTTTTTCAGTACCTCAAACTTTAGCTCCTGGGACGTATAAAGTTTATGAAACAGTAGCGCCAGAAGGATATCAAAAATTAACAAACCCAGTAGAGGTTACACTTCAAGCTGGAGAAACAAAAACAATTGAAATTAAAAACACTATGCAAAAGGGTCAAATTGAAGTAAAGAAAATTGATCCGGAAAATGGTGAAAAACCATTAGCAAATGCAGAGTTTGATATAGTAAAAGACAGTGTAGTAGTCGAACATATTATTACAGATCAAGATGGTAAGGCAATCTCTAAACCGTTAGCACCCGGAAAATATATTTTAAAAGAAACGAAAGCGCCTGAAGGGTATCAATTAAAAGAAACTGAGTTCGAAGTAAATGTAACAGGGGCCGGTATATTCCCAATACAAGTGGAAAATGCAATGGTAGACAAAGGTAATATCGAAATTACAAAAGTAGACAAAGAAAACGGGGCAGTATTAGCCGGTGTTGAATTTGAAGTCCAAGATGAGAAAGATGGCGTAGTAAGAAAAGTAGTAACCGATAAAGATGGAAAAGCAAACGTTTCAGATCTATCAGTAGGAAAGTACAAATTAGTAGAGACGAAAAGCTTACCAGGTTACAAAAAGCTAACAGAACCAGTACCATTTGAAATTAAAAAAGGTATGACAAAAGCTTTATCAATAAAAGTAGAAAATGAGCAGTTAGACAAAGGCTCAGTAGAAATTACAAAAGTAGATAAAGATAGTAAAGCACCATTAAAAGATGTTGTATTTGAGGTACGTGATTCAAAAGGAAAAGTAGTGAAAAAAGTAACAACAGATAAAGAAGGGAAAGCGAAAGTTTCAGATCTATCAGTCGGAAAATACGAATTAGTAGAAACGGAAAGCTTACCAGGTTACAAAAAACTAACAGAACCAGTATCATTTGAAATTACAAAGGGTATGACGAAAGTCCTATCAGTGGAAGTAGAGAATGAACAGCTAGATAAAGGTTCAGTAGAAATTACAAAAGTAGATAAAGACAGCCAGAAAGTATTAAAAGGCGTAGTCTTTGAAGTGCAAGATGAAGCTGGAACAGTAGTGAAGGAATTAAAAACAGATAAAGATGGTAAAGCAAAAATCTCTGATCTATCAGTAGGAAAGTACAAATTAGTAGAGAAAGAAAGTTTACCAGGCTATAAGAAACTAACAGATTCAGTATTGTTTGAAATTAAAAAAGGCATGACCGAGATTTTATCATTAAAAATAGAAAATGAAATGGTAGATACGGGAAATGTAGAGATAACAAAGGTAGATAAAGATAATAAAGCACCGTTAGCGGGAGTAACATTCATCGTCCAAGATGAAAAGGGTAATGAAGTTAAAAAAGTAACGACAGATAAAGATGGAAAAGCAAATGTTTCAGATTTACCTGTAGGAAAGTATGAATTAGTAGAGGTAGAAAGTTTACCTGGTTATAAAAAGTTAGAAAAACCAGTATCATTTGAAATAAAAAAAGGCATGACCGAGGTTCTATCATTGAAAGTAGAAAATGAAATGGTGGATACAGGGAATGTAGAGATAACAAAAATAGATAAAGATAGTAAAGCACCGTTAAAAGATGTTGTATTTGAAGTACGTGATTCAAAAGGAAAAGTAGTAAAAAAAGTAACGACGGATAAAGAAGGAAAAGCAAACGTTTCAGATTTATCTATTGGGAAGTATGAGTTGATGGAAGTAGAGACACCGGCAGGATATAAACCACTAGAAAAGCCAATTTCATTCGAAATTGAAAAGGGTAGAATAACAGCACTACAATTAACTGTCGAAAATGAATTAGTGGATACAGGAAATGTAGAAATTACAAAAGTAGATAAAGAAAATAAAGATGTTTTAGCTGATACGGTATTTGATATTCAAGATGAAGCAGGACAAGTAGTCGCTAAAATAACGACAGATAAAAAAGGACAAGCACAAGTTACTAATTTATCAGTTGGCACATACAAGTTAGTGGAAGTAAAAGCACCAAAGGGATATAAACAATTAGTAGATCCGATCATTTTCCAAATTGAAAAAGGCATGACAAAATCTCTTGCTTTAACAGTAGAGAATGAAATGTTAGACAAGGGTAACGTAGAAATTACAAAAGTAGATAAAGACAGTCAAAAAGCATTAGCAGGCGTAGTCTTCGAAGTACAAGATGAGCAAGGCAAAGTAGTAACCGAAATAACGACAGATAAAGAAGGAAAAGCAAAAATCTCAGACTTATCTGTAGGAAAGTACAAATTAGTAGAAAAAGAAAGCTTACCAGGTTACAAACAATTAACAGAACCAGTATCGTTTGAAATCAAAAAAGGTATGACGAAAGTTTTATCATTGAAAGTAGAGAACGAACTGTTAGATAAAGGTTCAGTAGAGATTACAAAAGTGGACAAAGAAAGTGGCGCAGTATTAGCGGGCGTAATATTCGAAGTGCAAGATGAAAAAGATAAAGTAGTAACAAAAGTAACGACAGATAAAGAAGGAAAAGCAAACGTTTCAGATCTATCAGTAGGGAAATATAAGCTAGTAGAGGTAGAAAGCTTACCAGGATATAAAAAACTAGCGAAACCAGTATCGTTTGAAATTAAAAAAGGTATGACAGAAGTTTTATCACTAAAAGTAGAGAACGAATTAGTAGATAAAGGTTCAGTAGAAATTACAAAAGTGGACAAAGAAAGTGGCACGTTATTAGAAGGCGTAACATTCGAAGTGCAAGATGAGCAAGGCAAAGTAGTAACGAAAGTAAAAACAGATAAAGAAGGAAAAGCGAAAATTTCAGATCTATCTGTAGGAAGTTACAAACTAGTAGAAGTAGAGAATTTACCAGGCTACAAAAAATTAACAGAGCCAGTATCATTCGAAATTAAAAAAGGTATGACAAAAGTCTTATCATTGAAAGTAGAGAATGAACAGTTAGACAAAGGCTCAGTAGAAATTACGAAAGTAGATAAAGATAGTCAAAAAGCATTAGCAGGCGTAGTCTTCGAAGTACAAGATGAGCAAGGAAAAGTAGTAACGACAGTAACAACAGACAAAGAAGGAAAAGCAAATGTTGCAGATTTATCTGTAGGAAAATACAAATTAGTAGAGAAAGAAAGCTTATCAGGCTACAAAAAATTAACAGAGCCAGTATCATTCGAAATTAAAAAAGGTATGACAAAAGTCTTATCATTGAAAGTA
>NZ_JAGXJT010000003.1:320543-321058 GCF_019091205.1 Bacillus sp. GbtcB14
GTAGGAAAATACAAATTAGTAGAGAAAGAAAGCTTATCAGGCTACAAAAAATTAACAGAGCCAGTATCATTCGAAATCAAAAAAGGTATGACGAAAGTTTTATCACTAAAAGTAGAGAACGAAAAGTTAGATAAAGGTTCAGTAGAAATCACAAAAATGGATGCTGAAAGTAAGAATGTATTATCAGGGGCAGTGTTTGAAGTTCATGACGAAAAAGGAAAAGTAGTAACGAAAGTAACAACAGATAAAGAAGGAAAAGCGAAAGTCTCAGACTTATCTGTAGGTCACTACACACTTGTAGAAGTAGAAGCACCAAAAGGTTATGAAAAATTAACTCATCCAATTCCATTTGAAATTACAAAGGGAATGATAAGTTCAGTTCAATTAGACGTATTAAACAAATTGACTTCTTTAGCACCACCAGGCCCAGAGAAACCAGAAACAACGGATCCAGAAAAGCCTGAAACACCAAATCCAGAAAAACCGGAAACAACGGATCCAGAGAAGCCTGGAAC
>NZ_JAGXJT010000003.1:321158-639228 GCF_019091205.1 Bacillus sp. GbtcB14
AAGCCTGAAACACCAAATCCAGAAAAACCGGAAACAACGGATCCAGAGAAGCCTGGAACACCAAATCCAGAAAAACCTGAAAAAGAATTACCGAAGACAGGAAAGAAAATGCCTGTGGAACCATATATGGGAGCGTTTCTTGTAATGATGAGTTTTGGATTACTCGTATTAGGTAGAAAACAGCAGAGATAATAAAAGTGAAAAGGTATCCTTCAAGTATTGGAGGATACCTTTTTTATTTTATTTTATTTGGCATAAAAAAGCATCTAGCAAAAGAACTCGATACCAATAAAAACAAAAAGGAAGACAAAGTGCGTCCTATTTTCTTAATGCGGTTATATCAAAAAAGTTAGCTATATATTTAATGTGAAAGTACAAGGGTAAAGGTCTTCGTAATATTTGGGTGAAAAAAGAGTTATCTATGTAATTAATTTGAATACTTTAGAAAAGAGGTCTATTTCCTAAAGTATTCAAAGGATGATAGTCCAATAGCAGGTGGAGATGAAACTCGTTTTGGCACTGTATTAGCGCCTTAAAATGTAGATTGGGGAAAATAATGTAAAAAAACTATTGTATATTCAAAAACCTTATGTTACATTTGTGTTACAGAAGAGTTACAAATCGTAACTTATATTACGATTTGTTTTCTTTTGTCTTTCGGTATGTTACGAATTAGATTTCGTATCCAATCAACTGAGAATATATAAAATTAAAAAAGAGTTTTTCTATGTGTATAAGAGTGTGTGTAGTAAAGAGTCTGGTGAGATCTTTACGCACATGATTAAAATTCCTTTCTGTCTTTAAAAGAAGAAGAAAACCAACTACCAACTATTTAGGAGTTTTAAGTAATGATAGTAAATGAAATGTACTTCCTTTCCCACACACAAAGTACATCTTTATTTTCAGTCTAATTACTACACAGACTTTTATACATATGCTGTTATTTATTGTTTTAGGGATATATAGGAGGAGAAAAAATGAAAAAGTTATTAATGGTAATTGGACTTACGTTTTTAATGTTAGCTGGATGTAACAATGGGAATTTTGACAAAGCAATGGATGAAGGAAAGACTGCGTTAACGAATAAAGAATATAAAAATGCCTTATCATCATTTGAAAAAGCGCTAGATGAGAAAAAAGATGATTCAGATGCAAAGGTGCTTGTAGAACAAACGAAAGTAATGATTGAAGCAGTGAAGTTAAAAGAAGAAACAAAGGTAGAAGAATCAATTAAGTCATTTGAAAAAGTAGAGAATATGCAGAATGGAAATACTACGCTTGTAAAACAAGCAAAGGAAGAACGAACAGCATTACTAGCCATCTTAGAGCAAAACAAGAAGTATAGTGAGCAATTGACGAAAAGTGAAGAGTTAATAAGTAAGAAAAATTATGCAGAAGCGAAAGAAATATTAAATAAGCTAGTTGCAGAAACAAAAGATAACAAAAAACTTGAAGAATATAATAAAAAAGCGGTAGGGTTAGTTACTAAAATGAATGAAGAAGAAAAAACTGCAAAGAGTGAAGCAGCGAAGGCACAAAAAACAAATGTAGTAACGAATCAAAAGGTAGCAACAGAAAAGACTCAAAAACCTGAGGCAGAAAAAAATCAAAAGGTAGCGACAGAGAGTAATAAAAAGGTAGAAGCAGACAAGACTCAAAAAGTAGCGACAGAAAATAATAAAAAAGTAGAAGCAGACAAGACTCAAAAAGTAGCGACAGAAAATAATAAAAAGGTAGAAACAGGAAAGAATCAAAATGCATTTACTTTTGAGAAAGCGAAAGAATATATTAAAAATGAATATAAAGAAGACTATGATTACACGCTAGAGAATACGCAAGTAGAGAATGGAAAGAAATATTATCAAATTAGAGTGCATACGACATATAAAATAGAAGGTGCAGGTGGACCAGGATTTACTGGTGTATTTAAAGTATTCGAAGATGGTACAATTATTGAAATGCACTAAATTGATGAAAAAGGTATCCTCAAAGTAATTGAGGGTACCTTTTTTAATATAAAAAAAAGCATCTAGCAAAAGTACTAGATGCAAATAAAAACACAAGGGAAGACAAAATTCTTCCCTTTTCCCGTAAGTAATTATATCAAAAAATTTATAAAAAACTAGCTTTATTTTTAATATAATTGATGTGTGAAGCTATGAAAGTATAAGATTACACTATTTTTGTAGTGTTTTATTGAAAAAAGGAGCTGCGTATATGATTAATTTTAAAGCAGAAAATTTGAACCAACTATTAAAAGTGATGTTAATTAGTGCGAATAAGTCTTATGATGCGATTAAAGAGTATGAATTTACGGGAGAAGCAGTAGTGTTCCGTGTAGACTTTGAATATATTGACGTTTCTCTAATGATTGTAGATATGTTAGGAAGATCAGCTTCTCAATTTACCATTTTGCCATATGCCCGCCCTAATACGAATGAAATAGATTATATTCAGTTTCAAGTGTATGCCATTAATGAAGGGAATTTTAAAGAAGTAATGGATACGATGTAGAAAACTATAATTTTACAAAAATGTATATACCAACTAATATATAAGTAATAAATTCATATAATTGGAGTGATGAGATGCAGCCGTTAGAAAGGGAGATTCATTCTAATATGCTGAAAGTGTGGAGAATTCACGCTTTAATTGGGGCGGCAGTTATACTAGCAGTCGTAATTGCGTATTTCTTTTTTATGATTACTTTTAATTGGTGGGGATGGTTGTTTGGTTTGCTAGTAACAGGAGCTATTCTATTTATCCCGCTTGATTATTTTGTGTTTCCAAATTTACGTCAACGTTATTATAGTTACAGATTAAATGAAGAAGAGATTGAGATTCAAAAGGGAATGTTCGTTGTAAAACGCGTACTTATTCCGATGATGCGTGTGCAGCATGTAACGATTGAACAAGGACCGATTATGAGAAAGTATAATTTAGCAGAATTACATATTTCAACAGCGGCAACTTCTCATAGTATTCCAGGCTTAACGAAGGAAGAAGCAGAACAGTTGAAAAGACAAATTGGAGAACTTGCGAAAGTGAGTGATCAGGATGTATAAGAGGCAACATCCGATCACAATTTTATTAGGTATTCGAATTGCGGGTTTATTGCCTTTTATTTTTCTTGTTCTATTTAAATCAGATGGCCAAGTAAAACCTTGGTATTTCTTTCATCTCGTTCTTTTGGCTATATTATTTATTATGGCAATTTTCTCAGCTATAAAATGGTATTTCAAAGTGTACTGGGTTGAAAATAATATTGTACATATAAAGCACGGTGTGTTCGTTAAGAAAGAAAGTTACTTAAATAAAGAGCGTGTGCAAAATATTAGTACATCTTCTAACATCATCTATCAGGTGCTTGGACTGACAAAGTTAAATATCGAAGTAGCGGGCGGCGGTACTGAGCCAGAAGTAATGTTAGCTGGTATTAAAGAAGATGAAGCGAAGGAACTCATTGCTTTATTACATAAAGAAAGAAGCGTTGTGACTGAAGAGACGCTTGCGGCAGAAGAAAGTCAGACGGTATATCAGTTAGCAACGAAAGAAATTTTAGCAGCATCTATTACATCTGGTAGATTCGGATTAGTGTTTTCTGGGTTACTTCTTATTTACACAGAGTTTAATCAATTTCTTCCAGAATGGCTCATCAATAAAGTGGAAGCGTATGTGATGGATAACGGTGTATATGAATTAATTGTTATGGTCGCGATTTTAATGGCGGTTTCGTGGGTCATTTCAACAGCTGGCTATGCGTTAAAATATGCGAACTTTAAAATTGAGCGAAATAGAAATGAAATTCGCATCGTGCAAGGGTTATTTGATAAGAAAGAGTTTGTTTTAAAACTACACCGCATTCAAGCGATCACTGTGAAAGAAGGAATTCTCCGTCAGCCTTTCGGTTATTGCTCTGTCGAAGTGGAAGTTATTCAAAGTATAGAAGCAGCAGGGCAGGAAGTGATGTTACATCCTTTTATGAAGAAAAAAGATGTTCAGCAGTTACTTACGTATTTACAGTTGCCGTATGAAATGGAAGAGAAAATCGTTCCTTTACCGAAGGCTGCATTACGTCGTTATGTCATCATGGGATGGATTACAAGTGCTGTACTCGCTGTGCCAATTGCCGGTGCGAGTATATATTTTAAGCAAAATATGGCGTTATTCACTTTAATACCACTATTTATCATATTTACGTTACTCTCATACGCTAGGTATAAAAGTGGTGGATATATGATACGAGACAATCAGTTAGTCATGGTATACCGTGGCCTAGCAAAATATACAGGAATCATGCGAAGAAGGCATGTTCAAGCAGTCGGATACAATCAATCGTATTTTCAAAAGAAAGACGAGTTATGTACAGCTGTCGTATCGGTAGCGGGGCATCCTTACAAAGTGAAGCATATGCAAAAAGAAGATGCACTTTGTATATATAATTGGTATAAAGAAAAAGGAAACACCGGCGTGTAACGGTGTTTCCTTTTTGTGTCGTCATTTGTCAATAAGTCGATATAATTTCACATATCGCCGTCTCCAAACGCCAAAACTTAAACTAACACATCAAAAGTAGTCACGAAAGACGGACGAGAGAAAATACTTTTCTGTTGTTCCGCATGTGGATGCGCCTGAGCCTGAGCTTGTCCTTGATCTTCTGCTTGTGCAGGGCGTTTTTTGTGAGCGTTTTCGAATGAACGTGATTCTGTCCAGTCTTTAAAGTTTTGCTCCGTTTCCCACATCGTTAAGATAACATATGTATCGTTACTTAATGGGCGTAGAACGCGAATTGCTTGGAATCCTGGTTCGTTTTCGATAAGGCCAGCGCGGTTTTTAAAGCGGTTTTCAAATACTGGGCGACCTTCATCTGTTACAGAAATGTTATTACAAACGATGTAGCCAGGTTGTCCTTTAAATTCGCCAACAGCGTCTAGTACGTCATACTGAAGTGATCCTTCTACAGATTCTTCTGTATTTTCTTTATAAAACATATCTTTTTCATTATTTTTTGCAGTGAAATGTGCTTGTTCTAGAGGTGTTTCGTATGAAATAATAGCCTTCATTTTAATGCCCCCTTAATCGTTTGTTTCTATTATATCAACTCTCGTAAAAAACTTCGAAGATTATATACATAAAGATACTTCTTTTTCAAATAATAAATGTACCATCATTTGGAAAGAAGGCCGGTGTATGAAGAAAGTAAAGTGGACTTTATTAGGTGGGTTAGCAACGCTTGTATTAGCGATTGTATTTTATAAACTTATTGTGTTAGCTGGTGGCTATATGACAGATGAAAAGCAACTCGTTTTTCACTCTTCATCACGTATCGTTGACCAGAAAGGGAAAGAAATTACGAAATTATACGTAGAAAATAGAGATCTCGTACCAATCGAGCAAATTCCAAAATACGTGCAGCAGTCGTTTATTGCGGTGGAAGATTCTCGTTTTTATGAGCATCAAGGAATTGATTACCCGTCCATATTCCGTGCTCTTTATAAAGATACGTTAGCTGGAGAAAAAGTAGAGGGCGGTAGTACCATTACGCAGCAACTAGCGAAAAACGTCTTTTTAACTCGTGAAAAAACAGTTACGCGGAAATTGAAGGAAGTCGCAATTTCGCTTCAATTAGAGCAAAAATATACGAAGCAACAAATTCTTGAAATGTATATGAATCATATTTATTTTGGGCATGGGGCTTACGGTATTCAAGCAGCAGCAAAGTTGTATTTTAATAAAAATGTAGAGGATTTAACAGTAGAGGAAGGAGCAATGCTTGCAGGCCTTCCGAAGTCGCCAAACGGATATTCACCTTATTTCTCTCCAGAGAAGAGTAAGGAGCGCCGCGATCTCGTATTGTCACTTATGCATAAACAAGGCTATTTGACTGCCGAAGAAAGTGTACGTTATCAAGGAAAGACAATTGCTCTTTACAAAAACTTAGACGAGAATGAACTCGCATATATGCCGTATATTGATATGGTTATAGATGAAGCAGCTCGTTTATATGGATTGTCTCATCAAGAAGTACTTCGCGGAGGATATACGTTTGTCGTTCCGATGGATGAAAAGATTCAAAAGGTAGCGTATAACCAGTTTCAAGATGCACGGAATTTCCCTGGGAAAGAAGAGGGGGCGCAAGGTGCTTTTTTATTAATGGATAATCGTACAGGCGGAATTAAAGCGGCGATTGGCGGAAGAAAGTACGTCCCGAGAGGTTTCAATCGTGTTTTTGCAAAAAGACAGCCGGGCTCTGTGCTAAAGCCACTTATCGTCTATGCGCCAGCACTCGAAACGAAAAAGTATAATCCGTATTCTTTATTGACGAATGAAAGACATTCTTTTGAAGGGTATGAACCCCGAAATTATAACCATGCGTATTCGAAAGAAATGACGATGTACGATGCGATTTTAGAGTCAGCAAATGTACCGGCAGTTTCTTTATTAAATGAGTTAGGGGTAGAAGAAGGAAAGCAATATTTAGAGAAAGGAAATGTTCATATTACCGATGCTGGTTTAAGTACAGCACTTGGCGGGCTGAAAAATGGTGTTTCAACATTTGAACTTGTGAAAATGTATCGTGCGTTTTTAGCAAATGGTGATATTATTGAGCCGCACGTTATTGATAAAGTGTTAAATAGACACGGCGCAGTCATTGGAGAATCTCCAAAAGTAGAAACGAAAATTTTCTCGAAACAAACGGCATGGTATATGACGAAAATGCTTGAAGGAGTTGTGAAGGAAGGGACAGCGAAAGCCGGTGTATATAACGGGGCGTTAGCTGGAAAAACAGGTACAACTTCCTTACCAAATGACGATATTGGAGCTAGAGATATGTGGTTCGTTGGCTATACGCCAAATTTAGTAGGCGCTGTTTGGATTGGTTATGACCGTACGGATAAAGAGCATCAGTTGCAAGGAGAAAGTGCGTCAGCAACGAAATTATTTAAGAAAATTTTAACGAAGGCAAATGTAGAACAGAAAGAACAGTTTATGAAACCAGAAGGTGTGGAAACAATCGGTGCTCCGATTCGTCTGCGCAAAATCGAAGATGTGAAAATGAAATTAGCGTTTAGCCCTTTCGGTTTATTTAAAGCGAAATTAAGCTGGACACCACTTCCAGATGAAAGAATTATGTATCGAATTTATCGAGTGGAAAACGGAATTCATACGCAGGTAGGAACTGTAAATGGTGCTGGGGAATATGAAGAAAAGTTCGTTAACATCTTTTCAAAACCGAGTTTTTACGTTGTGCCATATAACACACAAACGAACCGTGAGGGAGAAAAGTCAAAAGTAGCTAAACCATAGTTTTTCTCTGTGTTATAATAAGAATGTTGTGAAAATAGTAAGCGTTTTTAAGGATGTTTGTGTCAATTTAATGAACAACGCACATAATATTATGCATTTTGTTTTTACAAGCTGTATAGTAAAAAAAGATAAATATCGGAATAGGACGTATTTAGAGCAAAAGCATTGGCAAGGAAGGGAGCAAGGGTCTTGGTAAGAACTATAAATGAGACATTTTTAAAAGCATGTAGGGGGGAACGTACTGATTATGTACCAGCATGGTATATGCGTCAAGCAGGTCGTTCGCAGCCGGAATATAGAAAGATAAAAGAAAAATATTCTTTATTTGAAATTACACATAATCCAGAGTTATGTGCTTACGTTACAAAACTGCCAGTTGATCAATATAACGTAGACGCAGCAATTCTTTATAAAGATATTATGTCACCACTACCTGCAATTGGTGTGGACGTAGAAATTAAATCGGGTATTGGTCCAGTTATTGATAATCCAATCCGTTCTTTACAAGACGTAGAAAAACTAGGGGAAATCAATCCAGAAGATGACGTGCCGTACATATTAGATACGATTCGTTTATTAACGACAGAAATGTTAGACGTACCGTTAATTGGTTTTTCAGGAGCTCCATTTACATTAGCGAGCTATATGATTGAAGGCGGTCCATCTCGTAACTACCATAATACGAAAGCGTTCATGTATGCAGAGCCGAAAGCTTGGTTCGCTTTAATGGATAAGTTAGCAGATATGGTTATTACATATTTAAAAGCACAAATTAACGCAGGAGCAAAAGCAGTTCAAATTTTCGACTCTTGGGTTGGAACGGTAAATGTAGCAGATTACCGTGTATTTATTAAACCAGCAATGGAGCGTATTTTTGCAGAAGTTCGTAAGATGGGTGTTCCAATGATTATGCACGGCGTAGGAGCTGCACACTTAGTAAATGAATGGCACGACTTACCGCTTGATGTAGTCGGCTTAGATTGGCGCTTACCGATTGAAGAGGCACGTGCACGCGGCGTTCATAAGGCGGTACAAGGTAATATGGACCCGTCATTCTTACTTGCGCCATGGTCTGTTATTGAAGAACATGTAAAAGGTATTTTAGATCAAGGGATGAAACAGCCAGGTTATATCTTTAACTTAGGACACGGTGTATTCCCAGAAGTAAATCCAGATACATTAAAACGTTTAACTACATTTATTCATGAATACTCTAAAGGGCAGTTAGCGAAGTAAAGGAGCATTGCTGTATGAAAAAGAAAATTGGTTTGCTTGTAATGGCATACGGAACGCCATATAAAGAAGAAGATATTGAACGTTACTATACACATATTCGCAGAGGAAGAAAGCCAAGTCCTGAAATGCTAGAAGATTTAACAGAGCGTTACCGTGCAATTGGTGGTATTTCTCCTTTAGCTACTATTACATTAGAGCAAGCTAAAAAGTTAGAGAAGCGTTTAAATGAAGTACAAGATGAAGTAGAGTACCATATGTATCTTGGTTTAAAACATATCGAACCGTTCATTGAAGATGCAGTGAAAGATATGCATAACGACGGTATACAAGATGCAATCGCACTTGTTCTTGCGCCGCACTATTCTACATTTAGCGTGAAATCGTATGTAGGACGAGCACAAGAAGAAGCTGAGAAACTTGGAAACTTAACAATTCACGGCATTGATAGCTGGTATAAAGAACCGAAATTCATCCAGTACTGGGTCGATGCAGTGAAAGGTATATATAACGGTATGTCAGAAGCAGAGCGTGAAAAAGCAGTATTAATCGTATCTGCACATAGCTTACCAGAAAAAATTATCGCACTTGGCGATCCATATCCAGATCAATTAAATGAAACAGCTGACTATATTGCAAGAGGTGCTGAAGTAGCAAACTATGCAGTAGGTTGGCAAAGTGCCGGAAACACGCCAGATCCTTGGATTGGTCCAGATGTACAAGATTTAACGAGAGAATTAAATGAAAAGTACGGATACAGTTCATTCGTATACGCACCAGTTGGATTTGTTGCGGAACATTTAGAAGTTTTATATGACAATGACTTTGAGTGTAAAGTTGTAACAGATGAAATTGGCGCAAAATATTATCGTCCAGAAATGCCAAATGCATCAGACGCATTTATTGATTGCTTAACAGACGTTGTAGTAAAGAAAAAAGAATCTGTATTGTAAGAAGAAAGGGGGAGCATGCTTGAGGAAAAAAGTTGTAATCATCGGCGGTGGCATCACAGGATTAACAACAATGTATAACTTACAAAAAGATATTCGTGACAACAACTTGCCGATTGATACATTACTGATAGAAGCATCGGGTAAACTTGGCGGGAAAATTCAAACCGTTCGAAAAGATGGATTTACAATTGAACGCGGACCGGACTCTTTCTTAGCACGAAAAGAAAGTGTAGCAAGATTAGCGAGAGAATTAGGTCTTGGCGATGAACTTGTAAATAATAAGGGCGGTCAATCATTTATCCTCGTAAACAATCGGTTACATAAAATGCCGAGCGGATCAATGATGGGAATTCCAACGCAAATTACGCCGTTTCTATTTTCCGGGTTGCTCTCCCCAATTGGTAAACTAAGAGCTGGCTTTGATCTGTTAATGCCGAGATCAAAGCCAGTATCTGACCAATCACTCGGGCAGTTTTTCAGACATCGCCTCGGCAACGAAGTGGTTGAAAATTTAATCGAACCATTACTATCGGGTATTTATGCAGGGGATATTGATGAAATGAGCTTAATGTCAACATTCCCGCAGATGTATCAAATCGAGCAGAAACATCGCAGTATTTCACTCGGTATGCGTACACTTGCACCGAAAGAAGAGAAAACTGAACCGAAAAAAGGAATCTTCCAAACAGTGAAAAACGGTTTAGAATCTATCGTAGAATCTCTCGAAATGAAGATGCATGAAGGTACGATAATAAAGGGTACTCGCATTGAAAAAATTGCAAAACTTGGTGATGGTTATACGATTACTCTTAGTAACGGAAAAGAAATAGAAGCGGACGCGGTCGTAGTGGCAACATCACATAAAGTATTGCCATCTATGTTTGCGCAGTACAAGCAGTTTCGTTTCTTCCGCAATATTCCGTCCACATCAGTAGCGAATGTGGCAATGGCTTTCCAAGAATCAGCCATTCAGCGCGATATTGATGGTACAGGATTTGTCGTATCTCGAAATAACGATTATACAATTACAGCATGTACGTGGACACATAAAAAGTGGCCACATACAACGCCAGAAGGAAAAACGCTTCTTCGTTGTTACGTTGGACGACCTGGTGATGAAGCAGTTGTAGAACAAACAGAAGAGGAACTCGTTCAGCTCGTACTAGAAGACTTACGAAAGACGATGGATATTACAGAGGATCCAGAATTTACAGTCGTAAGCCGCTGGAAAGAAGCAATGCCCCAATATACAGTAGGCCATAACGAGCGAATGAAGAAACTCACAACATTTATGGAAAAAGAGTTGCCAGGTATATACTTGGCAGGTAGTTCTTACGCTGGTTCTGGTCTTCCGGACTGTATTGATCAAGGTGAGACAGCCGCAAAGCGTGTATTATCTTATTTGGAGAAAGTAATGGATACTGAATTAATCGCACAATAAAGTGAAACGCCTTCAATCATATTGAAGGCGTTTTGTTACTTATTCGCCAACAAACATATATAAGTTATTTGGCTTTATAACGGCATCCCCTGCATAAATAATCCACTCTGTTAAGTTATCAAAATCTAAATGATAACTATTTCCTTCACTCATATCTTTTATAAAATATGGTTCGTTAATGAGTATTCCTTGAATGAAATCTTCCGTAATGTTTTGCATTTCAAACCACATATGTTCACTTTTTCCTTCTTCATAAGAGACACCAAACTTAGCGAGGAAACGAAAATCTTCATTTGATTGTTCAATGTGAAAAATGTTGCTGAAATACCCGAAAGTATTCTTCGCATTGTAAGCCATACGATCGGTTTCACTATTTGTTTTATAGAACATGAGACCTGTAGCTTCCTCGTATTCTTTGAAAAAACTTTCAATATATTCTTCTGAAGTATTTAATTTGAATAAGAGAACGGATGGAGATTGATGGTATTCATCTCGGTCATCCATTCCGCCTAAGAATATGTTTTGGGCATCTATTGGTTGTAGTTTCACTTCTTCATCCTCGATTGAAGATAATTGATCCATCCTCTTTTTATGCCCAATATAAGATAATCCTTTCTCCCAAGGAACAGCTACTGTATGTATAGAGCCTTGCTGACTATGCGCGATAACGATAGGCTCATTCATAGGGACTTGTCCGTTCTCAACGGCATTATTAGCAAATGTTTGAAAAAGATCGCCAATGCCGTAATAGGAAGAAATGCGATTTGGAATAATTAATTCTATCTCTGTCACACCTGCTCTTAAAAGCCCATGTGTATGAAACCAATATTGCGTAGGCTCACCGTCTTTACCGTCTTCATAAACAGAATGAATAACGTATAAATCAGGAATGTCAGGTAACAATTCATTTTCAACGTGATATTCAATATAGCTTCTAGAGATCACTTTCATTGCTGCACTTGAATCGATTACAAATAATAAATCTGGAGCGAGGTTCCATAAAAACTGTAACTGCTGGAAAAAGCAGTCCAGCACATCGCCTGCAAATAGCGTACGAGTGAAAATTTCGGTGCCATAAGCAGCATCTTCAAAAGTACGATCTAAGATTGTAGAATCTTGCCTATTGTACATTTTATATTCTTCTGGGTCATTCGCCTCATCAATATGCAGTTCATACGGTATGATTGTTTCGTCCAGATGTAACTCAACAATAAGGCTTGTCTCATCATTATAAACAATTTTTAACTCATCAACTTTAGTAGCGATATTTTCTAGCCGCTGTTTTAACTGCTCAATTGTAATTCTAGTTGGTATAACAGCAATCATATCTGAAAAATGACGTTCTAATGTTCCATTCATAGCTGCGCGGTATGTTTCTGTTTGCACTTCCATCCAATCACTCCTATTCAAATGAATCCATTTTACATGCCAATGAAATTTCGATATTTTCTGTTTTCTCTCTAACATTATAGAGCGCATTCGTAGAAGGTGTAAAATTATTATTTTGTATTATAGTTTGAAAACGAGTAAATTAGATTAATTTTTTGTAAAACTTGTCGAAATAGCATTCTATATAACGAATCATTTGTTATGATAGACATGCTGAGAAAATATGAAATAGAGAGAGGAAAATGGCTGTGAAGAAATTGTTAAGTGTCTTTTTATCATTCATACTATTGCTTTCATTTACTGGAACTTTAGTACAAGCAGAAGAAACGACTTCTATGTCAGTAGAAAAAGCAATTCAAGTATTTAAGCAGCAAGGGAAAACGAAGGGGACAGTGGAAGGATATATCGTTGGATATACGCAAAGTCCTTCTAAATACACGAAAGATCCGGCTAAGTTTGATGATACAAACGTAGCAATTGCGGATTCGCCAAATGAAACGAATCCAGACAAAATTATGCCTGTTCAGTTGCCAAAAGGCGATGTGAGAGCAGCAGTAAATGTGAAAGATCATCCTGAAAATGTCGGGAAGAAAGTTAGTTTAACAGGGACGCTTGAATTATATTTTAGTAGCCCAGGTTTAAAATCGGTAACAGCTCATAAGTTTCAAGGGGAAGGACAAAACCGTGTTAGCGATGTAGTAGCTTCGCCAGGTGGCGGAGAAGTTGCGAAGGGAACAGCGGTAACATTAACAACGAATACAGAAGGAGCAACAATCTACTATACGTTAGATGGCTCTAACCCTACAAATAAGAGTGTTCGTTATAACGGACAAATTATAGTGAATGAAAATAGTGTAATTAAAGCAATTGCAGAGAAAGAAGGGCTTACTTCTTCAGCGATTTCAACATTTTCATTTATTATCGTAAACAATGAACCAGTTCGTATTCATGATATTCAAGGAAAATCACATATTTCTCCCTATAAAGGAAAGAAAGTATACAATGTGGAAGGTGTTGTAACAGCGCTTGATAAAAATGGTTTCTATATAGAAGATAATCAGCCAGATAATGATCCAGCTACTTCAGAAGGTATTTATGTATACAAAAAAGATGCGAATGTAGCAGTAGGAGATCTTATTCAAGTTGATGGAGAAGTAGAAGAATATGTTGGTCCTGGATATGCAGAAAGGTTTGACACAGATTTAACGACGACTGAAATTAAAGCGAGCCGCGTTGCTGTAATCGCAAAAGATCAAGTTTTACCAGCACCGATTGTACTTGGAGAAAACGGTGTGAAAATTCCTGATCAAATTATCGATAATGATGCATTCGGTTTATTTGATCCAAATGAAGATGCAATCGACTTCTATGAAAGTATAGAAGGCATGCGCGTTACGATGCCAACACCAAAAATTATTGCGCCTCAGAAAAACGGGAATTTATATGTAACAGTAGAAAATGGCGGTGATAAAGTCGTAACGAAATATGGCACACCTGTATTAGATGAAAATCAATTAAACCCAGAGCGTCTTTCTGTAAAAGTACCTCGTGATTATGTAGCAAAAGTAGGAGATACTTTCACGGGAAATATAACAGGGGTAGTCGGATATGATTACGGTGCGTTCCGTATTGCGCCAATAACGGAATTACCAGCTGTAGTAGACGGTGGATTTAAGCAAGTAGGGGCGAATATTCAGCCTCGTCTTGATAAGTTAACAGTTGCTACCTATAACATTGAAAATTTCTCGGCGAATAAAAAAGAAACAACAGATGAAAAAGTAAAAGCGTTAGCGTATTCTATTAAATACAATTTAAAAATGCCAGATATTATCGGTGTAGAGGAAATGCAAGATAATAACGGATCGATTAATGACGGTACAACAGATGCTTCATTAAGCGCAAAACGTATCATTGATGCAGTACTAGAAATTCGCGGGCCTAAGTATGAGTATGTAGAAATTGCTCCGAACAATAATCTAGACGGAGGAGCACCAGGAGCGAATATTCGCGTCGGTTTCTTCTACAACCCATCACGTGTGAAATTAGCAGCAGTACCGAAGTTGCTTGATAAAAATGTCGTTCGCATTGGAGACGAAAACTCACTATTTGAAAGTACACGTAAACCGCTTGCGGCAGAATTTACGTTCCAAGGACAAAACGTTGTTGTCGTTGCAAATCACTTAAACTCAAAAATAGGGGATGCAACGCCATTTGGAAAAGTGCAGCCGCTCGTATTAAAGAGTGAAGAAAAACGAATTCAATTAGCGCAAGAAGTAAATCAATTCGTACAAGGAATTCAGAAAAAGAACACGAATGCACCAGTTGTTGTGTTAGGAGATATGAACGATTTTGAGTTTGCTAAACCACTAAAAGCACTAGAAGGAACAAACTTAAAGAATATGTTAAACACAGTGCCAAAAGAGAACCGCTACACGTACATTCATGAAGGAAATGCACAAGTGCTAGATCATATTTTAGTAACAAACAACATCGCACCGCACACAATTGTAGATCCAGTACATTTAAACTCAAACATTATGAAAGAACATGGACGTGTAAGTGACCATGACCCAGTACTTGCTCAAATTGATTTGAAGAAAGCTTCTTAAATAGTTATGAAAGAACGCTTAGAGATATACTGAGCGTTCTTTTTCTGTAAAAATCATGCTAAAATTAATTAAAAATTCAGTTTTTATAACAAGGAGGTTAAAGATGCAAGCGTGGTTAAATGGAAAATTAATGAATCAGCTTGCGATTTTTTTCAGTACGATCGTCATGCTACAATTTTTAGCTGATGTAACAGGACTTACTCAAAACTTGGACATTACGTATAACTTAATCAATACAGCAGCTTCTTATATAACGTTTAGTTTGGCAGTCATTTTTACTTTAATAGGTGCAAGAAGAGAATTAAGTAAATATGCAATTATTTTATTATGTTCAGTTGTAGGTATTAAAGCGATTTATTTTGCGGTGTTCGTTATTTTATGGGGGTTGGCAGGTACGCCGTAAAGAGGAGGGGGATTATATGAGCAATGAGAATAAGAGCGTAATTCCCTAAGCTAACTTAGGGAATTACGCTCTTATTCGTTCAATGATTTAGTCTGAAATTGCTTGAAACGCTTTTCTGCACCGATCTCTTTTTTGCAGTCTTCTTCTATATTTTTTTCTATCCCGCTTTACTCCTTGTATATACATAAATAAGCTAACGAGAAGAAAGAAAGCACATTGCATCGTTAAAATGTACGGTGACATGCCTTGCAATGGTTGTTTCGGATCATATAAATGAATAGGTGCTCCGCCTATTGAAGGAAATATTGTATTTAGCAGGACGTAAGGAATGGAGGCAACTGCAAATGGAAAGAGAATTGCCATATAGTCCTTTTGTGACCATACAGATGCAGCAAGTCCTAAAAGGGCCATTAAACCTGCAAATAAAAAATTAATTCCGATATATACAGTAATGTAAGTGAGAGGCGCATCGAAATATAGGTTTGCGAACATTCCATCAGCATTTATGATGCTTGAACCAATCGTAGGTGTTCCGTCTGGAATGGTTAATTTGCAAAATAATAACGATAAGATGAATGGAAGCGTATAAAGAAATCCTCCGCAAAAAAATGTAACGATATATTTCGTTACTGAATAAGGAAATATAGAAATCCCCTTACTCACGAACGGTTTAAAACCATCTGACTTATCCGAATTGTAACTTGTACTAAAGGGGAAACTCGCAATAACTGGCATTAATAATAAATAAACATCCATTTCATTGTCGCGAAATCCGATCCATTTTATATCTGTTGATATAGGTCCGCTCGCAGCGTCTCCTAAATAACGAATGACATAATAATAATGATAAATACAAATAAGAACGAATCCACTAAACATAATAATTAAAGAAACACGATTACAAAAAGCTTGCTTTATATTTAAACGAAGCGCACGCATCATGACTGAAAAAGCCTCCACTATTTTGATAAACTTGTCTATTTTCTATATTACTATTAAATGTAAAGATTTTCTTGTTTTTTTATTTGATTATTTGAAAAAAGGGAAATTTGTTGTTGTGAAGTAAGGTTTAATCGTATATCTTCAGAACGCCTTTTCCTTTTCTCTTTTCTTCTGATAAACTATGGACAGTATGATATAACTTGACTGGAATTTTTTATACTGGAAATAATAAAAAAGAGAACTTGTATAGAATGTAAGCGTGTGGTAATATCAAAGATGTACTGATTGACTATATTATCCAATTGGTCATTTTTGGAGGTGACGATGTGGCGATAGATCGAAAACGTTCTATTATTGAAGCTGCAACAAAGTCTTTTTCAGCGTTCGGTTATAAAGCAACAACGATGGATCAAGTAGCGAAGTTAGCGAATGTAGGAAAAGGAACGATTTATACTTTTTTCAAGAATAAAGAAGAGCTATTTGGTGAAATTATTTCTAATTTAATTACAGAAATGAAGCAAGTTGCAGAAAATGCAATTCGTTCAGATGTTTCATTTTTTGAAAATGTACATAGAGCATTATATAGCATATTAGAATTCAGAAAAGAACATCAGCTCATGATTAAATTAATTCAAGAAGAGCGCGATATGGGAACGAAAGAAGTACAAGAAGTGATGCAACAAGTAGATGTGGAAATCGTTTCTGTTATTCAATCGTATTTGAAGATTGCGATTGATAAAGGTGAAATTAGCAAATGTGATCCAGAAATTACAGCATTTATTATGCTTCGCTTATACGTATCGCTTATTTTTGATTGGGAAAAAAATCATGAACCGCTAGAAAAAGAAAAAATCGCAGAATTATTTGAACTTTATTTATTAAAAGGATTGTCAAACTAAGATAATCCTTTTATTATTATAAAAAAGTGACCACTTGAACAAATCGGTCATACATTTATTTTAGGGAGGGGTAATAGACATATTCACTTCATATGAAGAAACAGTTGCATAGTATAAATTCGGGGATAAGGCATATGTATGAATAGGTATAGCCTTTTTATTTGGGAGAAAATGACCAAATGAACAATTTGGTCATTCAGAAAAGGGGAGAAATGATGAAATGGAATCAGTTACTTCGTAAAGAGTTTACTGAAATTATAAAAAGTAAAAAAATATTAATTCCAATTATCGCGGTTTTATTCGTACCAATTTTATATGCAGGTATGTTTTTATGGGCCTTTTGGGATCCGTATAAACAGTTAGATGATTTGCCAGTGGCGGTAGTCAATTTAGATAAAGGTGCAGTATTTGATGGAAAACCAATTGAGGTCGGAAAAGGGCTCGTTGACAACTTAAAAGATAATACAAGTTTTAAATGGGAATTTGTAAGTGAAAAAGAAGCGAAAAAAGGAATGGAAGGTAGAAAGTATTACATGTTAGTACGCATTCCAGATGACTTCTCAAGTAACGCTACAACGTTATTAAAAGATGATCCAAAACCATTAAACTTAGAATACATTCCAAACGAAAGCTTAAACTTCTTATCTTCACAAATTGGCGGAACAGCCATTGAAAAAATTAAAGGTGAAGTATCAAGTACGTTAACGAAAACATATGCAGAGAAAATGTTTGATTCCATTCAAGACGTCTCAAAAGGATTAGCAGATGGAGCGGAAGGAGCAAGTAAACTACACGACGGATCAAGTGAGTTACATGATGGTTCGAGTAAAGTGACGGATGGCCTTCATACACTTCAAGGGAAGTCTGGAGAGATGAAGGATGGAGTTCAGAAATTAGCAGATGGATCTAATAAATTAGTAGATGGATCAGGCAAAGTAACAAACGGTTTAAATACGCTAAATAGCAAAACAGGTGAAATGCAGATAGGTATAGGGAAATTAGTAGACGGCTCCGGAAAAGTAACGAACGGTTTAAATACGTTAAATAGTAAAACAAGTGAGATGCAGACAGGTATCGGGAAATTAATAGATGGCTCCGGAAAAGTAACAGACGGTTTAAATACGTTAAATAGCAAAACGGGTGAAATGCAAAAAGGAATTGGTGAATTACATGATGGATCTGAGAAAGTGACCGGTGGTTTGAACAAATTAGTAAGTAAATCCGGTGAATTAAAAACAGGAACAACTGATCTATCAAATGGTATGGAACAACTGGTTGGGGGACAAAGACAATTAGAGGAAGCTTCTCAAAAAATTGAAAAGGGTTTGGAAGATTTAAATCGTACAGTGAAAAGTTCTGCTGCAGGTTTAGAGGAAATGCAGTCGAAAGGCCCTTCTATATTAAATACAGTAAATGAGAAAATAGATGGAGCTGGGGCGAATGTAAATCAGTTAAATGAACTTACACAATCAACAGCAGGAGATGCAAAAAATGCAGCGCAAGATGTAGCGAATTTACAAAAGAAAATTGAAAGTTTACCAAAAGAATATCAAGAGCAGTTACAACCATTCGTAACAAGTGCTGTAAAGAGTACAGCGACAGTTCAGCAAAAAGCTGCCGGAGTAGCAGGTGGAACAAATAAATTAAATGAAGAAGTAAAACAATTAAAAGGCGAAATAAATCAAAAAACAGGTGATGGACACAGCAAACTGCCGAATGCAGCAGAATTACGATCTTTAACTGTTGGTATTGAGCGATTATCCAGTGCACAAACAGGATTTGTTGAAAAATTCCAAGGGTTTGGTACGAAATTAAATAATGCTAAAGAAGGCGCAAATACATTTAAAAACGAATCAGGTCAATTAATTGATGCGATAAATCAATTAGCAGATGGATCGGGTAAAGTAACAGGTGGATTAGGTCAATTATCTGCAGGAGCAAATCAAATGGTAGGTGGTGTAAATCAACTAGCAGATGGTTCGGGTAAAGTAACAGGTGGATTAGGAACACTATCTGCAGGAGCATACCAAATGGCAGGTGGTGTAAATCAATTAGCAGATGGCTCAAGCCAAGTAACAGGCGGTTTAGGTACATTATCTGTAGGAGCAAACCAAATGACAGGTGGTATAACGCAATTAGCGGACGGTTCAAGTCAAGTAACAACTGGTATAGGTACTCTAAATGGTGGCCTAAATCAAATGTCAACTGGCTCAACACAGCTAATCGACGGAGTAAATAAACTAGCAGACGGATCTGGAAAAGTAACAGATGGTCTTGTAAAAGTAAACGATGGTTCAGGGGAACTTGCTGAGAAACTTGGCGAAGGGGCAGAGAAAACTGGTGAAGTAAAAGGAACGGATAAAACGTATGATATGTTTGCAAGTCCTGTAAAAGTGAAGACAGAGAAAATGGCGGAAGTTCCAAACTATGGAACTGGATTTACACCGTATTTCTTATCACTTGGTTTATTCGTTGGGGCATTACTATTATCAATCGTATATCCATTACGTGATACAGTTGGTGTTCCAAAATCAGGATTTAGTTGGTTTATTAGTAAGTTCGGCGTGTTATTATCAGTCGGTATTATTCAAGCGATAGTAGCAGATGTTATATTACTATTCGGATTAGGTGTAGAAGTACAAAGTATTCCGTATTTCATACTTTTTAGCATCGTTACAAGTTTAGCGTTTATCGCATTAAT
Source organism: Bacillus sp. GbtcB14 (assembly GCF_019091205.1). NCBI lineage: Bacteria > Bacillati > Bacillota > Bacilli > Caryophanales > Bacillaceae > Bacillus > Bacillus sp. GbtcB14. The sequence continues at coordinate 341,037 of NZ_JAGXJT010000003.1, forward strand.
TCAATGTTTAGTAACAGCGTTTGGTGATGCAGGGCGTTTCATCGCCATCATCACATTAATTATTCAGCTTACAACAAGTGCTGGAACATTCCCACTAGAATTGATTCCGAAGTTTTTACAACCATTCAATGCTTGGTTACCGATGACATACTCTGTATCAGGATTGAAAGCAGTTGTATCAAGTGGAGACTTTAACTTTATGTGGCAAAACGTAGGGGTACTCATGATTTTCATCGTTGTGTTATCGCTTGGAACAATTGCATCCTTAACTTGGATGCACAAACGACAATTTAGAAATATTGCGGAAAATCAATCGATTGAAGCATAGAAAAAAGCACCTTTTTGGTGCTTTTTTTATTGTAATGCAGGGCATCTGTTCTGTAGTTCGGATATGAATCTTTCAGGATCTTTCGGTGAGATTTTTACACTTCCTAAAGTTCCTGACGTATAAAAGATTTCATAACAATCTTTTGAAGAGATAATACGGTATCCAATTAAAATGTTATCTGTTTTCGAGATATTCGTTATATGGCCGTACGGAATCTTACTTCGAAATGGGCCACCTTTCACGAACAAGTAATCTTCATAGAATGTATATGTAATAGAAAAGGAGCACCATAATAGGAAGCCAGAAGATATAAAGAAAATAGATAGTAGAATGTATGCATCTGTCATAGTAGCTTCATCATCAAATATGAGAGGAAGTATTGTTACAGCACCAGTGGTGAAAATAGCGAAACTGATGATAGATAAGAAGACTGTATCCATTTTCGAGTGGAATGTCATTTGTAGTCCTTCTTTTTCTTGATTTTACCATATTCCATGTGTAGCCTAAATAAAAGAACAGGGATTGCAACAATTTGAATAGAAGTATATTACATGGGAGCTGATATGATGAAAGGAAATCTTACTTACTATTTTATCTTGTATCCGCTAATCTTCTTTCTTATTTTCACCCTTTCACCTATCTTGTTTCATAAAGAGGAATATGCAAGTATAAAAGATACACTAGGGATACTTTTATTCTACTATGTGTTAATTAGTGGATATTACGTTATGGACGTTATAAGTGAAAGAATGAAGAAGAATAGTAAGGGCAAACAATAAAAATGTATAATATAAAAACTGATGGGGGCAATAAAATGACTGAAAGTGAAATGAAATTCAGGGATACGACGATTCGTAACTTTTTCGATAAAGAAGACCGCCTAAAATCGATTCCAGGTCAAAAGAAGAAAAAGCTAGTATTGTTAGAGCATTTAATTAGCAAATTAAACGCTGAAAATCAATATACGGAAAAAGCAATGAATACATTCATAAAACAATATCACGATGACTTTTGTACAATTAGACGGGAGTTTATTGTGCATGGGTTTATGGATCGCGAGGATAATATGTACCATATAAATGGGAGAGAAGTTTGGGTGAAGTGGGAGGAGTTATAAATGTAATGAGGAAGGGGAATTTTCTTGCAAGCTAGTAGTCTTATACATGAAGAGATTTCGGGTAAACCATCAATTTTTGGGATATTCATTTCGCCAACACTACAATTCAAAAGGATGAAGAATCAACGGAATATACTTTTACCACTCGCTCTTTTAATAGTATTCATTATAATTTCAAGTGCGTTAATGTCTTGGAATACTTTAAACAATCCTGCGTTTAGTATGTTTCATGATAAAACGGGATTTACTGTACCAAAATACATAACTTTCTTTACCACATTTGGGGTTTCTACAGTCAGTGGAATCGTAGCCTTATTTTTTGCGCCTATATTCTATAAAAATATTATGATTTTTTTCGGGGTGGATATTACCTATAAAGAAACCTTTCCTATCATTATTTATGCTTCGTTTGTATTACGAATAGGGATGATGTTAAATGGATTCATTGCATTGTCTCTAAATGGATATGAGATATCTTATACAAGTTTAGGGGCAATAGCAACGGATAATATGGTTTTACATACAATCGCTCAAAGAATAGATATATTTAATATTTGGTATTACATTTTATTAGGTATAGGTTTAAAAACGATTACGAATTTAAATAAAGATAAACTTATTCCTCTTATTATTGTACTTTTCGTTTTCACTAGTTTATTAGCGAGTATGGCTGGATTTATGCAGGAAATATCAAAGCCGTAAAAATATATGAGAAGCAGAACTATAAAAGGGGGATTGGATATAGACCAATCCCCTTTTATAATTTTTCACACTAAAACTTTTGTCTCCAATCTTTCTTTCTGACGAAGATGATGTGCAAAATGCATAGAAATAAGTTGAAACCATTCTGCTGCATGTAAGTAACCAAGCCCAGGATGTTCTACTTTACAATCACCTGGAATAGAAGAAAGTGTGGGCTCAATGTCTTTAACAACTGTAATTAATTCCACAATACGCTTTTGTATTTCTTCTTTATTAGAGGGATTTTTAGGTGTATATCCAGGATGATTTGGTACTTTGATTTGTATATCCGGGAAAGCACCAAGCTTATATACTTTTTCCCCCATATCCGTTTTTTTGTTAGTTGCAGAAGGCACTACAGTTCTACATTTCGCGATTGCATCTAACTGCATATATGTCGAGGCAATTAAATGATTATACATTTGACCGAGAGACCATTCCTCACTAGAAGGCTTCATCTTAAATTGCTCTATTGAGTACTTTTCTAATTCCTCCATGTAATACGTTGCTAACTCCTCAAATTTCTTCATATTGTTAACTCCTTTTTATGAAAATGTATTTGTTAATACCTACTATAAAGGAGGGATACTGACAACATTATGTCAGTAGTGAAATTAAAGTTTTAACATTTTTTTTGCTTCATCACAGATTTTCTCAGAAAGAATTTGTGGCTCAAGTACTTGCACTTGGCTTCCCCAGCTCAATACCCATTGAAATACTTCGTCTATGTTTCTTGATTTCAAAAAGACGTGAAAACCGTTATCTCTATGTTCATATGAATCTATAAAAAAATATCGTGATTCAATAATTTTATGTGCAATATGAGATGGAAACAATAAATGGATTGTAACAGTACGATTGCTTTCAGGCTTGTAGTTTTGTAAAGAAAAGTCTTTCGGTTTCGTAAAGAATTCTTGCTCTTGTTGTAATTTCTCCATACGATCTAAACGAAAATTACGTATTTGTTTTCGAAGTAAACAATGGGCAACGATGTACCAAATTCCTGAAATATTGACTAAACCGTAAGGCTGAACGATTCGCTTTATTTTTGTAGTTTCTCTCGGTTTACGATAAGAAAAAGAGATAGCTTGTTCTTTTTGAATAGATTCTTGCAATAGGAGAAGTTGATTTTCTAGTTTTTCTTGTTCAGATCGCTGATGCGAAAATATGGGAGAAAGGAAACGAAAAGTTCCTCGTAATTCCCGGGCTTTCTTTTGTTGATCAGCAGGGAGGACAACCTCAAGTTTCTCTTTTGCTGATTGCGCATGTAAAGAAAAAGAGGAAGTGAAAGTTTTCTCGATATAATCACCGCCTAGTAAAAGAGTCACAGCCTCTTCAGGCGTAAGTTGAATGGGGGGCAAGAAATAACCATCCATTAATGAATAACCGTGACCAGGCATTGAATAAATAGGAACACCCGATTCGTTAAGTGCATCCATATCTCGATAAATAGTCCTTATACTTGTCTCAAATTTTTCCGCTAAGCTTTTTGCTGTTACAGTTTGTCTTCTTTGTAATTCAATTAATATAGCTAATAAACGATCTGTCCGATTCATGAAATATCACCTTCAAATTTTTATAAATATGCCTACTATAAACTTCTAAAAGCAGTATGTTTTCCCCTCCCATTAACAGACTTTTCCCTATGTATAATATTAATATAGTAAAATCATAACAACCCATATTGCAGTTTCCAATAATATACTATATAATCAATTTAAGAAAACGTTTTCATGCAAAGGGGGAAAATTTCGTGTCGACTATAGAGGACGTGGCGAAATTAGCGGGGTTATCAAGGACAACGGTTTCTAGGGTGATCAATAATCATCCATATGTTTCAGATGAGAAGAAGAAAAGGGTTCAATTAGCAATGAAGCATTTAGGCTTCGTTCCTAATTCTGCGGCGAGAAGGCTTCGTAAACAAAAAACAGAAACAATTGCGGTGCTAGTTCCAAGGATTACAAATCCTTTCTTCAGTAGATTTATTGAAGCAATCGAGATTGCTGCTTCTGAACATAAATATAAACTGATTATTTGTCAAACAAGATATTTACCGGAAAAAGAGATGGAGTATTTACAATTATTATCTACGAAGCAAGTAGATGGGATTATTCTATGTTCACTAGAAAATCCGTGGGAAGAAGTAGAGCCATACTTACAGCACGGTCCAATCGTGTTATGTAATGAATATATTGAGGAAGCAAATGTTCCAACAGTGAAGTTCGACCATGCGCAAGGAGCATACATAGCTGCTAAGCATGTGTTAGAACAAGGATATCGTAATCTTATTTTTTGTCGTGGTAACGAAACCAAAGTGGTTAGCCAACAGCGAAAAATGGGCTTTTTACGTGCCATAACGGAGAAGAGCCGCCAAGTAGAAGCGATCGATTTTCTTGAAAACGCTTTCTCTTGGGACGATGGAAAGAGAATATTCCATGAAGTATTAAAGGACAAAAAAAATCCTACCGCGATTTTGGCAGGAGGCGATGAGGTAGCAGCTGGAATCATTTCAGAGGCAAAACGCCATGACTGGAGCATTCCAGATGATCTCGCTGTTATCGGTTTTGATAATCAAATATTATCACAGATTACAGAGCCAGGTATTACGACAATTGAACAGCCAATCGATGAGATGGCCCGAAAAGTTGTCGACCTGATGATGGATAAAATCCATACGAAAAATTATCGACAAAAAGAATTGTATGAGTTTGAACTGGAGCTCTTGGTGAAAGGTTCAACGATGAAGAAGGATACGATGTTATTAGCCTAGTAGACTATGTCTGCTAGGTTTTTTTCTGTTCATAAACTACTATTCTTCGTGAACGCAGTCATCACATTTGTTATGGTATGCTTCGTGCTGCTCATCAATTTCTTTCCCGCAGTGTGCACAAGTTTTCGTCGGTAAATTTCTGAAAAACTCCATTGGTTGATCGATCATGTCAATCCCTCCATTTCCATTTCTTACTATCATTGTATTAGTACAAAAAATAAAAGTCAACAACTGTTTTATAACAAAGTTGAAAAATAATGAAAAAGTTTAGGAAATGGATTATAGTTAACAATGTAGAATGTAAGTGAAACATGCATTGCTACTCGGTTTTAGAAAGGATGGATACATATGAAAATGACTGTTGTCGGCTTTTGGGGCGGCTTTCCAGAAGCGGGAGAAGCAACGTCGGGGTATTTGTTTGAACACGATGGTTTTCGTTTACTTGTAGACTGTGGTAGTGGTGTACTAGCACAGCTTCAAAAATATATAACACCGTCTGATATAGATGCAGTTGTACTTTCGCATTATCATCACGATCATGTTGCAGACATTGGGGTATTGCAATATGCGAGATTAATTACGAGTGCGACAACAAGGCAACTACCGGAACTACCAATATACGGTCATACGTTTGACGAGAATGGATTCAGCTCTTTAACGCATGAACCGCATACGAAAGGAATCGCATACAATCCAGAAGAAACACTTCAAATTGGACCGTTTTCAATTTCATTCTTAAAAACTGTTCATCCTGTTACATGTTTTGCAATGCGCATTACAGCTGGTAGTGACGCTGTAGTATATAGCGCTGATTCCAGTTATATTCCTGAATTTATTCCATTCACGAAAGATGCTGATCTTTTCATTTGTGAGTGTAATATGTATGCACATCAAGAAGCTGCAAAAGCAGGGCATATGAATAGTACAGAAGTAGCAAGTATTGCGAAAGATGCGAATGTAAAAGAACTTTTATTAACGCATTTACCGCATACAGGTAACCCATCTGATTTAGTAACAGAAGCAAAACAAATTTTCAGTGGCCATATTACGTTAGCGCATAGTGGCTACGTATGGAACTCATGAGGTGATACGATGTTATTTATTGATAATAAAGGAATTACAGACCCTAGAATAAACTTAGCAATTGAAGAATATTGTGTGAAGAATTTAGATATTAACGAAACATATTTACTGTTCTACATTAACGAACCTTCCATTATCATTGGTAAAAACCAAAACACAGTAGAAGAAATTAATGCAGATTACGTAAAAGCAAAAGGGATTCATGTCGTTCGTCGTCTATCTGGCGGAGGCGCAGTATATCACGATTTAGGAAACTTAAACTTCAGCTTTATTACGAAAGATGACGGAGACAGTTTCAGCAACTTCAAAAAATTCACAGAGCCTGTAACGAAAGCGCTTGGTAAATTAGGCGTAAATGCAGAACTAAGTGGTCGTAACGACATTTTAGCTGAAGGTAGAAAAATTTCAGGTAACGCGCAGTTCTCAACGAAAGGTCGTATGTTCAGTCACGGTACGTTACTATTTGACTCTGAAATCGATCACGTCGTATCAGCGCTAAAAGTAAAAATGGATAAGATCCAATCAAAAGGAATCAAATCAATCCGTAGCCGCGTTGCGAACATTACAGAGTTCTTAAACGAAAAAATGACGACAGAAGAATTTAGACAACTTCTTCTAGAAACAATTTTCGAAGGGGAAACAGAAATTCCAACGTACGAATTAACAGAACATGATTGGAAAGAGATCCATAAACTTTCTGAAGAACGCTACCAAAATTGGGATTGGAACTACGGAAAATCTCCGAAGTTCAACTTACAACATTCACACCGCTTCCCAGTTGGACAAGTTGACGTTCGTCTTGAAGTGAAAAAAGGAACAGTAACAGAATGTAAAATTTACGGTGACTTCTTCGGATCACTAGATGTGCATGACATTGAAGAGCGTCTAACAGGCGTACAATTCGATAAAGATGCATTCACTGTAGCTTTAGAAGGCGTAGATATCGCACGTTACTTCGGTAATATTACAACAGAAGATTTCTTACATTTATTCTTCTAAAAATGAGGGAGGCTGCCGTAACAGGCAGCCTCTTTCTTTTTGCGTAGATTGTCACGTTTTGTCGGTAAGTCGATATAATTTCACTTACCATAAAATCACTGGACATCTGCCTCTTATAAAGGAATATATATATATTCAAAAGGAGGCGGTTCGAAATGAAAAGGGTAATGTACGTTGTATTATTACTCAGCTTCGTCATCGGAATGACAGCCTGTAACGATGAAACGCCCTCAAGTCGTACACTTTTGTCTATCGGAAAACCAGCGGAGGATAATGTTATATATTTTACGCATACAGATAACAAACGAAAGATACATGATATACAAGACATGTTTCAAAATAAGAAGTGGAAAAGAAATGAAACATTCAGCACTGTTAATAAAACACCAGATGTCGTCTTTTCGATAGATGAAGACAATACAGGGTTACCGACATTATATGTGACGGTGTATTTTCATGAAGATGGAGCGGACGCGATTAACTTGTTTGGAGAGCATACGACGTTAAATAAAGAGGAACTTACTAAAATTAGAGAAAAGATGAGTGCATATTATCCTAAAATGATTTTTGGTCTAGTTTCATAAATTACTTGCAAACAAAATCCCCTTATCCTTCCAAAGTAAACTAAGAGGAGGTGATCTGTGTATATGCAATTAATAGAATATCACTTGCTACTTTAATTTTCTTTTAATATAATTAATTTAGAATTTTTAAATATTCTAAATTTTATAAAGGTGGGGTTTGTGTGAATCTCGTTCAATCTTTGGCTGAAACGGCGAAAAAGAAGGGGGATAAACCGGCTTATATATTTATGGATCAGTCGGTCTCGTATGACCAATTAAACAAAATGGTCACAAGGTTTTCTAGCAATTTAGCAGCAATGGGCATTGGAAAAGGGGACAATGTCGCATTAGTTGTTGGAAACTCACCACATTTTTTGGTCGGTTTATACGGAACAATGAAAGCTGGAGCAACTGTTATTCCAGTTAATCCAATTTATACAGCAGACGAAATGCATTACATTTTACAAAATGGAGATGTAAAAACAATCATCGTACTCGACGTCCTTCTACCTGTTATACAATCTCTTACAACAAGACTTCCTTCATTAGAAAACATCATCATATGCGAAACCTCATCAGATTTTAACCATACAGAAACCGAAAAAATGAAAACGTTTACTAGTTTTGTGGGGGCTGGAGATTTACAATACGAAGGCCCTGAACTAGATGAAGAGGATGTAGCGGTTATCCTATACACTTCAGGTACAACTGGAAAACCGAAAGGCGCTATGCTCACACATAAAAATTTATATAGTAATGCGAATGATGTTGCGTCTTATTTACAATTTACTGCTGACGATCGCGTCGTTGCGGCACTGCCAATGTTCCATGTATTCTGTTTAACAGTTGCGGTAAATGCACCGATTGTGAACGGGGCAACGATTTTAATGTTACCGAAATTTAGTCCGAAAGAAGTATTCCGTATTTGTCGTACGTACGAACCAACGATCTTTGCTGGCGTACCGACGATGTACAATTATTTATATTTATTTGAAGAAGCAAGCGCAGAAGATGTGAAGACGCTTCGCCTTTGTATTTCCGGTGGTGCATCGATGCCTGTTGCTCTTCTGCAAAACTTTGAAAAACGTTTTAACGTTATTGTTTCAGAAGGATACGGTTTATCAGAAGCATCACCAGTTACTTGTTTCAATCCGCTAGATCGTCCTCGTAAACCAGGGTCGATTGGCACAAATATTTGGCATGTAGAAAATAAAATTGTAAATGAACTTGGGGAAGAAGTACCTGTCGGCGCAGTCGGCGAATTAATCGTTCGCGGACCTAACGTTATGAAAGGATACTATAATGCACCAGAAGATACAGCTGCGACGTTGAAAAATGGCTGGCTATATACAGGTGACTTAGCAAAAATGGATGAAGAAGGTTACTTCTATATCGTTGATCGTAAAAAAGATATCGTCTTAGTTGGCGGTTATAACGTATATCCTCGTGAAGTAGAAGAAGTATTATATACGCACGAATCTGTGGCTGAAGTTGTCGTAATCGGTGTTCCTGACGAAAACTTAGGAGAAGCCGTACGAGCTTACGTCGTTTTGAAGCAAATGAACGTAACAGAAGAAGAACTAATGCATTACTGCACGTTACATTTAGCGAAATATAAAGTGCCGAAAAGCATTGAGTTTTTAATAGAATTGCCGAAGAATACGACGGGTAAGTTGCTGAGAAGAGCTTTGAGAGAAAAAGCGATGCAAGTTTAAAAATAGGGGCAACCATCTTTGTGAAGATGGTTGCCTTTGTATTTTTTTGCATTGGTTAAGCTATGGTGCCATATATTTAAACCGTAATATGACTAATAAGGAGGAGATATACGTGGAGCAGAAGGAATTACGTTTGCGGCGAGTACAATATCTTATTTGTGACATTATGGATGAAATGAATGCTGAAAATGAGAAGAAAAACTTAGAGATTTTGCAGCAAGTCATTGATCATCTTTCAGGTGCGATAGGTGATTTAGTTGATCCATCAAGCTCGTATTCTATTGATTATTTAGAACGGAAAGTTCATACGGCACATTATTTACTATTTAAAAATGAACGAAAGGCGTATTTGTGTAGGAAATGATATTTTTTATTTAATATTGATAATCATTATCGATTTGATGGTTATGTTGGGTATATTCATATAAAAGCAGCTGATACATATGATGTTATTTTTAAAACTTATAAAGAGCAAACAAATGAAAATATGAAACTACTAAAAGAATGTGCTGATTTAAACAATCATTGGGGTGCGAAGTATTGCAATATTTTAATCCAAGAAAACATTTCAATTGGAACAGATAATAGTTGGGCTCTAGATAAAGCGGCAGCATGTATTGCGGATAATCTGAAGAAATAAATTGAAATCAGTGAAGGACTATCCTCACTGATTTTTATTTAGGAAGAAAAACAAATTCCAAGTTGACACATGTGAATTACAGAATTAAAATGAAAAGAAATCGAATAGAATAGAATACATTAGAAGCTAATCAGATAAACTGAAGGCGCACAATGTTCACGTTTGTGAATATATTGTGTGCCTTTTTCTATTGTATAACTAAGGGGGCTTAACGATGAAAAAGTGGGGTAAGACAGCGTTTATGAAAAGTACAGGTGTTTTATTATCAGCGGTTGTGCTTTTATCAGGGTGTGGTTCGGCAACGTCCACTAATAATTCTGAAGGAAGTGGAGATACAAAAACAGTTGAGCTTTTAAATGTTTCATATGATCCAACTAGGGAATTATATCAAGACTTCAATAAAGAATTTGCGAAGTACTGGAAAGAGAAGAATGGGCAAACAGTAAATGTAAAACAATCGCACGGAGGATCTGGAAGTCAGGCGCGTTCTGTTATTGATGGTTTAGAAGCCGATGTTGTTACGTTAGCGCTCGCTTATGATATTGATGCGATTAGCAAGAAGAAACAGTTAGCAGAAGACTGGCAGAAACGATTTGCGGATAATTCGACTCCGTACACATCAACAATTGTATTTCTTGTGCGAAAAGGAAACCCGAAAGGAATTAAAGACTGGGATGATTTAACGAAAAAAGGTGTATCTGTCATTACGCCCAATCCGAAAACATCAGGCGGAGCACGTTGGAACTATTTAGCTGCGTGGGGATACGCACTGAAGAAGTATAACAATAGTGAAGATAAAGCGAAAGAGTTTGTCGGCCAAATTTATAAAAACGTAGAAGTACTAGATTCAGGGGCACGCGGAGCAACGACAACTTTCGTTGAAAAAGGAATTGGTGACGTATTAATCGCGTGGGAAAATGAAGCATTACTATCACAAAAAGAGCTCGGAAAAGATAAATTTGAAATTGTAACACCTCCAATTAGTATACTTGCAGAACCACCAGTAGCTGTTGTGGATAAAGTCGTTGATAAAAAAGGAACGAGAAAAGTAGCAGAAGGGTATCTTGAATATTTGTATTCAGAAAAAGGGCAAGAAATTGCGGCGAAAAATTTTTATCGCCCGCGTAACGAAAAAGTAGCAGAAAAATATGCATCTCAATTTCCGAAAGTTCAATTATTTACAGTGGATGAACTATTTGGTGGATGGAAAAAAGCACAAGAGAAACATTTTAATGACGGCGGCGTATTCGATAAAATGTATCAAAAATAATACGCGCTGCTAAAGGGGGATGAGGTGAAAGAGGATGAGGAAGAAACGTGTTTTACCAGGGTTTGGATTATCGCTTGGATTTACAATGCTGTACATGAGTTTATTCGTACTTATACCACTTTCTATCGTATTTATTCAAACTTCACAGTTAGGTTGGAAGAAGTTTGCTGAGGTTATAACGAACGAGCGTGTGTTACATTCCTATCAAGTGAGCTTGACAACTTCATTTGCAGCGGCCGTTGTAAATGCCATTTTCGGCTTATTAATCGCTTGGGTACTCGTCCGCTACACATTTCCAGGGAAACGACTATTAGATGGACTCATTGATTTACCGTTTGCCCTTCCGACAGCTGTAGCTGGTATTACACTTACAACGCTTTATGCGGAAAATGGATGGATTGGGAAAATATTTAGTCTGTTTCATATAAAAGTAGCATTCACACAACTTGGAATAATCGTTGCGCTTACTTTTATCGGTTTACCATTTGTCGTTCGGATGGTGCAACCGGTACTTCAAAATATTGATAAAGAAGTAGAAGAGGCGGCTTCTAGCTTAGGGGCGTCACGCTTCCAAATATTTGTGAAAATCATTTTGCCAGAAATATTCCCAGCCTTACTTGCTGGCTTTTCACTCGCATTTGCACGGGCATTAGGAGAATACGGATCTGTCGTTTTCATCGCAGGGAATATGCCGATGAAAACAGAAATCGCACCGCTTATGATTATGACGAAACTAGAACAATATGATTATGCGGGCGCAACAGCTGTAGCGACTGTAATGCTTATTATTTCTCTCCTTTTCCTTCTTCTTATTAATATGATTCAAAGCTGGAGTAGAAGGCATGAATTAAAAAATGAATAGGAGGAGAGAAAGTGGAACCAACATTATTAGAAAAGAAGATAGTAAAAAGTGTGTCAGCTACAAAAGAATCTAAACTTGTACAGAGTATATTAATTACAATTACAGTTTTATTTTTATCTCTCTTTCTATTACTCCCGCTCGTAACAATTTTTTTGAAAGCTTTTGAAAAAGGATTTGATGTATACCTTGCCGCTATCACAGATCAAGAAGCATTTTCGGCAATCAGGTTAACACTTCTCGTTGCGTTAATCGTTGTGCCGCTTAATACGATATTCGGAGTAGCGGCTGCGTGGCTTATTACAAAGTTTCAGTTTAAAGGAAAACAAGTATTACTTTCTCTTATTGAACTGCCGTTTGCTGTGTCACCAGTGATCGCGGGATTAGTGTTCGTTTTACTTTTCACACCGCGGGGGGCTCTTGGCGAATGGTTACTCGAACATGGAGTGAAACTCATTTTCTCTGTTCCAGGCATTATTATCGCAACAATCTTTGTAACTTTCCCGTTCGTTGCACGTGAATTAATTCCGATCATGCAAGCGCAAGGGAAAAGTGAAGAAGAAGCAGCTTTATCACTTGGCGCAAGCGGCTGGAAAATGTTTTGGCGCGTTACGCTCCCAAACATAAAATGGGGTCTTTTATACGGCATGATTCTATGTAATGCCCGTGCTATCGGTGAGTTCGGAGCAGTTTCTGTCGTATCAGGTCACGTGCGCGGCGTTACGAATACGATGCCGCTTCACATTGAAATTTTGTACAATGAATATCAATTTTCAGCAGCGTTCGCTGTGGCGACTTTAATGTCACTCATTGCTGTTCTTACGCTCGTTATAAAAAACTGGATTGAATGGAGAATGGAAAAACGACAATAAGGGGGGATTATGGTGAGCATTCAAATTCAAGGTGTATCAAAACAATATGGTACATTTCAGGCGCTAACAGACATTCATTTGGATATTCCAAAAGGCGAACTTGTCGCCTTATTAGGCCCGTCAGGTTCTGGGAAAACGACGTTATTACGAATTATTGCCGGATTAGAAGAAGCAGATGACGGATCTATATCATTTGATGGGGAAGACTTAACGAGCATTCATGTGAAAAATCGGCAAGTTGGCTTCGTCTTCCAGCATTATGCGCTCTTTAAACATATGAATGTATTTGAAAATGTCGCTTTCGGCTTAAAGGTGAGAAAAAAAAGCTTAAGACCGTCAGCAGAAGTGATAGAAGAAAAAGTAACAGAACTATTGAAACTAGTAAAAATGGATGGTTTCGCCAAACGTTACCCAGCGCAATTATCTGGCGGACAACGACAGCGTATCGCACTAGCCCGGGCACTTGCAGTCGAACCGAAAATTTTATTACTTGATGAACCGTTCGGTGCACTTGATGCAAAAGTGAGAAAAGAATTACGAAGATGGCTCCGGAAACTACATGACGAATTTCAAATTACGAGCGTATTCGTAACACATGACCAAGAAGAAGCGTTAGACGTTGCGGACCGCATCGTTGTAATGAATGAAGGTCGCATTGAACAAATGGGAACGCCGGAAGAAGTATATGAAAACCCAGCAAGCCCGTTCGTGTACGACTTTTTAGGAAATGTAAATTTATTTCACGGCCGCGTCCATAAAGGTAAGCTAAATGTAGGATCAGTGGAACTAGAAGCACCAGAGCATAAGCACGTTTCAAACGTAGACGGAGTAGCTTACGTAAGGCCGCATCACTTATCCATCTCTCGTACGAAACAAAGTATAGATGCAATCCCCGCAAAAGTATCATACTCTCACGCAGTTGGACCTGTCGTATATGTAGAATTAAAGCGAGACGGAACAGAGGAGTATTTAGAAGCAGAAATTAGTAAAGAACAGTTTAGACAGCTCAGCATTCAAGCGGGTGACTTTGTATATGTACAGCCAAAAGAAGTGAAGGTGTTTATTCCAGAGGATTTTGTTATTTAAGAGAGTTAACAATGCAAAACGACTATAGTAACAACTTATTAATAACAGAAGGGTGTCTCAAAATATATCTTTTGAGCACCTTTTTTGTTTGCTGTGATAGTGTAGTCTTATATGAAATATGGTTGAAGGCCTGACATAGGTTCAATCTCTTTCATGGGATAATTCTTTTTGTGTTAAATTAAGTTTTGAATACTGATTTTTGGAATAATTTTCTTGTTAATCTATTATTTAATCATAATAAATGAAGTAGATATTACACTAGGTTAACGATAATTTTATATACTTTGATATTATAATTTATTTTGTCGAATTATGTAATACAAAGAGGGAAATTGTCGATAAAGTTTCGGAATTGTTATCTTTTTTGAAAATCTTACATTTTTTCAATTGAGTTTTATTCTAAAATTCATTAGATTCGTTATTGTATAAAATTAACCGATGCGAATCAGGGGTGAATGTATGGAAAAGAAGCAAGTTAAGAAGAAATGGTATAGGTATGTAATTCAACTTATCGTAGTTGCATTAATTGTTACTTCTATACCACTGAATGGGTTGGCAGAAACGGCACCACCGTTTACACCATCTCCAAATTCAGAACAAAGTCCGGAAGTGGAAAAGAAAGAAGAGCAGGAATTACCAGATCCACATCCAGATCAATTGAAGAAGGACAAAGCTAGGGTGCAGACCAGTCCGATTGAGATTGTAGAAGAAAGAACGGAAACAGAGAAAGTTTTCGATAATAATGATGGTACGTATACGAAAAAGGTATATACGGAACCGATTCATATTGAGAAAGATGGAAAGTTAGAAGAGGTTTCACCAAAATTAGTAGAAGCACCAAATGAAAAAATTGTAACGGAAAATACAAAATTAGAACCAGAATTTGAGAAAACAACACAAGATGGAAAATACGTTCAATTTAAAATAAAAGATCATAATATTCAATACAAATTAATAAGTGCAAATGGTGAAAAAGGTGAAGTGAAGCCGTCACCGGTCACTGCGACACATGAAAATAATACAGTATGGTATAAAGGGATTTTTCCAAATATTGATTTAAAGAGTACGATGTTTAACGAAAATGTAAAAGAAGATTTTGTATTACGCGAGTATACAGGACATCATATTTTTACGTTTGCATTAGAAACAGATTTAACACCGAATATACAGGAAGATGGTTCAATCGACTTCCAAAATGAGAAAAAAGAAAAAGTCTTCACATTACCGAAACCGTATATGAATGATTCAAATGTGGATCAACAATCAGGTGAGGCTGTAACGTCAGATGCGGTTCGTTACAATATTGAGAAGACAGATGAAAAAACATATACATTAACTGTTACAGCTGATCCGCAGTGGTTACAAGCACCAGAACGAAAATATCCGGTATATGTAGATCCTTCTGTTGAACTAGGTAACTTTGAAAATGCATACGCTGCAAGTTCATCTGCTAGTGCTAATTATTCAGGAGGAAAACTTTGGGATTCAGGTCAAAATGCTTATACATTAAAAGTTGGGTATTATGATGGATCAACTGGAACAAACTTTGCATTCGTTAAACCGAATGTTTCAAATTTAAAAGGTGCAAAGATTGAAAGTGCAACTTTCCACGCCTATGCCGTTTGGCATTATTATGGAAATCAACCGAATGGTGTTTGGTTAGATGAAGTAACAGGTGGATGGAATGTTGGAAGCGTGAACTGGAATAACAAGCCGGGTTCTAACAACATTGCACAGACTGATGTGGGACGCGGAAAATGGGCTCAGTTCAATGTAACAAATACAGTGAAAGCATGGGTAGAGGGCGCGAGACCAAACAACGGTTTTAAGCTACATGCAAACGGAAACGGTCAAAGTCATTGGAAGAAGTTCATTGCAGCTGAAAGTGGAGCAGATGCACCGTACTTGGAAGTGAAGTACTCGTATGCGAAACCGAATCCACCAAAAGCACAAGCTTATTCAAATGGAACTGGGAGCGGTACAGGTCACTTTAATGTGCAATGGGATCCAATTCCTGGGGCAAAAGAGTATAAATTAGCTATTTTTAACGGATATGACTATGAATATATTCCAGTTGGTAATGTGACAAGCTGGACAACGAAAGATAAAAAACTATTCCCGACACCAGAAGAGATCGCACAAGGTCGTTACTGGTTACATGATGATGGAAAAGGGGCAGAAGCACCTACTAATCCAGGACCAATATATCAAAATGCTTTTCAAGCAGGAAGTCCATACGGGGATTATAGTAAAAGAAGTAGTTACTGGATTCGTGTTATGGCAGTGTATCCATTTGAGGATGGTCCTCTTTCGGATGGAGTCGTTCCATTTCTTCCGTTAGAAACAATGAATCCACCTACAGGTTCGATGTATGTTAATGCCACTGATCGACAAACTGGTTATGCAACATTGAAATGGGAGCCTGTTCCAGCAGCAACAGGCTATAAAGTTTGGATATTTAATGGGAAAGATTATGAAGCGTTTGATGTAGGGAATACAACAAATTGGACAACGCAAAACCAAAATATTTGGCCAACAAAAGATGAAATTGCGAAAGGTCAATTTTTACTGCATCATGATAAAAAAGGTGTAGAACTATCGTTGGATCCATCACCAGTCTATCGAAATTCGGGTGGTCAATATGGTGGCTTTAAAAAATATTGGTTCCGTGTAACAGCCTATAGTAAGGTTGGACACGCTGAAAGTAGCGTTTCACAGCCGTTTGTACCTATGTTCTCTGAAGATTTCGGATTCGGTGGAATGTTTGATTATTGGGCATCTATCCCAGTTTTAAATGGGCAAGTGAATGCTTTTAACGGGAACTTCTTAATGGAAGAAAAGGATATGACTTTATCTGGTCGTGGTCCAGATGCTTCCTTAACGAGATCTTATAGTAGCCAAGGTGGCCGAAATGGTATTTTTGGTAATGGCTGGTCTAGTAGTGTAGAAGAATCTATTTGGCGAGATGCAGAAGATAATTTACTTTTGTATACTGCAAATGGTGCAGCGATTACCTTTACGAGAACTGGTGAAAAGACGTACCAAGCACCAACTGGTGTATATTTAGAAATTAAGCAAGTACCAGGTGGTTATGAAGTAAAGGATAGTGATCAAACAGTTACTTTCTATCATTTTACAGATCTACGAGGAATCGGATATGTAAAAGATAAATACGGAAATACAACAACGTATGAATATGATGATGAGTTCCGTTTATCAAAAATAAAAAATGCTTCAGGAAAAGAATTAGTACTGAAATATGATGAACATTATAAGAAAGTATCAAGAGTAATCGGTCCAGATAACAAGACGATTACATTTAAGTACGATGGTGATTTACTCGTTTCTTCTACAACTCCAGAAGGAAAAGTATATAAATATGGATATGATAATGGGGTACTAACGTCTATCTATGACCCGCAACATACAGATGCAAAACCATATAAAACATCGTATGCATATGAGAATGATAGATTAGTAAAAGTGACAGACCCATTAGGGAAAGCTACAACATTAGCATATAATACAGGTGCGAAAGAAGTTACGTTAACGAATCCTAAAGGACGTAAAACTGTTTATACGTATAACGATGCTGGAAATCCAGTGAAAACGGTTGAAGATGTGGGACGTCTGAATTTAACAACGACGTATGAATATAATGCGAATAATCTAGTAAAAACAACAACTCCTAAAAATCAAACAGAAACAGCGACCTATGATGGTAATGGTAATGTAACTTCTGTTACTGATGAAATGGGAACGGAGAAGTTTGAGTACAATAAAGATAATGGGATTGTTAAAGCAACAGATAATGAGAATCGTGAAACAACAGTTGCTTATAAGGCTGCAAATACAGAAGTGTCTGAAACGAACCAGGCAGCGAATACATCATCTTTCATACAATATGATCAATTTGGAAATCCAATTGAAACAACTAGGGAGTTAGGGACAGGTGAAAACCTAATTCAAAATCCAAGTTTTGAGATGAGTGATACGCAGAGATGGACTGAAGAAAAGAGCAATAGCCAAGGAGCGTTGAGAAAAGATACAATCTTTGCGCCGGGTGGATTGGGCGGATCTTCATCTTTAAGAATGATCGTACAGGCACAAAATACTGGCTGGGGATACCATAGTGCGATTCAGGATGTTGTGGTAGAGCCAAATACAACGTATACATTAAGCGGGATGATGAAAACATCATTAAATCATGCAGGTGCATTTTTTAATGTCCAGTTATTAAAAGAAGATGGCAAACCAATTAGTGATGGAAATAACTGGTTTGATACGCGTCATAATAGGGTAGAGGGCGAAAAAGATTGGACGAATCGCCAAGGAACTTTTAAGACGACAGATCAAACGAGAAAAGTCAGAGTTTATTTGCAAGTTGACTATAACCGAGCGGATGCAGGTGGTTCGGCCTGGTTTGATAAGGTACAATTGGAAAAAGGAGAAGTTTCTTCTAGCTTTAACCCGATTGAAAATAGTAGTTTTGAAAATATGACGGAAAAGGGTTGTATTCCTGGATGGATTCGAGGCAATGGATCGAGTTGTGATGCGAAAGATCTATCTAGTAAGGAAAGTTTTGCAGGAGATTCATCTATTGTAATAGAACGCAGTCAATATGGCGGTTCAGATGTAGGCTACGGTGCGCACATACAGTTAAACCAACAAAAGGCAGAAACAATTACATTAACAGGGATGTCTAAATCTCAGAATGTAGAAAATACCGCACCAGATAAGCTCTCACGAGATTACTCTATCTGGGCAGATGTGTATTACCAAGATGGTAGTGGTACGAACTATCAAGCAAAATTCCCAAGTGGTACAAATGATTGGAATCGTAGTGCAGTTGTCATTCCTGCTACTAAACCAATTAAACGTATGGAAGTCTACCTTCTATTTAGAAGAGAGAATAAAGGAAAAGTATGGTTTGATGACATTCGTTTACTAGAAGGTAACGCTCTTATTAAAAATGAGTACGACAACGACGGAAATGTTGTTGCGACGTATGATGAAGAAGGTCAGAAAAACAGCTTCGCATATGACGCATCAGGAAATAAAAAGAGCGAAACAGATGAAAAAGGAAATACAAAACTATATGATTACAACAAAGATAATCTATTAACAAAAGTTACATTAAAAAATGGTACTTCTGTAAATTATCGTTACGATCATAATGGAAATACAACAGAGAAATCTGTCATGTTTGGTGGAAAAACACAAACACACAAATATGAATATGATGTAGATAATAAAAATACAGTGTATATCGATGCATTAAACCGCCGTATTGAACATACGTATGATGAAAATGCAAACAAGATTAAAACCGCAATGCCAAACGGCTCTATTTTAGAATCTGTATATGATACAGCTGATCGCGTCGTTGGTGAAAAACGTAATGGAAAAGATTCATTTACATTCGAACGTGATCAAAATGGACAAGTTACGAAAGTAAAAGACCATGTCAACGGCGTAGAACGCACGAAAACATACGACAAGGCAGACCGCGTCACAAGCGCAACGGATAGCCGAGGCGGAAAAGTAGACTGGGCATATCACGACAAAGCAAACAGTAAGACAGAAAAATTAAAAGAACAAACAGTAACGCAAGGCGGATACACAAATAAAGTATCATATGACTACAACACGCTAGATCAAAATATTCGTGTGACAGACGGTTCTCAAACGTATCGATTTGATTATGATGATCAAGGAAATGTTCGTACGTATACAGCTGGAAATGGTTCAGGTTCTACCTTCAACTATGACCATGCGAACAAAATTAAAGATTTAGTAGTAGGTACATCAAACAGTATTCTACTTTCTGAACGATATGAATATGACCAAGCGGGTAACCGTACGAAGATCAAGCATGAAGGTGCGGGCGGAAAAGTAACAGAAACAAACTTTGTATATGACCCGATTAACCAATTATTAAATGAAGCACTACCAAACGGAACAAGTAAATCATACACATATGATGGATTTGGAAACCGTACAAGTGTGAAAGTTGTAGAGAATGGAAAAGAAACAAAATCTATAGCGGCAACGTTTAATGATGGAAATCAACTTGTCAAATTCGGAAACGAATCGTTAACATATGATGCGAATGGAAATCGTACATCAGATGGAAAGTACAAGTATACATGGAATGAAAATGACCAGATTGTAGCTATCACAAAACAAGGTGAAAGCAATGCATTTGCAACTTATAAATACGATGACGATAATCGTCGTATTGAAAAGAGTATAAATGGTCAAGTAACACGCTACTTCTATGATGGAGATAGCATTAATCCGTTGTATGAGACGGATGGTAGTGGAAATGTTCTACGTCAATATGTATACTCAACAAGTGGCGCGCGTCTAGCGATGAAATCAAAAGGACAAACGTTATACTACCACTACAACCCTCGTGGTGATGTCGTTGCGATGACGAATCAAGATAAGGAAGTTGTAGCAACGTATGAGTACGATTCGTGGGGTAACGTATTAAAGAGTGACGCAAAAGGTATCGCAGCAGACAATCCATTTGGATATGCGGGATACATGTATGATAAAGAGATTGGCATGTATTATTTAATTGCGAGATACTATAATCCGGAGCATGGTGTGTTCTTATCAATAGATCCAGAGCCGGGTGACGCAGATGATCCTGTGACACAAAATGGATATACGTATGTAGATAATAATCCAGTAATGTTAATCGATCCAGATGGTAATATACCTATTGTTCCAGTTGTAGTAGTTGGAGCAAGAATAGCTGCTCCTCATGTAGCTCGTTATGCAGCTAAAAAATTAGGTAAAAAAGGTGGACACTATGTATATAGATACGCTAGAGGTCGAAGCTTTGAAAAGAAAGTATTAAAAGAACTTGGATTACAGAAAAATACTAAAACGGTAAATGGCCGGATTCCTGATAGTTTGTCTAAAGGGAGAATTACGGAAATTAAAGATGTCCGAAAAGTATCGAAGACTCAGCAGTTTAGAGACTATGGGAATACAGGAAAACCTATTGATTTGATAGTTTCTAGACACTCTAAAGTATCTAAACCACTAAAAAAATTGATAGAAAATTCTAAGGGAACAATAAAAGTTAGACATGGGAAAAATAAGTACTATACGTATAATAAATAATAAATATACAAAAGAGGGTTATTATGGTAGAAATAAATATTTATACAACTGAAAATATTAGTTCAGAAATATATGCAAAGATATTTTTTCAGCTGATTCAAGAGATTGGGATAGAGTTTCAAAAGATTGCGCTATATGAACCAATTAATAAAGAATTTTCTATGGAGAAAGCCATTGAAATGTGGACACTTGCTGAACCAGGGTGCTATGATTTTGAGTTAGATGAGATGGTAGGTACTGCTGGTGGAATGCTGGGAAAAGGAAAAGGTATTTCCCTGATGGTAAATTGGTGGGAAAATCCTAAGGAAAAAACCGTCAACTATTTAGTAATTGGTTTTTCAAACAAGGTCTTTTTGAAATATAAGGATAAAATAGTAGTGGTATTTCAAAAGCTGGTATCAGAATTCAATGCTATATACGGATATATTAGTGATGAGGGGATCATAAATAGACAACATATAACAGGCGCGATAGACAATAGAATCCCTGGAATCTTTGAATATAATCATTTCGGGAAATTATTTGTTGATTGTATAGGGGAAGATAAGCTTCAATCCCTTTCGTGGTCTAATTCTTTTCCTCTAAACGAGGGACTATTAACAGTTTTAGATAATAAGACAGAAGAAGAAATTTTATTATTAGAAAAACAAATGAAAGAGAAAATCGGATTGAACTTTTTTAATGGTAAATCAAGTGATTATCCAGATGTGCTGAAGGGATAGAAAAAGATTTAGGTTATTTTGAGGACTATTTTTAGAAAGAAGGGCTTATATAAGCTCTTCTTTCTTTGTATATATTAAGGTAGCTTAGTGGTAGAAACGTATATGGCAGGTGAGATAAACTTATTAAAAAGTGATGCAAAAGGAATTATAGCAGATAAACTTTGTATATGCCCCGATTAACCAACTATTAAATGAAGCATTACTAAACGGAACAAGTAAATCTTACACATACGATGGATTTGGAAACCGTACAAGTGTGAAAGTTGTAGAAAATGGAAAAGAAACAAAGTCTATAGCGGCAACATTCAATGAAGGAAATCAACTTGTCAAATTCGGAAACGAATCGTTAACATATGATGCGAATGGGAATCGTACATCTGATGGAAAGTATAAGTATACATGGAATGAAAACGACCAAATTGTAGCTATCACAAAACAAGGTGAAAGCAATGCATTTGCAACTTATAAATACGATGAAAACAATCGTCGTATTGAAAAGAATGTAAGTGGTCAAGTAACACGTTATTTCTATGATGGAGATAGTATTAACCCGTTATATGAAACAGATGGTAGTGGAACTGTACTGCGTCAATATGTATACTCAACAAGTGGCACGCGCCTAGCGATGAAATCAAAAGGACAAACGTTATACTATCACTATAACCCTCGTGGTGACGTAGTTGCGATGACAGATCAAAATAGAGAAGTTGTAGCAACGTATGAATACGATGCATGGGGTAACGTATTAAAGAGTGACGCAAAAGGTATCGCAGCAGACAATCCATTTGGGTATGCGGGATACATGTATGATAAAGAGATTGGTATGTATTACTTAATTGCAAGATACTATAATCCAGACCATGGTGTGTTCTTATCGGTGGATCCAGATCCGGGTGATGCAGATGATCCGGTTACGATGAATGGATATACGTATGGTGATAATAATCCGGTGATGAATGTAGATCCAGATGGTCATTCACCAACATTATTAATTAATGCTGGTTTTGCGCTTTATGATGGATATGGGGCGTATAAATCAGGTAAGAATTGGAAAGGTGTAGTAGCAGCAGGTGCTATTGGGTTTGTTGGCGGATCAAGAATTAAAGCCGCTAAACATGCAGTTTATGCTCTGAAGAATTCAAAAGGAGCTATTAGATATATAGGAAGAACATCGGATGTAACAGCTCGTAAGTCAGCCCATAAAAGAGGAAAACATGGAGATTTACAGATGACTGTTGTTGCGAAAGATTTATCTTATGGTCAAGCAAGAGGTTTGGAACATAGATTATATTTAAAAAATGGTGGAAAAAAGAAGTTAAGAAATGAAATAAGACCCATAGGTATGAAAAATAAAAAAATAAAAGATTATATGAAAGAGTCAAGAAATGCATATAATAAACTTAAAAAGAAATAATTTAGTATAAGGAGAGAGTTTAGTTGTCGTTTTATGAGAAAGAAAAACAAGAGAAAAGACTGCTTATAAGTGATGATGGAATTGATATTTTAATGGATGCTTTTCAAGAGATTGAAAAGCTATATAATGAAGGACCTTCTAGATTACCAAGTATAAGTGAGTTAGAAGTTATGTTACAAAGTGCATTAGCAATGCAGAGTGAAAGTTTTCTTTTAGAAGAACAGGAAGTAGTAGACTGTAAGTTTAAACTAAAAAAACGTCGAAAAAAAGCATATAAACCGGGTATGGTTTTTGCTATAAAACTTCAAGAAATAGATAAATATGCGTATGGAATGTTAGTAAAAGGACAAAATGTTACACGCCCTTATGATGAGGAAACATATGTAGAATATTTTTCTCTGTTTACAGATAAAAAACTACGTATAAGTGAATTGAAAAGATATTATACTAATCAAAAAGAAGTATTATTTACAGCATATACTGCGTGGTCTGGTTGGATGGAAGGTGAATGGAGTATAGTTGGAAGCGTTCCTGAGACAGTATTTAATCCAGATGTGTATAAATTGCCAGATTTTGTTTCCGAATATGATGGGAGCTATTTTTTGAGTCGAGGAAATGCAGATATTCCTTTAAGTGATTGTGAAAGAATTACAGAAAAAGAAGCAAAGAAAATCAAAAATCCATCCGGGATAATAGGACAATATGTTATAGAAGATTGGTTAAAAGAACAGTATACAACTTTATAAACAATTATAGAGTTTGAATACCAAAAAACTAATGTTGAGGACAGCAACTTTCGTCCATACTACAAAGTGATCCAAGGGGATGTTACAGATGTTAGAAAAAAATCACAAAAGAGAAGAACGAGAAAATCAGGATATAGAAACATTAGCAGCTTTGAAGGATGCAGGATCTAATTTAACGAAAGTGCACTATCTAGAACATTACTTTTTAGTAGATACAATAGAGATGGCTGAGAAAATTGCAGATGTACTACATGAAAAAGGCTATGATATTTATGAACCATCTGAACAAGTATCAGAAGAAGGATTAAGTTTCTATGTATTTATAGTGGGGAAAAATTGTATACCAACAAAAGAAAATGTTTGGGAAGAAACAAAGCAAATGGCTGAGTTAGCGGTTTTATATAGTGGAACTTGTGATAGTTATGACGGATGGGAAACGCAGGTTGTAGAGTAACAATAAAGAAGGGCTATTCTAAATTAAATTTTAGATAGTCTTTTTTTATTGTGAAAATATGTACTGAATTAATAATAACCACAAATGGCGTAGAACGTACAAATACATACGACAAGGCTGACCGCGTCACAAGTGCAACAGATAGCCGAGGGGGAAAAGTTGACTGGGCATATCACGACAAAGCAAACAGTAAGACAGAAAAACTAAAAGAACAAACAGAACAAACTGTAACGCAAGGCGGATACACAAATAAAGTATCGTATGACTACAACATGTTAGATCAAAACATTCGTGTGACGGATGGCTCGCAAACATATCGAATTGATTATGACGATCAAGGAAATGTTCGTACGTATACAGCTGGAAATGGTTCAGGTTCTACCTTCAACTATGATCATGCGAACAAAATAAAAGATTTAGTAGTAGGTACATCAAACAGTATTCTACTTTCTGAACGATATGAATATGACCAAGCGGGTAACCGTACGAAGATCAAGCATGAAGGTGCGGGCGGAAAAGTAACAGAAACAAACTTTGTATATGACCCGATTAACCAATTATTAAATGAAGCACTACCAAACGGAACAAGTAAATCATACACATATGATGGATTTGGAAACCGTACAAGTGTGAAAGTTGTAGAGAATGGAAAAGAAACAAAATCTATAGCGGCAACATTCAATGAAGGAAATCAACTTGTAAAATTCGGAAATGAATCGTTAACGTATGATGCGAATGGCAATCGTACGTCTGATGGAAAGTACAAGTATACATGGAATGAACATGACCAAATTGTTGCTATCACAAAACAAGGTGAGAGCAATGCATTTGCAACTTATAAATATGATGACGATAATCGTCGAATTGAAAAGAGTATAAATGGTCAAGTAACACGCTACTTTTATAATGGAGATAGTATTAGTCCGTTATATGAGACAGACGGAAATGGCAATGTTCTTCGTCAATATGTATATTCACTAGATGGTTCACGTTTGGCAATGAAGTCAAAAGGACAAACGCTATACTATCACTACAACCCTCGTGGTCATGTCGTTGCGATGACAGATCAAAATAAAGAAGTTGTAGCAACGTATGAATATGATTCGTGGGGTAACGTAGTAAAGAGCGACGCAAAAGGAATCGCCGCAGACAATCCATTTGGGTATGCTGGATACATGTATGATAAAGAGATTGGTATGTATTATCTGATTGCGAGATACTATAATCCAGACCATGGTGTGTTCTTATCGGTGGATCCTGATCCGGGTGATGAAGATGATCCAATCACTCAAAATGCTTACACATATGCTCATAATAATCCAGTGATGAAAATAGATGCTGATGGACATCATCCAGTTATTATTGCTGGAATATATGGATATCGTATCTATAAAGGGTATAAAGCTTATAAAAAGGTACAAAAAATATCTAAAATTACAAAAAATGCTAAAAAATACAAGGGGAACATAGGGAATAAAACCTCTAGTTATAAAGATGTTACAAAACCGGGTACTATCGTTAGGAATAGGCAGACCAATTTAACGAGAAGAGAGTTTGAAAATAATTTAGCACAAAATGGGTGGAAAGCTAGTAAATCTAAAGATGGGAATGTGTCCATAATGATAAAAAATGGCGCAAAATATATTGTAAGAAATAACGCAAAGTCAACAAAAAAACCAACAGCAGATTATACTCCAAAAGGTAAACAAAGGGCTACATTGAAAATTAGATTGAAAGGATAGATTAGGAGGAGAGAGGTTGAATTTAAAATCATTAAGTATTAAAAATAAGGAAGTCTTTGATAAGTGGAAGCATGAATTAGACGGGATGATTCATTTTGATTTAAGCTTACCAAATCAAGTGTTTCAAAACGATTATGGAAATTATATGTTTGGTGAATTTGATTCTTTAATGTATGATGATGGCTGGAATGAAATAAGAAAATTAGCTCAAACTACACATGATTCTTTTGTTATTATGGGCGTATTAGATCCTCACCCTGAAGAATATTATTATAAGGAATTTGGATATTATAATTGGTTGAAACTTCCTTGTGATTTAACAGGAGACCAATACATGGATGTATTAGAAGAATATCCTCAAGACAGTATGGCGGATTCTATTATGCATAATTCATTTGTAGTAGTCTGGTTCCCTCCATCAAAAGAATGGATTATTATTGGAGATAGAAGTTATGGGATTAATATACTTGCAATTAAAAATGAGAGTGGTTTAAAACATAAATTAACACCGTTTTATAATTGGAGTTCGTTAGATAAATTTATATCCTTGAATTTTGAAGATGAAGTACAAGATCAAGAGTTTATTAAAAATATTTCGGGAAATTATAATGAGAATTAAATAAAAGAGGATGTAGAAATATTACTAGTTCTGTTGTGAATTTTGAAAAAAACATAAACAGCTTGGTAAATGAGAAACGATGTTTATACAGTCGCTAGTAAGTATTGAAGTTTATTGGACGTTGAAAAGGCGGAGTCTCTTTGAAGACTTCGCCTTTGTTTATATAGCGTGAGTAATCTCGGTATCTATTATTGCATGTGAAGGTGACGCGTGGGCAACGTATTAAAGAGTAAGACAAAAGGAACTAAGGAATGGTAATTTAATTATTAAAAATTAAGGGGAATCTATAGCAGTTAGAGGTAGTAGAAAAAATATAAAAGGAGGAATAATGTGGATATCTATAATTTAATTGATAATGTGGATTCAAAAGAAAAACTGATAGAGTTTCTATTTTATTTGCAAAAAGATTTTAAAGAGAATAAAGATGAATGGGAAAATATAAAAATAGAGGATTATTTAGAGGGCATGGAAGCATGGCTAAATGATTGTGAGGGAGTCTATCAAAACAGAGGTGAAAAAATGCCTGAAAATATATCATGGGGTTTCATTGCGCAGGTGTTATTAGCGGCAGCCTACTATGAATAAATTTAAATAGATTAATTTAATTTATCGAGGTCTAAGTGTAAAGAAAAGTGAAGAGTCTAAATGGGCTCTTCACTTTTTATTAAAATTTTTCATCAAACTTTGTTTAAAAAGAAGAGTTGACGTGTTCAACTCTCTATCAAGTAATCATTCATAAAAAGAGTATTATTCGGAAATGAATCGTTAACGTATGATGCAAATGGAAATCGTACATCAGATGGAAAGTACAAGTATACATGGAATGAAAATGACCAAATTATTGCGATTACAAAACAAGGTGAGAGCAATGCATTCGCAACTTATAAGTATGACGAGGATAATCGTCGTATTGAAAAGAGTGTAAATGATCAAGTAACACGTTATTTCTATGATGGAGATAGTA
Organism: Bacillus sp. GbtcB14; assembly: GCF_019091205.1. Taxonomy (NCBI): domain Bacteria; kingdom Bacillati; phylum Bacillota; class Bacilli; order Caryophanales; family Bacillaceae; genus Bacillus; species Bacillus sp. GbtcB14. The sequence goes on from NZ_JAGXJT010000003.1 coordinate 368,881, forward strand.
TTAATCCGTTGTACGAGACAGATGGTAGTGGAAATGTTCTTCGTCAATATGTATACTCAACAAGTGGCACGCGCCTAGCGATGAAATCAAAAGGACAAACGTTATACTATCACTACAACCCTCGTGGTGATGTAGTTGCGATGACAGATCAAAATAAAGAAGTTGTAGCAACGTATGAATATGATTCATGGGGTAACGTAGTAAAGAGTGATACGAAAGATATCGCAGCAGACAATCCATTTGGATATGCGGGATACATGTATGATAAAGAGATTGGCATGTATTATCTGATTGCGCGTTATTATAATCCAGAGAATGGTGTGTTCTTATCGGTGGATCCTGATCCGGGTGATGCAGATGATCCGATTACGATGAATGGGTATACGTATGGTGATAATAATCCGGTGATGAATATTGATCCGGATGGACACAAAGCGTGGAAGAGTAAAGGAAAAAAGATTTGGTACGCAACGAAAGCAGGAGCAAAAGCAGGAGCAAGGGCTGTTTATGACAGTTATAGCAGTATTGGAAAGGCCTTATCTTTATCAGTCGGTTTCTCTATTGGATATTCTAAAGGGAAATTTGAATACAAAAAACTAAACCAACACCAAAACCAAAAGATGAAGTCCACAAAAATTCGCATAGTACAAAAGCACCCGCTATAGGGTATTCTTTAAGAGATAAAAAAACTCATGCGGTATTAAAATATGGTGAGACAACACAAGGAACTGCAAGGTATACACAAAAATTTTATAAGCAGCATAACGCTTATATGCTATTCGAAGCCAAGGGGACAAAAAAAGAAATGCATGAATGGCAACATAAAAAGACTTTAGCATATAAAAAGAAACATAATGAAAAGCGTCCCCCGCTAAATAAAAGCGATTATTGAAAAGGATGAATGATTATGAGATTTTTTTTAAGTGGTGAATTAGAAGGGGATATTGCTGAGGAATTTATAAATATAATTTCAGAAATCGGTAGTGAACTTGAGGGATTAAATAGTAATGATTATGGTAGCGAAGTAGAAGAAATAGCTATAATCCCTATAGTAGCTAAAATAACTCCGGAATATGAAGATGCGGGCTTTTTTAAAGAAAGAAAGCTTTTTAAAAGGAAGAGTAAAGAAGCAGATTTTAGATTAAGGATTGACTATGAAACATTTTTATCTGCAGATTATGCTACGAGAAAAATATTGATAATTAGAAATATTATTCAATCTATTAGAATATTAGGGGAAAGGGCTAAGTCTGATTTTAATGCAATAAAGTTAGAGCAAGATATTTTACAAGTTTTTGATATCGACGCGAGTATATAGTAGGGCATTTTAAAGATGAGTATTATATAGTATCTTTATGTTCGGAAAAAATGATGATTTGTTTACTATGCTGAAGAGCGTGTTATAGGAGAGAATAAATGGAATCAGTACTATTCAATGAATTAAATTATACGTTACAAATCGGGAAAATACGTATGTTTATACCAGATTTTAGTTCAAAAGAATATATCATTTTTGAGGATTTAGCCGGGCTTTTAGATTTAGAGACAAATTATGATGCAATGGTTTTTATACGAAATCAAGTTAAAGAAGCGGGAATAAAAGGTAAAGTCCGTTTTGATTCAGAGAGCGATTGTGTAGAGATATATTCAACAAATGGAAAGACAATGTTACAAGTTGCGATTTTGGTGAATAAGCTTATAGACGAAGAATTTACATTTGAGAATAAAAGAGAGTATGAACAATTCATTGAATCTTGGAAACGACCTAAAAAACAAAAATGGAAAGTTGGGGATGTATTTTCTATCTCTTTACCAAATGAAACATATTTTTTCGGACAAATTGTTGAATTGATGGAAGACGTGTTTCCTCTATGTGTTATATTCGATTTACATTTGAAAACAGTACCTACTAAAGAGGAAATCGATAATGCTAACATTTTGACAGCATTGATGCTTAATGGAATGGTATTTGACGATTATACTCTTAAGGTTATTTTTGATATGGAAATAATGGGAGAAATAAATGAAAACACTAGGAGAAATCCAGTTCGAAATGTGACTTGGTCTACTTCTCATTTAATAGATTTCTGCATGGAATACAAGTTAGAAAAGAAACAAAAGTTTGTAGAAGAGATATCCGCTAATAGAAATTTTGTAATCGAGTATAACTGAAGGATAACAACTGTTATCCGTATTATAAAGTGGAGGCAAATGTATGAATAAATTAGGGTTTAGAGTTATTTGCGGAGAAGAGGGATATGGTCATTATTTTGGTGGAGACACTTGGAAAGTTCCTATATGTCCGCAATGTAATGAACAAGCACATCAAATATTTACCTTTGATTTGAATGATTCGAGATTAGAGGAACTTAAGACAGAAGAATTAAAGGAGTTGCCATTAATTACTTGTTTAAATTGTTCCTTATATGAAGATATGCAAAATTTTAAAATAAATATAATGGAACGTTCTATACATACCATTACTCAAAGTGAGATGTTTAATTGGAAGTATGAATTAATTGATAAGATACCAGTTCCTTTGCCGAAGTATGATATGAAATTAGTAACGATGGAGAATTATGATGTCCCTTGTGATGAAGATGAAAATGACCAAGCTTTTGATGCTATGGGAAGAGATTATATTTGTAGAATACTTGGAGCACCCCTATACATAGAAGATTCTATAGAGGCAACGTGTCCTTGTTGCTCGAAAAGTATGAACTATGTGGCTATGTTGACCGGAGAAGATTATGGGAATGAAGGGGGACTTACAGGAGGAATAACTTTTCAAATAGGAGAGAGTTTTTTATATTTTTATCTATGTAAAGAATGTCTAATCATACAAACTTCCATGCAGAGCACTTAATTTTGTTCAGTAGTATTGAAAGTTTTATTTGAATGAGAAGAGAAAGCACATCATTTATAAATGCAGAAAAAGAATGAAGAATAATAGAACTTTTATCAATTGAAGGTAAGCGTCAAACTTATTAAAATTAAGGAAGTTTAACGCTTATTTTTTATGTTTAGAATTAATGAGAGGGTTTTTATCTATATGAAAGATATCGTATGTAAAGAGTTAATCAGTTTTAAGTCTATTGTTGAAGCCTATCAATTTAGAAAAATGAATGTGGACTATAAACAAAATGTAATTTTATTAGTACAAGACGATAAGAATCGCCCTTGTATTATTTATTTAGATAAAAATAATGGGAATCTAAGTCATATTAATTTAAACGTAGATATTGATGTGGAATCTGTGATGTGTATGCAGCGAATCGGAGAGAGATGGCTATTTATATTTAATTATGAAGATGAGAATGCAGTTATTTATAATCCGGACGGAAGTGAATATGTTAAGTTTTATACAGGAGAAGGGATTCAAGATTGTCAGGTTGATGTGAATGAAGATATTTGGGTTAGTTATTGTGATGAAGGGATTTTTGGAGAGTGCCCAATTGGAGCAAATGGTATAGTTGCTTTTGATTCTACCGGTCAATTGATTTTTGATAGCTATGATCAATATGTAGAAAAATATAATATACCTTATATAGATGATTGTTATGCAATGAATGTGTTAGATGGAGACGTCTGGCTCTATTATTATTCAGAATTTCCTTTAGTTCAAATGAAAGATAAAAAATTTCATATGTCGTGGAATGAAATAAATGTAATTAGGGAAATATGGTCGAAAAGTTTTGCGGTTGCTCAAGATAAATTAGTATTTATTACGCAAGATAAAAAGTTGGTTGTTTATGATTTAAATAATAATCATATGCATGATATGAATCTTCGTAATGAACTAGGAGAACCAATTCAATTTGTTAATTATTATAGCCGCGGATCTGTTATGTATTTTCAGACGGACGATACGCTGTATTATGTTGATGTACTTAATATGTGAGGAAATAATAGAAAGAAAGCTGAATGTATTAGAGTGTTAAGTTTGTATGAAAAGAGTTGAAATTATGCACAATATTATTGTGAAAAAACTGGAACCTGTATATGGAAAAGATACAAAAACTGTAAGAACTGGAACTAGGGTGTTTGGAAATATAGATAAAGTTAATTGGATGAATGTGATAAATCCGCCTCTTAGTAAAGAAGAAATTCAAGTATTTGAAGATGAGATAGAAACTGTATTTCCAGAACCATATAAATATCTACTATCTCTTATGAACGGAAGCTTTTTAGCGAATTTAGTTCGTATAGCAGGGCAGCCGAAAGTGGGTGGTCTTTCTGATGAGGAAGAATATTTTCAGCCGTTTGAATTAAAGAGTTTTCAACAATTATATGATTCTAAAAAAATTCCTGAATCATATTTTGTCTTTGCAGATTCAATGGATTTAGGCACAATATATGCTATTAATGAAGAGAATAGAGTATTAGAATTACATTTAAGAAATAAGAAATTTTTAAGAGACCTAGGAACGATGGAAGAATGGTTGAACTTGTTATTAGAAGAAGCGGTGCGTATAGACTATAAGTAAATGTAATGGCCGGGGAGTAGTAGATGAACTTAAAATATAGAAATGGTTTTTATTGTGAAGAGCGAAGTGCTTAATATTTACGTTAAAAGTGCATAACAAGTTATAATAGAAGAAATCAATAAGGAGGCTAGTTGTGAAGAATCTTCGTTATCTCAATATATTTACCATATTAATTATATACACACTACTTATGTTTTACATCGGCTGGAACGGATGGGTTTGGCTTAGTACGGTATTTGGTTGGGAGTCTTGGGGATATTACGCTTTCTTAGTCGGATTTATTTCGTATGCGTACATTCTCGTGCAAGTGTTTAAGTTCCTTCCATTCCTGCGGACGATTGGTTCGATCTGGTTTGCGGTCATACAATATGCGCTTATGTTGTTGCCAATTGCTGATATCACAGTCTTTCTTTTACAGTTTTCAGTGGAGAAAGAAGCGGCAATTATTTGGACAGGGGCGGCTGTGTTAGCTGCATTTATTTTTATCTTTGCGTACGGAGTATTCAACGCATATAGTCCAGTAGTAAGAAAGTACGAGGTGCACATACCGAAAAAAGTAGAGGGACGTAAAAGTTTACGCATTGCAATGGCTTCGGATATGCATTTCGGTAAATTATCTGGCGTTTCGCATTTAAAAAGACTTGTCCGTCATGTAAATGAGATGGAACCTGATATTATTTTACTGCCAGGTGATATTATTGATGATCATCCAGGTGTGTTCATTCAAAAAAATATGGGACCAATTATGAAACAAATGAAAGCTCCACTAGGCGTATATGGCGTGTTAGGAAACCATGAATATTACGGACGAGCGGTTCCAGAATTTTTACAAGAGATGGATAAGATTGATATTCGTATGCTGTTAGATGAAGTGATCACAATTGAAGATGACTTCTATCTCGTTGGAAGAAGAGATAAAACAGAACGAGATCGCCAAAGTTTTGAAAATCTAATGAGTACGGTAGATAAATCCATGCCAGTTATCGCAATGGATCATCAACCATTTGAATTAAAACAAGCAGCAGCGGCAGGTGTAGACTTATTATTATCTGGTCACACGCACCGCGGACAAATGGCACCGAATCATATTGTAACGAGAAGAATGTACGAACTAGACTGGGGATATGCACAAAAAGGTGCATTCCACGCGATTGTTTCTTCTGGTTTCGGATTTTGGGGACCACCACTTAGACTTGGAAGTAGATCTGAGATTGTGCAGGTGGAGGTTACGTTTGAATAATGGGATAAAGAGAAAAGGGCTGATTGATAAAAGTCAGTCCGTTTCTCTTTATTTTTTTCTAAAATCATATGTGTCCGTCTCTACATGTAATTTATGTTTATTAATCATCACTGTATGATTGTCTAACCATTGTACAGTTGCATCTTCTTCACGATAATTCCAGTATATATTTTTCATGTTCATAAACTTTTTAGTATTTGTTACAAGCTCTCCTCTTATAGCAAAGCTAGTCGTTGCGCCGCCATTATGCCTGTATATATGTAAAGTATACGTTTTATCTGGTGAGTGTATGGATTGAATCTTTTCACCGCCTGAAAGTCCAGATAAAGTAAAGAATTTCCAATATCCTAAACTAATCAATACAATAATGATGAATAGAATGGTGAAGAAAATCTTTTTCATGTTCCCCCTCTTTCCTTTAATGGCTATACCTGTATTAAATCAAAAAGGAATAAAACTGGCAATGTTATCCTTTTTCTTGCCAGAATATGTCCGTTTCTATTTCTAGCGTTCTGTTTACGATTTGGAATGAAAGTCCTCATATTTTTCAATAAAAAAAGGCTCCACATAAGGAGCGCTCAATAAAAACAAATGAATTAAAACAAATAACAGACAAGTATAATATACAATATTAATTATTTAACATCAATATATTTAGATTTATAATTTATATTGGTATCGATTTTATAAAAAAGGTACGATTAAAAGACACGGCTGAAATAAAGGGGGATTATAAGTGATCATATCAGATGTACTATACGGAGAATTTGAAGTGGATCCAGTAGTAGAAGAATTAATCTTAAGTAAGTCTGTGCAAAGACTTAAAGGTGTTCATCAAAATGGCGCAAGCTACTTAATGAACGAGAAGTGGAATGTAACGCGCTTCGATCATTCAGTCGGGGCTATGTTGTTAATTAAGAAACTTGGTGGTTCAGTAGAGGAACAAATTGCAGGTTTACTGCATGACGTATCACATACTGCTTTTTCTCACGTGATTGATTACGTTTTTGATAACGAAAATGAAAGTTATCATGAAGAGATATTTAGTTCTGTCGTGAAAAACTCAGAAATTCCAGCAATTCTTGCGAAATATGGTTATAACTATGAGGACATTTTGTTAGATGATTCGAATTGGACGTTACTCGAAAGGTCAGCGCCAGAGTTATGCGCAGACCGAGTGGATTATACGTTACGGGATATGTATACATATGAGTATATTTCGTTAGAAGAAGTTCACAGTTTTTTAGAGGATGTCATCGCTGTAGATGGGAAAATGGTTCTTCAAAGTATCGAAATGGCCGAGTGGTTTACAGAAACGTATTACAAAGAAGTAATCGATTTCTTTATGAAGCCAATGAATATTTACGGGAATGATATGTTAGCGAAAACGTTAAAGTTAGCTCTTCATAAAAAGGTTATTCATGCAGATGATTTTCTTCTTGAAGATTACGAGCTTATAGTGAAATTACAGCAATGTAATGATCCGGAAGTGCATGCTTTATTAAGCAAAGTTCATCCGAATGTAAAAGTAAAAGAAGATAAAAACGACTATGATTTATATCAGAAAAATAAAGTCCGCCTTATTGATCCTCCATTACTTCGCGCGGGTGAAGTTGTTCGATCGTCTATTGTATCGGAAAAAATAAAACAGGTGAGCGAGATCGCTTATGAAAAAGCAGTGAGAGGGATGTATGTGAAAGTGATTTCTAATTAGTTTATTTAGAATAGGAAAAGGTGTCATCAATTATGATGACACCTTTTCGCTTTAAAGGGTTGTTCGTATGGAAATGTGTTACATTTTTACGATACACCTTTATTTTACCAGAAAACCCCCTTTTATGGTAAAAAAATAAAATTGTAAAGTTTTCCATTAAAAATAATTTGTGAAAAAAGTACTAATTTTTAATGTGACAAAAATAATAATTTTTTCAATAATTCATTTGTAATCTTTCGTTCTTTATATATAGATTTTACTATTTTATAAGATAATTTAAAGATTTTTGTCGTTTTTTGTTGTAATTTTTATATTAAGATAAATATAATGTTCGGAATTAGCTATTATAACAGAAAATTTTTAAAAAACCAGAATTGAATCATATTGCTTATTTTAATATAATTTATTTGTTAATTAATAACATATTTAGGGTATGATTCTTTATTGCGGCGAGAATTCTTTTTACATAGGGGGATTTACAGAATGGTTAAAACAGCGAAACATGAAATGCTACATGAATTAAGAGAAACAGTTTACAGATTCTTTCCGAAAAATGTTATGAAAGAAGAAGAGTTGTACGAGGAATCTAAAGAGTATAAAAAGTTTGTAGACTTAAAAGAGCGCTTTATAAAAAACGAAAGCTCACAAAAGGAAATTTTGTCTGTAATCGATTCAACATTTTGCGATTATCATGTTTCAGATTGTACAGATTTAAACTTATATAATTGTTTAGAATATAACGTGTTGTTAAATGGAAAAGAACTGATGTTAAATGATGATATTGATTGGATACGGAAATCAAGAGGTGAGCGTCTTGATTTAGGGATTTTTGTGAGCTTGCTTGATAAATATTATTATTACTACGTATTAAAAACAACATATGATGAAGAGCTAAGGGAATGGATTTTTGAGACGATTGATGTAGAAATGGATAACATTTGTAAATTTGAAAAACTAATGAATACAAAAGGGTTTATAAGAATAGAACGAGAGGTTGCTAGAACGGCAATTCCTGATATAGAAACGGAATGTTTACGTATGGGGGAAGTTAACGTATTTCATGCTTTATTCACGGATTCTGTTAGTGAGATATAGGGTTTAGATTATTAAAAAGGTTGTGTAGCTATTTGCTACACAACCTTTTTTGATTAATAATCAAACCAATTCCAAACCTCAATATCTCCAAGAGTCGCATAACGTACGTGCGGGGAGTTTTGTAGTTTTAATAATTCTTTTGACGGCCCAGTAATGACAATGCCGTATACTTTTACACCGTTATCTTTTACATACTGATAGCGCTTATCTAAGTTCAGATCTTTTTCACGAGTCCAAGTAGTTTTACTTACAATTTCTTTATTTATAGAAAGAATACGCATCATTTCGCTTACTTCATCTTCTTTTGTGTGTAGCTTTTTTGTTTCATTTTCAGGAAGATTTATATGTTCTGGAAATCCAATAACCTCTCCGCTATGCAAGATAAAATCATTTTCGTTTATTCTTTCTTGCCCTGTGTCTAAAGCGTACCATATAGGAGTTGGTGGCATTTCTTGTGCTTCAAATACGCTATATAGAATTGATTCGACTTCTTGTAAAGTGTAAGCTTTATCGAAAGATAGCGCTACTTCTGCAACGGTCCCCTCATGTATCTTTCCAAGTGTATCCCAAACTTTTTTAGATGATTCTTTCAAAGAAGCTTCTTCCCTGATTTTTGGATGAACAAAGGAAAGTTTTTTTGAATAGGATCTGTTTGCCCAAGATTGATTTGTGACAGTTACAGATGATAAGAAACTACGCGTTGTTACTGTCCCAATTGGAAATTCTTTTTTGCCGACCGTTTTAAATAAATTCATTTCATTTTCTGTACGGAAAAAGGGTTTAACCTTCGTACTTCCCATAGTGGAACGACTATTTGGCATTGTCGCTTCTAGTGCGAGTGCTGGAATCTCATTTACTTCAGTTAAGTTTTTCATATTGTTCGAATAGAAGTAAAGGGAAGATGAGAAATGACCGATAAAATAGATTGCTATACAAACAGCAAGGACAAAACTAACGGTTTGCCAACGCTGTTTCCATTTTATTTTCCAAAACGGGACTTTAAGATTTTGTGGTGGTAGTCTTTTCTTGATCGGCTCACTCTTCGTAAGCAATTCATCCAAATACACTTCACATTCCTCACAAGTTTCTATATGACTTTCTAACTCTTCCTGTTCATCATGCGTGAGCGTTCCTTTTTCGTACTTCTCCCATAGTTTTTTAAATTCTGTACACCCCATCTGTATCACTCCTTTATGTTTCTCGTTTCTTTTCGTCCGCGGTGTAATTCAATTTTCACTTTCGCTAATGAGAGACCGGTCATTTCTGCTATTTCCTTATACGAGAATCCGTAGTAATCTCGTAGTAGCAGGACATTTCGTCTTTCGAGCGGAAGAGAGGATAAACTTTCGAACCAACTAGCAATCTCATGTTTTACGAAATATTCATGTTCTGTACTTGGCACGTTTGGTAAATGGAATTCTTCCACTGTAGTTGTTTTATATCTTTTTTCTTTTCGATACCAATCGATAAAGGCGTTGTAGGCAATTGTAAATAACCACGGTCTAATTTCTTCTCCTTTATAATAGTCAATGTGGACGAGCATTCGATAAAATGTTTCTTGCATAAGATCTTCCGCGTAGTGGGAATCTCCGGTTAGGGAGAGAAGATAGCGAAATAAATCTTGCATATGTTCTGAGTAAATTTCTTCTAATGATTGTTTGCGTTTCACTACATTTCCCTCCCTTCATACATAACAACGAAATACATATAAAAAAGTTACATTTGTTTTTAAAATTATAGTAAAAAACGTCAAGAATTGGATAGGATTCTCTTTTATCATAATACATATAAGGCGGGTGAACAGAGATGGAAAGCTATGAAACACAAATTCAAAGGTCAATTGATTATATTGAAGAAGATGTAATGGAAAAACAGACGCTGCGTAATTTAGCTCGCATTGCAGGTTTTTCTGAGTCGCATTTTCATCGTGTATTTCAGGCGTTAGTAGGTGATACAGTAATGGAGTATGTTCGAAAGAGGAGGTTAGCCCGGGCAGCTTATCAACTTTCTCATACGGATGAAAAAGTTATTGATATCGCATTTGAGCATGGCTTTCAATCTCATGAAACGTTCACGAGAGCCTTTAAAAAATTATTTCAAATGACACCAAGTGAATATCGAAAGCAAGAAATAGAAACACCGATGTATTACAGCGTGAATGTAAAGCAAAGAAAATTAAATCCGTATTTAGGGGGCATACAAATGGAATATCGTATTGTAAATAAACCAGAATTTTTAGTGGCGGGTTATGAACTGAAGACGACAAGTAAAGAAGGGAAGAACCATCAAGACATTCCAGCATTTTGGCAAGAATATTTACAGAAAGATCTTGGAACGACGATTCCGAATCGTAAAGATACGAGCCAATGGGTAGAGCTTGGATTATGTACTGATTTTAATTTAGAGAAAGGGGACTTCACTTATATTATCGGAATGGAAGTTACAGGTTTTGAAAATGTACCAAATGAAGTTGCAAAGCGTACTTTCCCAGCAGCGACATATGCTGTATTTACAACGCCGAAAGTTCCTCATGAAGAAATGGTATCGTCTATTCATCAAACTTGGAATGCTGTGTTCTCAGAATGGTTCCCGCATTCAGGGTACGAACATTGTGGCGTTACAGAGTTTGAACTATACGATGAGCGTTGCCACGAAGATAAGAGTGAGTTCGCTCAAGTAGAGCTTTGGATACCGGTGAAGAAAAAATAATAGAGTGAGAGCGAGTCATTGAGAAATGGTTCGCTTTTTTATAAAGGGGGAATGGGACGATGTTCAAAAAACTAGAATGTGTATCTATACATACGAAGGATATAAAAAGATCCGTTTCTTTTTATAAAGAAATGGGAATGGAGCAAAACTGGGTTATAGAAAGAGAATTAGAAGAAGGGGTTATTTGGACGTTAATAGGATTGAAGTTTCCAGATGTGAAAAGTTCGGAGTTAGTAATAAGCAATCATCCGGATATTCTTTTTACGGAAGTCGAAATATTAGTAGAAGATGTGCAACAAACATATGAAAGTTTAAAAGATAATAAAGATGTAAAATGGATTCGTGAACCATTTCCAACAGAATCAGGACACGTTGCGGTAATGGAAGCACCTGATGAGAATGTGTTTGTGTTAGTAGGAAAATAGCTGAAATATGGAGTGACCTTTCATAGTGAGTTATGAAAGGTTATTTTTACTTTGTATAGCAGGGAAAGTAGGTAGTGTTGTCGGTTTTTGTCGGTAAGTCGATATATTTAGAAAATCGCCGGTATAATTTCATATACCGCTAAAACAACTCAGAAAGATGGTCTACATAATTTCATTTATCACTGAACTCTCCCAGAATAGAAAAAAAGAAAAGACGCTACACAGCGTCCTTCCTACGAATGAAACGGGAACACAAGTATAATTGTCGTTCCTTTTCCTAGTTCGCTATCGATAGAAATCGTTCCGTTATGAGCATGAACAAGTTGTTTCGTAATAGCGAGGCCAAGTCCAGTTCCGATGTTGCTTTCTTCTGTATTTGTTCCTCTGTAATATCGCTCAAAGAGAAGTTCTTTCGTTTTGTCATCCATTCCTTTTCCGTTATCTGAAATAGAGAGTGTAAATGAAGTAGCGTTTTGGGAAAGTTTTACGCTGACATTTGTCGTTTCATTATTATGTTTTACAGCGTTTACTAGTAAATTTTCGATAATACGCTGGAACCATTTTTCTTCAATGAAATATTGAATTTTGTTTGAGCTCGGCACGAATTCAATATTTTGATTTTGAAGTGTCGGGTTATTAATGAATTGTAATAATACTTTTTGAACGAATTGATTCATTTCAATGTTTACGTGCTGAGCAGGAAGACTATTATTTTTTAATTGATACGTTAAGCTTAAGTCGTCAATTAATGTAGTCATATATTGAGATTTTTCTTTCATAACGCTGCCGAATTGTTGAATGTCACGATCGGTCCAGTTGTACTGTTTTGATTCTAGTAATAATGCATAGCCGTATATAGAACTAAGTGGCGTTTTTAAATCGTGCGTTAGACCGGTAATCCATTCTTCACGTGTTTGCTGCAGTACTTGCCTCATCGCATCATTTTTTTTGAGTGTAATAGAAAGGTGTTCTAGTGAATTTGTAACATCACTAAATAAGCGGAATGACCATTTTTCTTTACCAGATTTTCTGAACCGGATAGGTTTCCCTTTTTTACTAACAGGTTCTTCGTACTTTCCACCAGCGATGTTTTTAAGCCAGCGCATCGCATGGAGTAACGGTTTTCCAAATTTATTACCGTACCAAATAGAAAGAATGACTAAATAAACAAATACGATAAGAAGGATTAATCCGCATCCGATTAGAAACTTTTTAGTAAATACATCGTCTATTTCATCATCTGGGTAGTAGTGCTCATTTTTTGCAGTTACAACAAGAAGATGATTGCTATTTGTGTCGTAAAAGCTAGACGTGTTTTCTTTATGATTCCACGGTTCTTTTTCGCTAAGAGCAGCTTGTATGACAGAAAACGTTTTTTTCTTTCCATTTGGATAGGAGAATACTTCTTCGCCGACGCTATTAAAGATTTGAAGCGTTGCTTTTTCTTTGGAAAGTAACTGTTGTTCTTCTTCTGTTAATGTGAACGAATCCGTAGATACAGAAGGGTGCGCTTTCTGTATTGTTTTTAGTAATACATTGCTTTTTAACATACCGCCGTAAATAACAAGTACGTTCTTTTCTTCTAATTCAATTTCCCAATATGTAAATGTATAAGGGCTTTCTATATGATTCTGTATATATGAGAATAAAGATGCCTTCGTATAAGATGTTGGTACGTCACTCGGCGTATTAAAGTGATAGAGAACTTTTCCATTTTCCTCTACAACTTGAATCCAATCATTTTTTTCTTTAATTAAGTCTTTTACTTCAGCTTTTAACGAAATATCGCCATCTTCTGAAGAGATATATCTTGCAATCATAAAATTATCAGCATCTGGAATATTCGGTTCGTATGAAGTACTCGTAACAAGGAAAATTAAATAAGTGAAAGCAGCTACTACAGCAACCAGTAATGTAACTAAAACAAATACGTGTTGCAGGATAAACTGTATAATAAGTCGTTTATTAAAGTTCATATCGTCACCCTACTTTGTAATGAACTTATAGCCAAGTCCGCGAACAGTTTTTATATATTCTGGTTTACTTGGGTCTTGTTCAATTTTTTCACGTAGTTTTCGAATGTGGACCATAACGGTATTGTCATCGCCATTGTAGGCAGGTGCTCCCCAAACTTTTTCGTATATTTCTTCTTTCGAAAATACATAGTTCGGATTCTCGCAAAAGAAGAGTAATAGCTGAAATAGCTGGGCGGAACATTCGACAATACGTCCATTTACTGTAAGTTCTGCGGAATGTTGATCAATTGCAAATCTGCCAAATGAACTGGAGTGTGCTTTTTGTTCGTGCGGCATTGCTTGTTTCATATGTCTTCGAAGTTGTGCTTTCATACGAGCGACTACTTCAAGTGGATTAAATGGCTTCGTAATATAATCATCTGCACCGTGTGAAAATCCAGATATTTTATCTAAATCAGATGTTTTAGCTGTGAGGAAGAAGATAGGGCAATCTGTTTTTTTTCGAATGATTGGACAAATATCAAAACCAGACTGACCAGGAAGCATGACATCTAAAATAATTAAATCGTAATCGTTTTGTTCAGTGAGAGATAAAGCTATTTCAGCCGATGTTGCAGTTGTAATATGAGAAAAACCTTCTTTTTCAAGAATGGTAGTTAGTAATTGTAAAATTGCTGTTTCATCATCAACGAGCAAAATATTTGCTTGATACATAAAGAATCCCTCCTAATTTCCTCGAATATCATATCATCTTTCTGTAACTTATGGAATTTTTAAGGAAATTTTAAGGTTTTCTTTCTCAAAAAATTAAGAATCAAATGATATGATAAAAGTAACATAGGGGAGGAGATGAGTGTGAACCCGTTTCAAACGATGCGAGCTAGATATTTTTTAATTGTATTTGCACTATTAACTTTAGTAGTTAGAGGCAGTAATGAATTGATAGAAAATACATTTCATATGCAAAATTCTTCTTTTATAAATATCCTTATATTCTATATTCTTCCGATTGCGTGGATCTTTTATGAGTATAGAAAACACCGTGTTTCATTTTCATTATTTATTAATAAAAATGAAACATTTAACCTGGTGCAAGTTTTATACATTACGATTATGTTATGCGTGTTTAGTTATGGGTATCTTATTTTGTACATGTATAGCTTTGCATGGATTACACCGGAATTTATTATGAACGCGTTACGTGAACCGATTATAGATAGTACAGGGGGATATGTATATCAAGTTATTATGGTCGTATTCATCGCACCGATTATTGGTGAATTTGTTTTTCGGGGATTTTTACTGCAACGCTTTGCAGCAAAATGGGGAACGAGTATAGCGATCATTGTTGTAGCGCTATTGTTTGCGTTG
The DNA here is from genome assembly GCF_019091205.1 of Bacillus sp. GbtcB14. NCBI lineage: Bacteria > Bacillati > Bacillota > Bacilli > Caryophanales > Bacillaceae > Bacillus > Bacillus sp. GbtcB14. The sequence continues at coordinate 383,898 of NZ_JAGXJT010000003.1, forward strand.
TTACACGTTGATTTCCTAGGTGCAGTTGTATTTAGCGTTGTACTATCAATCGTATATATTCGTACGAATAGCTTACTCATGCCAATTGCTATTCACATGTTAAACAATGCATTTGTAATCGGCGTTTCTTTTCTAATAAATAAAGAAGAGATAATGAGTTTTGCAGATTTCTCAAATTATACGACCTTCTTTCCAGGACTTATTATTTTTATAGCAGGATTAAACTTAGTACTCATCTTTTTACTTGTTAACCGCAAATATTGGAATAAAGAAATGCCAGCTATATATGTAGAGCAGGAAACGAGTTTTTCAGATGTAGTGGGGGATAAGTAAGATGAAGAAGACGATTGAAAAAATATTGAAAGACATTATAGATTCTACGTCTATTACAGATATATGTGATAAAAACGTTTGCCATTGGCTTCAACCTGTAGTAGATACGATTGTGTTTCCAGAGTATTACTTATTTTCTAGTACTCATTTAAAAGAAAATATTATTTCTCTTCTTATTGTGTTAGGGGTTTTACTAATATTTGGTCTAGTTGTAGAAGAAATGATGAAGCGCATCTTCAGAAAAAATGAAGAGAAGTATATGTGGGTTCATAAAATATTCGAGAAAGTAATAGTGGCTTTCCTATTGTTTTATAGTATGAAAACAATCATTTACTTTATAGCTTTGAAACATCATTAATTCTAAATTTGAAAGGGATGTATAAAATTATATGAATGAAACAATATCATCAAATAAGTTTTTTTATTTGATTTTGCTTAGTATTGTGCTGATAACGACAGTCAATGTTATTCTTCGCTGGGAGGAAGCTTATTTCTTCATGTATTTAGCACTTCATTTGCTAGGAATATTATGTATAAGCGGCGGAGTAGTTGCTGAAAAAAAGAGTGAAGAAAGCGTTAATTATATGTGTGTGACCGGTCTTATTTTACTTTTAGCTGTACAAGGTATTATGAAATATAGTTCTTTTTCTTTACAAGATTTTAGTTTATTAATGGATGTACTTCCTTAAGGGGACCCGTTATGTTATCTAAGAAGCAAATAGGATACGTACTAGTTTTAATTGGATTTTTTACGCTTATTGTAACGACTTTATTTTTTCAAGACTATGAATATATACGCTATATAAAAGGCGCTGGTTTAATATGTTGGGTTATAAGTACGTTTCTTATCCCAGAGTATGAACCGAAGAAAGTGTCTAAAGGTAGGTAAAGCTCTTCTTTATGTAGAAGAGTTTTTTTATATAATTAGAAGGATCTCGAGCAATTCGCTTAATAAGCTTGTTCTAATTTAGCATGTACGAACTTACAATAATAATAGACAGGCAGCATAGAGGAGGGAATAGCGTGAGGAAGGTTATTGGGTGGTCGCTTTTTTTGTACGTTGGGTTTGCGTTGCTTATATATTGGTATTTATTTGGATGGAATCATGAACTGATTCCGGACATGTATAAAGGAACGAGTGCAGATCCAGAAACGTTTATGAATGCAAGAGAGCTTACGCTAAGCCAAGAGTATTCGCGCGTGAAAAATTTGCTATACTTTTTAGCGACGCCTCTTGAATGGATTATTTTATTATTTGTACTTGTGCTCGGTGTTTCAAGAAAGTTTGAGAAATGGTCGAAGGAAACGACGAAAATAAGCGTCCTGCAAGTTGCGATTTATTTCTTTTATTTATCGCTACTCACAACAGTTCTTGCCCTGCCGATGCAATGGATTAGCCGAAAAGTGTCCGTTGATTACGGTATTTCAACGCAAAGTACACAAAGCTGGATAAAAGATCACGTTATTGGTTTTTGGGAGAGTTATGCGACTATGCTAATCGTAGTTACCGTTCTGTTATGGCTTATCCGTAAATTCCCGAAGAGATGGTGGCTAGCAGGCTGGGCACTCTCTGTTCCATTTACAATCTTTTTAACGTTCATACAGCCTGTCGTTATTGATCCACTTTATAACGACTTCTCGACGCTGAAAAATAAAGAATTAGAAACGAAAATTTTAGCGATAGCAGACAAAGCCGAAATTCCAGCTAAACATGTATATGAAGTAAATATGTCGGAAAAAACGAATGCGTTAAATGCTTACGTAACAGGAATTGGCCCTAACGCCCGTATTGTAATGTGGGATACAACGCTTAAGCAATTAAAAGATAAAGAGATTTTATTTATAATGGCCCATGAAATGGGGCATTACGTTATGAAACATATATATTGGGGCGTTGCGAGTTATGTACTGCTATCGTTTATAGGGATGTATCTCATTAGTCGTATTATCAATATGTGTATTCGAAAATGGGGGGATACGCTGCAAATTTCAAAAGCAGCATGTTTCTCAATTTTACCTTTATTTTTCTTAATTTCTTCTCTACTCTCTTTTGCATCACAGCCAGCAACAAACTATGTTTCTCGTATAGAAGAACGAGCGGCAGATCAATATGCTTTAGATATGACGAAAGACGGGAAATCTGGTGTAAAAACGTTTCAATATTTATCAAAAACGAGTTTAAGCCAAGTAAATCCGCCTGCGTTAGTGAAGTTTTTCTTATACACACATCCACCAATTTTCGAAAGAATTCATACGTTTGAACAATATGAGAAACAAAGCAAAAAGAAGTAGCGATTATGCTACTTCTTTTTTTATAGAGATATAAGTTCGATATTGGGAATATTTATCATTGCTTTTTATTGTGATTTTGTAAATAATAAGCTATAAAATTCTAAAAATCTATATATAAAGGAATAAAGGTGGAAATATGTATTTTTTACAAAATTTAAAAGTAAAACATAAATTATTCTTACTTATCTCATTAGCAGTTTTGGGCATGACAATTATGAGCTGTGTAGCAATTAATTCTATTAATAAAATTAAGTACGATACAGAGATTGTAGTAGATGATTATCAAAATTCTGCAGTTATATTAGAAGGAATGCTTCGTACACAAAATTCACTAGAATATAACTTACTAGAATTAATTACAACGTCACAAAATGAGGGGACAAATAAAGAGGGGATTATTAGTAATGTTGAAAAGGATCTTAAAAAATATGATTCTTTATTAAAAGAATATGATGATGGCGTTAATTTAAGTAAGCAAGAGGATGAGCTGTTTCAGAAAATGAAGAAATCTTTGCCAAGTTATATGGAGACATATAAGAAGTTGTTTGAAAAGGCGAAGGTAACAAACGAGCCACAAATGGTAAACGAATTTCAAAAGGACTTAAAACCGAAGGGAGTAGAGTTAGCTGGCTATGCGGTGGATCTAGAATCGTATGTTTCAAACTTAGCTGATCAAGTATTTAAGGATTCTCAAAAAATGATAGATCGGTCCGTTATTACTTTTATCATTCTTGTAGTAGTTACTACAATTGTTATATGTATAGTAAGTTATATTATTAGCAGGCTTATAGTTGCTCCTTTACAAACGGTTAGTCGTATGATGGAAAGAGCAAAAGAAGGGGATTTAACTGTACATGGTGAGTATAATGCTAAGGATGAATTAGGTGTATTAGTAAGTGATTTTAACGAAATGATTACAGGGCTAAGAACAAATATGCAAGAAGTAGAGAATAATATTCAGCTTTTATTCCAACATGCAGACGGAGTAGTATCTGCATCGGAAGTATCTAGTGGTGCAGCGAAGGAAATAACGATGGATATTGAAGAAGTTGCAAATGGTGCAGAGAGCCAAATGCAAGCAATGGAACAAACTGCGGGTGCGATGGAAGAGTTGACACAAGGAATGCAGAGTATAGTGAATACATCATCCGCTGTAAATGAATTGTCTGCTCAATCAGCATTAGATGCAGAGAGTGGCAACAAATTAATGAAACAAATGATTCAACAGATGGATACAATCCAAAATTCAGTACATAACGGTGTGAAACAAGTAGAGACTATGAAAGAACAATCAGAAGAAATTGTTAAAATCATTGATGTTATGCAAGGTATTACCTCTCAAATTAACTTATTAGCATTAAACGCCGCAATTGAGGCTGCACGTGCTGGGGAAAGTGGAAGAGGATTTGCAATTGTGGCAGATGAAGTAAGAAAATTAGCAGAACAATCTAGTGATTCTGCAAAACAAATTGAGAAGCTTATTACTCAAGTTATGGGAACAACGAACCATACGGTACATATGATGGGGAAAGTAGATAATGAGGTACAGGCAGGTACACAAGTAGTAATGCATACAGAAAAAGTATTTGGAAAAATTACAGAAAAAGTACAGCAAGTATCTGAGCAAATTCAAACGGTATCTATGTCTACAGATGAAATTGCAACGAGTAGTGAAGAGATTTCGGCTTCTGCAGAAGACATGGCTCAAATTTCCCAAAGATCATCTGATCGAACTGATAGGGTAAAAGAGTCTATTCAACAGCAAGAAAAATCTGTTCAAGAGATCTCGGTTTCAATTGAACATATGCATAACGCAGCAGGAGAATTAAAACAAATAGTTGCTCAATTTACTCTTCAAAAGTAGTAGTATATTTCAGTTTTAATATAGAGAAATTCCTCTTAATAGATAAAAAAATCATCCTATGTAAAAAAGGATGATTTTTTTATGGGAATTTTGTGCGGCTATCACTTATTATATTCTAATTTTTTACAATTTTCCGATTGTACTATATAATAATACGTAATGTTTTGGAGATGTTTCGTTTGTAAAAAATAGATTATAGGAGGAGAGAAAGGGTGTTCAATAAAAAATCAATGCCGGCTATAAAAATGATCCTTTCGATGTCTATTTTCGGATCAATTGGATTTTTTTCTGTTCAAACAGGTTTACCGTCTTTTGAATTAGTATTCGTTCGTTGCATTTGTGCGACTATATTTTTAGCATTATGTGGGCTCGTAACAGGACAGTATAAAAGTGAGAAATGGAATAAAAAAGAAATAATACAAATATTAGCATGCGGTGTATTTCTCGTTTTTAACTGGGTATTTCTATTTAAAGCGTTTGAAGTTATGTCGATTACAATTGCGATTTCAGTGTACCACCTTGCACCTATTATCGTATTAATGATTGGTAGTATTGTATTTAAAGAGAGACTTACAGTATTTGCGGTTATGTCCATTGTCATTTGTTTTATAGGTACAGTTTTAGTAGCTGGAGTAGATGGGAGTTCATCGCTTGAAAAACTGATGTCATCTGGAATGGTATGGGCGCTTCTTGCAGCTGTATTTTATGCTTTTACCACTTTATTAGGAAAAGGAATTCAGCATACGAGCGCATATGCAATGACATTTTTACAAACGTTTTTAGGTATATTTTTATTGCTACCATTCATAGATTTTGGCAAGTTTCAAGGGTTAACAGAGATGAACTGGATGATGATCACAGCGACAGGACTTATACATACGGGATTTGTATATTACTTATTTTTTGACAGTTTAAGAGGTTTATCGACGAGATTAATTTCTGTATTAGTGTTTTTAGATCCTGCGGTTGCAATACTATTAGATACAGTCTTTACTGGATTTAGACCGACTAGTATGCAAGTAGTGGGGATTATCCTTATATTTGTAGGGATGGCATTTACTTTTCGCAAGGGAACAGAGAATGAATTATCGATGAAGGAAAGTGCTACTTTATAATTTGAATGAAACGATATTGAAAAGACGCAAATATATACTATTTGCGTCTTTTTGTGTCAATAAAGTGAAATTTAAAAATGTAAAGGAGTTCACAAAGAGATTGTAGAATTTTTAATATATAGCACCTTAGATGTGACAGCTTCCTTTTTGAAATAAGAAAGAAGGAGGTATAAAGCAGAGAGGTAGTCGAAATGGTTCTTCTAGAAGATTTGTATTTTATCTTACATTCACCAACAAATTAATACTCCTGAAATAATGAAGTTCATTTTATTTGAAGATACTTCATATGTAGTATGGATAACTTCGTATTATCTATTATTTTTCTATTTAACATAAAATAGAAATAGGGAGAGAGGACAATGAAGAAAAAAATATTGGGTGTAATGATGATCGCGACAATGGTAGGCGGTATATTTGCAGGAACGAATGTGGCGCCGGTAAAAGCGGAAGAATATCCGGAAATGATTGTATTTGATGATGTTCCATACGGATTTTGGGCATATGATGCTATTTTAGACTTAGCTTATAATAAAATAATAGTTGGATACGGAAATGGAAAGTATGGTGTTGGAGACCTTACAACACGTGAACAAGTGGCTGGAGTTATTTACAAAACACTTGAAATGAAAGACGAAGGGGCAATAGCGAATCCATACAAAGATATTTCTGGCAGTTCAACTGATTTCCAAAAGGAAATTTTAGCGCTAACAAAACGTGGTGTTTTTAAAGGTGATGCAAACGGAAACTTTAGACCGAAAGCACCAATTACTCGAGCTGAAATGGCAGTAGCGCTTCAAAAGGCATATACTTTCGAAGCAAAACAAAAGCATACATTTAAAGATGTACCAAAAGGACATTGGGCAGAAGCGGCAATTAGTGCACTGCAATCTAATCAAGTTGTGACAGGAACTGGAAAAGGTATGTATGACTTAAATCGCCCTGTACCGAGAGAACAATATGCTCAATTTATAAACAATGCGATTATTAATTATCATTTGAAAGAGGATTGGAAATAGCGTGAAATAGGAAAGCACAAATAGAACTATTTGTGCTTTTTTGTTTGTTTACAGAAGAATTATTATTCGTTTTTGTGTATTTTTATCGTTGTACATGAGCTTTATAATCAACTCCGTAAAAAAGATATGATGTGTAATATGATTCACAAAACTGTCACGAAATGTGTCGAAAAATCTATTGTCACTATACCATTTGTTATGTATATTTTAAAAAAAACATATACATATTGGGGAGATAATTTGATGAGCAAAAAATTATTAAAAACAGCTACGGCATTAACAATTATGGGTGGGGTGTTGTTCTCAGCAGAGAGTAACAATGTAAAAGCAGAAAGTGCACCGTTACAAAATACAAATCCAATTGTATTTAAAGATGTACCAAAAGGACATTGGTCAGAAGAGGCAATTCATAATTTAGCGGCAAACGAAATTATTTTTGGATATGGGGATGGAATTTTCGGTTTTGGAGATGACGTAACACGTGAGCAAGTTGCAGCTTTAATTTATCGTGTATTTGATATAGAAGAACAAGATGAATATGAAAACCCATATGGGGATATCGATGAAAACTCAACAAACTTTATTGAAGAGATATTAGCTTTAACGGAACTAGAAATTTTTATGGGAGACGAGCATGGAAACTTTAGACCGAAAGCAACGTTAACTCGAGCTGAAATGGCGCAAGTTCTTACGAATGCTTTTGATTTACAGGCGAAGGGATCTCATACGTTTAATGATGTTTCAGCAAATTCATGGGCAACAAATGCAATTAGTGCAATTCAAACAAATGGTATTACAGCGGGAATCGGAGATAATAAATTCGGCCCATCCATGAAAGTAAAAAGAGAACAATACGCACAGTTTTTATACAAAGCAATTTTGCATGACGTGGAACAAGGACAGCAATAAGCTTTAATTAGTAAATCGGGTTTTGGGAAATAATACAAAAGGTCATTGTTGTATAACAGTGGCCTTTTTGTATGGAATAAAGCTTGAAAGAAAGGTATTTTGAAAAAAACGAAATGAATTTTCGAAAAAAACTTCCTTTTCTGAAGATTTGTTATATAATATAAAACATAAAATCAAATCTGTTATAAAACAGTTTAAGAAGGGGATGCTAATATGTCGACGCAAACTTCACGGGTTACACTCGTGGGAGAAATGTTACCAGCGTACAACGAAATATTGACACCTGAGGCGCTTAGTTTTTTAAAGGAACTACATGAAAATTTTAATGAGCGCCGCATAGAACTTTTACAAAAGCGTGCGGAGAAACAAAAGAGAATTGATGCAGGAGAGTTTCCGAAGTTTTTAGAAGAAACAAAACACATACGTGAAGCGGATTGGACAATTGCTAAATTGCCAAAAGATTTAGAGGATCGCCGCGTAGAGATTACTGGACCAGTAGATAGAAAGATGGTTATTAATGCTTTAAATTCAGGAGCACATCTTTTTATGGCGGATTTTGAAGATTCGAATTCACCAACTTGGGAAAATGCGATTGAAGGTCAAATAAACTTACGAGATGCAGTACAGGGAACGATTTCACATAAAAATGAAAACGGGAAAGAATATCGTTTAAATAGTAAAACAGCTGTATTAATTGTGCGTCCAAGAGGATGGCATTTAGAAGAAAAACATATGCAAGTTGATGGGAAGAATATGTCTGGTAGCTTAGTAGATTTCGGACTTTATTTTTTCCATAATGCGAAAGCTCTTGTAGCAAAAGGAAGCGGTCCATACTTTTACTTACCGAAAATGGAAAGCTATTTAGAAGCAAGGTTATGGAATGATGTTTTCGAATTTGCTCAAAAATATATCGGTATTCCAAATGGAACGATCAAAGCAACGGTGTTACTGGAAACGATTCACGCTTCGTTTGAAATGGATGAAATTTTGTATGAGCTTAAAGATCATTCTGCTGGGTTAAATTGCGGAAGATGGGATTATATTTTCAGCTTTCTAAAGAGTTTCCGTAATCATAATAAATTTTTACTTCCAGATAGAGCGCAAGTCACGATGACGGCGCCGTTTATGCGCGCGTATTCTTTGAAAGTCATTCAAACATGTCACCGCCGTAATGCGCCAGCTATTGGAGGAATGGCAGCGCAAATTCCGATTAAAAACAATCCAGAAGCGAATGAAGCAGCTTTTGAGAAAGTGCGTGCAGATAAGGAGCGCGAAGCTTTAGACGGTCATGACGGGACTTGGGTTGCCCATCCGGGACTTGTACCAGTCGCGATGGAAGTATTTAATCACATTATGAAAACACCAAATCAAATTTTTAGAAAACGTGAAGAGATACATGTTACAGAAAAGGATTTATTAGAAGTACCAGTGGGAACGATTACAGAAGAAGGGCTTCGCCTAAATATTAGCGTAGGCATTCAATATATCGCATCTTGGTTAAGCGGACGAGGAGCAGCACCAATTTATAACTTAATGGAAGATGCGGCAACAGCGGAAATTTCTAGAGCACAAGTATGGCAATGGATTCGTCATGAAGGTGGAAAGCTAAATGATGGCCGTAATATTACGCTTGAACTGATGGAAGAACTAAAAGAAGAAGAGCTAGCAAAAATAGAAAGAGAGATTGGTAAAGAAGCCTTTAAGAAAGGGAGATTCCAAGAGGCGACAACGTTGTTTACAAATCTCGTTCGGAATGATGAATTCGTACCATTTTTAACATTACCGGGTTATGAAATTTTATAAAGTGAAAAGGGGATGGAATATATGAAAAACGAAAGAATCGAGAAATTACAAGAGAGCTGGGAATTAGATAAGCGTTGGAAAGGGATCACACGCCCATATTCGGCAGAAGATGTAATTCGTCTGCGCGGGTCAATTGATATTGAACATACGTTAGCGCGCCGTGGTGCTGAAAAGCTTTGGACGTCGCTTCATACAGAAGACTATATTAACGCACTTGGGGCATTAACAGGAAACCAAGCGATGCAGCAAGTAAAAGCTGGTTTAAAAGCAATTTACTTAAGTGGGTGGCAAGTAGCTGCGGACGCGAACCTTTCTGGACATATGTATCCAGACCAAAGCTTATATCCAGCGAACAGCGTACCTGCTGTCGTAAAACGAATTAATCAAACGCTGCAACGTGCTGATCAAATTCAGCATATGGAAGGAAGCGATGATACAGATTATTTCGTGCCGATTGTAGCAGATGCAGAAGCAGGATTTGGCGGACAATTAAACGTATTCGAGCTGATGAAAGGTATGATTGAAGCAGGTGCATCAGGTGTGCACTTTGAAGATCAATTATCTTCAGAGAAAAAATGCGGTCATTTAGGCGGAAAAGTATTGTTGCCAACGCAAACAGCAGTACGTAATTTAATCTCGGCACGCCTTGCTGCTGATGTAATGGGAGTGCCGACAATTATCGTTGCAAGAACGGATGCGGATGCAGCAGATTTAATTACGAGCGATATCGATCCAGTTGATAAAGCATTTATTACAGGTGAAAGAACTCCAGAAGGATTTTACCGTACGAAAGCAGGTCTTGATCAAGCAATTGCACGTGGTTTAGCATACGCTCCTTATGCAGATCTCGTTTGGTGCGAAACGTCTGAACCAAATTTAGAAGATGCAAAACGATTTGCAGATGCAATTCATAAAGAGCATCCAGGAAAATTGCTTGCATACAATTGTTCACCTTCATTCAACTGGAAACAAAAACTAGATGAGAAAACAATTGCGAGCTTCCAAAAAGAAATCGCATCTTACGGTTATAAGTTCCAGTTCGTAACACTAGCTGGATTCCACTCATTAAACTACGGCATGTTTGAATTAGCACGTGGCTATAAGGAGCGCGGCATGGCAGCGTACTCTGAACTACAACAAGCAGAATTCGCAGCAGAAAAACACGGCTACTCTGCAACTCGTCATCAACGCGAAGTAGGAACAGGTTACTTTGATGAAGTAGCGCAAGTTATTACAGGCGGTACTTCATCAACGACAGCATTAAAAGGATCTACGGAAGAAGCACAGTTTACGAAATAAAAGGAAGGGGCACCTTTTGGAATGGTGCCCCTTGTTATTTTCTGAACGATGCGAGAGTAAACGAAAATATATCAACGATTTTTTAATATATCGACTTACCGACAAAAAAAGACGATATGATTAAATCCACTCTGCTCGATGATTACGAATAAACTCCATATCTTTTTCATAATGTTCTAAATGTCCGTCATCAATCATTCTTTGGAAATTCACATCGCCTTCTTGTGCTTTTCTTTTCATATATATACATAATGCTTCTAATCGTAGTAACACCATTCCTAAGTAATCTTCATCCATACGTTTACCGTAGGACTGGACAAACAATTTCACTCTTTCTTTCATACGGCCAGCATGTTGTGGTGAGTCATAATGAACTGCTTCACTTGATTCTGTATAATATACTCTACTTAAAGGCACACAAGTATAAAGCGTATAAGCGATATCCCAAATTCTTGGACCAGGAGCAGCAACATCGAAATCAATAATGCCTACTGGTTTTTCTTGATTAAAAATAATGTTATATATAGCAAAATCATTGTGGCATAAAACCTCAATGTCATTAGGAGTACAATCCATCGGTTGCCATTCATCTGATAAGGGGAAATCACTTACCGCATCATGATAAAGGCGGAGCATCTTTGCTATTTCTTTTAAAACAGCATTAGACCACATATATTTTTTTAACGGATAATTCCCAGCTTCGCCTTCAATAAAGGATAAAATCTCTCTATCTTTTTCATCTACGCCTAAAAACTTTGGAGCATGATGAAACCCTTTGTTTTCTAAGTGTTGTAATAATGTATGAATTTTTGCACTACCTGGCTTTAATTCTCGCCGAACAGTATTTTCGGAACGATACACATTTGATACATTTCCCCCTGTAAGCTTTTCTTCGTTGGTGTAGTTTGACATATAATCCCCTCCAATATAAAGACTGTACGATTATATTGTAACACTTCAGAACAAGGGATATAATCGTATTCAAATGATGTTTGTATCTACTTCATAGTGAAATTCGCACATGCTAAAATCAATTATTTACGAATGTACAATCAATTTAATTTGTCAGTTATTTTCAAAAAAGATTGTACATTTTATTTTAATGTGCTATGATAGTCCCAGTTGAATAGTTAAATTAAGCAATCCATATGTTATCAAGTGCTGAAAACGAACGAGAAAAAGTATGTGAGAACTAGTTGATGTTTCGTATTTGATAATGTGTGGATTCTTTTTTTAGACAGGAAGACTAAAAATTTAAAAATTTGTATTTTCTTAGGAGGAAATAATCATGGCAGTAACAGGACAAGTAAAATGGTTTAACAACGAAAAAGGCTTCGGTTTCATCGAAGTTCCAGGCGAAAACGATGTATTCGTACATTTCTCTGCAATCGAAACTGAAGGTTTCAAATCTTTAGAAGAAGGTCAAAAAGTTAGCTTCGAAATCGAAGAAGGTAACCGTGGACCTCAAGCTAAAAACGTAATCAAACTATAATTTTATAGTTTATTATGGAAAAAAGGATGGCTGCTGCCATCCTTTTTTTTTGTTGTAATATACGAGCATAATGATTATATTAGGGGAAAGCGGGGGATGTATATGATGGAAAAGTATACAAATGAAGTAATACTCGATGTTCGTAGGGGAAATGAAGAAGACTTACACAATACGATTGAAGAGATAAAAGCGTATGCGAAAACTTATGAACATGATAAAGTGACGTTAATTGATTTGAAGAAATCACATTCTCTTGTTTTAGATGAGGAGCGATATATAGTTCTATTACAAGTTGAAAGAGATACAGAGAATCTTGGAAGAAAATATGAATATGAAGAAGAAAAAATAGTCGGTTTTTTTGAGGACGAAGAAGAATAAAAGGCCTTCCAAAAATGGAAGGTCTTTTATTCTTCTTTTTCAACTTTTTTCTTCTCACGTTTTTTACATTCAGAGCATTTTGATTTACGAAAAGGTTTTGCAAAAAATAGTAGTATGAAAAATAAGCCGAATATAATACTAGTTGAATTTTTCACGATCACAATGCTACTATTTTTCATTTGAATGGTTGGTTGCATTTCTTTTTCTTCCATAGTAGGACCTCCATATATTGGATTTTCCTTTTAATTATAGCAAAGTTAATTGTCGTAATGATGCGAAATGAGGAAGCAATTGTAAATATTTATTGATAGTATAAATACATTTTATGCAGATTTTATCCCTAAATCACTATATAGTCGTTTTATAATTTGAAAGATATTTGACAAATGATAAAGTATTGTAAAAAAGCGGAATCTGTAAGCCATTTCCTTTTCATAGATGCTAAAATTATATATGCAGCTGCTAATATAAATGGAAAAAAGGAGACAGTAGAATATGGAAAGTAAAGTAGAACGTTATGTTGAAAACTATGTTGTAAATAAAAAAACAATGGCCTTACTTCCTGTTATTCTAAGTGAGAAAAGAATTGTGACACGAGTTGTTGAGATGGAGGATTCTTTTTTCGTATTTCAAAAGCCACTAGATATTATAGAAAGAAGTTGCCGCAAGCATGGCTCTAGTTTCTTAGGCAGAAAAGAAGGAACGAAAGAGTTAACTCATATTACACATAAAGCACCAATTGCGATTAGTCCAACAGATCAACTTTATTTTTTCCCTACTTATTCTTACTCTAGAAAAGAGTGCGCTTGGTTGTCGCATTTTTATATTGAAAGCAATAAAGAGTTGAAAGATGGAAATGTCATTGTTAGATTTATAAATGGCTTTGCTGTGAAATTAGAAATATCAAAAAGTAGTTTTGAAAATCAACAAAATCGTACAGCGAAATTGCGTACTGAATATGAAGATCGTAGAAAAAAACAAGGAAATCCTTCCTTCAAATTAATTGATAAAAATGAGGAATCTAGATTAAAACCAGCATATGAGAAAGTGTATGTTGTGAAAGAAGGCGAAGTTTGAAAGGATGGGGGAACCCCCATCCTTTTCCTTTTCAGTTTTGTCGGTAAGTCTATATAATTTCATTTGCCGAGAAAAATGCCCGAGTAACGACACGTCTTGTCGAATATTGAAAGATTATCATAGCTAAATAATGAAGGAATTCTAATGAGAGGTATGGAAACTTAATAATTACATCTCCATATGTCGTATCTACCATTTCCTCTTTCATATAAGCGATGATACAGTAGAGGTAGTACTTAGAGTAAAGGGGTAAAGTGTAGAATGGATTTTCAGACAATCAAAGAGTATTTTTCACCAGAAAATATGGATCATATTGTTGAAAGCTATAAAGCGTTCGGACCACTTCTTGGTATTGGTTTACCGATGATAGAAGCGTTGATTCCGGCATTGCCACTCATCGTATTTGTACTGGCGAATGCTGTTGCATTTGGATTTTGGCTCGGTTTTCTTTATTCCTGGCTTGGATCAGTAATGGGTGCCTTACTTGTTTTTTTCATTATCCGCCATTTTGGCCGAAGTCGTTTCTTTTCTTTTGTAAATAAGCATGAGAGAGTACGAAAGGCAATGGGATGGATTGAAAGGAAAGGGTTCGCACCGATTTTCGTCATCTTTTGTTTTCCGTTTACACCGTCTGCGCTTATAAATGTTGTCGCTGGTCTATCTCGCATTAGTGTAAAACAGTTTGGCCTTGCGCTCGCGTTTGGAAAACTTGTGATGATTTTTATTTTAACGTATATCGGTCATGATTTAATGTCATTTATTCATAATCCGGTGAAATCAGTCATTGTAGCGATTGGCATTTTTATTTTATGGTATGTTGGTAAAAAAATCGAAGTAAAGTTAGAACTACAGTAAGAATAGTCTTCTTTATAATTGCAGGCTTCATTATTAAAGGATAAGGGGAGAAGCGGATGAAGAAAACTTTGAAAAAAGAAGGCATAGAGTGGATACGAACAATTTTAATTGGTGTATTATTAGCTGTATTTTTTCGAACGTTTTTCTTTTCAACGTACGTTGTAGAGGGGAAGTCAATGATGCCGACTTTGCAAGACGGCAATATGCTCGTTGTAAATAAGGTGAGTTATCAAGTAGGGGATTTGAACAGGTTTGATGTTGTTGTGTTTCATGCGAATAAAAAAGAGGATTATGTAAAACGAATTATCGGTTTACCTGGGGATCAAATTGAATATAAGCATGATAAACTATATATAAACGGACAATTTGTGGATGAACCTTATTTAGAGGCGTATAAGAAAGAGACAAATGGACGGCAACTAACAGGTGATTTTACATTAGAAGAATTAACGAAAGAGAAGTTTGTACCACCTGGATACATTTTTGTAGTAGGTGATAACCGCCTTGGGAGCTGGGATAGTAGACACTTTGGATTTGTAAAAGCTGATACAGTTGTCGGTAAAGTTGATTTACGATATTGGCCAATTCAAGAGGTGCAGACAAATTTTTCAAAAGGTTGATATAATAGATAGAAGTATAGAAAAAGGCAAACTACTCCGTTTGTCTTTTTTCGTGTCCTATAATACAATTATAGTAGCAAACTAACGTTCGTTATGTAAGTGAAAGGTGGGGTTACATGTCACTTCGATTTGTGATTGGTAGAGCGGGAAGTGGAAAAAGTACACTTTGTTTACACGAAGTGCAAGAAGAGTTAAAACAACGCCCGAGAGGGGAAACAATATTATATCTTGTGCCAGAACAGATGACATTCCAAACGCAGCAGGCGTTAATTGGTAGTGAGGATGTTAGAGGTTCTATTCGGGCACAAGTTTTTAGTTTTTCACGATTAGCATGGAAGGTACTGCAAGAAGTTGGCGGAGCGAGTCGTCTTCACATTGATGAAGCGGGCGTACATATGTTACTCCGTAAAATTGTAGAGTCTCGCAAAGACGGATTATCGGTGTTCCAAAAAGCAGCGGAGCAAAATGGTTTCTTTGAACATCTTGGTAGTATGATTGCGGAATTTAAACGTTACAACGTGACGCCATCTAACGTATATGAAATGTGGCAACAATTAGATGCGCATAGTAGCAGTGCCGAACAAAAGCTATTAGCGAATAAAGTGTATGATTTACAACTATTATATGATGATTTCGAACGTGCTTTAATCGGAAAATATTTAGATTCAGAAGACTACCTACAATTGCTAGTGGAAAAGCTTCCACAGTCTGAATATGTAAATCGGGCTGAAATTTATATAGATGGATTTCATTCATTCTCCCCACAAGAGCTAGAAATTGTAAGACAGCTTATGATTTGTGGAGCGAGAGTTACGATCACGTTAACGATAGATGAAAAAACGTTAGCACAACCAGTAAATGAGCTAGATTTATTTTATGAAACGACGTTAACGTATGAAAAGATAAAACAAATAGCACGTGAAGAGAAAATAGAAATTGAAAAAACAATTCCACTTATGGAACAACCGCGTTTTCATTCGCAAGCATTAGCACATTTAGAAACGCATTACGAAGCACGTCCAAATGAAAAGTTTCACGGAGAAGCAAGTGTCACAATTAGTACAGCAGCTAATTTACGAGCTGAAGTAGAAGGTGTCGCTCGTGAAATTCGTAGACTTGTGGCGGATGAAGACTATCGTTACCGAGATATTGCAGTTCTTCTTCGTAACGGAGAAAGTTATTACGATGTGATGCGAACGCTATTTACAGATTATAATATCCCACACTTCATCGATGAAAAACGCCCGATGTCACACCATCCGCTAGTAGAATGCATTCGTTCTACACTCGAGATTATTAGCGGGAATTGGCGTTATGATGCAGTGTTCCGCTGCGTGAAAACAGAGCTTTTATATCCGCTAGGCGTAAGAAAGGAAACGATGCGCGAAGAGATGGATGAGTTTGAAAACTACTGTTTAGCGTACGGTGTACAAGGGAAGAGATGGACTTCTGAGGATCCGTGGATGTATCGTCGCTATCGTTCTCTTGACGATACAGACGGGATGATTACAGACAGTGAACGTGAAATGGAAGAGAAAATAAACAGGCTACGCGACGTTGTAAGAACGCCTGTTATTCGTATGCAAAAAAGACTGAAGCGTGCGGGAACAGTTATGCAAATGTGCGAAGCAGTTTACTTATTTTTAGAAGAGCTTGACGTTCCGAAAAAATTAGAAGCATTACGTATTCGTGCAGAAGAGAGCGGAGATTTCTTATTTGCGACAGACCATGAGCAAGTATGGGAAGAAGTAATGAGTCTTCTTGATACGTTTGTTGAGATGCTTGGCGAAGAGAAAATGTCACTTTCTATGTTCACAGATGTTATGTCTACAGGTCTTGAGGCGCTTCAATTCGCAAACATTCCGCCGTCATTAGACCAAGTGTTAATTGCTAATATTGATCGTTCTAGATTATCAAATGTGAAAGCAACATTCGTCATTGGAGTGAATGAAGGTGTGATTCCGGCAGCACCTATGGATGAAGGGATGCTTTCTGATGAGGAAAGAGATGTTCTTAGCGTTGCAGGTATTGAACTTGCGCCAACGACGAGACAAACTTTATTAGAAGAACAGTTCGTTATGTACCAAATGGTAACGAGAGCAACTGAGAAATTATATATTTCATGCCCGCTCGCAGATGAGGAAGGGAAGACGTTACTAGCGTCTAGCTTTATTAAGAAAATAAAAAGAATGTTCCCTGATGTGAAAGATACATTTATTACGAATGACGTAAATGATTTATCACGTTCGGAACAAATTTCATACGTAGCAACGCCAGAAGTAACGTTGTCATATGTTATGCAGCAACTACAAACGTGGAAGCGATATGGATTTGAAGGGAATTTAGACTTTTGGTGGGATGTCTATAATTTCTACGTAACTTCAGATGAATGGAAACAAAAAAGCAGCCGCGTATTATCAAGCTTATTCTACCGAAATCGTGCGCAAAAGCTAAGTACAGTTGTAAGTAGAGATTTATACGGAGACACAATAAAAGGAAGCGTCTCTCGTATGGAACTATTTAACCGTTGCGCATATGCTCATTTCGCGCAGCACGGTTTATCCTTAAGAGAGCGTGATATTTTCAAACTGGATGCGCCAGATATCGGGGAACTATTCCATGCAGCGCTGAAGAGAATTGCAGACAGGCTATTACGTGAAAACCGTACTTGGGCGGATTTATCAATAAAAGAGTGTGAGCATCTTTCTGCTGTAGTAATAGAAGAAATTGCACCGTTATTACAAAGGCAAATTTTATTAAGTTCAAATCGTCATTTCTACTTAAAACAAAAACTACAACAAATTATTTTCCGTACGTCAATTATTCTACGGGAACATGCGAAGTCGAGCGGTTTCGTACCAGTTGATTTAGAAGTGCCATTCGGTATGGGAGGTACAGGATCACTTCCACCGATGGAATTCTCATTACCAAATGGTGTAAAGATGGAAGTTGTCGGGCGTATTGACCGTGTTGATAAGGCAGAAGATGAAAGTGGAACGTTCCTACGAATTATTGACTATAAATCAAGCTCAAAAGCGTTAGATTTAACGGAAGTGTATTACGGATTAGCACTTCAAATGTTAACGTATTTAGATGTTGTTACTTCAAATGCACATACGTGGATGAAAAAAGGCCACACAGCATCACCAGCGGGTGTATTGTACTTCCATATTCATAACCCGATCGTTGAGGTAAAAGGTGACGCATCTGAAGCAGAAATTGAAAAGGAAATTTTGAAGAAATTTAAAATGAAAGGTCTCGTACTAGGAGACGCTGACGTTGTTCGCTTAATGGATAACAAACTTTCAACAGGAAGCTCAGATATTATTTCTGCTGGTCTGAAAAAAGACGGTAGCTTTAGTGCGCGTTCAAGTATTGCCAGTGAGCAAGAGTTTAACGTACTGCAAAAATATGTACACCATACGTTTGAAAATATCGGAAAAGATATTACAGAAGGTGTGATCGATATTGCCCCTTACAAAAAGGGGAATAAAGCGGCGTGTACGTTCTGTAACTTCAAATCTGTTTGTCAGTTCGATGAATCACTTGAAGATAACCAGTTCCGTACGTTAAAAGAGATGAAAGATAGCGAAGCGATGGAGAAAATTAGAGAGGAGGTTGGCGGAGAATGATTGAAAATTGGCCTAAAAAACCAGAGGGTAGTCAGTGGACAGATGACCAGTGGAAAGCCGTTGTAGCGAACGGACGTGATATTTTAGTTGCAGCAGCAGCTGGATCAGGGAAAACAGCAGTATTAGTTGAACGTATTATTAAAAAGATTATAAATGAAGAAAATCCAGTCGATGTCGACCGCCTGCTCGTTGTAACATTTACAAATGCAGCGGCGCAAGAGATGAAAAACAGAGTTGGGGAAGCGTTAGAAAAAGTATTGATTGATGAGCCAGGATCGCAGCACATCAGAAAGCAGCTGAGCCTATTAAATAAAGCTTCTATTTCGACAATCCATTCATTTTGTTTACAAGTCATTAGAGGATATTACTACATGCTTGATGTTGATCCTCGTTTCCGCATTGCGAATCAAACGGAAAATGAATTGTTAAAAGAAGAAGTATTAGATGACATATTAGAAGCAGAGTATGGAATTGAAGATAATACGATATTCTTTGAACTCGTTGATCGTTATACGAGCGATCGTAGTGATGATGACTTACAGCGTATGATTTTAGCGCTTCATACAGAATCAAGAGCGCATCCAAATCCGGAAAAATGGCTCGATAAATTAGTAAAAGCATACGACGTAGAAGGAAAGACAATTGAAGATTTAGTGTATGCTTCTTATCTATTAGAAGATGTGAAATTTCAGCTTGAAACAGCAGAGGCGCATATTCGTAAAGCGACTGAACTCGCAATGCTTCCTGACGGTCCGGCGCCCCGTGTTGAAACCCTGCAAGCAGATGCAACTTTACTTAGAACGTTATCGTCAGCTGCTTGTGAGTCATGGACAAGTGTGTATGAAGCGATGCAAAATGTATCGTGGCAAACGTTAAAGCGCATTAAGAAAAGTGATTACAACGAGGATGTTGTAAAACAAGTAGACTCTCTTCGTAATAAAGCGAAAGATGAAGTGAAAAAATTACAAGAAGAGTTATTTAGCCGCAAACCTGAAAGTTTCTTACGAGATTTTCAAGATATGCATCCTGTATTGGAAAAGCTTGTTCAACTTGTAAAAGTATTTACAGAGCGTTTCCAAGCGATGAAGCGGGATAAAGGAATGGTCGATTTCACAGATTTAGAGCATTTCTGTTTACAAATTTTAAGTGAACAAAGTGAAAGTGGTGAAATGAAGCCATCAGCAGTAGCGCTTCAATATCGTAATAAATTTGCTGAAGTATTAGTCGATGAATATCAGGATACGAACTTTGTGCAGGAATCCATTATTAAATTCGTAACGAAAGATTCTGAGAGTGAAGGGAACTTGTTCATGGTTGGCGACGTAAAACAGTCGATTTATCGTTTCCGACTAGCAGAACCAGGCTTATTCCTAGGAAAGTATAAACGCTTTACGCAAGAAGGATTAGCCGGCGGAATGAAAATTGACTTAGCGAAAAATTTCCGTAGTCGTCATGAAGTGTTAGCAGGAACGAACTTCATCTTCAAACAAATTATGGGTGAAGAAGTTGGGGAAATCGATTACGATGCTGACGCTGAATTAAAGCTAGGTGCTAGCTATCCAATAGGTGAAGATGTAGCAGCTGAACTATTATGCATTCAGCAAACTGAAGAAGAAGTGCAAGACGGAGAAGAAGGTACCGAAGTAGAAAAAGCGCAGCTTGAAGCTCGTCTTATGGCGCAGCGCATCAAAGCGATGGTCGATTCAGGTTATGAAGTGTATGACCGTAAAAATGATAGTATGCGCCCTGTACAATACCGCGACTTCGTTATTTTACTTCGTTCGATGCCGTGGGCGCCGCAAATTATGGAAGAGTTAAAGCTGCAAGGAATTCCAGTATACGCTGATCTTGCGACTGGTTACTTTGAAGCAACAGAAGTAAATATTATGATGAATGTATTCCGCGTGATTGATAATCCAATGCAAGATATTCCGCTTGCCGCCGTACTTCGTTCGCCAATCGTTGGACTAAATGATGAAGAACTTGCAACGCTTCGTGCTCACGGAAAGAAAGGTTCGTTTTATGAAGTAATGAGCTCATTCTTAAAAGGGGCACCGCTTGAAGAAGAACAAGAATTACATGATAAATTAGAGTGGTTCTATAACTTACTGCAAGGATGGCGTGAATTTGCGCGCCAACAGTCTCTTTCTGATTTGATTTGGAAAGTGTACGGTGAGACAGGTTATTACGACTTTGTCGGCGGTTTACCAGCTGGAAAGCAAAGGCAGGCAAACTTACGCGTACTTTATGACCGCGCAAGGCAATATGAAGCAACATCGTTTAGAGGGTTATTCCGCTTCTTACGCTTTATTGAGCGTATTTTAGAACGCGGTGATGATATGGGTACGGCGAGAGCTTTAGGTGAACAAGAAGACGTCGTTCGTATTATGACGATTCATAAAAGTAAAGGACTTGAGTTCCCAGTCGTATTTGTAGCGGGACTAGGTCGCCGTTTTAATACACAAGATTTAATGAAACGTTTCTTACTGCATAAAGACTTCGGTTTCGGTTCACAGTTTATCGACCCGCGTAAACGAATTAAATATACGACATTATCGCAACTAGCAATTAAGCGTAAAATGAAAATGGAATTAATCGCCGAAGAAATGCGCGTATTATACGTAGCGTTAACCCGTGCAAAAGAAAAGTTAATTTTAATCGGAACGGTTAAGGATGCAAATAAGGAAATGGAAAAATGGCTTGATGCGAGGGAGCATAGTGAATGGTTATTACCAGATCATATACGTGCCGGAGCGTCTTGTTATTTAGACTGGATTGCACCTTCATTATATAGACATCGTGATAGTGAAATGCTTCTTGAATTAGGACAAGGTAGTATTCCGGGTGAAATTTATGACTATGATACGAGCTGGAAAGTCGAAGTTGTAGACGGTAGCATGTTACTTGCGCCAGAACCGGTTCAAGAAGAGAAACAAGAATTACTAGAAGCACTTCGTGAGAAAAAAGCTGTTCCCCTGCAAAGTGAACGAAAAGAAGAAGTGTACGATAGATTAATGTGGAAGTACGGATATGAGGAAGCAACATCTCACCGTGCGAAACAATCTGTTACGGAAATAAAGAGAAATTATCAATCTGAAGAAGGTAGCGATAACGCTTTTATTAAAAAAATGCGTGCGCCAATTAAAACACGTCCTCGTTTTATGGAGAAAAAAGGATTAACATACGCTGAAAGAGGTACGGCAGTTCATGCTGTCATGCAACATGTTGATTTGAAGAAGCCGATTACAGAAGAAGTGATTCGGGAGCAAATTAGTGGCATGGTTAATAAAGAACTATTAACATTCGAACAAGCCGAAGAAATAGCAATCGAAAAAGTCATTTCATTCTTTGACAGTGATCTAGGTAAAAGGGTATTAGCGGCGAAAAGTGTTGAGCGTGAAGTACCATTTACGATGATGCTTGCAGCAGAAGAAGCATATCAAGATTGGCAAGGGCAGAGCGGGGAATCAATTCTTGTCCAAGGGGTTATCGACTGTATGATTGAAGAGGAAGACGGTATCACTTTAATCGACTTTAAAACAGATACGATTGAAGGGAAGTTCCCAGGCGGATTCGATCAAGCGAAACAAATTTTAGAAGATCGATACAAAGTACAGCTTTCGTTATATGCAAAGGCACTTGAAAAAAGCTTGCAGCACCCAGTGAAAGAGAAATGCTTATACTTCTTTGATGGCAATCATGTTGTCGAAATTGAAGAATAGAGGGACTTGAAAATGGCAACGGAAAAAACGTTAAGAACGTGTGAAAAAGGACATGAATACTATAAAAGTAGCGATTGTCCAACTTGCCCGGCTTGTGAGAAAGAGAGAACGCCGAAAGAAGGTTTTCTCTCTCTTCTTTCAGCACCAGCAAGAAGGGCATTAGAACATCATGGCATTCATACTGTAGAAGAACTCTCACGATATAGTGAAAAAGAAATTTCGAAATTGCATGGGATGGGACCTGCATCTATGCCGAAGCTTAGAAAGGCTTTGGAGGACGCTGGGTTATCATTTAAATAAAAAGATAACTTCCTTAGTCCTTATAAAAAACGTACCGTTGCATGCTTCTTAAAACGGGACGCAAAAGAGAAGAGTAGTGCAAAGACTACTCTTCTCTTTTCTCTTCTTTTTCAATTTCAGATACAGATTTTGCTGTTTTTTTTATCAATTCATCTAATTCTCCGGAACATGTAAAATCATCTTCAAAATTTTCTGTAGTACTAATATAGGCTATAAAATCTAATTTTTCATCATTGTTTATATAACCTTTTAATCTAGGAATACCCATTGGACTTACACTATACTCCTTAAATGTAATCGATTTTACATCCTGAATATTATAATGTATATACTTTTCTACTCTTGCTTCTTGCACTTTCCAAAACTTTTCTTCTTGTTCTTTATGTTTTAAGTATTCCATAGTAAAATACCCTCCTGCTATAATGAAAATAACAAATGTAAAAATTACCAATTTAATTTTCATAGGATATCCCCTTGAGTTTGAATATAGTTAAAATATACCACGAAATGAGTTGGGACCTAATTTGCTGCACTAAATATTTATTGTTTGCTTAGTGATATAGCAAAAAAACGGGCTATAGGACGCAAAAGAGAAGAGTAGTGCAAAGACTACTCTTCTTTTTTCTCTTCTTTTTCAATTTCGGTTACAGATTTCTCAGGATCTTTTATAAGTTTCCCAAGTTCTCCAGAACGTCCAAAATCATCTTCAAAATTCTCTGTAGTACTAATATGGGCTATAAACCATAATTTTACATCTTTATTTATATAACCTTTCAATCTAGGAACACCCATTGGACTAACATCCCGTTTTGTAAATGTAATCGTTTTTACATCCTTAATATTATAATGTATATACTTTTCGACTCTTTCTTCTTGTACTTTCCAAAATTTTTCTTCTTGTTCTTTA
This sequence comes from Bacillus sp. GbtcB14, assembly GCF_019091205.1. Classification (NCBI taxonomy): domain Bacteria; kingdom Bacillati; phylum Bacillota; class Bacilli; order Caryophanales; family Bacillaceae; genus Bacillus; species Bacillus sp. GbtcB14. Next base: position 407,512 of record NZ_JAGXJT010000003.1, read on the forward strand.
TGCTTTAAGTATTCCATAGTAAAATACCCTCCTGCTATAATACAAATAAGAAATGTAAAAATTACCAATTTAATTTTCATAGGATATCCCCTTGAATTTGAATATAGTTAAAATATACCATGAAATGAGTTTGGACCTAATTTGCTGTACTAAATATTTATTGTTTGCTTAGTGATATAGCAAAAAAAACGGGCTATAGGACGCAAAAGAGAAGAGTAGTGCAAAGACTATTCTTCTCTTTTCTCTTGTTTTTCAATTTCAGATACAGATTTTGCTGGTTTTTTTATCAATTCATCTAATTCTCCAGAACATGTGAATTTGTCTTCAAAGTTTTCGGTCGTGCTTATACGTGCTATAAAATCTAATTTTTCATCATTGTTTATATAACCTTTTAATCTAGGAACACCCATCGGACTTACACTGTGTTCCTTAAATGTAATTGTTTTTACATCCTTAATATTATAATGTATATACTTTTCTACTCTTGCTTCTTGCACTTTCCAAAACTTTTCTTCTTGTTCTTTATGTTTTAAGTATTCCATAGTAAAATACCCTCCTGCTATAATACAAATAATGGATAAAATAATTAGCATTTTTTTTTTCATAGGATATCCCCTTGAATTTGAGTATAGTTAAAATATACCATGAAATGAGTTGGAACATATGAATGAATTTAAAAAGAATCCAATTGCGACAGATGAAGATTATTTTGAGCTATCAGATCAAGTTTATGATGACGAAATTTTAAAAAAGGGAGCAAAAATAACAGGATTTAATGGTCGGGAATGGAAAATTATAGAAACGATAGATGCAGATAAAGAGAAAATAAAAAACGGATTGCAAGCAATCGCTGTAGTGCCTGCAGAAGAATATAAACCAAATAAAAAACGTTACGAAAATATAATCTATTCATTCCGTGGAACAGAGTTTGGGAAATTTGATGGAGACTTATCTACAGACACATTTCAGATTTCAGCTGGGATGAAAAAAAACTTAGGTATGGTAGATGGAAAGGTACAAAATCTACCTACATCATTTGATAGTGCGCTAGAATTTGTAGATAAAGTGAATAAAAAATATGAACCAACTTCTGTTCATACTACCGGACACAGTAAAGGGGCCGCAGAAGCTCAATATGTAGCTGCAGAGAGGAATTTCTATACAACAACATTTGCTGCACCAAATATTTATCGCTTACTTAGTGATAAAGCAAAAAAACGGGTAGATGAAGGAGTTATGGAAAATAAGGCCGTAGATTATACACATAAAAAAGATGCTGTAGGGAATTTTGAACAGTTCGGTGCACCGATGATTGGTAAACAGTTCACAACAAAAAGTAATGGGGTAGATAGAATCCTTGCGGTGTTATTTATGGGAGAACACCCTATGAAGACCTTTAAAGATATGTTCCGTAAAAATGGTAGTGTCCAATTGGAGATAGAGCCTGATGAAATTATTAAGTATGCAAGAGAATTACAACAATTAGGCGATGTGCTATCTACTCTAATTAGAAATATAGAGGAGTTTCAACAAAAAGAAGCAGAGAGAATATCAGAATTAAAAAGAAAATTAAAATATGAAACACAACCAGGTGGAAAATATCATCTTTTAGCAGAATATGAAATAGACGATGCTATTCGAGAAGTAGCAAAAACAACTCAAAATGGTCAAGAATATTTTTATAATGTACAACTTGCAGAAGAATTAATACATAATTTAAAAAAGAAACAAAGAGAATTACAGCAGTTTGGGGAAGATATTATCTATGCAGCTAATTCGTTAAGAGACAAAGATGGTCAATTAAATAAAAATTTCAAAGGATTAGTAAGGTGAGGGTTGAAAAATGAATTTCATTGAAGAAATAAGAAAAATAGAAAATCAAATTGCTAATACAACAGGGGACTTAGCCAATCAAGTTATTGATGAATTACAAGCTGCTAAAAAACAAATCGAAAGACAAATGGAACGTGTAATGCTAAAAACAGAGGTAGACCTGAAAGCATTAGATATTATAAAGGAGGACAACCATACTTTACAAAAAAATATTAGGGAGTTTCACGTTCTGCAAACCAGTATCCGTAATATAGCATCAAAATTAGAGGGTAGTTTTGAAAGTAAAACAGGTACTGCAATACAAGAAGTATTAAAAAAACATGAAAAAGAAACATCCCATAACCTCTTAGATAAATATATTCATCTATCAAATAGTTGTGGGAAAAGGTGAAGGATTTCTCTCAAGCATCCTGGTTCAGTGTTTAGCAGATTTTTTAAGATATTAGTAACAATGGGAAAAAGCGCGGCGGTACCAGAGGTCAACGGAGCAACTTCTAATGGTTTCATAAAATATGAACCAAGGGAATTTCTATTTGAGTATGCCAAAAATACAGCGGTTTATTCAAAGGTTGTAAAAAAACGTCTCCGATACCTTTGGCATCGGAGACGTTTTTTACTGTCTATCCATAGAGATAGTGCGAAGTGGTCTCTCTTTTTACGCTGTTCCAATCTGATCTTGATCCGCCACATCAGAATCAAACGTATTTGTTGCACTAACGCCGCTAAAAGTGTTTACGACAAATCCAACATTGGAAGCTCCGGATCCATTATAAGCTTTCGTATTTTCTTTCGGAGACACGTTATAAAAATCCCCTAAATTGAACGAACCATTACTGTTTTGAACGACGAGATTTCCAACAACAGAAGGCATACTATCCACCTACTTTACTAAGCTTTTTAATTACTATATGAATTATTGTGCGGAAGGTTCATCCGTAATATATTGGCGAATTTGCATAATACGAGAGTTATTAAAAGCATAATCAACATTTCCAATTTGAAAGCAACCAGAATTTAAAAGTGTTCGTAATTCAACGTCATTCACTTCAATAAAAGGACATTCATTTACAATATTTAATTTTACATCTGTCGTTCGTTTTGGGATTGTGACATGTTCATCTGTAAAAATTTCAAATGCATCTAAGCGACCTTCGCCTTTTATATAACAAGGAATTTCCCTGTGGACGGCAAGAGCCCTACTTTTTAACTCCATTTGATTCGCGTCTCCAACTTGAAACACGGCAGTAATTCCTAAAGAAATAATAGAAACATTTTGAACAACGGACACATGATGTAACATAATTTCTCAGTCTCCTTAACCTGGAGTAGGAGGGACATCCGTGACTAATGGTACAAACGGCCCCTCTGTAACAGTTTCAAATGGTGTATCAAGAATAGAAGATAGAATGAGGAGATTCGCATCCCCAATTAAAAAGAGTGCGGATGACGATACACCGTTCATTTTAATCTGGCCGACTTTTAATTCACGATTTACAACGTTAAGATTCATACATACTTACTCCTTTCGGAAATTGCCCGGTATGTGTTGAATAAAAGAGAGGAAGGCTTTGTCGATATCATGTTTCATCGCTTGAATAATGATATCTCGTAAATAATCTGGATCTGTTGAAATTCCTTCATATGATTGCGCTTGTGTTAAATAATAAGGAAGTCTATGCTCCATCTGTTTTTTTATGTCATCAACCATCATTTGTCGATACATTTCATCGAGCGGCGTTCTCTCTTCTTGTTCAAAATGGAGAATTCGATTATATGCTTCTTCATCTAAGTAACGATGCATTTCTTGAAGAACCCCTTGGTAAAAGTCTGGATTTGTGTCAGTCTCAGGATTGACCTTCAAAGTTTCTGTATCCACTTGGAAATCTTCAATTTGCTGTCCTTTTGCCGAAAATGGGTTTAAACCAATATTTAAAGTGCCATTTAAGTTTTCTACTTTTAATTGATCGAATTTGTATTCCACTTTTCCTACAGAAGAGGAGGGGCGATTTTTTAATTCGTTAAGCTCTTCCTGTAATAGACGCACTTGATCTTCTAGGTTCAGGATGGCTGCTTGTTGTGTTTGGAGAGCTTGTTGAAGTTGGTGTAAGTAAGTATATATATCTTGATTCATTTGTGAAACCTCCTTTTCGATAGGGAGGGTAAATATATTCCTGCTATATATTTATGACAAGGATGTCTTAAGAAGAACTAGTTGATGGTTTGATCGAAATAATTTGTCCTTTTGCTTGTAATGGGCGAAGGGGTTCTGTAAATCCACCACTATTTGAGAATTTAGATAGAGCTTTAATACTTCCAGCAGTACCGATTTGGAATACAGAAGAGGTTGTAATGCTATCAATTTTAATGCTGTTAATGATGATGCTTTGGTTTACGTAAAAATTCAATGCAATCGCCTCCTCTAAGTTGAACCAATTATCGCTTGATCAATTACATCGGAATCATTGACAGTCGTTGCGCTTTGATAATTGTAGACAGAAACGTTATCTCCCACATTAAAAGAGCCGGCCCCGGCGAAAGCACGTGAATAACTAATAGGCCTAATCGCAAATACATCTCCAATATGAAAAATACCACTTGATCCAATATTGACGATACGAATATGTCCGACCATGGCTGGCATACAAAACACCTTTCGTTTTTAAAATTTTCTTTTCTACTATTGTATGGGCGTTTTCAATAAAATGTGTGTTTTTTTTATAAAAGAAACACACGCGTTATTGCGTGTGTGTATCGAGTGTGTGATTAGTGTGAAAATCAGTATGTACATGCCAAATTACATTTAAGAGCCTGTCCAGTTCTTGGCTACAATCCACTGTTTTTTGAGAAGTCATTCCGTAGCGTTCAGCAAAATAAATCATTTTTTCACGTTTTTTTTCAATCGCTTGCTCAAACATTGAAATCGGCTCCATCTCTAAATGAAATTTTTAGTATATATGTAGTACATATTATACAAAAATCCCATAAAAAAGAAATACATTTGCTAAAAAAAGTAAAAATTCTACATTTTACGCCAAAAATAAAGGAGTAACGAATAGGATATGAGAAGAATATTGTAAAAATTAGCGTGCATGAGAAGGTTTTTTTCTTACGGATGCGAATACAATTAAAGGGTATGAGTTTTAGGATGGAGAGTGGAAATATTGCGTTTGGTAACGGCGAAAAAAGATGAAAAGGTATTTGTAGGTATTGTGGATGAAGAGGAAGAAAAGGTATTACATGTAAGAGAAGCGCAAAGACAAAAAGGGGAAAAGGTTACGATTCCGATTACAATGTTAGAGTGTATTGAAAGAGGAACCGAATGCTTTGAAAAAATATGTGATATTGTAAATTGGGCGAAGGAAAATGAAGGAGCGGCGTATTATCCGTTAACTGAGGTGAAAATATTAGCACCAATTCCAAGGCCAAGGAAGAATATTCTTTGCGTTGGAAAGAACTATCGTGAGCATGCGATAGAAATGGGCGGAGTAGAGTCAATTCCAGAAAATATAATGATCTTTACGAAAGCGCCAACGACAGTTATTGGAATGAATGAAAAAATTAATAGTCATCCCCACGCAACGAATGAACTAGACTATGAAGGAGAACTAGCTATCATCATTGGTAAGAGAGGGAAACAAATAAAAAAAGAAAAAGCGCTTGAGCATGTTTTTGGTTATACCATTATAAATGATATAACGGCTCGCGACATTCAAAGGAAGCATAAACAATTTTTCCTTGGAAAAAGTTTCGATACATTTTGTCCGATGGGACCGTATCTAATTCATAAATCAATGGTGAGTGCGCCAAATGCGTTACACATTGAAACGGTAGTAAACGGGGAAGTAAGGCAAACTTCAAATACAAATAAAATGATTTTTACAATAGAAGAAATCATTTCAACGATAAGTAAAGGAATGACGTTAGAGCCAGGCGATATTATCGCAACAGGAACGCCGGCTGGTGTCGGGAAAGGTTTCACACCACCGAAGTTTTTGCATGCTGGTGATGAAGTGGTCATTACAGTAGAAGGAATTGGTACTTTGCGAAATGTAGTGAAATAAAAAAAGAGCTATCTTGTGAAAAGATAGCTCTTTTCTATGGTCTTGGGTGATAGAGGTAATCGATAATCGAAAAAGTGTAAAGACCAATGAATGCAAGTGTACAAATGCCAAATAGTATAACCGTAAGTGCACTTTTTTCTCGTCCAAAACCAATGATAGTAAGAATAACAGCAGTCCAAAATGATGCTTTCAGTAATGTGAATGTAGTGGAAGTTGAGTAGTGATTAAGCAATGTTACGGAAATTAGGAAGCCGAAGAATGTAACTAAAATAAAAGATGTAGCTAAATAGTTAATATGTTTACCATACCTTAATAACATATCGCACCTGCTCTCTAAAATAAAATACAGAAAATTACAATTTTATTTTAGTATAAATCAATATAAAAAGAAAGAGGTTGTCCCAACATGTAGGACAACCTCTCTATTATTACGATAATACCGCTTTAATTTTTTGGAACGCCCACTCTAAATCTTCTTCAGAGATTACTAGAGGTGGTGCGATACGAATTACATTTTCGTGTGTTTCTTTACATAATAGACCAGCTGCTTTTAGTTGTTCACAGTAAGGACGAGCTGGCTCGTTCAATTCGATACCGATGAATAAGCCTTTACCGCGAATATCAGTAATCATTGGGTTATCAATTTCTTTTAATTGCCCAACTAATTTTTCACCTAATTGAAGAGAACGCTCTGTTAATTTTTCTTCTTCTAACACTTCAAGAGCTGCGATAGACACAGCACATGCAAGTGGGTTACCACCAAATGTAGAACCGTGAGAACCTGGCTCGAATACGCCTAAAATGTCGCGGTTTGCTGCTACGCAAGAGATTGGGAATACGCCGCCGCCAAGTGCTTTACCAAGTATGTACATGTCAGGAGTTACATTGTCCCAGTCACAAGCAAATACTTTACCAGTACGGCCTAAGCCAGTTTGGATTTCATCTGCTACGAATAAAACGTTTTCTTTTTTACATACTTCAAGAGCTTCTTTTAAGAAACCAACTGGTGGGATGTTAATTCCTGCTTCACCTTGGATTGGCTCTAAAATGAATGCAGCTGTATTTGGTGTAATTGCAGCTTTTAATGCTTCTAAATCACCGTAAGGAATTACGATAATGCCAGGAAGCATTGGACCGAATCCACGCTTGTACTCTTCGTTTGAAGACATAGAAACAGCACCCATTGTACGGCCGTGGAAGTTATCTTCACAAACGATGATTTCAGCACGGTTTGCTTCTACTTTCTTCACATCATAAGCCCAGCGGCGAGCTGTTTTAATTGCAGTTTCAACAGCTTCTGCACCTGTATTCATTGGAAGTACCATTTCTTTATTAGTTAGTTTCGCAACTTTTTCGTACCAAGGACCTAATTGATCGCTATGGAAAGCACGAGAAGTTAACGTAACACGATTAGCTTGGTCAATTAAAGCATTAATAATTTTTGGGTGACGATGACCTTGGTTTACTGCAGAATATGCACTTAATAAGTCCATATAGCGGTTTCCTTCAGGATCTTCTACCCAAACGCCTTCTGCTTTAGAAATAACGATTGGAAGTGGGTGATAGTTATTTGCCCCGTATGTGTCTGTAAGTTCGATAATATCCTTAGTTTGAATCATGATTGTTCCCCCTTTTGTTATTACAAGAAGTTTGTAAATACTCTAAATATTATAGCATTTAAATGTAAAAAAGCGAAACATTTCCTGAAAATAAATGAACATGTTATCATATAGAGTGAAAAAGTGTGAAAAGAGGAGGTAAGGGATACGATGGTACATATGCATATTACAGCATGGGCGTTAGGTTTAATTTTATTCTTCGTTGCGTATTCACTTTATTCAGCAGGAAGAAAAGGTAAAGGTGTACATATGGGGCTTCGCCTAGTGTATATCTTCATTATTGTGACAGGATTCATGTTGTACATGAGTATTGTGAAGACAGCAACAGGTAGCATGCACATGTGGTACGGCATGAAAATGTTAGCCGGTATTTTAGTTATCGGTGGAATGGAAATGGTTCTTGTAAAAATGAGCAAAAACAAACCAACAGGGGCGGTTTGGGGCTTATTTATTGTTGCGTTAGTAGCAGTAATATACTTAGGACTAAAATTACCGATTGGCTGGTACGTATTCAAATAAAAATAAAACCACCTTATAATCTCAAGTGTTTGGGAGGTAAGGTGGTTTTTTTATTTTATGTAGCATCGATATGTAACTCTTCTCCGGTTACTTTCGTAAAACGAAACATGTTTTTATTTGACGTAGCGTGACGAACGAAATGGTGTTGCAGTGTACAAATCATCTCTTCGTTATCAAATAAAAGAATATTTACTCCTTCGCGTGCTTCTTCTTTCGGTAAGAAGGATAAATAATTATGACAATATATGCAATCATATAAAGAGTAATGAAGGGATTGCAATGATTCGGTTAATAACGTAAAGACAGAGTCAGGTAATTCCTCAAGCCATTCCGTATAGCTAAGAAGTAATTTCTTTCGAATTCGTATCATTTCCCCGTTTTGCAGGTGGTGCTGTTCGTTGGCGATTTGTAATACATCTTGCTCATAGAAACGAGCTGGTAGCCAGTTGTTGTTATATAAAATCTCAAAGCCATCTTCGGCAATATCTTCTAATAAAAATGCTTCATCATTTTCATCATCAAAGAATACCCATTCATTGTTTATATATTCTACATTACCAATTGTATGAGCGCGAGGCTGGTTATATAAAATATGGTTACGTTGTATCATACACGATTTCTCCTTTATGAAAAGTAGTTATTTCTGTTATAGACAGTTCGTGCATTCTTTATAACTAGACACATCTAGACATAGGTGGGCATACAATAAAACACGTTTTACTGAGTGAAAATGCTATTCCATATGTGGGTAGTAGATTATCGTCAAGTTTGTCATTTTTTTGATCCGCACCTTTAAGGTGGGGATTACTGCTCGTTTAGGAAAAGAAATAAGATGGAAGGATGATTCGTATGTGCGGGATTACAGGATGGGTGGATTATAAACGCTCATTAGAAGGAGAAAGGGACGTCGTTACGAAGATGGCCGAGACGTTAGCGAAGCGTGGCCCGGATGATAATAAAGTTTGGATTAAAGGCAATGTCGCATTTGGCCATAAACGGTTAATCGTTGTTGATCCTGAGGGTGGTAAACAACCGATGACTTGTTTAAAAGATGAAACGAATTATGCGATTTGCTATAATGGCGAACTGTATAACACGGAAGATATTCGAAAGGAACTATTAAGAAGAGGATATACGTTCAAAGGTCATTCTGATACGGAAGTACTATTAGCGTCGTATATTGAATGGAAAGAAGAATGTGTCGATCATTTAAACGGTATATATGCGTTCGCCGTATGGGATGAACAGAAAGAACAAGTGTTTATTGCGCGAGATCGATTAGGGGTAAAACCGCTATTTTATAAATATGATAGTGGGCGATTATTATTTGGTTCAGAGTTAAAAGCGATACTGGCTCATCCGGATGTGAAAGCGGAAGTAACGTTAGAAGGATTATCAGAAATATTCGGTCTTGGACCATCTAGAACACCTGGTCACGGTATTTATGCTGGTATAAAAGAATTACGTCCAGGTCATGCAATGACATTTTCAAAGAATGGTTTATGCATATGGAGATATTGGAATGTAGAAAGCAAAAAGCACGAAGACTCCTTTGAAGAAACAGTAGAGAAAACACGCTTTTTATTACAAGATGCAATTACGAGGCAACTCGTTTCTGACGTACCACTATGTACTTTTTTATCAGGCGGTGTAGATTCGAGCGCGATTACAGCAATTGCTGCGAGAGAATATGAAAGATCAGGGAAAGGACAATTACACACATACTCTGTTGATTATGAAGATAATGACAAATACTTTAAAGCGAATGCGTTCCAGCCAAATTCAGATGCTCCATTTATTCATTTGATGACCGAGACGTTTCAAACAACCCATCATCGTTGCGTCATTTCAAATGAACAATTAGCACAGTATTTAACAGAAGCCGTACTCGTTCGTGATTTGCCTGGTATGGCCGATATTGATTCGTCATTATTATGGTTTTGTCGTGAAATCAAACAAGATTTTGTCGTCGGTTTATCTGGGGAATGTGCAGATGAAATATTTGGTGGTTATCCGTGGTTTTATAGAGAAGATGATTTACAATCGAGTGCATTTCCATGGATGCGCTCTACAGAAGCACGGGAACAACTTCTGAAAAAAGAATGGAGAAATAAATTAAATTTACAACAATATGTACAGCAGCGTTACGAAGAATCCATTCAAGAAGTTCCTATTTTAGAGGGAGAAAGCCCAATTGAAGCAAAGAGAAGACAATTATTTTACTTGAACATGGTATGGTTTATGACAACATTATTAGACAGAAAAGACCGTATGAGTATGGGGGCAAGCTTAGAAGTACGCGTTCCGTTTGCAGACCACCGACTTGTCGAATACGCGTGGAATATTCCTTGGGAAATGAAAATGTATAAAAACCGCGAAAAAGGTCTATTGCGTAAAGCGTTAGAAGGGTTACTTCCAAATGACATCTTGTATAGAAAGAAGAGCCCATATCCGAAAACGCATAATCCGCACTATACGAAAGCAGTAACAGTATGGCTACAAGATTTATTAACGGATAAAGGATCAATTTTACACGAACTATTTGATAAAAAACAGCTGAGCGGATTAATTGAGTCAGGTGGCAGTGCATTTCAGTCCCCTTGGTTCGGTCAATTAATGACTGGTCCTCAGCTTTTAGCTCATTTAGCGCAAATTCATGTTTGGTTTAAAGAGTATGGGGTGAATATTAAAGAATAGAAGAAAAGCGACTTACATAAAAGTAAGTCGCTTTTCTATTAAATAAATTGTCATATAAAATTCAAAATCATATTAGAAATAATACTTATTTAGAATAATTATTTTGACGTACTTATTATTAGTTGTTATAATTGGAAACAAATGTTCTTGAAAAAGATTCTCATTTATAAAATTGAGGTGTTATATAGATGACAAAGAAAAAAATAGGTTTACTCGTAATGGCATATGGAACGCCGGAATCATTAGATGATGTAGAAGCGTACTACACACATATTCGCCACGGGCGTAAACCTTCCGAAGAAGCACTCCAAGATTTAATGGGGCGCTATAAAGCAATTGGCGGAATTTCACCACTTGCAAAAATTACGAAAGAGCAAGCGCATAAATTAACAGATTCAATGAATAATATGTTTACAGAGTATGAATTTACTTGTTACTTAGGCTTAAAACATATTGCCCCATTTATAGAAGATGCAGTAGAAGAGATGAAGCGCGATGGAATTGAGCAGGCGATTAGTATCGTATTAGCTCCGCATTATTCTACATTTAGCATTAAAGCGTATAATGACCGTGCTATTCGCCTTTCAAAAGAAATCGGTGGTCCTGTTATTGAACCAATTGAACAATGGTACGATGAACCGAAATTTATTTCGTATTGGGCAGAGCAAATAAAAGAAACATTTACAAAGATTGAAGGCAAAGAGAAAGCTGTCGTAATTTTTTCAGCGCATAGTTTACCAGAAAAAATTATTGCGGCAGGTGACCCTTATGTAGAGCAATTACAACATACAGCGGATTTAATCGCAGCAGCTGCAAATATTCAAAACTATACAATTGGTTGGCAAAGTGCAGGGAATACACCTGATCCATGGATTGGACCGGATGTGCAAGATTTAACGAGAGATTTATTTGAAGAGCGTGGATATGAATCTTTCATATATTGTCCGGTTGGCTTTGTGGCAGAGCATTTAGAAGTTTTATATGACAATGATTACGAATGTAAAGTTGTAACTGATGAATTAAATGTGGCATATTTTAGACCAAATATGCCAAATTCACAATCTGTATTTATCGATTGCTTAACTGAAATTGTTTCCAAAAAAATGAAGGAAATAGTTGACAAGAACCTAGTTTTAAATAATAATTAGTTTATAATAATTTTAAATAAATAATGATTACTATGAGAGAAAGAGGAGGATCCCCCTAGATGAATCCAAATAATCGCTTAACAACAAACCAAGGTGCTCCAGTTGGAGACAACCAAAATTCTCGTACAGCTGGTCGCCGTGGACCGGTATTATTAGAAGACTATCATTTAGTAGAAAAACTGGCTCACTTTGATCGTGAACGTATTCCAGAGCGCGTTGTGCATGCACGTGGTGCAGGTGCTCACGGTGTATTCGTAACGAAAAACAGCATGAAGCAATATACGAAAGCAGCATTTTTACAAAATGAAGGAACTGAAACGCCTGTATTTGTTCGTTTCTCAACGGTTATTCATGGTCAAGGTTCTCCGGAAACAGCTCGTGACCCACGCGGGTTCGCTGTTAAATTTTATACAGAAGAAGGAAATTACGATATCGTAGGTAATCATTTACCAGTCTTCTTCATTCGTGATGCAATTAAATTCCCTGATATGGTACATTCTTTAAAACCAGCACCTGATACAAATATTCAAACACCAGATCGTTACTGGGATTTCATGACGTTAACGCCAGAATCTACACATATGATGACATGGGTATTCTCTGATTATGGTACACCAGCAAGCTACCGCGAAATGGAAGGTTTCGGTGTACATTCATTTAAATGGATTAATGCAGAAGGTAAAATTGTCTACATTAAATATCACTGGAAACCACAGCAAAATGTACGTAACTTAAGTGCAAAAGAAGTGCAAGAAGTACAAGGAAAAGACTTTAACCATGCAACTCGTGACTTGTTCGATGCGATTGAAAAAGGAAATTATCCGAAATGGGATTTACACGTACAAGTGATGCAACTAGAAGAAACGGATTCTTTAGATTTCGATCCATTAGACCCGACTAAAGTATGGCCAGAAGATCGCTTCCCATTAATCGAAGTAGGGACAATGACGTTAAATCGTAACCCGAAAAACTTCTTCGCAGAAGTAGAGCAGGTGGCGTTCTCTCCAAGTGCAACTGTAAATGGTATTGAACCATCTGAAGATAAATTATTACAAGGTCGTTTATTCTCTTATCCAGATACACAGCGTTACCGTCTTGGTGCAAACTATTTACAAATTCCTGTAAACTGCCCGTACGCAGCTGTTCATAACCAACAACGTGATGGTGCGATGCAAATCAATCAAAATCCATCTACAATCAACTACGAACCGAGCCGTCATGCTGAAAATCCAGTTGAAGACAAAGCTTATCGCGATTCAACTATGAAAGTAGAAGGCTATGTATCTCGTGAAAAAATTGACAAACCAAATGACTTCAAACAAGCAGGTGAGCGTTACCGTTCATTCTCTAAAGAAGAGCAAGATAACTTAATTGCAAACTTAACAAATGACTTAAAAGACGTAAATGAGCGCACGAAATTACTAGCTGTTTGTAACTTCTTCCGTGCAGATCAAGAGTACGGTATGCGTTTAGCGCAAGCGTTAAATGTTGATATTACGCAATATGTAGGGAATGCTCCGAAATAAATAGGAAAAGACGACTGTTAAACGGTCGTCTTTTTTGTGTGTAAAAGATGTTTTACATGCGGGGTGAAAGATGTTATACTCTTGTCAAACAAGTTTTACATATAAGAGGTGTATTTTGATGTATGTTTTGATTTTTATTATTGCGTTAAGTGTCTTTTTATTTGTATTGTTTGCTATTATAAAAATGTTTATAGCGATTGGGAAACAAGGTGATGAGCGCGCTGCGTTTATAAAAAATAAAGCGATGGCTGAGACGTTTCAAATTGCGATGGGGTTAATGGTACTTGAGATGATCCCTTTTATTTATCATCGTTTTAATGAAACGGTAGGAACACCGTTTAATCCAGTTCGCTTTTTAGCTGTAATAGCTGTGGCGTTTCTTATTATTTTAAGTGCGAATAAAAGGAAATACGGTGATTCGTAAGTTACGCGGGGGATTTTTCGTTTTCGATATGTCGGAATTTGTTGGTAAATCGATATATCTGACTAATCGCTGATATATTCTCTCAAATACCAGGTCGGGTATTGAGAGGCCTATGTAACAAGTCCTCATTATTTAATAAAGCTAAGTGGCCTGAGTTCTACAGTAGATAGAAACTCAGGCCTTTTTATGCAAAAAATTTATGAAATCTTTTTGGAATAAAACTGAGGACAAGAAAAAGTGCGAATTCACCTAAAATAGCGACAATGATATTGAATAAGAAGGTGCGAAAATTTACAGTAATATGATTAAGAATAGCGTATTTCCAATAGGATAAGCTCATGAAAATCACTCCCTGAGGCATTTTTTTAATAGTATATAAAATTTGTTTCGTAAAAGTGCATGTATTAGTTTGTAATTTGTAAAAAAACAAAATGATTTCTCAATGTAATCTCAACAATTGAGTAAGAATATGATGGAATATATTGCCTATATCCTTGCATAAGAATAGAAAAGTTCACAAAAATTATCTGAATTAACATAAAATTTACAAAAAACTAATAAATTGTTGAAATAATACAAACGAAAATATATACTCGATATATACTTTTTACAAAAAAAGGATGTGATAAAGCGGATTACATGTGTACTTAGCTGTATAGGTTTGGTCTATTTTGTGGATTTGAAAAAAATTAAGTGAGGAGAAATGTACATGTTTAGATTTATGAAATCACCAATCGGTATAGCGGTTGGGGTAGCGGCGGTTATATTAGCGTCACCGAAAGCGAGAAAGGCACTAAGAAAACTAGCGGTAAAAACAGTATCTGCTTTTCTTGGTGCAAAAGAACAAATGCAAAGTGCTGGTGCAGAAATGGAAGAAGCGTTACCGAAAGTGAAAGAAGCGGCACATAAAGTGGCAGTAAAAACAGTTTCACCAATTATCGGAGCAGTAGAAGCGGTTCCGACTACGATTTCTAAATTCCAGGAAAAGTGGGTATCTCGTTTAAATGCATATCATTCCAAGGAGAGTATGGATTACGAAAGCTTACCTGTCACTCCTTAAATAGTAAGTGATGTTACTTCATTTACAAGAATAAGGAGGATGATGATGCAGAGTAAATCATTGAAAACGAGATTTATACGATCGTTACCTGGAAGAATTCGAATTGAAATATATAAACTGAAATACAATATGAACATGGCGAACTTGATAGTAGAACGTTTTCGTGACGTGGAAGGTATTTATCGAGTGAGTCCCTCTATTTCTACAGGAAGAGCCCTTATTACTTACGATATCAACAAGACCTCTCTACATACAATTTGTGAAATAATTAAACTCCTAGAAGAACAAATTACAAAGAATAATAACCTTAATAATATGGAAGAAACGAAGAAAGTAGAAGATTCTTCATCTAGTGTAATTTCTTACGAGAAAAAAGGTGAAGGTGTTCCGTTACCGCTAGCGCTTTCGGTCGTTGGATTAGGTGCTTTCGGTATAAAACAATTATTTATGGGAAGATCTGCTTTAGCTAGAAGCCCAGGACTTTTTTACGTATCAGGTGCTTTATCTGTTGTGACGGGATATCCGTTTCTGAAACGTGGATTCAAAAAAATGGTTGCTAGCAAAAAGGTGAATTCGGATCTTGTGCTTGGTATAGGGACGTTAGCGCTAGCACTTGCGCGAGAAAATATTGTCGTGCTAGCAGGACTTAGTCTATTAAATTATTTAAATTGGAAGCGTAGTCAAGCGAACATAAATGAAGAAACATATTCGTATAAAGAACGGATTTTATCCCCAGAGATTAGAGCATACAGTGAAAAGCAATCGAAATGGGGTATGCTTTTTGGCGGGGCAACATGGGCATTTACGAGAAATCCGTTACGCGGAATGGCGGTCTTATTAGCTGCGAATCCGAAACCGGCTGTTTCGTCTGCTGAGTATGCATGGAGACAAGGAGATCTCGTTGCGAGAGAAAGAGGATACCTTATTCCAAATGAAGGATCGTTATCTCAATTGTCCAGAACGAGAACGATCGTATTTGACGATGTATCTCGTATATTCCGTAATGAAGAAGCGGAGATTAGCTGTATTTCAGAAGATGAAGGGCAAGTTCTGTGCACGGCAGCCTCATTACTGGAGAAAAGTGAGCATGATTGGAAAGATGAGGTTGTGCAACGAGCGAAGCAAACAGGAAGAACGTTAAGAAAGGCTTTTGAAATCGAGATTGATGAAGAAGGGATAAAAGGTGAAATACAAGGTATCCCATCTTTTTCCGGTAGTAAAGAATTTATAGAACGAAATGGTGTAGATATAAGCCTTTATGAGTTAGAAGCGAAGAGACTGAACAAAGAAGGGTTTAACGTTCAGTTTGTTGCTAAAGGTCAAAAATGCCTCGGATTGTTAGCTGGATCAAAAATAGCAATTGTTCCTGAGTTTGCAGACATCTTTCATCAGTTAAACGAAAATAAATGTGCGATAGCTGTTATGGGAAATAGTTTAAATATGAATGAGGGTGTTCTAACGCAATACGGTATTGATACAAGTTGGCAACATAGCGATGTTGTAGAACGTGTAGAGCGTATCCGTTTGAATGGGGAAGAAGTGTTATTTGTATGTGAGGAAAAGATTGAATTCCCGTCAATATCTCACTATGAAATGAAAAATGTCTTTCAATCAATGGCGTATGCAAAACGAATCGATTTATTGGTGAAAGAACATTTTCGAGTAGCAAAAATGTGGAATATTGCCGGTGAGATGCTGGCTGTTTGGTCTATATTTACGGCGCCTGTTATCGCTTTATTGGCGAATGCTCTATCTTTAACGTTTTTATCTAGAGCGAAGCGGGTGAGTGAGAAGATTTTTTCTAGTGAAGAGATAGTAAATAGGAATGAATCCGCAGCAAGAGAACCTTCTATGAAATGGTATACACTCTCGCAAGAAGACGTAATAGATGAATTGCAAGTGGAAAAACAGCAAGGATTAAGTGATAGAGAAGTGCAAATGCGACAAGAAAAGTATGGAATGAATAAAATGGAACCGAAGCAGTCTGTCCCTTGGATTGTGTCATTTATGGGGCAATTTAAAGAGTTTACATCGCTTATTTTACTTGGAGCAGCTGGTTTGTCTGTATTATCAGGCGGGGTGTTTGATGGATTGGCAATGGGGACAATTCTTATTGTGAATGCGGTAATTGGAACGCTTCAAGAGCGGAAGGCCGAAAAAGTAGTGGAAGCTTTAAATCAATTCCGTGCGCCGAATTGTACAGTAATTCGAGCAGGCGAAGAAGTAGAAATAGCAAGTAGTGAGCTCGTTCCTGGGGATATTGTTTGCCTTCAGGCTGGAGACCGTGTGCCTGCTGACCTTCGTACTATACATTCTTGGAATTTAGAAGTTAATGAAGCGATGTTAACGGGTGAGTCTCTACCTGTTGAAAAGAAAGAGGATGCTATAGGAGAAGAATGTTCGTTAGCGGAGCGGAATAATATGCTCTTTATGGGTACGTCCGTAACGCGCGGTAAAGCGAGAGCTGTAGTAGTGGAAACAGGGATGAGCACAGAAATGGGCTATATGATTTCTTTAATGAAAGGAGAAGAAACGGAGCCTACACCACTCCAACAAAAGGTGACGTCTATTAGTAAAACATTTATTAAAGGGGCATTTGTAGCTGGTGGTATCGTACTTGTAGCGGGGTTACTACGAGGTTTGCCGATTACACAAATGATTACAACATCGGTTGCTCTTACAGCATCAGCTGTTCCAGAAGGTTTGCCGATTATGATTACAATCGCTTTAAGCGCAGGGATATTCCGTATGCAAAAGCAAAATGCACTCGTTCGGAAACTTTCCAGTTTAGAAACGTTAGGTAGAACAACTGTTATTTGCTCTGATAAAACAGGTACTCTTACGAAGAATGAAATGACGGTTAAAGTGATCGCTACGCCAAATCGTGTATGGAGTGTATCGGGTGATGGATATGAACCGGTAGGTAAGATTTCGGATGTAACGTCATCTAAAGTCGCCGCTGCTGTAGAGATGGAAGTAGAAGAAGTGACTTATCATGAAAGTGAAAAAACACCGTTAGAAAATCCAGATTTAGTTCGCGTTCTGCAAATTAGTGTCCTTTGTAACAATAGTAAATTAGAACAAGAAGAGAATCAGTGGATCGTGAAAGGTGACCCGACTGAGGGGGCTTTGTTAAGTTTGGCTTCTAAAGCGGGTGTGTCACATGAAGATATGAAATCATTTGAACGACATCATGAAGAACCGTTCGACTCTGAAACGAAAATTATGAGTGTTGTTTGTAAGGAAAATGAATCACTGTATAAGTTTTCGAAAGGATCTGTAGAGGCGATTCTTACTAGATGTAAATGGTATCAACATAATGGTGAAATCTATCCGTTATGTGAACAAGAAAAAGAAGTTATTTTACAACAAAATGAAGGTTTTGCAGAACAGGCGTTACGAGTATTAGGTTTTGCATACAGTGATGGTGAGAAGGATGAGCTTATTTTTGTTGGGTTAGTTGGTATGATTGATCCTCCGAAGCCTGAAGTAGAAGAAAGTATTCGTGAAGCGATTGAACTTGGTGTAAAGCCAGTCATGATTACTGGGGATCATCCAACCACGGCGATTTCTATTGCGAAGCAGACTGGTATTTGGAATCGTGATGATCGTGTTTTAACTGGGATAGAAATTGATCATTTAACAGATGAAGAGCTAAAAAATATCGTGAAAAACACTTCTGTCTTTGCGCGAGTAACACCGGCCCATAAATTACGCATAGTAACTGCATATCAAGCTGACGGTCAAATTGTTGCGATGACTGGAGATGGTGTGAATGATACGCCTGCTATAAAGAAAGCGAATATCGGTATTGCGATGGGGCAAACAGGAACAGAAGTAACGAAAGAAGCTGCAGATCTTATATTGAAAAAAGATCACTTTGGTTCCATTGTGGAAGGGGTAAAAGAAGGTAGAACGATCATTGGTAATATTCGTAAAGCGGTTGGTTGTTTATTAACGGGAAATTTAGCTGAAGTATTGGTGACAAGTGCAGCTGTTATTGCAGGGATGCCGATTCCGTTAGTGCCAATTCAAATTTTATTAATGAACCTTATTACAGATGCTTTACCGGCAATGATTTTAGCTGTAAATCCTGGGAACAAAACGAAGCAAACGAAACGCCAAGATATTGTGGATAAAGAGCTATACAAAAAGGTTGTGACGCGAGGTATATTGCTAGGAGTAGGATCGCTTGCTTTATTCGGTATGAGTTTAGCTGCTGGTGTGCCTCTTGTAGTAGCGCAAACATCAGCGTTTGCGGCGTTAGTTGCAGGTCAGCTCATTCAAACATTTTCTTGGAGGCAAGAAGGATCAGACGAAACAATGCGTGATTGGTCAAAAGATCGTTTCTTTGTAACAGCGTTAGGGACGTCTTGGCTTGTATTATTATCAGCTATATATGTTCCGTCATTTGCTCGTATATTCCATACAGTGCCATTAACGCTTATGCAATGGATACCTGTTCTTCTTGTAGCGGGCACAGTATCTCAAATTTCGAAACCTATTATTAATTTAATTTCATATAAGAATGATGACTCGGCAAAACCGGTAGTCAAGGAACTAGCATTATTAAAAACAGTGTAAAGGAGCAATGGAAATGATACGAAAAATTGTTATTGGATCTACTTTAGCGTTAGCGAGTGCCGCTTTATTACCTGTTGTAAGAAAAACACTTCGTCCACTTGTTGAATCAGGGGCAAAAGGTGTGAAATCCACTTTTGAAACGATTAAAGAAGAAGTAGAAGATATTATTGTAGAAGCGAAAATGGATAGAATGCAAAAACAATTTGAGAAAGAACTTTCTTACGTTGAAGATGATCATGCTGAAGAGCAAGAGGTAATAGAAGCGGCTACAAAGGTTGAGGAAATGGAGGAAGTAAGAAATGACGCATAAAGCTGTTGAACAAGATGTAGATTACCATTTAGAAAAAGCGTTAGAGCATTTTGAACAGGCGCTAGATTTGAGTGTAAAGGCGGCATTAGAAAATAAAGCAATGCAAAAAGAGATTGCTACTAAAATGGGGTCCTTCACAGGAGAAATTTTTCAATCTGTTCGTGAAAAAGGAAAAGTGAATCGCATGAATATAATGAAGTGGTTCACTCTTCCTCGTTTGTAAAAAGAGTTATTAATTGGAAGGGGGATAGGGAGTTTTTTTCTCCCTTATCCATATTCCGTACTATGTATGTCACGTTAGTTTCCGGAATGTTCAACAATATGAAGGGGTGAACGAAATGGCAGCATGGATAATGGTATTGGCATTAACATTTTCATCAAGTATCGATAACTTAGGGGTAGGAATTTCTTACGGCATTCGAAATATAAAAATTAGTCATCTATCAAACTTTATTATTTCGATAATTTGTTTTTTATTTAGTGTAGTAGGAATATATTTTGGTTTATGGCTGTCAAAAATTTTACCTGGGATTATGCCAGTTGTAATCGGTTCGTTCTTATTAGTTATAATTGGTCTCCGAATTATTTTACTAGCAATTCCTCGTAAGGTTGCAGTGCAAGAGACTGAGGGAGAAGTGGCAGATACAGAAATAAATGGCTTAACGAAAAATATCGGTAAATCTGGTGAAATCGGTTTTGTAGAGTCTATGTTTCTTGGAATTGGTTTGTCCGCGAATGCACTAACGAACGGTTTAGGAGCAGGGTTATTCGGTTTAAATCCAATTGCTATTTGTATTGCAGCTGCAGTTGGTAGTTTTATTACAGTGTGGGGTGGAGTTGCGTTAGGGAGAAAAATCGCTCACGTTCGCATCGGTAAATTCACTTTAGGTCAGTTTGGTACATTGATTAGTGGAACATTATTATTATTTATTGCGTTTGCTGCATTTTTTGATTAATTCATAGAAGGTGAGTGAAATTGAGATTACTGTATAAAAGGCTAAAGTATTCGGAATTAGAGTCGGAGTTGCAATTAGTAGAAAGTGTTTTAACTTCAGGATACTTTATTTTATTAGATTTACTCTTTGTATCTTTCTTATTGATGGTGCTAACCTTTTCTCTACATCATTCATTTTTTATGGCAATCGTCATATTCGTGAGTTCTTACATAATTTGCGGTAGTGTATTTTTATTATTGCGGAAATGGTTAAAATGATTGTAAAAAGCTATCTTGAATATAAGATAGCTTTTTTGTTTGCAAAATGTAAACATATAAAGGGACTTCTATCTTGTAAATGGTCAGAAAAATTTGTTAATATAAAGTGTATAGAGGTTGTAGTTATTTTTCTTATAATAACTATGGTTATTCTCGTGAATAAAGGGGAATGAGATATGTCTCAAGATAATGAAAGAAGTAATCTTGGATTGTTGTTGAAAAAGTTACTTAAAGAAAAATCTTTATCGATGCGAAAATTGAGTTCGCTTACTGATATTGATACCGCTACTATTTCAATGATCGTAAATGGTAAGCGAAAGGCGAATCCGAAGCATTTGCAAAAGTTCGCAGAGAGCCTTAATGTTCCGGTAGGTGATTTGTTTGTGGCGGCAGGTTATTCTATTGAAACGAAACAGGAGGAGCAATCTGATATTCACGTTTCCATTAATAACATTGAGCACTTACTTGAATCTGCCCAACTCTATGATCAAAAGTTTAGTATATCGAATGTAGAGCAGCAGTTAGCGAATTATGAACAGTATTCGCAAACTGAAGAAGGGAAAGAAACGATTGAAAAGGGGTTTCTTGAAAAGATTCAAAAGGTAAGCAGTATTGGTCCATTTATTACTGATTTGAAAGAATTGTATGAGAGATTTACGAAGAAGAAGGGAACGACTGCAGAACTTGCTTTAATGGGAAGTGCGCTCATTTACTTTATATTATCGGTCGATGTAATTCCAGATTATATATTTCCAATCGGCTATTTAGATGATGCGGTTGCGGTACAACTCGTTTTAAATGCACTAATGAAAAGGTAAGATGTTTATATGAATAGATAGATAAAGATATTTATATGCCAATAGTTTGGGATAATTGTATCGTTATGAATATACGAAAAAGGTGTACCCCGTGTTAGAACGGAGTACACCTTTTTCGTTTTAATTAGCGGATTTTTCTACATACTCATAAGCTTTTTCCCCGTGCATCGAAATATCAAGTCCCATATGTTCTTCGTGCTCATCTACCCGAACAGGGAGGAAGAAGTTGATTGCTTTAATAATGGCATACGTCATTATAATTGTGAATGCATATGTTGCTCCAATTGCTACAAGTTGTTTAAATAGTAAAGCGGCATTTCCGTAAAATAATCCGTTAGCACCATCGGCATTTACCGTAGTAGTTGCAAATAGTCCTGTCGCAATACCGCCCCAAGTTCCGCCGATACCGTGGCATCCGAATGCATCAAGTGTATCATCGTATCCGAATTTTGTTTTTAAGAAAAAGACTGCTCCGAAGCATAATACGCCGCCAATTGCTCCGATAAGAAGAGCCGAGAAAGGTGTAACGAACCCGCAAGCTGGTGTAATAGCGACTAGACCGGAAACAACTCCGCAAGCAGCTCCCATCGCAGTCGGTTTTGATTGGAAGAACCATTCTGAAAGCATCCAAGTTAATGCGGAGGCAGCAGCAGCTATATTTGTATTAATAAATGCGGTTAAAGCTACATCATTTAAAGATAATGCACTTCCGACGTTAAAACCGAACCAGCCGAACCATAGTAAGCCTGCGCCTAACATTGTAAATGGTAAATGATGAGGAGAAGTACCGTTTATGTTTTTTCGTTTTCCAAGGAAAATAGCTAATACAAGGCCGGCCACGCCAGATGTAATATGAACGACGTTACCACCAGCGAAGTCTAAGGCGCCAAGTTCTCTTAGCCACCCGCCGACGCCCCATACCCAATGGGCGACAGGGTTGTAAACGATTGTTGTCCATAGGAGGATGAAAATAAGGAAAGCAGAAAATCGCATTCTTTCGGCGAATGCACCTGAAATTAAAGCGGGAGTTAAAATAGCGAACATGAGCTGGAACATCATAAATAAATTGTGAGGAATAGTAGATGAGTAGTCTGGATTTGGTGCGTAGGTAACGCCGTTTAAACCGAACCAATCGAGTGTACCGATAAGTCCGTGCCAATCTGGTCCGAATGATAAAGAATAGCCGATCAAAATCCATTGAATCGAAACGATAGCCATTGCGCTATAACTATGCATTGTCGTACTGAGTACGTTTTTACTGCGAACCATGCCCCCATAAAAAAGTGCCAATCCTGGTGTCATTAACATGACCATTACTGTCGTTACAAACATAAAAACCGTATCTCCTGTATTCATTCTCTCTCCTCCTATAATGTTAGAAAAAATAACATCAACTTGTTATGTTTCATATCATATTCGAAATGAAATAGAAAATCAACTAAAAATTCAGAAAACTTTATACTTCATGTTAGGAAATCTGACATGAAGTATTTTAGGGAGAAAGAAATCAACGTATGCGATTCGTCCGAATAATTGGTATAATATTCTTACAATTAAAAAACATGGGGGATGCGTGTGGGAAAAATATGGACTAGGAAACTATTCATTTGTTTTTGTTTAGCTGTCGTTTTGTTTGTACCAATACATACGTTTGCAGATGAAAAAAGAGAGTGGCGAGACGAAGTTATCTATTCCATTATGATTGATCGCTTCAATAATGGAGAACCGAAAAATGACAAACAGTTAGAGGTTGGCAATTTGGAAGGATATCAGGGCGGAGATATAAGAGGGATTATAAAAAGACTGGATTACATAAAAGAAATGGGTTTTACCGCCGTTATGCTTTCTCCGCTTTTTCAAAGTGGAAAGTATGATGGGTTAGACGTGCATAATTTTCAAAAGGTAAATGAACATTTTGGAACAGGGAATGATGTGAAAGAACTTGTGCAAGAAGCGCACGCAAAAGGAATGAAAGTTGTGCTTCAATTTCCACTTGGGGAAAACGAAAAACAAGTCATCGACTCGATGAAATGGTGGATCAAAGAAGTTGATTTAGATGGAAGTTATGTGATACATGGTGAAAAAAAGTCGCGTTCTTTCTGGGATGACGTGCAAAAAGATATGCAAGTGATAAAGAAAGATTTTCGTATTATGACAAAGGAAGATAGTGAATATAACGAAAAAATAGTAGAATCGTTTTCCAAAGTGGATGTATCGGTGAAACCTTTATATGATGTGAGTAAAAAAGAAGGGGAATCCGTTACATTTTTAGATAATCAAGATACAAAAAGATTTGCCCGTATTGCAAAAGAGAATATGAATTATCCACCATCTCGTTTGAAACTAGCCCTTACATATTTATTAACATCACCAGGTATTCCGAATTTTTATTACGGGACTGAAATTGCATTAGATGGAGGGGATACTCCGGGTAATAGACGATTAATGGATTTCAAATCAGATGAAAAATTTGTGCAACACATAACGAAACTCGGTGAGCTTAGACAAGCGAGACCATCTCTACGACATGGAACGTTTGAGCTTTTATATGATAAAGATGGAATGAGTATACTAAAACGAAAGTATAAAGATGAAGTCACATTAGTAGCGATTAATAATACGAAAGAAACACAAAAAGTTGCTTTACCTGTAAGTACGATTGGTAAAAAACAAGAGTTAAGAGGATTGTTAGAAGATGAAATTATAAGAGAAGAAAACGGAAAGTTTTATCTCGTTTTAAAGCGCGAAGAATCAAATGTGTATAAAGTTAACGGAGAAACAGGTGTGAATTGGTTATTTATCTCCTTAATAGTCGGTGTGAACGTATTATTTATTGCGTTTTTAATTGCGGTTAAAAGGAAACGGAAATGAGTAGCGTTTTTTAGTAGTTCTTCTTTAGTTTAAGGTGGTGAGGTATTTGTGGAAAAAGAAGTGGTTCGCCCTATGTTTATGTGTTTTTATCGTATCCGTAAGTTTTTATTTTTGGGACAACCGTGATGATGGGGAATTTGTTCAGTGGGGCGATAGTGTTCATTCTGTTGATACGGCAGTTCTGAAGAGAAACGATATAAAATACAAAATCAAAAATGATAAAGTGTATATTCCGGAAAAATCATTTAATAAAGCGATATGGTGTTGCTCGTAATAAGTGCGAAAGCTAGAGGGAGACAGGCTAAGGGGAGGAACTTTCTCCCTAGCCTGCTTTTTTGTGTGCAGTAAGACTCTCGCCTCGAAATGCAGCTGAGCAAAGAAGTGAACAGACCTTTAGAACAAACAATAATTGCAAATATACTAATTTTACATTACATTAAAGGGTGAAAAATATTCTGATACTCATTGAGGGCTATATTTGAGGAGGAAAAATGGAATTTTACGATTTGGGTATTACTATTAAAGAACTTAGAATGAAAAAGAATATATCACAATCTGAATTGTGTCATGGAATATGTTCACAAAGTCAAATTAGCAAAATAGAAAAAGGTATAATTTATCCATCTAGTATATTGTTATATCAGTTATCTGAAAGACTTGGTATTGATCCAAATAATATTTTCGCACTAACTCAAAACAAAAAACTAAAATATGTAGAAAATGTAAAATATGTAATGAGAGATTGTATAAAGCAAAAACAATATAATGAACTTTACGAAATAGTGAAACAAGAGAAAAACGAAAGTAATTTCCAGTTAAAAGAAGATAAACAATTTCTAATATGGCATGAAGCAATTGCTATATTTCATGTAAATAAATCAATAAAAACTGCTTTAAATCTTTTAAATAGTGCATTAAAACTAACTGTAACGAATGGTGATTTTTTATCAGAAAGAGAAATAGATATTATGCAGTCAATGGCTATATTTTATGGGGAAAATAAAGAGTATGAAAAGAGTATTAATATACTAAGAAGATGTTTAACTAATTTTAATAAATTAGATTTTCCTAGAGATAAAGAGATTAAATTAAAAATCATTTTTAATTTAGCCAAAATTTTAGGTCATGCAAATCAACATGAAGAAGCAATAAAATACAATGATATGGGTATCAAATTAGCTATTAATCTAAACACGTTATATTTATTAGGTGAATTATATTATGGAAAAGGTTGGAATTTACTAAAGCTGAAACAATATAATGAAGAAGATGTAGCTGATAACATGAAAAAAGCATTATTTATCTTTGAACTAACAGAAAAAGAAAATCTGATCAAAATAGTTAAAGAAAAATATTTTGAAAATCAAAATAAAAAATGACTCGTAATTTCTGATGAATATCTTATTAATTTCTATAAAAAAAGGCACCTTATGGTGTCTTTTTTATAACTCATATCATCAATTATTACATTTTATAGGTTTCTTATACCAAGCTTTGTTGATGTATTTGCACTTCGCAGGTGTTGAAGTTTTAGGTGTATCCCCGGGTGTAGTTATATTATTAGAACACCCTGCAATATATAGACAGAATGCAGTTAATAAAAAATATAGTATTAATTTCTTCAAATAACCACTTCTAACTCTTTTTTAATTAACATTTTTTCATGAAATAAATTCCTTACTAATTTTACATTACATGAAAGGGTGGAAAATATTCTTATACTCATAATTTGTTACATTTGAGTGGGGAGGGAGGTTTTTGCGCCGATTATTAAAAGGACCTTCTTCATTTATGCATAATAATTAAATACCCATTCTAAATATCTGATTGCTCGTAAGCTTAGACTTTGTAATATTTTCTCTACAAGCTAAAAAGAAAAACACCCTCTACACTAGAGGATGTTTTTCTTTTTAGCGGTAGTTAATAAATTGTACGTCAATCGGTAAGTCAGCACTGCGAACTGCTGCGATAACTGCTTGTAAGTCATCACGGCTTTTCGCTGTAACACGTACTTGGTCATCTTGTACTTGTGTTTTTACTTTTAACTTCATTTCTTTAATGATGTTGTTAATTTTTTTCGCGTTATCTTTATCGATACCTTGTTGAAGTGTTGCACGTTGGCGAACAGTGTTACCAGTCGCAGCTTCAACTTTTCCGTAATCCAAGTTTTTAATTGGAACGTTACGTTTTACAAGTTTAGAAATTAGAACGTCTTTTACTTGGTCTAATTTGAATTCATCGTCAGAAGTTAAAACTAGTACTTCTTTTTCTAATTTAATATCACTTTTACTTCCTTTAAAGTCATATCGGTTTTGGATTTCCTTTAATGCGATGTTAATTGCGTTTGTTACTTCAGGTAATTCTACTTTCGAAACAATGTCAAAAGAACTATCTTTTGCCATAGTTAGCACCTCCAAATAAATTTCTAATCTTTTTATGTACTGTACATACTAAAGTATAGCTGAAAACGAGTCTGGACTTAAGTGTTTTCATACTTATATTTATGTAACCTCATTTTATTATAGTGAATTTTGGGCAGTTGGACAAATAAAGGAAAAATCGTGTTATAATTAACTTTTGTTTGGAATGATAAAAAGATAAAAAGTTAATTTTATATATATAGAAGGGAATTAAAAAATATGTATTTACAATTAGGAGCGATTGAACAGGTAACCGTTTTACGCGAAACGGAAATCGGATATATGGTTGGGAATGAAGAGGAAGAAATTTTCCTACATAAAAACGAATTAGTTGGAGAAATTGAAGAAGGCGATACGATTGATGTATTCTTATACCTTGATCATCAAAATCGTGTTTCAGCAACAATGAAGGAGCCACTTATTACAACTTTTGATTGGAACTGGGTAAAAGTTGTAGAAGTTATCCCTAGTTTAGGTGTGTTTGTTAATATTGGTGTATCAAAAGATATACTAATCCCAGCTGATGAGTTCCCGATTTATATGCCAGTATGGCCAGAAGTCGGCGACGAATTATATTGTACGTTAAAATTAACGAATCGTGATCGCCTTATTGCTCTTCCGGCAAGAGACAGTGATATGCAAGAAATTATCGTAGATGCGACGCCATCTATGCGTAATAAAAACGTAAATGGACGTGTATATCGTTCACTTCAAGTTGGTTCATTCATACTAACTGATGAGCATTTCCGTGCTTTCTTACACCATACTGAAAGAAAAGAACAAGTCCGCATCGGTGAACGTGTAACGGGCCGTATTATTGACGTGAAAGATGACGGTACAATTAACATTTCACTTCTTCCTCGTAAAGAAGAAGGAATGGAAGACGATGCTGCTGTAGTTTATGCATATATGGAAGAACGAGGCGGAGCAATGCCGTTTTGGGATAAGAGCAATCCAGAAGACATTAAAGAACGATTCAACATGAGTAAAGCTGCCTTTAAGCGTGCGCTTGGTAAAATGATGAAAGAAGAAAAGATTTACCAAGAAGAAGGTTGGACGTATTTTAAGAAGTAAATGAAATAAAAAGCACCGCCTTATTTTGCTGTAAAAATAAGGCGGTGCTTTTTTAATTCCCTTGCTCATGTGCAGGGGTAAACGTATCTTCTAAGTCACTATCATTTATTTTAATATTAGCCTTTTTTAATTCCTTTTGTATTAATTTGTGACTGAATGTAGGGTCGGCAATACGTTCTGCTTCTAAGTTTTTGCGGATGGAGTCTTTCACTTCATCGTAAGGTTGTAAATCTTTTTTACCAGTTAGTTTAATAATGTGATAGCCATTTGGTGATTTGACAGGATCACTAATTTGACCAATTTTCAGTTTGTAGGCAGTTGTTTCAAATTCAGGTGTCATTGTACCTGAATTGAAGTATCCAAGGTCTCCACCTTTATCTTTTGATAGTAGATCTTGCGATTCTTGTTTTGCTAATTCTTCAAATGAAGCACCAGCATCTAATTTTTTCTTTATTTCTTTCGCTTCATTTTCGTCACTTACTAAAATATGACTCGCTTTAATTTCTGGTTTATAGTGGTCTTTAACGTCTTTTTCTGTAACACTTTTCTTAATTGCTTCATTCATAGCAAGTTTGAACTTAATTTGATTTTTGAAATCAGCTTCATCTTTTAAACGATTGTTTTCTAGTACTGCTGTGAATTGATCTCCGTATTGATTTTTCGCTTTTTGTACTTCTTTATCTACATCATCGTCGGATACTTTATATTTTTTCGTGATAACGTCTTGTGCCATCATTTCGTATAGCATGTCTTTTCCGTAACGATCTTTCAACTGTTTTTCGAAGTCGCTCTTCTTAATGGTTGAGTCTGTTGCTGTAGCGACTGTAGCTGAGCTGTTTTTTTGTCCACAAGCAGCTAGCATTAATATACTTATTAGTGCAGTAATAATGAAAATGTGTTTTCCTCTCATGCTAACACCTCATCCGAATATGTTATCGCTATTGTAGAATATAGAAGTGAACATGAAGTGAATTTTTAATGTTTTTTTCCTGTAAAATGTAAAAAAAGTACATCAACAATACTGTTGATGTACGATGGGATCAAAGGTGATCAGTCTTTTTAGAATAGGCACGCTTACCTTGCTGAATATTTTTTTGTTCTTGCTCATTTTTTTGTGTACGCTTTGCATTATTATCGCGTGCTTTTTTGTCGTTATCACTCGTATGTGGCATATGTATCAACTCCATTTCTAAACGTTGTACGTTTATCATTTCCTTTTTCGTAAAGACTATGTATAGCAGTGCATTCATGAATAATAAGGGTGGATTAGAAATGGATTTGAAGTTGAATTATACCGAACTTATAAAGAAGTTAATCGTTGTAATCATCGCAGGTTTGTTAAACGCGATTGGAATGAATTTATTTTTAACGCCAGCGAAAGTGTACGCGAGTGGCTTTGCTGGATTGTCCCAATTGTTATCGCAAATATTAGGTGACTTTTTATCTATTCACATATCAACGGGGGTACTGTTTAGCTTGTTTAATATTCCCGTCGTTATTTTAGCATGGAAAAAGGTTGGGAAGGCCTTTACTTTCTTTAGTTTTCTTTGCGTTATATTTATGACTTTGTTTCTAGAAATTATCCCGGTTAGAGCAGTTTCGAACGATATCATATTGAATGCGATTTTTGGTGGGATTATTTCAGCAATTGGGGTAGGGATTGCGTTAAAGTGGGGGGCTTCTACAGGTGGTTTAGATATTATCGCCATGATTTTATCAAAGATTAAAGACAAGCCTGTCGGTACGTATTTTTTCTTCTTTAATGCACTGATCATTATAGCTGCTGGCTATGTATATGGATGGGAAAAAGCATTATATACTTTGGTGACTTTGTATGTGTCAACGCGAATTATCGATGCGATTCATACACGTCATGTGAAGATTACAGCATTAATCGTGACGAAGAATGGGGCAGATGTACGAAAGGCGATTCATTCACGCTTAGTGAGGGGGATTACAACTATACCGGCAACAGGTGCTTATACGAATGAAAATAAGGAAATGTTAATGATTGTTATTACTCGTTACGAACTGTATGAATTAGAGCGGGTTATTAAACAAGTGGACCCAGGTGCATTTACAAACGTGCTGCAAACTGTCGGGGTGTTTGGATTGTTTCGAAAAGATTAAAGAGGACCAAAGCTGGTCCTCTTTTTTAATGCAAATTCGTAATGTTTTGCAACTGCTCCTGCATTTCACGTAGCTGAACTTTTTCAGCTGTTGAAGAGTTTGCATAAGCAGAGTGCAAAGCGTTTTTTGCTCTATATACGAGATCTTGTTGCTCAGCACCACTTGAACAAGTTACGGCATTTGCAACGGCATCTCTAGCTTGTTGGAATAGTAAGTTCCCCATTTAAACCCCTCCAAAAGAAGAGTTACTTCTCGCTTTTTCTGCCTCAGCTAATGTACCACGGTACGGGAATCTTGCATCATGCTTCATAACAGCATCGGCTCCTTGTTGGATAAAACGTTTTGATTTGTTCTTTTTACCCATTCGAAAAACCCCCTTTATTTAGCTGAAAACAATCGACGCGCTGACTTGTGCGTCTAATAATAGTATGAGCGTTTGGCGAGAAACTATAAGCAGGGAATTTTTAGATTACAACCCAAGAACCTCTTCTAAATAAAGTGCAATACCATCTTCTTCATTCGTTAACGTCGTATGGTTTGCGAGTGATTTTAATTCAGGAATAGCATTCCCCATTGCGATGCCGTGACCAGCGAATTCAATCATTTCAAAGTCGTTATCTTCATCACCGAAAGCGATAATTCGCTCTTGTGGAATGTTGTAATGACTAGAAATTTTTTGTAATCCGACAGCTTTATTTAACCCGCTTTTTACAATTTCAA
The DNA here is from genome assembly GCF_019091205.1 of Bacillus sp. GbtcB14. Classification (NCBI taxonomy): domain Bacteria; kingdom Bacillati; phylum Bacillota; class Bacilli; order Caryophanales; family Bacillaceae; genus Bacillus; species Bacillus sp. GbtcB14. The sequence goes on from NZ_JAGXJT010000003.1 coordinate 438,539, forward strand.
TAATCGGCCAAGGTGCGCCCCATTTTCTATGATCGATTACTTCAGCATGCATATCAGTTAAATGTTGACGAATTGCGCTAGAATGTTCGTCATGTGCGTCAATTAATAAACAAGTTGGATGATCGTTTAAAGTATTTAATAAGTCTCCTGTAAAAATCTTTGGAGAACCGAATTCGAAAATATGTTTTTTATCTTCATCAATTTCACGAACATACACATCGTCCATTACTTCAGCGTATATATTTTTTACACCAAAATCAAAGCAAGCTCGGACAATTTCTTGCGCTGTTGCTAGCTCAAGAGGAGAGTGATGTGTTCCCCATTTTGAATCAAGAGGATGATGTACGTAAGCGCCGTTAAAGTTTACGATTGGTGTATTCAGACCGAGTTCTTTATAGTAATCAAAACTAGCACGGAATGGACGCCCTGTTGAAATAACGACAATATGTCCTTGTTCCTTAGCTTTTGCAATTGTATGTTTCGTTCGAGTGGAAATTATTTTGTTGTCTGTCAATAAAGTGCCGTCTAAGTCTAATGCGATTAAATGTTGTTTATTCATAATTTCACCTCTTATAATAATTTTTTTGTTTCTATCTGTATTTCCGTTTTTAATATGCAGAAATAAGAGGTTAAGCTGGGTGAGAACACCAAAGATGGAAACTTCACTATATATCCATCTTACGTCGCAAAGCGCTACGGTGTCTACTATTTCTCGCTGGAAATTAAGAAAAGTCAACGTCTTTTTAGAAAGTTCAAACAAAGTTTCTTTCATTATGTACAAATTGTGAAAAGGGTTACATTGCTCATTTGAGGAAGCTTATAATGAACATGTAATCTTCTCGTATATGTTTGACTCTCCTTTGAAACTGGCCTATAGTAGGTTGGTTTCTTTTTTTCTACAAATAGGAACGAAATTCCTTCCTAAGCTTGTGTCATTCATGTATATGTACAAGAACGAAATGTAGTACTTGTTTCCTAAACATGACAGAAAAGCTTTCTTTGAAAATGGATATACTAATGAGGAAAAGACGTCATGGAAGGAGAATGGAAATGGGACAAAATCGCAGGTTTCGTTCTGGACAAAAAGCGCCAAATGATGGCATTTATGTAGAGATTGGTGAAACAGGAAGTATGGTAAAAGATCCGCAAATGGTGAAATTAACTGCCGGTGAAAAGTTTCCAGATAACACAAATCATAACCGTCAGTGGACATATAAAAGAAGACCGTAACAGAAGCCGCAATCATTATTGCGGCTTTTTTGTTATGGGGCATTGTAATCTCATTTACCGCAACTTTTTAACTTGTATAATGAATGCACTCTTTTTCTTTTTCCAATAATAAGTTTGAAAATACATAAGCAAAATTATTGTATAAAAAAGTCAGTTGGCGTATAATCAAATCAAAGGTCAAAGAAAGTCAAACATTTGGAGGACTGTAAAGATGGACTTAAATCAAATGACAACAAAAACACAAGAGGCGATTATGAGTGCCCAATCTTTAGCGGTATCTCATCATCATCAAGAAGTAGATACTGTTCATCTCTTGTTTACATTATTAGAAGAGCAAGATGGATTAGCAGTGCGTATTTTTCAAAAAATGAATGTCGATATAGAAGCGTTAAAGCAAGGCGTAGAAAGTTTAATTAAGAAAAAGCCTTCTGTAACGGGAAGTGGTGCAGAAGCAGGCAAATTATATATAACAGGTGCTCTACAACAGCTGCTTGTAAGAGCAGGAAAAGAAGCAGATAAATTGCAAGATGACTACATTTCAGTTGAACATGTACTGCTTGCTTTTTCTGAAGAAAAAGGCGATATACATCAATTACTTGCAAGATTTCATATTACGAAAGATAACTTATTACAGTCTTTAATGACAGTTCGGGGGAATCAAAGGGTGACTAGTCAAAATCCAGAAGCAACTTATGAAGCGTTAGAAAAATATGGCCGTGATTTAGTGGCGGAAGTAAGAGCGGGGAAAATTGACCCTGTTATCGGCCGTGATAGTGAAATTCGCCGCGTAATTCGCATTCTTTCACGTAAAACGAAAAACAACCCGGTTTTAATTGGTGAGCCAGGTGTTGGTAAAACAGCAATCGTTGAAGGATTAGCGCAGCGTATTGTGAAAAAGGATGTACCAGAAGGGTTAAAAGATAGAACAATCTTTGCGTTAGATATGAGTGCGCTTGTAGCTGGAGCAAAATTCCGTGGTGAGTTTGAAGAGCGCCTGCAAGCTGTATTAAATGAAATTAAAAAGAGTGAAGGCCGCATCTTATTATTCATTGATGAACTTCATACAATCGTCGGCGCTGGTAAAACAGAAGGTGCGATGGACGCAGGAAATATGTTAAAGCCGATGCTTGCGCGTGGTGAACTGCATTGTATCGGGGCGACAACATTAGATGAATATCGTAAATATATTGAGAAAGATCCAGCGCTAGAAAGACGTTTCCAACAAGTATTAGCAGAAGAACCTACTGTTGAAGATACAATATCCATTTTACGTGGGTTAAAAGAGCGCTTTGAAATTTATCATGGTGTAAATATTCATGACCGCGCGATTGTAGCAGCATCTGTTTTATCAGATCGATATATTTCGGATCGTTTCTTACCAGATAAAGCAATTGATCTTGTTGACGAAGCGTGTGCAACGATTCGAACAGAGATTGATTCTATGCCAACAGAATTAGATGAAGTAACGCGCCGCATTATGCAGTTGGAAATTGAAGAAGCAGCTCTTGGAAAAGAGAAGGACTTTGGTAGCCAAGAACGTCTAAAAACGTTGCAACGTGAATTATCGGATTTAAAAGAAGTTGCAAGTGGTATGAGAGCAAAATGGGAGAAAGAAAAAGAAGATATTCACAAAGTTCGTGACTTACGTGAACATTTAGAGCGTCTGCGCCGTGAATTAGAAGAAGCAGAAGGTAATTACGATTTAAATAAAGCAGCGGAACTTCGACATGGGAAAATTCCTGCAATTGAAAAAGAGTTAAAAGAAGCAGAAGAAATGGGCGCACATAATAAACAAGAAAATCGTTTATTACGTGAGGAAGTAAGTGAAGAAGAGATTGCTGATATTGTTTCACGATGGACTGGTATTCCTGTTGCAAAACTCGTAGAAGGTGAACGTGAGAAATTACTACGCTTAGAGCAAATTTTATCAGAGCGTGTCATCGGACAAGAGGAAGCGGTAAGTTTAGTATCAGACGCAGTTCTTCGTGCACGCGCTGGTATTAAAGATCCGAATCGTCCAATTGGTTCCTTCATCTTCTTAGGACCGACAGGTGTTGGTAAAACAGAACTTGCAAAAACGTTAGCGCAGTCTTTATTCGATAGTGAAGAGCAAATGATTCGTATCGATATGTCTGAGTATATGGAGAAGCACGCTGTGTCACGCTTAATTGGTGCGCCTCCTGGATATGTTGGATATGAAGAGGGCGGTCAATTAACAGAAGCGGTAAGACGTAAACCGTATTCCGTTATTTTGTTAGACGAAATTGAAAAAGCACATCCAGAAGTATTCAACATTTTATTACAAATGTTAGATGATGGACGCATTACAGATTCGCAAGGACGTACAGTAGACTTTAAAAACACGGTTATTATTATGACTTCAAATATTGGATCTGCTCATTTGTTAGATGGATTAGAAGCAGATGGCTCAATTAAAGAGGGATCAAGAGAACTGGTAATGGGGCAATTAAGAGGACATTTCCGACCAGAGTTCTTAAACCGTGTCGATGAAATTATTTTATTCAAACCTCTTACAACGAATGAAATTAAAGGTATTGTTGATAAAATTGTAAAAGAATTACAAGGTCGTTTAGCTGACCGTCATATTACAGTAGAATTAACAAACGCAGCGAAAGAATTTGTTGTAGAAGCTGGCTTTGATCCAATGTACGGAGCTCGTCCGTTAAAACGATATGTACAGCGTCAAGTCGAGACGAAATTAGCGAGAGAATTAATTGCAGGAACGATTACTGATAACAGTCACGTAGTTGTTGATGTAGAAAATAACGAATTAGTCGTTCATGTAAAGTAAAATAAAAAAGAGTTCGGATAAAATCCGGACTCTTTTTAGTGTTGTTCTACTGGCTCGTTTGGAATTGCAGCTGCAATTGCTAGTACTAATACTGCAAGAACAACTGAGAAAATAGACGCTTGGTTAAAATCGTATGTACCGCCAGTCATAGAGCCGATTACGTAGCTCATCATATGCACAAGCGCGAACGACCAAATTAATGCCCAAATGAAACGCATATTTTACACCTCTATTCGTTCAATCTGTCCTTATTGTAACACAATTGAAAAAAGAATATAGAAAAATATTTGTAGATTTTTCAACGCAAATTTGCATTCCGTTCATACATTATAGAAGAGTACTTTTATACGTTTAGAAAATAAGGCGGGGGAAAAATGAGTATTACGGAACGTTTTTTTTACTTAGAAAAAGAACCATGTGTCATTTATTTACCGGAGAAGCCAAATGGATTTTCTGTAATGCTTCTTGGTGATTACAACTACTTTATTGAGAATGGTACAAGTTTATGGACACAGCATGCAGGCAGATCTTATTTTTTACATGGCCTTATTGCGGAAGGCTACACGGTCTTTTCTTCTAATTTATACGGAAGACATTGGGGAAACGACCAATCTGTTCGTCTAGCAAAACGCTTATATGACGTTGTTTTGAGAAAAGAGACATTAAATGCGAAAATGCACATTATGGCAGACGGTATGGGGGCACTTGTAGCACTTGAAATGATGAACAAATACCCTGAATGTATACGCTCAGTCATTATGTTAAATCCGTGTTTAGATTTACCAGAATATGTGGAGTTTGAGAAAGAGCATAAGTTTTTTTACAAAAGATTAGTGAAGGAATTAAGTTTGGCGTATGATTCCAAAGAAGAAGAATTGGAGTCCAAAATAAATAAGAAAACATTTACGCTTCTTCCGTCTTGTGTACCTGTTAAAGTTTTCGTATCAACACAAGAAAAAAGAGGAAGAAAACAGTTGTTACGTAAATATGAGAAAATGAGGCAATTCAATCAATGCGATACTTCTGTCTTATTCCATCTGCAAGATGTGAAATATAAAATGGTTAGGCAAACGACTGATTTCTTTAAAAAATATGAAGAAGAATTGTGAAGCTCCCATATACATAAATGAGGAGCTATTTGTTTCAAGGAGAAAGGGTTGGTGGTATGGAGCGCGTGCTAATTATAGGTGCACTTACGTTTGTAGGTTATCACCTTGTGAATAAAATGATTGCAGAAGAAGTAGAAGTGTACGGTCTTGATTTTGATGAATTCGAGAATATGACAAAAATTAATGAAGAGAAGTTATTGTTAATTGGGCGAAATGCGTTATTTACGTATTATTCGATAAGAGATGAAGATGGATGGAGATCAGTAGAAGGAGAGAAGTTCGATACGGTTTACTTTTGCTTATATGAGCCAAATCAACAAAGTGGTTTTCGGAATGAAAGGGTTATATTACAGTATTTAAAGCGGATTATAAGACTGTGTGCAGAACAGAAAGTGAAGTTAAATCTAATTTCTTCTATTGAAGTAGGAAATGCAGACGAATCTGAAAATAAACGATTATTTTCGAAAGTGGAAGAAGGATTGAAAAAAGGAGAGGTACAATATAGTGTATTTCGAGTTCCTATATTATATGGGCCATGGCAACCATCCTTTATGATGTATCATCAGCTCATTTTATCAGAACTCGATGAGAAAGAGTGCCATTATGCGAGTGAGGAAAACGGAAGTGATTTATTGTATGTGGAAGATGTAGGTGAATACTTATGGGAAAATGGAATGAACGAGGAGCATCTCGGCATATACAATTTACTTAGTGGTAAAAAGACATTATGGAAAAAAGGTATGAACCTTTTACGTGCAGAGGATAAAGAGAATAAAGAGAATGAGGAAGAAAGAGATTCAGCTGTAGAGGTTGTTTTGATAAAAAGAAATACCCCACTAGAATACGGTTTAAATAAACAATTGGCCCATATGAAAAAATATAAAGAGTTATACGAAGGATAGCGAGCGTGTTACACTATGTATGTGAAAGTTTTAATGGAGAGGAAGAACATAATATGAATGAGAAAAGCATGCAATTTTTACAAATCGCAATGAAGCATTTACCAGAAGCAAAGGCCATTTTAGATGATAATGGAATTGCGCTTGATATGGAGAAAGCACAACCAGTATTAGAGTTATTGATGAAAGTTATGAACGAAGCATATGAGCTTGGGAAAGCAGATCAAGAATAAAAAGAATAAAAAACATCTTTTTAGATGGAAGAAAGGCCCGAACCGTGGATAGAAGCGGTTCGGGCCTTTTTATATTTCAAAAGAAACAGGGAAGGTATGTTTCTGTTTCTTTTAATAAACAATAAAGTGAATAATGCTGGCTTTATGTTTTAGCTGAAATATATTCTAGACAAAAATACATTTATGTTTTAAAATTAGTACCAAGTCATAATAATTGATATAAAACGGAGGGCTGCGATGTGAACGTGGGCATTTTAGGGATCGGAAGATATGTGCCGGAAAAAGTAGTCACAAATCACGATTTAGAGAAAATAATGGATACATCCGATGAATGGATTCGTACGAGAACGGGAATTGCAGAAAGACGCATTGCCGATGATACAATAGATACTTCATATATGGCCGTAGAGGCTGCTAAAAAAGCACTTGAAGATGCAGGGGTTAGCGGAGAAGATATCGATCTTATTTTAGTGGCGACAGTAACACCAGATCGTGCGTTTCCAGCAGTAGCTTGTGTCATTCAAGAAGCGATTGGAGCGAAACATGCAGCTGCAATGGATGTAGGAGCAGCATGTGCTGGTTTTATGTACGGAATGATTACAGCGCAGCAATTTATTCAAACGGGAACTTATAAAAATGTATTAGTAGTTGGTAGTGATAAACTTTCTAAAATTGTAGACTGGAATGATCGCAATACAGCAGTACTATTTGGGGACGGAGCCGGTGCTATTGTAATGGGGGCAGTTTCAGAAGGAAGAGGCGTTCTATCTTTCGAATTAGGAGCAGACGGAAGTGGCGGTAAGCATCTATATCAAGACGAGTATGTTATGATGAATGGCAGAGAAGTCTTTAAATTTGCCGTTCGTCAACTTGGTGAATCTTGTCTTCGCGTGCTGGATAAGGCTGGTCTTACGAAAGAGGATGTGGATTTCTTAGTACCGCATCAAGCGAATATTCGTATTATGGAATCTGCAAGAGAGAGATTAAATTTACCACAAGAAAAAATGAGTATGACAATTGAAAAGTTTGGTAATACATCAGCTTCTTCAATTCCAATTGCAATGGTAGAGGAATTGCAAAATGGACGTATTCAAGATGGTGATTTAATTATACTTGTCGGTTTCGGCGGCGGATTAACATGGGGAGCAGTCGCTCTTCGTTGGGGTAAATAAGGACTGAGAGAAAAAAAGGAGTGTATTTTGTATGGAAAAAAAGAGGGTCGTAATTACAGGACTAGGAGCTGTTACACCGATCGGAACAGATGTTGAAACAGCGTGGGAAAACATTAAAAAGGGTGTATCTGGAATCGGACGACTTACAAGAATTGATCCGGAACTATTTCCAGCAAAAGTAGCAGCAGAAATTAACGACTTTGAAGTCGAGAAATATATTGATAAAAAAGAAGCGCGCCGTATGGATCGCTTTACACAATATGCAGTAGCAGCAGCGAAAATGGCAGTTGCAGATGCAAAGCTTGAAATTACAGAAGAAAACGGACCTCGAATTGGTGTATGGATTGGTTCTGGTATTGGCGGTATGGAAACATACGAAGAACAATTTAAGATTTTTACTGAGAAAGGCCCGCGTCGCGTGAGCCCATTCTTCGTACCAATGATGATCCCAGATATGGCAGCAGGTCAAGTATCGATCGCAACAGGAGCAAAAGGAATTAACACTTGTTCTGTAACGGCTTGTGCATCTGGTGCAAACTCAATTGGTGATGCATTTAAAGCAATTCAGCGCGGTGATGCTGATGCAATGATAACAGGCGGAGCAGAAGCGCCGTTAACAAGCATGGCATTTGCAGGATTTAGTTCAGCGAAAGCATTAACATTTAATGAAGATCCAGCAACAGCTTGCCGTCCATTTGATAAAAATCGTAGCGGTTTCGTAATGGGTGAAGGTTCAGGTATTTTAATTCTTGAAGAATTAGAGCACGCATTAGCTCGTGGTGCTCACATTTATGCGGAAATCGCTGGTTACGGTGCAACGGGTGATGCATTCCATATTACAATGCCGGCTCCTGGTGGTGAAGGTGGCGTGCGTGCAATGCGTCAAGCTTTAGCAGATGCAGGTCTACAGCCAGAAGATATTGATTACATTAATGCGCACGGTACAAGTACGGATGCGAATGAAAAGTATGAAACGATGGCAATTAAAGAAACGTTCGGTGAGCATGCGTATAAGGTGGCAATTAGCTCAACGAAATCGATGACAGGTCACTTATTAGGAGCAGCTGGTGCTGTTGAAGCGATCTTCTCGATTAAATCAATTACAGACGGAGTAATCCCTCCAACAATTAACTATGAAACACCAGATCCAGAATGTGACTTAGATTACGTACCGAATAAAGCGAGACAACAAGAAGTAAATGCAGTATTAAGTAACTCACTAGGATTCGGTGGTCATAACGCAGTGTTAGTATTTAAATCGTATAAATAATAGATGAAATAAGGAGTTTTTTCGTAGTATATTGCGAAAAAACTCCTTATTTATTTTTACGCCTTTTTCTCCTTTTGCATATACATAAGAAAAAGGAGGGATAGAGATGGGGATTGTTGAAACTGCTGAGTGGTTACATCTATATTATGGACGGCCAGAAAAGCTGTGTGAGAAGTTTACGAAGTATATCCCGCTGCCAAAAGAAAGGTTGTATCGCTTTTTAATTTCTAAAGGTATGTATCGCCCGGTTATGCGAGGAGAACAGGAAATTAAAGAGTTAGAGAAGAAGGAAATTTGGAAAGAGTTACGTATGGAGTATGAGAAACTGAAAAATTGGTTAAAAGGTCCGGATGTCCCTGTCTTTATTTTATTATCAGATTCCTATAATCGAACTGTACAAGAAGAGTATAACGGCAGGGCTGGATTATCTATGCGTCACGTTATTTTCTTATTCGTATGCGGACGGAATTCGGTGGAAGAATTAAAAGTGTTATTGGCGCATGAATATCATCACATATGCAGGTTACATCAAATTGAGACAAAAGAAACAGAATATACATTACTTGATACGATGATTATGGAAGGGCTAGCTGAGCAAGCGGTAAAGGAAAGATATTCAGAAAAAAACAATGCACCGTGGACGACGTATCTTTCAAAAGAAGAGGCTATTTATTATTGGAAAAATGTTGTGCATGAAAGAATAGGTATAAAACGAGGAACAAGGGAGCACGACATCTTATTAAATGGATTTCATTCTTATCCGAAGATGCTTGGCTATGCACTTGGATTTCATATTGTCAAAGATTGTGTAACTTCCGCATCTATAGATACACTTTCTTTATTATCTATAGATGCGAAAGAAATATTGAATAAAGCAAATACATTTCATATATAAAAAACAGGAGCTCTATTTCCTGTTTTTTTTAGTATTAATAGAAGAGAAAATAATAATTAGAATATATTTCCTTAGGTGGAATAAAGTTTAGCGAAATTGAACATAATGATTGATACAAACAGTAGTGAAGTGAGGGGTAGTGAATGTTATATCTACATGATGTATGGGTAAATTGGTTTGAAGGTGAAGAGAATGGGTATAACGTTTGTCATTTTTACGAATGGCGAAAAGATGATACGATTGAGCTATTAGATCAAGTGCCATTATTAAAAGTAGATTCCACATTATATCATTACATCGAAGACGAATTGTTAGAGCTTCCGCAAAAGTTGTTGGAAGACGTACATCATAAGGCTTATATTCGTAAAAATCATGAACGTTTGCAGCAAGAGTATTGCTTTGTTGTTACAGATGGAAAAGGAATTATTGCGATCGACACAATTGGTTACAATGTACCAATTCGAAAAAGTAGACTGATACCGCGCCAAGAGCAGATGGTATATGAGATGGTAGAAAGCGTACAAGCAGAAAAGTATGAGTTCCAAGTAGAAGAAATGGAAAAAGAACATCATATTTTATCACCATCACCTTTCATTATGAATGGCTTAACTCGTAAAGAAAGACAGCTGAAACAATTATTATTTATGGCGTTAGATCAATTACATACAACGAAAAATACAGCAGAAATTCGCTATTGGTTCACAGAGTGGGATCCATCAGCATACGGAATGGTTCAACATATGGAATTTGAAGATATTTGGTCTAGACTGTATGATGAAGCGAAAGCAGGCTGGTCTGAGAAGCACGAACAATTATGCGAGCGTCTCGTAAAAGGACAGCCATTTTTTGAAAAGTTATGGGAAATGGAAAATGAGCAAAAGGTAAATTAAAAAACCGCCAATTGGCGGTTTTTTAATTTGTTGTAGCTTAGCTCCAGCGGCAAGAATGTTCGGTGGCTTCGCGCCTTCCTGCGAGGCCAAAAGCGCCTCTGCGTCAGGAGCTCCATCCCCCTCACATTCTAAGCGAGCCGCTTCCGCTTTATATAAAAATCCAGCTCCGGCTCCTAGCCCTTCTCGTGGGAAAGAACCTTAGCCGTCAGGGCTAAACAGTTGCCTCCGCTTTATATGTTACCTACGCTTTCTACTTAACCCCATTGCGTTTTCTACTTTGCGAAGTTGTTTGAATGCAACGCGGTTTGCTTTTTCGGCACCTTTGTCTAGAATTTCGTCTAGTTCGGGTGAGCTGATTAGTTCGTTATATTTGTCTTGGATTGGACGAATTGCTTCTACGACTACTTGTGCTAGGTCGCCTTTGAAGTCTCCGTATCCTTTTCCTTCGTACATTGCTTCGATTTCTTCTACTGTTTTTCCTGAGAATGAAGAGTAGATTGTTAATAAGTTAGAGATTCCAGGTTTGTTTTCTTTATCAAACTTTACAATACCTTCAGAATCAGTTACAGCGCTCTTAATTTTCTTTTCAATTGTTTTTGGTTCATCAAGCATACTGATCATTGATTTTGGATTCGGATCAGATTTACTCATTTTTTTCGTAGGTTCTGTTAATGACATAACGCGAGCTCCTACTTTTGGAATGCGAATTTCAGGAACAGTGAACACTTCACGGAAGCGTTTGTTGAAACGCTCTGCAAGGTCACGTGTTAATTCCATATGTTGTTTTTGGTCATCACCAACAGGTACGATTTCAGTGTTGTAAAGTAAAATATCAGCAGCCATTAATGGTGGATACGTTAATAATCCAGCTGGAACTGAATCTCTACCAGAAGCTTTATCTTTATATTGCGTCATACGCTCTAATTCTCCAACGTAAGCAACTGATTGCATAATCCATCCTAGTTGAGCGTGTGCTGGTACTTCTGACTGTACAAATAAAGTAGCTTTTTCAGGATCAATGCCGCATGCTACATAAAGTGCAGCAAGACTTCGGATGTTTTTACGAAGTTGTACGGGATCTTGAGGTACTGTAATCGCATGTTGGTTTACAATACAGAAATAACAGTCGTGTTCATTTTGAAGCTCTGTAAATTGCTTCATAGCTCCTAAATAGTTTCCAAGTGTAATTGTTCCACTCGGCTGAATACCAGAAAAGATAACTGACATAAGTAATTCCTCCTAAATTTGAATGCGTGATAGGGAAGAGAAGACAAACAAAAAAGCCCATTCATCCCAAAAAACTATAGGGACGAATGGACCGCGGTACCACCCTAATTATTTCACTACTGTGAAATCTCTCTAATCCATAATAACGTTTGGATATAACGCCAAAGCCTACTACTTTCGGTTTGGTGCTCAAAAGCCCATTCCACACTGCGCAATTACTTGTTCACACCAGCCACAAGCTCTCTGAAATTGCCTCAATATGTACTCTTCTTTATCATCGCATACATATAAATTTATTTATTGTTACCTGAGCTCTTTTAATATGAAAGAACTAAAGTTTTATAACAAAATGTTTTGCTGATTATTATATCATATGGGATAGTGTTTGCAAACTACATCAAAATAGTAAAGCTAATGAGGGTTGAGAACAACCCAAGAACGATACCTGTAATACAAATTGGATACGTCCATTTGAATGAATATGTTTTATAAATACGTTCTTTCTTATCGACAGGTTCCTCTACTTCTTCAATTAAAGAGTCAATTTTTTTGTTCGTCCCAAACACTCTTTGGAAGGCGTAAATCGTTACGTTAAAAAATCCATTTTGAAATATGAATAAAAAACCGCCAACAAGAATAAAAAATAGTGCGGCATAAAACGATATATTGACAAAATTCAACAAAAATTGCGATGAAACGAGGATTGCGCCAATACTAGAAGCGATTATCGCTATGAAAATTAGTATACAAGTATGAAAAAAAACTTTATTCAAAATGTTCCCCTCCGTCAAAATATTACTAGAATTATTATACTATAAAAGCTATAATATGTACTAGAATTAATTTTTTGAAAATTATACGCAATTAAAGGTCTGATTTCAAGATGATGGTAGCAATGTTAACCTATCCCTTTACAAAAAAATAAAAAAATAAACATTTTATTAAAAATTTTAACAAAAAAACAAAAAACTATATTCACAATTGTTATATTATATGTATAATGAAAATTGTAGAAACTTGGAGATTATTCTTTCAATTCTACTTTTTTACAAGTGAGGGTACAGGAAGTGCAATTAGGGGAGGCAACACAACATGAAGAAAAAGATACCGTTATTACTTGCATCGACGCTGACAGTCAGTATGTTAGGAGCTTGTAGTTACCAAAAAGAGGATAATAAAGCAGGTGCAAAAGAAAAATCCTCAAACAAGCAAGTGTTAAATCTAACTGAGACAGCTGAAATTCCAACTATGGATACGACGTTATCAACGGATGCAACATCTTCTAACATCATGAATAACACAATGGAGGGATTATATCGTCTGGGGAAAGACGATAAACTTGTTCCAGGTGTCGCTAAATCTTATGAGAAATCAGAAGATGGCAAAAAGTATGTGTTTAAGTTACGTGAAGATGCGAAATGGTCTAATGGCGAACCTGTAACAGCGAAAGACTTCGTTTATTCTTGGCGAAGAGCTGTAGATTCAAACACAGGTGCCAAGTTTGCTTACATACTATTTGATGTTAAAAATGCGGAGAAAGTTAACAAAAAAGAATTGCCAGTTGAAGAGCTTGGTGTAAAGGCAATTGATGATCATACACTTGAAGTGGAATTAGATAACCCTGTTCCTTATTTTGTAAGTTTAACAGTCTATCCAACATTGTATCCTTTGAATGAGAAGTTTGTAACAGAACAAGGAGCAAAATTCGGATTAGAATCCAATACGACACTTTATAATGGTCCATTCGTATTAAATGAATGGAAGCATGAACAAAGTTTCCAACTTAAGAAGAATCCAACGTATTGGGAAAATAAAGAAGTAAAACTTGAGGAAATAAACTTCAATATTGTTAAGGATCGTTCAACTGCTATAAATTTATATGAAACGAAAGCAATTGATCGTGTAGTCTTAACATCAGAGTTTGTAGACAAATACAAATCAGATGCTGACTTTAAAACGATTAAGAGACCATCTACACAATTTATTCGCTTAAATGAAAAGAATAAATTTTTAGCAAATAAAAATATCCGAAAAGCAATTGCAATGTCCTTTGAGCGTGAAAATATCGGGAAAGTTATCTTAAACGATGGTTCAGAGGGTATATATGGTTTTGTTCCGAAAGGCTTAGCAAAAGGTCCGAATGGAAAAGACTTCCGTGAAGAGAACGGAAAGCTTATAAAAGAGGATATTAAAGAAGCTCAAAAATATTGGGAAGCTGGTAAAAAAGAACTTGGTGTAGACAAAGTAGAGTTAGAGCTATTAAACTTTGATACTGATGATGCTAAAAAAATCGGAGAGTATTTAAAAGGTCAATTTGAAAAGAACTTACCAGGTTTAACAGTTTCAACAAAAATGCAGCCATTTGCACAAAAGTTAAAACTTGAAGCAAGTGGAGATTATGCAATGTCATATGCGGGATGGAGTCCAGATTATATGGATCCAATGTCATTCCTTGAAATGTATACGACAGGTAATGCGCAAAACAAAGTAAATTATGCAAACCCAGCGTATGATGATTTAATTAAAAAAGCGAAAACAGAAGTTGATGTACAAGCTCGTTGGGATGCATTATTACAAGCGGAAAAACAACTGCTTGAAGATGCAGCAATTGCTCCAGTATATCAACCAGGAAAAGCTTATTTACAACGTGGCTCAATTACTGGCCTATTAGAACATAAATATGGCGGAGAATTTAGCTATAAGTGGGTTGAACTTAAAAACTAAAAATGGTTTCCATCATGAATAAGGGTATATGCCTATGATGGGCATATGCTCTTATTTTAAAAAAATAAAAGTAAGAATATTTTAAACTATCTTATTGCTTTTGAGAAAAACGGGGAGGTGCTTGACTATGGGACGTTATGTATTAAAACGTTTCGTGTACATGGCTTTGACATTATTTTTAATTACTACACTGACTTTCTTTTTGATGAAATTACTTCCGGGTTCTCCGCTTAAAAACCAGGAGAAACTATCACCGGCACAAAAAGAAATCATTCTTGAAAAATATGGCTTAAATGATCCAGTACCAGTTCAATATGCGCGTTACTTAGGTAACTTAGCAAAAGGTGATTTAGGGGTATCATTCCAATATGATAACCGTCCAGTAACAGATATGATTGTGGATCGCATTGGACCATCAGCACAACTTGGTTTACAAGCGATTATATTAGGAACATTTATCGGTTTAATTTTAGGAATCGTTGCGGCACTTCGTAACAATACATGGGTCGATTATGGGGCGACAATTATTTCCGTACTCGGGATGTCGGTACCATCGTTCGTATTCGCCGCATTACTACAATATTTCGTAGGGGTAAAACTTGGGTGGTTCCCAGTAGCATTCTGGAAAGGACCAGAGTTTACCGTAATGCCTACAATCGCTTTATCGATGGCAGTTATCGCAACAATCGCACGTTTTGCTCGTGCAGAGTTAATTGAAGTTATGCAAGCTGACTACATTTTAACAGCGAAAGCGAAAGGAATTAGCCAAGGCGTTATCATTATCAAACACGCACTTCGTAACGCGTTAATTCCAGTTGTAACAATTTTAGGACCAATGGTTGCAGGATTAATTACAGGGACATTAGTTATTGAGCAAATTTATGCTGTACCAGGACTAGGGGAACAGTTCGTTAAATCTATTACAGTGAATGACTACACAGTTATTATGGGAACTACAATTTTCTATAGTGCGATTTTCATCTTAGTTATTTTCATTGTTGATATTTTATACGGAATTATTGATCCTCGTATTCGTTTAGCGGGAGGGAAAAAATGATGAAAGATGTACAAAAATTATCTCCAGATTTATTTCAACAAGCCAATCAAAATAATGTTGATAATGAAGTCATTGCCCGTCCAAGCTTAACGTTTTGGCAAGATGTAAGAAGACGTTTGTTCCAACATAAAGGAGCAATGTTTGGTTTCATTTTATTAGCGCTTATTATATTACTAGCAATTTTAGGACCGATGGTAAGTAAGCACTCGTATAAAGAGCAAGATTTAGGTCGTGCGAAATTACCACCGAAAATTCCTGTTATTGAAAATGTTCATTGGCTACCATTTGACGGTACAGATCAATATGGTGTTGACCAATATGAAAAACGTGATATTAAAGAGTATTTCTGGTTCGGTACAGATGATCTTGGACGCGATTTATGGACAAGAACATGGGAAGGTACGCGCGTATCATTATATATCGCTCTTTTAGCAGCAGCAATTGACTTAGTAATTGGGGTTGCATATGGAGGTATTTCAGCGTTCTATGGCGGTAGAGTAGATAATATTATGCAACGTATTATGGAGATTATTAACGGTATTCCATACTTAATCATCGTTATTTTAATGGTAATCATTATGGGATCTGGTATATGGTCAATTACACTCGCAATGGCGATTACAGGTTGGATAGGGATGTCGCGTATCGTTCGTGGACAAATCCTGAAATTAAAAAATCAAGAATACGTATTAGCATCCCGTACATTAGGTGCAACAAATACACAGTTAATTGTAAAACACTTAATCCCGAACGTAATGGGACCAATTATCGTAATGACAATGTTTACAATTCCAACAGCAGTGTTTGGTGAGGCGTTCTTAAGCTTCATCGGTTTAGGTATTCAGCCACCATTCGCATCACTTGGTTCTCTTGTAAACGATGGTTATAAATCAATTCAAACGTATCCACATATGATGTTCATCCCAGCGGTTGTCATCAGTATGTTAATCTTAGCATTCAACTTAATGGCAGACGGATTACGCGACGCGTTAGATCCAAAAATGCGTAAGTAAAAGAGGGGAGAAGTAAAAATGAAAACATTGCTAGAGGTAAAAGATTTGCAAGTCTCCTTTGATACACATGCAGGTGAAGTACAAGCTGTACGCGGTGTTACTTTTGATTTGAAAAAAGGAGAAACATTAGCGATTGTAGGAGAATCTGGTTCTGGTAAATCGGTTACTTCTAAAGCGTTAATGGGATTAATTCCGAATCCTCCAGGACGTATTAAAAACGGTGAAATCGTATTTGAAGGTCGTGACTTAACGAAACTAACAGAAAAAGAAATGCAACAAGTGCGCGGTAAAGATATCGCGATGATTTTCCAAGATCCAATGACATCATTAAACCCAACGATGACAATTGGAAATCAAATTATGGAAGGCCTTATTAAACACCAAGGGATGAGTAAAGCAGATGCACGTAAAGTTGCGTTAGAATTAATCGACCTTGTAGGTATTCCAAATCCAGAAGCGCGCTTAAAACAATATCCTCACCAATTCTCAGGTGGTATGAGACAGCGTGTAGTTATTGCGATGGCGTTAGCTTGCAACCCAAAATTATTAATTGCCGATGAGCCGACAACAGCGCTAGACGTTACAATTCAGGCGCAAATTTTAGAGCTTATGAAAGACATTCAGCAAAAAACAGAAGCGGCAATCATTTTCATTACGCATGACTTAGGTGTAGTGGCAAACGTTGCGGACCGCGTAGCAGTTATGTACGCTGGTAAAGTTGTTGAAATTGGAACGGTTGATGAAATTTTCTACAATCCAAAACATCCGTACACTTGGGGCTTAATCGCATCTATGCCAAGTTTAGATGGTTCAGAAGAAGAGTTATATGCAATCCCTGGAACGCCTCCAGATTTATTAAAGCCGCCAAAGGGAGATGCTTTTGCACCACGTAACCCACAGGCACTGAAAATTGATTTTGAAATGGACCCACCTTTATTTAAAGTAAGTGATACACACTATGCGGCAACTTGGTTACTTCACGAGCAAGCTCCAGAAGTAAAACCGCCGGCAGTTGTTGAAAAACGTATTCTTCAAATGAAAGCAGGTGAACAACATGACTAAACAACGTGAGAAATTAATTGAAGTAAAAAATGTAAAGCAGCACTTCGACGTGAGTGGTGGTGTTGTCAAAGCGGTTAATGATATTTCATTTGATATTTTCCGCGGAGAAACATTTGGTCTTGTAGGAGAATCAGGTTGTGGTAAATCGACAACTGGAAGAACGATTATTCGTTTATATGATGCAACTGCTGGTGAAGTGTTGTTTGATGGTGAAAATGTACATGGTAAAAAATCACGCGCACAACTGAAGAAATTCAACCGTAAAATGCAAATGATTTTCCAAGATCCATATGCATCATTAAATCCTCGTATGACAGTAGGGGATATTATTGCAGAAGGTATTGATATTCACGGACTAGCAAAAGGAAAAAAAGAGCGTATGGACCGTGTTCATGAATTATTAATCACAGTTGGTTTAAATAAAGAGCACGCAAACCGTTTCCCGCATGAATTCTCAGGTGGACAACGTCAACGTATCGGTATCGCTCGCGCACTTGCTGTAGAACCTGAATTTATCATTGCTGATGAGCCAATCTCAGCACTTGACGTATCAATCCAGGCGCAAGTTGTAAACTTACTGAAAAAGTTACAAAAAGAAAAAGGTTTAACATACTTATTCATTGCCCATGATTTATCAATGGTAAAATACATTAGTGATCGCATCGGCGTAATGTACCGTGGTCAAATCGTTGAGCTAACAACAAGTGAAGAGTTATATGCGAATCCAATTCATCCATATACGAAATCACTATTATCAGCAATCCCGCTTCCAGATCCAGATTATGAGCGCAATCGTAAACGTATCGTATACGATCCATCACAGCATGATTATGCTAGTGAAGCACCAACAATGCGTGAAATTCGCCCAGGACATTTCGTATTATGTTCTGAAGCGGAGTATAAGAAATATAAAGAGATTTATCAATAAGAAAGAGAGTCATTCTTCTATTATGGAAGGATGGCTCTTTTTTGTTAGAAAGAGATGAAGAGAGTAAGTGTTAAAAAGAAACAAGATAACCAAACATATATTTTGAAAAATCAAGTGAATCATACAATATCGGATACGATTTCTAATAAGAATATTGACGAATTGAAGATAGAAATTGAAAAGTATAATTAAAAAAAGCTATTCCAACAATTTGTTGGAACAGCTTTTCTCCAATGCAAATTTCATTTGCAAATGACTGCATCTCGATTAAACGAGTATTACTGTGCCTGAACAGAAACAATCTCTTCTTGTTCTTCAGGTTTAACGAGTGCATAACGTTCCCACGCTCTACTTTTCCAGCGGAAGAACATAATGATGGCACGTGTCCATTCATCAATAGCAATCGCTAGCCAAATACCAACAAGCCCCATATCTAAATGGAAGGCGAAAAAGTAACCGAGTGGTAAACTCATTAACACCATAGAGAATGCGCCGATTAAAACGGGGTACTTTGCATCACCAGCTGCGCGAAGTGAATTGATAATAACGATGTTCATCGTACGCCCCGTTTCAAGTAGTACACTTAGTAAAAGAACTGATGCACCTAACGTAATAATGTGCGGATTATCTGTAAATAGTCCCATTAATTGTGTACGGAATGTAATAACGAGGGCGACCATACATAAAGTGACACCAATTGCCCACTTTACACTTTTCCATACGCGTTCATACGCTTCGTCTTTTTCACCACCGCCAACGAGGCGTCCGATAATAATGGCTGTTCCCATACCGATCGCAATCGCGAATAAATAAGTGAACATAGAAATGTTCGTAGCGTATTGTCTCGCCGCTAATGATTCCGTTCCTAAGTATGTTGCATAGTATAAGAAGACAATTTGGCAAGCTTGATACATAACCTGCTCAAATGCAGATGGAATCCCAATCTTTAAAATTTTCCCGATGTATTCTTTTGATAAGGTGAAGTAATATTGTAATTTCACACGGTATTCCATAACGCGGTACAGTAACCAGAAGAAAACGATAAGTGCGATTAATCTGCTGACAGCAGAAGAAATGGCAGCCCCTTGTACACCGAGCTCTGGGAAACCAAATTTCCCAAAAATG
Source organism: Bacillus sp. GbtcB14 (assembly GCF_019091205.1). Taxonomy (NCBI): domain Bacteria; kingdom Bacillati; phylum Bacillota; class Bacilli; order Caryophanales; family Bacillaceae; genus Bacillus; species Bacillus sp. GbtcB14. The sequence continues at coordinate 458,185 of NZ_JAGXJT010000003.1, forward strand.
AGTACGTAGTTTCCAGCGATATGAATAATATTCATTCCAAGAGAAATAAACATCGCTTGCTTTGTGAAGCCATGTACGCGGATAATTGCGGCTAATGAATTAATAATAGCTTGAAGGAAAATAGCGCCTCCGACGATGGATAAATAGCCTTGCGCATACATGAGTACATCGCCTTGTAAGTTCATTGCCATCATCATATGTTTTGAAAATAAAAGAAAACCAGCGCTTATAATGATTCCGACCACTAAATTTAATGTGACGGCTAAAGCTGATATTTTAGATGCTTCCATAAAACGTTTGGAACCGAGGTATTGAGATACGACGATAGCTGCGCCGTTCCCGATGACTTCTAGTACCAAAATAGCGATATGGAGATATTGATTCGCTGCACCAACCCCAGATACAGCATCGTCTGATAATGCACTTAACATGAAAGTATCAGCGATCCCCATTAACATAAATAGAAAAACTTCTAGAAAAATAGGCCATGTTAATAAGAATAAACTTAATTTCTCTGTCGGCCCGTTTTTTGCCTGAATTGCTGTCATGTCCGTCCCCTCTTTACCGATATCTATTTTTAGCAAAGTGTATCGTAACATACTTTCTTATCCTTTGCACTCATTTTAGCCTACATATCTTTATTATGAAGGAGGCACTATTTTATGATAAAAAGAGAAGGATAATTATGCAGAAAGTATTATGAGATATAAAATTTATTTTTCTCTGATAATTTAGAAAAATATAAAAATATTTATTTTCAACATTTTAGTCAGGATAATCAGCAATATGAAACGTTTACACAGGTTTATTTTTAAACAGAAAATTTTAATGAAATAGAAATATAAATATACAAAAAATATATTTGTGTGTATAATATGAATTGTTAGAACATATATATATTTCTATTTGTTTGAAAATGAAAGGGCTAACATTTTTGTGGAGGGTGGAAGTATGAAAAAAAAGATGCCAGTTTTTGTAGTATCAACAGTAGCGATGAGCATGATGTTAGGGGCATGTAGCTACCAAAAAGATGAACCGCAAGCGAACGCAAAAGGGGATAGCGGGAAAAGCGGTGCGAAGCAAGTTATTAACTTAATTGAAACACAAGAAATTCCAACGATGGACCCAGCGTTATCAGCTGATGCAGTTTCTTCAAGAGTAATGACTAATACGATGGAAGGCTTATACAGTTTAGGGAAAGATGATAAGCTAGTTCCTGGTGTAGCGAAGGAATTCCAAAAGTCAGAAGACGGTAAAAAATATACATTTAAATTACGTGAAGACGCAAAATGGTCAAATGGTGAGCCTGTGACGGCGAAGGATTTCGTATACGCATGGCAAAGAGCGATTAACCCAGATACAGCTGCGAAATCAGCGTACATTATGTATGATATAAAAAATGCAGAGAAAATTAATAAAAAAGAGATGAGTCCAGATCAATTAGGCGTGAAAGCGATTGATGATCATACATTAGAAGTGGAATTAGACAATTCAATTCCATACCTTGTAGATTTAATGGTATATCCAATCTTCTATCCTGTGAATGAAAAGTTTGTAAAAGAGCAAGGTACGAAGTTTGGTTTGGAAGCGAATACAACACTTTATAATGGACCATTTACATTAAGTGATTGGCAACATGAACGTAGCTTTAAAATGACAAAGAGCGCGTCATATTGGGACAATAAAGAAGTGAAGATTGAGGAAGTAAACTTTAATATTGTAAAAGATACGTCTACGCCAATTAATTTATATGAAACAAACGCAGTCGATCGAGCGACGTTATTAGCAGAGTTCATCGATAAATATAAAGGAAAACCAGATTTCCAAACAGTAGAAGATACATCTGTATTCTTCCTTCGTTTAAATCAAAAAGACCCAGCTTTAGCAAATAAAAATATTCGTAAAGCAATTTCACTTGCTTTTGAACGTAAGCCGTTCGTTGATACATTATTAAATAACGGTTCTAAGCCGGCAACAGGATTAATTCCTGATAACTTCATTAAAGGGCCAGATAAGAAAGACTTCCGTGCTGTAAATGGAGATATTGTAAAACCAAACGTGAAAGAAGCGAAGAAATATTGGGAAGCTGGTAAAAAAGAACTTGGTAAAAATGAAATCGAATTAGAGCTATTAAATGAAGACGTTGAATTATCGAAGAAAACAGGTGAATATTTAAAAGGTGAATTAGAAAAGAATTTACCAGGTTTAACAGTGAAAATTAAACAACAGCCATTTGCGCAAAAACTAAAACTAGAAGATGCGGGCGATTATGTGATGTCATTCTCTGGATGGAGTGCAGATTTCCCAGATCCAGTTACATACCTTGATATGTTTGTAACGGACGGATCACAAAATAAAATGAAATACTCTAATCCGAAATATGATGAAATTATCATGAAAGCGAAGAAAGATGGAAGTGATGTAAATGCTCGTTGGAAAAACTTACTAGAAGCAGAGAAAATGTTACTTGATGACGCTGCGATTGTTCCAGTATATCAACGTGGTAGAGCATATATACAAAGAGAATCAATTAAAAATATGTACAATCATAAATATGGCGGCGATTTAAGCTTTAAATGGGCGTCAGTAGAGAAGTAAGAAAAAAGCAGGCTAACCGCCTGCTTTTTTTAATACGTACGTTTCTTATAAATACCTTTCCCTCCAACTTGGTTCCAGCCGGATTGGACATCCAAGCTTTTATTAACAAACTTCATTTTTTCTTTTCCGCCAAAGAGCTTTTCACCAATGCTATTTGTAATGACACCAATCAATGCTGTTATTCCGATGATGAGGGCAGCAACCGTGACAAAATCAATAAAAAAAGCAATCATTTGCAAATTCCCCCTTTGCCTGTCTGTATTTTTATTGTATGAGATAAAAGGTGAAAAAGAAAGAAATGTCAGAAAAATTATTGATTTATTTTAGAAATCGTATAGACACGAATGAGAATGTTTGTTAAAATAAGAACAAACGTTCCTTTTTATTCTCACTTGTATAGTCTTACATTTCTTAATTGATTTATCAAGAAAAGGTAAGAAAACGTTCTCTTTTTTATAGGAAAGATTCTGGGAAAATAACTATATATCATATGAATAATCTATGAAAAGCAAGTGTTAAGAGGGTTGGAGGTATTGTTAAAGTACAGATAAAGCGAGTGTGATCATGTTACATAGCAATGGAATGCACGGAAGAGTTTTCTCAATTAGAAGGAAATTTACTGTATATTTCTTGCAAAATCTATTGTATAATGATTATAGAAGTTACTTATTAAAAGTAATTGTTGTTTGCTAAAAGTTGTTGCTTACATGAAATGCGATTTTTGCACTTTGTTTTAAGACAAGGTATCGCAAAAAATTGCTGAATTTAGAAATTTAAACTGTAATTAGTACAGAATTTGTACTCTTTAAGGAGAGTGAGCTTTGTATGGTAACATTATATAGTTCTCCAAGCTGTACGTCTTGTAGAAAGGCGAAATTATGGCTAGAGGAAAATCATATTCCTTATACAGAACGTAATATTTTCTCAGATCCATTAACGATTGAGGAAATTAAAGAGATTTTACGTATGACAGAAAGCGGAACGGATGAGATTATTTCTACTCGTTCGAAAGTTTTCCAAGAATTAAATGTAAACTTAGAGTCTTTACCACTTCAAGATTTATATAAGATGATTCGTGACTATCCAGGGATTTTACGTCGTCCAATTATGATTGACGAGAAACGCCTTCAAGTAGGTTACAATGAAGACGAAATCCGCCGTTTCTTACCACGTACAGTAAGAACGTTCCAATTACGTGAAGCACAACGTCTTGTAAATTAATTATAATAATATGAAAACCTTCTACCTATTATATAGTAGAAGGTTTTTTTTAATGTTTCACATTTCGTAATCGAACTTGTTGCACGATAAAGCCGATGCATAAAATGGTGAAAATAAACAAGTATGGAATGCTTGCAGTGAAACTTGGGTTGTTATGAAAAAAGGTTGCAAGTCTGTCTTCATGTGTGACCATTTTTCCTGCTGTATAGGCGAGAATCGCTGCTCCGCAATAAATGAGGAATGGAAAGCGTTCCATAAGTATTAAAATGAGTTTGCTGCCCCAAATAATAATCGGAATAGAAATGAGTAAGCCGATTATTACGAGTAATAATCTTCCGTGAGCTGCTCCTGCAATAGCAATAACGTTGTCAAACCCCATAACGAGATCAGCGAATACAATTGTACGCACAGCTTGAAATAAAGTTGTTTTTCCTTGAATAGCGGAAAGATCGTTGCTATTATCAGTTAGTAAATTTACTGCAATTAATGTAAGTAAAACGCCCCCGATAAGTTGCAGAAATGGAATGTCGAGTAAATAGACAGCTAGTATAGTAAGGAGAATTCTTAGTACGATTGCTAAAAGAGTACCAATCAAAATGGCTTTATTTCGTTTTGATTCAGGTAAATTGCGGCTAGCTAGTGCGATGACGATTGCGTTGTCACCACCTAATACAACATCGATACCGACAATCATTAGTACAGATGTTAAAAACTCTAAGTCCATTCGTCTGCCTCCATTTATGATGTTTTAATAAGCGAACTATATGTATGTGGTGAAGAGAGAGATTAAATCATCTTCTCTAATAAAAGTTTCACTTTATTACAGTGTACGGGGGAAGATGGAAATGTATGTCCAAATTTTTTGTGAGTGATAAATCGCTATAATGATATATTTGTGTAGATGGTCGAATAAAGATAGGCATATAACTATTTTTGTAAAATAAATCGATTTTATTTCCATTCTGGAGAATCTTATCATAAAATGAGAGTACAAGAATCTATTGATTTGTCATATGAGTGGGGAATCCCTTCATAACAATTCCAAACAGGAAGGGAGAGTTGTATTTTGGATATTGAAAGAATTAATGACCATACGATGAAATTTTTTATTACGTACATTGATATAGAGGATAGAGGGTTTAATCGTGAAGAAATTTGGTATGACCGCGAACGAAGTGAAGAGCTCTTTTGGGAGATGATGGACGAAGCTCGTGATCATGATGATTTCTTTATTGATGGACCGCTATGGATTCAAGTGCAAGCAGTCGATAAAGGGATTGAAGTACTTGTAACAAAAGCGGAGCTTTCAAAGGATGGACAAAAGCTAGAACTACCAATAGGTGTAGATAAAATTATAGACATTCCTCTAGATGAAGGCATTGAATCATTATTCCAGCAAGAATTAGTGGAAGAGGTAGAAGAACAAGCAGGAACAAACTTTAACGAAGATGGTACGTTTGGCTTTTTAATTAAGTTTAATGATTTTGAAGATGTCATTTCATTAAGCCACCGTCTTATCTTTGAAGATATAAAAGATGAGCTGTATTCATTTGAGAACCGCTATTATGTATATGTGGAATTCGATGAAGTGCTACATGATGAAGAAGAAATTGATCGTATTTTAAGTATTGTTTTAGAGTACGGAGAAGAGTCAACTTTAACAATTCATCGTGTAAGTGAGTATGGGAAACAAATTGTGAAAGAGCATGCGCTTGAAACAATTCGCAATAATTTTCCTGCTAAAACGTAGGCCGATTTCTGTAGTATGAAATCGGCTTTTTATATGAAGAATAGGAAAGCTTTCTTAGTAAGGAGGTAAGAGATGAAAAATACGCTAAAGTTGATTTTCTTTGTTTTACTATTATTCGCGTTATTTGTTTCGTTACGTATGTTTATTGATGTAGCATTTTATTCGGATGTAATTGGGATAAAAGATGTTTCGATTTTAGGTATTATTAGTATTTTATTTACGGTATCTGCATTTTTAATTGGCTGCGTTATTTTCTTAGAGAACCGTCATCCGTCTAAAACACTTACATGGCTCATTGTGTTAGGGATTTTTCCGGTATTTGGATTTTTCGCTTATTTATTATTCGGACAGAACTTTCGAAGGAAGAGAATGTTCCAAAAAAAGGCGTTGCTCGATGAACAAGCATTTTTACAATACAAGGGGCATGAAGATTACGAAGAACGGATTTTGCGTAATCATAAGCATCAAGAGTTGTTATTTCGTTTAGCGGACCGCTTAGGCGCTTTAAATATTTCATTTCAAACTGAAACGAGAACATTAACAAATGGAGATGAAACGTTTCAGGCCATTTTAGATGGATTAAAACGAGCGAAACATCACATTCATATGGAATATTACATTGTGCGTGATGATAAGCTTGGAACAGAAATTAAAGATATTTTAATACAAAAATCAAAAGAAGGCGTAGTCGTACGTTTTTTATATGATGCGGTTGGAAGTTTTAGATTATCGAATTCATATATTGAAGAATTAAACGACGCAGGTGTCGAAATGATTCCATTTTTCCCTGTGCGCTTTCCGATTTTAAACGATAAGATTAATTATCGAAACCACCGAAAAATCGTTATTATTGATGGGAATGAAGGATTTGTAGGTGGATTAAATATTGGTGATGAATATTTAGGGAAGGATAAGTATTTCGGTTTTTGGCGAGACACGCATTTATATTTGCGTGGTGAAGCTGTTCAAAGCTTGCAACTTATTTTCCTTCAAGATTGGTTTTATATGACTGGTGAGGCTGTGCTGGCCCCTGAATATTTACAAGCGAAAGCAGTTGAGGGTGATCATTGGGGAGGCGTACAGCTCGTTGCAGGTGGACCAGATAATAAATGGGAAACAATTAAACATTTATACTTTGCCATGATTGCTTCTGCGCGGAAATCCATTTGGATTGCGACGCCGTATTTTATTCCGGATGATGATATTTTATCCGCATTAAAGGTAGCGGCACTTGCTGGTATTGATGTCCGTTTGTTAATGCCGAGTAAGCCTGATAAGCGCACCGTCTTTTACGCATCGAGATCGTACTTCCCAGAGCTTTTAGATGCAGGGGTAAAGATATATGAATACGAAAAAGGTTTCCTCCATAGTAAAGTTGTCATTGTCGATTCTGATTTAGCTTCAATTGGGACGGCTAATATGGATATGAGAAGTTTTCATTTGAACTTTGAAGTAAATGCCTTTTTATATGATACAGACAGCATTCGAAAACTCGTTCAAGATTATAAAGAGGATATAGAAGAATCAAGTGAAATTCATGTCGATCGTTTTCATAAAAGGCGTCTTCATAGACGAATTGTTGAATCGACGTATCGATTATTATCACCTTTATTATAAAAAGAGATGTCCGAAATTGGGACATCTCTTTTTTAAAAGGAATTTGTAATAAATTGTAGAATATAAGGAGCTGAAAGGGTGTGATTCCGATGTTTATCGCCAAAAGAGAAAACGGAGAAAAAATTCATCTACTCTATCATCAGGATGAAGAGCTTTTACATCGTATGCGTAAAATGGAAAGCTTCTTTTGCATAGCTTGCGGGAAGGAAGTGCAAATGAAATTAGGGAAACAAAAAAGTTGGCATTTTGCTCATAAGAAAATGGACGCGTGTCTTGCCTTTTATGAAGCGGAATCTATGTATCATATGCACGGTAAAGAATTGTTATATAGGTGGTTCAAACGTCAAAACTTTCCTGTGTATATAGAGCACTATCTTCCAGAGATTCAGCAACGACCAGATATTTTCATAGAGAGAGCAGGGAGAACGATTGCGATTGAATACCAATGCGCAAATCTTTCTATAGAGCAGCTGTACAAACGAACCTATTCGTATTGGCGAGCTGGTATACAGGTCATTTGGATCATTGGTGGAAATCAATTGAAAAGGCAATCAGCATATTGGATGAAATTCTCCTCACTTATGGCTTTCTCCTTACAATCTTATCCTCAGCCATTTCTTATTTTCTTCTGTTCGAAACAAAAATCATTTATGAAATGCGCGTTTCTCACTTCATTTTCTACAAGCGTCTCTTTCTCACATATTATCTATTTACCAACTGAAACGACTACTTTTGAAATGCTCTTTTCTCCCGTCTCTTTCCGAAAAGAAACATTAGGTGAGGAATGGAAAAAGCGAAAGAGCTATTTTCGGCAAAATGCTCTGCCGATTTGGAATTACAATCATAAGTCACTATTACGCCTCTTATATCAATGTAGATGTACCCCAGCAAATTTTCCTTCTGAAATTGGTGTGCCGCTCCCGTCTTCATTTGCTTTTCAAACCAATCCATTTGTATGGCAAGCTTTTCTATATATGAAGTGTATAGGTGAAGTTGCGGTAGGGGATTGTATTTCCCTCGGGTATGTGTGTAGTTATGTGAAAACGTATACGAAAAGGCGTATGCTTCCTTACTTTTCACGGCATATATGGAAAGTAGCAGTTGCTGAATATATGGTATTTTTATGTTATGCAGGTGTATTGCAGAAAGTAGGGACTTATAAGTACCAGAAAAAAAGAGAGATAGTTATGTTAAAAACAGAGGAGGAAGTTATAAAATATGATGAAATTTGCTTAGCGTATGCCTTATCTTTATTTGAGGCAAAGTACAACATGAGAGAAGGAAAAGGGGATATAATAAAGACTGATCGTGAAGGAATTACATAAGAAAAATCGAATTGTATGTAAGTAGAGATATTTAAAGGAGGGCTTAAAGGATGTCTGAACAAAATACAGCAAAAACATTACCAGATCGTAAAGAGATTGAAGAATCAAGTACGTGGCGATTAGAAGATATTTTCCAAACAGATGCAGAATGGGAAAAAGAATTCCAAGCCATTAAAGAGCTATTACCGAAGTTAACTGAATTTAAAGGGAAACTTGGTGACTCTGCGAACAATTTACTTGAAGCATTGCAATATGAAGATGAAATTTCAATGCGATTAGGTAAGCTATATACATATGCACATATGCGTTACGATCAAGATACAACAAACTCTGTGTATCAAGCGTTAAATGACCGCGCGACAAATTTATATTCACAAGTATCTAGTAGCACAGCATATATTGTGCCTGAAATCTTATCGGTTTCAGAAGATACACTGCAAACATTCTTGAAAGAAAATAGAGACTTAAGTGTATATGAACATGCATTAGAAGAAATTACGCGTCAACGCCCGCACGTATTATCTGAAGCGGAAGAGGCTCTATTAGCAGAAGCATCTGAAGTAATGAGTGCATCAAGTAATACATTTGGTATGTTGAATAATGCGGATTTGAAATTCCCATCTATTAAAGGTGAGGATGGAGAAGAAGTAGAAATTACACATGGTCGTTACATTCAGTTTTTAGAAAGTGATGATCGTCGTGTGCGCGAAGATGCGTTCAAAGCTGTATATGAAACGTACGGAAAATATAAGAACACATTTGCAAGTACGTTAAGCGGAGCTGTGAAACGTAATAATTTCAATGCACGTGTTCGTAAATACGATTCTGCACGTCAAGCGGCATTAAGTAATAATAATATTCCTGAAGCCGTGTATGATCAACTTGTTGAATCTGTAAATGATAATTTACACTTGCTACATCGTTACATTGATATTCGTAAGCGTGCATTAGGACTTGATGAGCTTCATATGTATGATTTATATACACCACTTGTACCTGAAGTGAAAATGAATGTGAAGTATGACGAAGCACAAGATATGTTATTAAAATCTTTAAACGTACTTGGTGATGAGTATGTTGACATTTTAAAAGAAGCATATGAAAATCGCTGGGTAGATGTGTATGAGAACAAAGGGAAGCGAAGCGGAGCATATTCATCTGGTGCATATGGAACAAATCCGTATATTTTAATGAACTGGCATGATAATGTAAATAATTTATATACACTTGCTCATGAGTTCGGTCATTCCGTGCATAGTTACTACACAAGAAAAACGCAGCCGCACGTATACGGTGATTATTCAATCTTCGTTGCAGAAGTAGCATCAACTTGTAATGAAGCGCTTCTAAACGATTATTTATTAAAAACGACAGAAGATAAGAAAGAGCGTCTATACTTATTAAATCATTATTTAGAAGGATTCCGTGGTACTGTATTCCGTCAAACGATGTTCGCAGAGTTTGAGCATATTATTCATAAGAAAGTACAAGAGGGACATGCGGTTACGCCAGACATGTTAACGGAGATCTACTATGATTTAAATAAGAAATATTTCGGTGATGCTTTAGTAATCGATGAAGAAATTGGTTTAGAATGGTCTCGTATTCCGCACTTCTACTACAACTATTACGTATACCAATATGCAACAGGGTTTAGTGCAGCAACGGCTCTATCTAAACAAATTTTAGAAGAGGGGCAACCAGCAGTAGAACGTTACATTAATGAGTTCTTAAAAGCAGGAAGCTCAGATTATCCAATTGAAGTGCTGAAAAAAGCTGGAGTAGATATGGCATCTCCAGAACCTGTAAAAGAAGCATTGCAAGTATTTGAAGAGAAACTAAATGAATTAGAAGCATTATTATTTGAAGAGAAGTAAGAAAAAAGACGAGGAATTTACCTCGTCTTTTTTGTTTTAAATCTTTTTGTCGATATTTGTCGAACAAATAAAGTGAATTTCCTTCTTTTTTCTAAAATAGAAGACAGTTTTGCGATTTTTTTTGTAGTTAAAACCCTTTAAAGCGTTTTTTATGGTTGAAATAAGAGAGAGCGATGACAATGATTCCAAATAAAAGAGGGAAGGCAATAATTTTAGGAAAAGCTTGTAGTAGAGAGAGGATGTACAAGAAAAAAGAAACGATGACAGCTAGTAAGATAAGTAAAATATACGTTTTTTTCATACAGAACACCTCCAAAATAGCTTTTTTATAGCTTATTCAGAAATGAAAACGTTTAGAATGTGACAAAAGTGTGAAATTCGACAAAAGGGGTTGTCATCTGACGTCGAATCTTGTAATATAATAAGCGTGAACGAATTCACATACAAACATATACCCCTTTGTTTGAACGTGAAAATTTCTCCCATCCCCTTTAATATTTTTATAAGCCGTAAAGAAAAAGACCTGGTGTTTTACACCAGGTCTTTTTCTTTTGCTATCCATTTCCAATAACGCTCACATTTTACGTCAATCATTTGTACTTTTCTTTTCAGTTGTAATTTTTTTAATTCACGCTCGATTTCTTGCTGCGAGCAGTCATATATAAATGCTACTTCTTTTGAAGATATAAATTGCGTTGCTTCTAGTAACACTTCTAAAGAAGGTAATGGTTCTGGCTCGATTTCACATTTTACAAGTTCTTTCAGTAATTGTACGTATACGTCGTAGGAATAAGTTCCAGCGATTTTAATACCTTCTTCATCTGAATTCGCATGAAAAAATACGAGAGAGGGTATTTCTGTAATATGCATCTCATTTGTAAATTTCAAGTCGCATTGGAAAGCTTTTTTTGCGCTAGCGGAATGTAGGTCTTTTTTAAATTCTTCTACATCAATGTCGCTATCTCTTGCACATGCAAGTAATAATTCGCAGTCAGGGTTTGATACATTTTCAAGGAAAATGTATTCTTGGAGTTTTCGCAAAAACTTCGAACCTGCTTTTCGGCCCTGCAACTCCGCTGCCTTAATTGCCATCGAAACTAAATAGGGTGTTGACGATGCTTCTTGCATATGTACCTTTCCATCACATGAAAAACCTTGTAAACTTGTTGTCTTTTCCCACACAAATCGAATATTAGCAGGTTTATTCCATTTGTGTGAGGAAGCGTTCGTTCCGTCCACTTTTCCTGTTACGATATGACGAATAGAGAAGTATTTCCCATATTCAAGCCATAGTTTAATAATAAAGGGCTCAATTTCCCAGCAATCTTTACAAAGTGGATCAATAAATAAATATGCTTCTACAGACTTATGCTCACATGCGGAAGGAGATGGCATATTGATATGCTTTGCTTCCTGCTTATCCATTACACTTCACCTGTTTCGTTTGGAGTATTAACCATATGCTGAGCAGTTAATGCTAAACGTTCAAAAACGAACTCTCTTATATGACCGTGCACTCCTGTGTCATCCATTGCTTGCTCCATACATGATAGCCAAGCCTCTGCTCGTTTTGGAGTAATCTCAAACGGAAGATGGCGTGCTCTTAACATAGGATGACCATGTTCTTCAGTGTACAAATTAGGACCACCTAAATATTGCGTTAAAAATTGTTTCTGCTTCCTAGCGGTTTCTGTTAAATCATCCGGGAAGATGGGAGATAGGTCAGGGTGTTTACTGACATAGGAATAAAATGTGTCTACTAATATTGCAATGCATTGTTCACCGCCAATTGCTTCAAATGGTGTCATCGGTTGCTTGCTCATCCTTTATAAACTCCTTTTTCCATGAAATGTATATCTATTGTAGCAATGGAACGTTCCAGAGGGCAAATAAACAGCCTTCATAACGTTCTTTGCTTATTCTACAGATGTAAAAGAATCTTTTCCTTTTAAAAAGTGAGATATATCCACTAGTAGAACGTATTCACTAGTGGAATTTTCACTTTAGCGTGCTTTGTTTTGTTTGGCAAGGAAAAAGCGTTTTACTTTATTATTTGTATGACGGATTGGTATGTTGTGCTGCTTTAATAAATGAATAAATGCAGCTTTGCCTGTTTCTTCATCTTGCACTTCAAATTCAATTTCATAATCATCGTGATTGTAATAGAAACTATGATCAAAGACAAGCGTTCCGCCTTCAAATAACGTTTCGGCTCTTTCAGTTGTTAAACTGCCCATATAAGTTAAAGCGGAAACAGGAATTTGTAATTTGTGTAGTTGATCCATTACAGCCCCTGGAATGATTACGTTTGTTTCCATCATCATTCTTGCTTCGTCTTCTGTTACGACTTGATGAGTTTCCAGCAAGCCGACTTCTGCAGGTTGTTTCAATGTTAATGTATAAGTTTCCCCTTTATGACGAATACGAAGTGCAGAGCCAGCTTCTTTTAAAGAGAAATCCGGTGTTTCAAAGTAGTGATTCACTTGCTTTGTAAATACCTCAATAGAGAATGATTTACATAATGTATTGAATTCTTCTTCTGTAACAATATTTTTAAATTCAATTTCAATTTCTTGTGTCATTGTATGCGCTCCTTTTAAGAAATAATTCTTTACACATTATCGCTTTTTCATAAATTTGGTTCAATGTTTTATTTGTTTGCGTTCATGTTATGATACAATAATACTGTTAAGTAAGACAGGAAGTTGAGATGGAGGAGTTAGAGCATGCAAAATAAAATTCAAGTTAAGAGCGTAGAAAAGAGAGAGAATGCTCTTATTTTTTGTGCGGAAAATAATGAAATAGAGGTAAAGGAGTTACGTGCACGTAATCACGTACTTGTAGACTCAGACAATTTATCATTTTTATATATCTTAGAAAACGAATCATCGTTCATTTATGTAAGTATTCCGCACACATGCTGGGAAGCAATGCATGAAGCGATGAATAAAGATATGGCAATGTTCGTTCGTGTGAATGACGTTGAAATGGAATTAGAAAGTTTAAAAGAAGAAGTAGAATATTTAGTTGAAAATATTGAAGGTAATGCAAATTACGGTGAAGAACTAGTAACTGCTGTAGAAAAAGTATTTCTATAAGCAAATGGATTGATTTTGGTGGTGGTTGAAATGAAGCGAAATTGGGAAGAATTTTTAGCACCTTACCATCAAGCGGTGGCAGAGCTGAAAGTGAAACTAAAAGGAATGCGTACTCAATTTGCAATGTTAACGGAGCATTCTCCAATTGAGTTTGTAACAGGAAGGGTAAAGTCGGTTGCAAGTATTATTGATAAAGCGGAGAAGAGAAATGTACCACTAGACCGGCTAAGAGAAGATATGCAAGACATCGCGGGCCTTCGAATGATGTGTCAATTTGTTGATGAGATTAAGCCTGTTGTAGAATATCTTCGAAAACGAAATGACTTTGAAATCGTGGAAGAGCGTGATTATGTCACGCAAAAGAAAGATAGCGGTTATCGTTCTTACCACGTTGTCATTAGTTACCCAGTTCAAACGATTCAGGGAGAAAAAAAAGTATTGGTAGAAATTCAAATACGCACGTTAGCAATGAACTTTTGGGCAACAATTGAGCATTCTTTAAATTATAAATATAGTGGACGTTTTCCTGAAGATATTAAAATACGCTTGCAACGCGCAGCGGAAGCAGCGTTTTTATTAGATGAAGAAATGTCTTCTATTCGTCTTGAGATTCAAGAAGCGCAGAAAGCTTTTTCAAGAAAACAAGAAACGAAAGATTCCGAATCATAAACTAAAGGGTGTTGGGCGATGAAATTTACAATTATGTCAAAGGGAGATCAATCATCAGATACATTGGCAGGCACGATGAAAGAGTACTTGCTAGATTTTGGATTTATAATGGATGAAAAGGAACCCGATATTGTAATTTCTGTTGGGGGAGATGGAACGCTTTTATATGCGTTTCATCGTTATTATAATCGATTGGATGAAACAGCATTTGTTGGAGTACATACAGGGCATTTAGGTTTCTATGCAGATTGGTTACCGACAGAAGTAGAGAAATTAGTAATTGCAATTGCTAAAACACCATTCCAAGTGGTGGAATATCCGCTTTTAGAAGTGATTATTCGCTATGTGAATGGGAGTAAAGAGTCACAGTATTTGGCGATGAATGAAGCAACTGTTAAAAGTGCGGAAGGTACATTAGTAACAGAAGTGGAAATACGCGGAGAGTACTTTGAAACGTTCCGCGGGGATGGCCTTTGTATTTCTACTCCTTCGGGAAGTACTGCGTATAATAAGGCGCTTGGCGGAGCGATTATTCACCCTTCTATTGAAGCGATTCAAATTGCAGAAATGGCATCTATTAATAACCGTGTGTTTCGTACTGTAGGCTCGCCACTCGTACTGCCGAAGCATCATACATGTGTGTTGAAGCCGGCTGCGGGAATGAACTTACAAATTACGGTGGACCATTTAACGATGGTTCATCAAGATGTGAAATCAATCCAGTATCGCGTTGCAAACGAGAAAGTACGATTTGTTCGTTTCCGTCCATTCCCGTTCTGGAAACGAGTTCGTGACTCGTTTGTTGCAGATAAATAGAAAGGGTTTATATATTTGAACAGATTTACATTGAAATGGGATATAGGATCGGCTGAAGAGGGAACTTTAGTTAGAGAATTTTTAAAAACAAAAGGGATTTCTAAAGCCGCATTAACGGACATAAAATTTCACGGCGGAGCTATTGAAGTAAATGATCAACATGCGAGCGTTCGTCATCAGTTGCAAGCTGGTGAAGAATTACGTGTCTTTTTTCCAGTGGAGGAAAGAAGTGAAGGGATGATTGCAGAAGATATCCCTGTATGTATTGTATATGAAGATGATGCAGTTCTTGTCATAAACAAAGAGGCGAACATGTCAACGATTCCGTCTAGAGAACATCCGGTAGGGAGTGTTGCAAATGCGCTCTTATCTCATTATGATAAGCAGCATCTTGCAAGTACGGTGCACATCGTAACAAGATTAGATCGTGATACTTCAGGGCTTATGCTTATTGCAAAAAATCGTTTCGTGCATCATCTTTTATCGAAACAGCATCAACAAAAAGCTGTGAAAAGAACGTATGAAGCAATCGTTCATGGTGAGATGATTGAACGAGAAGGAACAATTGACGCACCGATTGGACGGAAATCGGATAGCATTATTGAGCGAATAGTTTGTGAAGATGGGCAAAGAGCAGTTACTCATTTTAGAGTGATGGATAGCGCCAATCATAAGACGCATGTATCACTTGAGCTTGAGACAGGAAGAACGCATCAAATTCGTGTACATATGGCTCATATAGGCTACCCGTTACTTGGTGATGATTTATATGGAGGACGAAGAGATGTGATAAAACGTCAAGCACTTCATAGTACATCTTTGACGTTTTATCATCCTATTTTAGAGAAGGAAATGTCTTTCACTACAACGATTCCAAGCGATATGGAAGAGGTATTAAGGCATACTTAAAAAGGGAACAAAATTCTTATGTAACGAAGAATTTTGTTCCCTTTTTTCTTAGCGGAATAATATTAAAATTTGATTTTCACCCGTGCGCTTTATAACGAAAAATCCACTTTCGGATTTTGTAGCAATGCCATCGTTATTTGGACGACAATATCCATGCGTTTCGCAAGTGCCGTCATCACGTACTAACATTTGTCCAATTAATCCGACAGGAAGCCACTCGGTACGATCTTTTCTTGCTATATATTTGCAAGTTGGATCCCATTCTGTATTTAAAAGAGGTTGTATGTCTTGCGATTCCGTACGTACATACTGGCGTTTTCCAAAGTTATCTGTTTTATAGCGTTTTTGCCAACTTAAAGTACCGCTATTTCCTATAAGAGCGGGGGTTGCACTAGATATTCCTAAAATGAATGAATCGTTTGAAGTAGCAATCCGAATTTTTTCTTCGCTACTAAATGTAACGAAATAACCTACCTCAATAAGGTTATTGTCTGCTGTTTCAAACATTTGTGCAAAATCAGTTCCACTTGCATTGTAAGAAGCGCCATCAATATACATTTCCCCATTATGAGCAAGCCACTTTGCACCGATATTATGATCGGTTTCATTTGTGCCGTTTGCAATAAACCAAGAATAAGATTCTTCTGCTGTGCCGAAGCGCCCCATAATATGGCTACCTGCAAAATGAGCTGTTGATGTATGATTACCTTCCGCATGAGAAGAGAATCCGTTAGCGATAGTCGCGGTTCCTTCTGCATGTGCTGCTTCGCCTAAAGCGATTGTATGTTTACCTTCCGCATGAGAATAAGAGCCGCCTGCGGTCGTTTCACTTCCTTCACTATGGGAACTATGTCCAGTTGCTTTTGTTTTTGATCCTTCTGCATGAGAGAAAGAAGCTTTTGCGTGTGTAAGAAGCCCTTCTGCATGTGAAGCTGTACCCTCTGCATTAGAGTGAAGCCCCTCTGCATGTGCATACCGCCCGCCTTTTTTTACTTTTGTATTTTCAGGTGTAGGGGTCTGAATGATGATCGTTTTTTCTGTTTGTATATCATGGGATGGTGCTAATGCTTCTTTAATTTTTTTTACTTGATTTATAATAGCAGCTGGAATTTCTGATTCCGCTTTTTTATTTATTTCTACAGGGATGTTTTCTTCTATGTTTTTCTCTGTTTGCTCAGAAGGCACAATCTGTTCAGTGTGAGTAGAGAGAGGTCTGTTTTTTTGTTGCATCTTTGTTTTTCTATTATCAATAATGCGGCTCATTACAGCATTTTCTAAAGAGACATATTTTGGTCTAGCTTTGTTTTTGGGGGAAGCCTCTTGTCCTTCCAGTTCTTCTAAAGCTGCAGATCGAATGCTGCACCAGTTGTTAATTCCGTACATGGGCAGATAAAAAGGCGGGCATTTTCTTTTTTGTTTAGAAGATTTTTTCTTCATTCTGTCACCTCCTGCGACAGTATATGCTGTGTAATGAAAAAAAGATGCACTTTATTGCATCTTTTTTTCATTACTTTACCCAGTTTTTATAGGAGGGCCATCTAAACGATACGGTAATCCTCGTAATTTTAATAAGGGTAGTTATGAAATTGGGCGGAATTTCTCAGGGACAAAAGGTAGGGAGGAAGGGACGGAAACAGTCTCCATTTCAGGATAACGTAGTCCGGTTAATTTGCCGCCAAATACAGCACCAGTGTCAATATTGACTGTATGATTTACAAAGCGAGGTTCTTTTACTGGTGTATGTCCATATACAATCCAAGCTTGTCCTTTATATTCCTTCGCCCAGTCGCGACGGACAGGAGAGCCGTCAGCGTGTTTTTCTCCTGTAATATCGCCATATAGTACAAAGGTTTGTACTTTTTTATCTTGTCTTCCTATGTAATCTTGCCGAATTCCGGCGTGACATACAATTAACCTTTTTTCATCGAGTACATGATATAAAGGGGATTGCTCATAAAGTGTGATGAATTTTTCTTTTATAATATTTTGTTTATGAGAAGGAAGTGCCTCATATTCGGCAACAGTTGTTTCGAGCCCGTGAGCGATTGATACGTTACGCCCAAGGAAAAATCGGTATAGTTTATTACAGTGATTTCCGGGAGCGTAATAAGCTACTTTTTTATGTATGACAAGTTCCCATACAATTTCAATCATACGTAATGAATGAGGGCCGCGATCTGTAATATCGCCAACAAATGCAAGGTTACGTTGGTCAGGATGAATCGGCAGGTCGCTATTCCAGTTATATCCGAGTTTCGTCGTTAAATCCTGAAATTCTTGAAAGCATCCATGAATATCCCCTATAATGTCATATTTCATATTTAAACCTCCACCATATTTTTCATTAGTATATCTAAAAAAGGATAGAGATAAAAATATACTGTTTTTGTACTTTATTTAAACATAAAAATTTTCGTTCTTGAGCGAACGTTTAAAACAAATCCAATCGCTATCATGTATGTGAGTAAGGAACTTCCTCCATAGCTCATAAGGGGTAATGTGATTCCTGTAATAGGTAGTAATCCGATGGTCATCCCGATATTTTGAAATACTTGAAAAGTAAACATTCCGATTGTACCAGCGCAGATGTAACTACCGAAAGGATCATTACTTTCTAAAGCGATATGAATCATGCGGAAAATAAGTAGGAAAAAAAGTGAAATAATGACACTTGCGCCTAAAAAGCCGAATTGCTCAGCGACATTAGTGAAAATAAAATCTGTATGTGGTTCTGGAAAGTATACTTGTCCATGTTCCCAACCTTTTCCTTGCATTTCTCCGGATCCAGTAGCTAAAAAAGCTTGTCTTAATTGATAGCCTTGCGCATCATATTTGTATGGAGCTAACCAGCCGTAAAAGCGATTTAGTTGATATTCTTGTAAAATGTGTGCTTTAAAGAATTTTGTATGAGTAAAAAAAATATAAGTTAATGTAAAACTGGCAGCAAAAATGACAGAAACTAATCCGAAAATAAAACGCCAACGTATACCAGAAACTAATATCATTGCTGCGAGCATAGCTGAAATTACCATCGTGTTTCCTAAATCAGGTTCCTTTGCAATAAGTAGCAGAGGTGGCAAACTTGTTGCACATATTTTTCCGAGTAACAAAAAATCGTCGTGTATTGTTCGGAAAAAATATTTCTCATTGTGATTTGCTATAATTCGTCCGGTGACGAGAATTAAAAACAATTTCATAATTTCAGAAGGCTGGAAATTTCCGATGCCTGGGAGCCTGTACCAAGCTGTAGCACCTTTAATTGTGACGGCACCTGGTACTTGAAGTTCTAGTCCAATTAGTAGTACCAATGCAAAGCTATATAAATACCAAGCAATTTTTTGATAACGATCGAAATCAATAATCATAATGACACCAATGGCTATAAATCCAATGAAGTACCATTGGATTTGCTTTAACACAAAATTTACGCTTTGCAAAAATGGTGGCAAAGAGGCTTGTGCGCTTGCAATTGCAAAGCAACTAACAGTCCCAATGGCAAATAAGATGAATAGTAATACGTAGTCTATTTGATATTGAGAATTTGGATCTTTCAATGTATGTATTCCTTTCTATCGCCTAGTAAGTATATGGATCATGTCATGATAAAAATAATATACAAGCAGACTATGCATACATTTATTCCACTATTTGTGGGAAGTCATACATAATAGGGAGGAATAGCGCCCCCCTTATTTTGCATTTAATTCTTTTATAACTATATTTAAACAGCGGGAAAGACGTATGTGTGCATCTGGAATGAGGTTGGGGTATTGTTTATAAAATTCAAATGCGCCTCTACACCATTCGTAGGCTTTTAGTAGGCTAGCTCTATAATCATTAAAATCTTGTAAGAACCCATATTTTTTTGAGGTTAAAATGAGCTGTGAAAAATCTTCAGACCCTTCAAGTAATTTATGGTGTACTTGCTGTCCGGCATGAAAACGAAATGAACTTAATGGCTCGGTAATATAAACTGCATCACCTTTTGAAAGTAAACTTATCCAAGAAGCCATATCTACACTGCAAGAATAACTCCTTTCATTTAATGTGCCAAATGGTTCTGTTAATAGTTGCTTTCGAAAGAGTACAGTCGTAGGTTCACCGATAATATTCTGTCCAGATAAAAGCATACGATTCCCAAAATCTACCCCACTTAGTAAAGTATTTTCGTTATGCAATCTATTTATAGCGGGATGGTTTTCAATTAAATCTCCATTCTCATCAATCCAATTGCGATATGATGTGATAAGTGCGAGTTTTTGGTCTAAGTCTTGTTGGAAATAGAACATCATTTTTTTAATTTTATTACTGTGGAATACGTCATCGTCCATTAAGAAATTTATGTATTCTCCACTAGAGTGTTCTAAGAGCATGAGGTCATTATGAAATTGTCCTAAAGTAGTACTATTTCGGATATATGTTATATGGGAATAGTTTGGTAAATATTTTTCGTGCATTAATTTTTCTGTATCATCATTCGTACTATCGTCTCCTACAATAATTTCGATGTTTGGGTAATTTTGAGCAAGTGCACTTTCCAGGGCGATTGTGAAATAATGTGGTCGATTATAAGTGGGGATAAGTATGGAAACGAGAGGTAGATTCTTTTCACTTGTCATACGTAACTCCCTTTCAAACCCTTTTTTTTGCAAGAACAATATCTTGATAACTTGTATGTTCCTGTCGGCCGCACCATAAACCATAATGCGGTTTATGTATTACTTCTAAGCCGTATTTATTCAATAAAGTACAAATATCTGTTTCAGGATAAGCAACTGCGAAATTAGGAATATCCTTATTTACGACATAACAATTTTCAACTTGATGATAAAAACCTAATGTGCTTAGTCCAGCATTTAAATAATAGGATGATTCAGGATTTATTAAAAAGAACGTAATAAAGCATCTTCCGCCCTTTTTTAATACACGTACAATTTCAGATACGTAATGTTCTAATTCTTTTGGAAGAAGGTGCGTAAATACAGAAGTTAAAAAGATAAAATCGAATGTCCCGTCTTCATAAGGAAAATGATATTGAGAGGCATCTTCTTTTCCTTCTGGATTGTAAAATTGATTGTATATGTCAACATGTTTAAAATGAAAATTATTACGTATAGTTGAAATGTTATTTTGACACCAAGTAATGCCATCTTTAAACAAATCAAATCCATAATACGCTCCATCATCAGTTAAGTAATTCATTAATGGTACAGCCATTCGGCCAACGCCGCAGCCTACATCTAGTACTATTTCGTTGGATTTTAAAACACCGATTTTAACAAAGTGCTTCATGAACTCTTTTCCAACCTTTTCGAAGTCGCCACCTACATATTGGACGAGTTCAGGAGGGGGGAGTAAAGTCATTTCTTTGTCAAGTTCGCTCATGAGTATACCCCTTTCTTGTGTGAAAATATGCAGTAAATAGCACTTGTTTATCCAATTATTTACAGTAACTCTATTAATAAAATTTTCAATTTGTAGTGAGAGAACACAGGAAAACGATTGTTATATGTAAGGAGATTCCGAAAAAAATATTTTATTGAGTTAGAAGTGAGAGAAGGATGAGTGAAAATGGGATCTCCTATAGATTAAATCTTTTTTATTCTTTTCTCCAATAAACGCCAAATACATCAATTTTAGTAATAGGGGCTTTTAAATTTCGTTGATTTCTAAAGTCTGTCACAGCCTCAGCGCATGACGGTAGCCCGTAGTCATCGATAATTATATAGCCACCTTTAGAAACTTTATCATATAAGTTCACGAGACCATCCATGGTGGATTCGTACATATCACCATCAAGCCGTGCAATTGCTATTTTTTCAATTGGTGCTGTTG
This sequence comes from Bacillus sp. GbtcB14, assembly GCF_019091205.1. Lineage (NCBI taxonomy): Bacteria > Bacillati > Bacillota > Bacilli > Caryophanales > Bacillaceae > Bacillus > Bacillus sp. GbtcB14. The sequence goes on from NZ_JAGXJT010000003.1 coordinate 479,900, forward strand.
GTAAAGTATCTTTAAACCATCCTTGTAAAAATTTCACTTGATCATTTAGTAAATCATATTTTTTAAAATTCTCTTGTACTTGTTCTAAAGAGACGCGTAAGTAATCGAATGTGTGTAAATAATCACCGTAATCTTTTGGATATTGTTCTAGATTCGGTGCTGGCAAACCTTCAAATGAATCTGCAACCCAAACATTACGATTCGTAATGTTATTTGCTTGTAAAAAACCATTCATAAAAATGCACGATCCCCCGCGCCATACACCTGTTTCAATAAAGTCACCCTCTATATTTTCACGAACAACGCTTTCCATTGCCTCTTGTAATTGGTTCATACGTTCTCGACCAATCATGCTATGTGCTGCTCTTGGCCAATCCATTCCATCATGACGTTCATTTTTTAAAACATTTGGTTTTACAATTTTTAAGTTATGGCTTTCGGCATATTGCTTAATGAATAAAGGGAGGGGGACTGTAACTGGTTCGAATTCTAGTTCTTTCGAAATATGTAGAGATGCGGGTAAGTATGCCTCGTATTCTAACCATATTTCAAATAAAATTGTCTTCTTTAGCAATTCGAGATAAAGCTGAATAGCAGATTTACTTTCCATATTTGTGCCTCCTGCAAAATGTCATACAACAATATGATTATGTAGATAGCGAATGTTTCATGATTGAATTTGAAAAAGCAGTAAAACTGATATCAGTTTTACTGCTAAGTAAAATATTAAGCAATTTTTTCAATAATAATAGATGCACTCGTACCAAGAGCTAATGATAGCCCAAGCCCTGTAACAATTACTTCAACTAATGATGGAGTTGTCGTAATTTGCGTAATTGCTTGAACAACAATAGGTGCTCCAACTGAAATTAAACTCGTTCCAGTACCTGGTACAGGTACTCCGTTCACTTGAACTGTAAGGCCACCTAATAGACTTACCGCTGCAGTGTATACGATAACAGTAATTTTATAGAATCCAGTTTCACTAATTACGAAAGTATCAGCATCTAATTGAGAAATTGCCGTACCAAACTGAGATCCAACAGTATTAAATGGTACTGGATCATTAATTCCTAGATCTAAAGAGATCCCACCGGAGTTAAATGCATACAATCCTGCTGGAAGTCCTAGCCCTGATGGTCCAGTAGGCCCAGTAGGTCCGGTAGCCCCAGTAGCCCCAGTAGGTCCAGTAGGCCCAGTAGGTCCGGTAGCCCCAGTAGGTCCAGTAGCCCCAGTATCACCAGTAGGTCCGGTAGGTCCAGTAGCCCCAGTGTCACCAGTAGGTCCGGTAGGTCCAGTAGCCCCAGTGTCACCAGTAGGTCCGGTAGGTCCAGTAGCCCCAGTAGGTCCGGTAGCCCCAGTAGGTCCAGTAGCCCCAGTGTCACCAGTAGGTCCTGTAAGTCCTGTAAGTCCAGTAGGCCCAGTAGGTCCAGTAGGCCCGGTAGGTCCAGTAGGTCCAGTAGGTCCAGTCGGTCCGGTAGGCCCGGTAGGCCCAGTAGGTCCAGTCGGAAGGGTAAACGGCGGTATCGGTGGTAATGTTGGTCCTACAAGATTAGGGTCAAATGCACTAGCTGATAAAGATTCATCGGGATTTAATCCATCTGAATAATTATTATTTGACATAAATTCACCTCCATAAAGCGTTCATTATATAGTAGATGCAAAACCGAAAGAAAATGACACGGACATTTGAATTATTGAAAAGAAATCTTAAACTGCTTGTGCAAGTTAAAAAAGTGGAAAGTTTGTTGTATGTATAACATATGATTGATTTGGAAGAGGGTGATTATGTTGAACAAGCAAGGAATTACAATTAGTTTATGTATGATTGTTCGAGATGAGGAAAATACAATCGGTCGATGTTTAGATGCAGTAGAAAAAATTGTTGATGAAATTATTGTAGTTGATACAGGTTCCATTGATCGAACGAAAGAAATTGTAACTCAATATACTTCCAACATATATGACTTTCCATGGATTAATGATTTTGCGGCAGCTAGAAATTTTTCTTTTTCGAAAGCAACACAAGAATATATATTATGGCTAGATGCTGATGATGTGTTATTAGAAGATGCTCAAGAAGCGTTGAAACTTTTAAAAATAGAATTAGATCCTAAAATTGATGCTGTTTCGATGCCGTATCATCTTGCAATGGATTCTAACGGGAAACCTTTATATTGTACAAAAAGAAATCGACTTGTAAAGCGTGAAAAACAATTTCAATGGTTTGGAAAGGTTCATGAATATTTAGCTATTTCTGGTGAAACTTTTAGTAGTAATGTTGCTATTACACATAAAAAAGAAAAAAAGGTAACAAATCGTAATTTGAAAATTTTTCAAGATGCTGTAGCAGCTGGAGAAGAATTGAGTCCGAGAGATTTATTTTATTACGCGAATGAATCTATGGATAATCAAAAATATGATGATGCAGTTCTACTATATGAAACATTTCTTAATCAAGACGAAGGATGGTATGAAGAGAAAATTTATGCATGCGGTAAGTTAGGAGATTGCTATGCAAAGATTGGAATGTGGGAGAAGGCAGTTGAATCTTGTGTAAAGTCATTTCGGTATGATGTTCCTAGAGGAGAGAATTGTACAAGAATAGGATATATATATATGGAACAACAAAAATATAATGAAGCAATTTTTTGGTTTAAACTTGCAACAGAAGTGCCAATGGCAACAGAGAGTCCTTTTCACAGTCCAGCTAGCTACACATGGATTCCCTATTTACAAATGTGTATTTGTTATAGCAAGTTAGGAGAGCAAGATAAAGCTTATTATTACAATGAACTAGCAGCTTCTTATGTTCCGAATAATGCTGCAATTGAATATAACCGCAAATATTTTCGGGGTGTTTTTGATAAACAATATAAATCGTTATAGGTTGTTTTTTTTAGAAATGGCGTATCACGATTCTAACTCTAATAGATTGGCTATATAGTAAAGTATCGGTGTAATGGTTACATTTATAGACTTCATATGAAGTTTATATTTCAAATTCAATTTGCATAAGGAGTGTGTGAAATGAATCCTCAAAAAAATTCTTTATATGAAGAAAAGTCTGTGCATTATTATAATGCAGTGAATCCGAATTTATTAAAGCATATAAAAAAGGAATGGAAAGAAGTTCTTGATATTGGTTGCTCGAGCGGTGCATTGGGAGCCGCTATTAAAGAAAATGGAACACGTGTATCAGGAATCGAGGCATTTCCAGAGGCAGCAGAAAAAGCAAAAGAAAAACTAGATCATGTTGTTTTGGGCGATATAGAAACAATGGATATGCCGTATGAGGAAGAGCAGTTTGATTGCGTTATATTTGGGGACGTATTAGAGCATTTATTTGATCCATGGGCTGTAATAGAAAAAGTAAAACCATATATAAAGCAAAATGGTGTAATTTTGGCTAGTATACCAAACGTTTCTCACATTTCGGTATTAGCTCCCTTACTCGCTGGAAATTGGACGTATACAGAATATGGATTACTAGATAAAACGCATATTCGTTTCTTTACATTTAATGAAATGCTACGAATGTTTTTAAAAGCAGGTTATTCGATTAGTAAAGTAGATCGTGTATATGTTGATCATAAAATGTATGAGTCGCTTATTGAGGAGTTATATGGAATTTGTAAAAAATATCGTCTTGGAAGTGGCTTCATGGCTGAGACGGTCGTATTTCAGTATATTATTGAAGCAGAAAAATCACAGTTATGAGTGCTGCTGAAAAAACAATATTATTTGTTACATGTATAAATGATCGGAAAATGTATGCACAGTGCGTACGGCATATATTGAGATTGGCAGTACCTCCAGGTTATATTGTACAATTTATGCCAATTCGGAATGCGAAAAGTATGACGAGCGGATATAATCAAGCGATTTCGCATCCAGCGAAATATAAAGTATATATACACCAAGATGTTTTCATTATGAATGTGGTATTTTTATACGGATTACTTCAATTATTTAACGAACATGAACATCTTGGAATGATTGGAATGATTGGAGCCCAATATGTTCCTCCAAGCGGGATATGGAATGAAGGCAGGGAAGTTGTTGGGAAAGTAATTGGTTATATGAACGATTTATTTTATATGGCAAGTCAAGAAAAGCCGTACCATGAGTCAAAAACATTTATGCCTGTGGAATGTATTGATGGTTTATTGATGGCAACGCAATACGATATTCCGTGGCGAGAAGATTTGTTTGATGGGTTTGACTATTATGATGTATCTCAGTCATTTGAATTTAGAAAAGCTGGCTATACCGTTGGGGTTCCGGTACAGCGTGATGCGTGGTGTATTCACTATCATATTGATGTGAATATGACAAACTATGAAAAGTATAGAAAGATATTTGTGGAGCACTATATGTCAGATGTAAATCAAGACGAATAGAGGGGCTACAAAATGAAAGATCATACAATATTAGTCGTTGTTTGTATAAATAATGAGGAGCTATTTGAACAATGTGAGAGACAAATAAGAAACCTTTTTGTTCCCCCTGGTTATGTCGTACAAATTTTTCCGATACGAGATGCACAAAGTATGGCGAGTGCATACAATCGAGCCCTTTCATATCCAGCGAAGTACAAAGTGTATATACATCAAGATACATATCTTATTAATCGAGAGATGTTGTATACACTTATATCTCTTTTTCAAGATAATGAAAAACTTGGTTTAATTGGCGTAGCTGGTGCTCAGTTTTTACCGAGCAACGGGATATGGTGGGAAGGGAAAAATTTAGTAGGGAAAGTGATTGAATACAGAAGACGGAATTATCAATTATTAAATTTAGATCAGGTTTTTTATGATAATCAACCATTTTTGTCAGTTCAGGCAATTGATGGTTTATTAATGGCCACACAATATGATATTCCGTGGCGAGAAGATTTGTTTCAAGGATTTCACTTTTATGATGTGTCACAGTCTTTAGAGTTTCAAAAGGCGGGTTATTTAATTGGTATCCCTAATCAAGCAAATTTATGGTGTATTCACTACAACGGGGATGAGTTTGATGCGGATACATATGAGAAGTATCGAAAAGTATTTGTAGAACATTATAAAGATATATTATCTCCATCATAAGGGAGAGATGCAGGGTGAAAGGAATTATTTTAGCAGGTGGAACTGGATCGAGATTGTATCCAATAACGAAAGTAACGAATAAACATTTGCTTCCTGTTGGACGTTACCCAATGATTTATCATGCGGTATATAGGCTGAAACAATGCGAGATTACAGATATTATGATTATTACAGGGAAAGAGCATATGGGAGATGTTGTTAGTTTTTTAGGAAGCGGTCAAGAGTTTGGTGTGTCCTTTACGTATCGTGTGCAAGATAAGGCTGGGGGAATTGCACAAGCATTAGGGCTTTGTGAGGATTTCGTCGGGAAAGATCGTATGGTAGTTATATTAGGAGATAATATTTTTTCAGATGACATTTGTCCGTACGTTGAAGAGTTTGTAAATCAAAAAGAAGGTGCGAAAGTACTACTGCAATCTGTAGATGATCCGGAGCGGTTTGGCGTAGCGCACATTCAAAACCACAAAATAATTGAAATTGAAGAAAAGCCGAAAGAACCGAAAAGTTCCTATGCAGTTACAGGAATTTATTTGTATGACTCGAAAGTCTTTTCTTATATAAAAGAATTAAAACCTTCCGCAAGGGGAGAACTTGAAATTACAGATATCAATAATTGGTATTTAAAACGAGGGGTACTTACGTATAATGAAATGAGTGGTTGGTGGACTGATGCGGGAACTCATGTTTCTCTTCAAAGGGCGAATACGTTAGCACGGGATATAAACTTTGGTAAACAGTTTAACGGAGAATAGGTGAGAATATGAAAGTTGTAGAAACAAACTTTACCGACGCAAAATTGTTAGAACCGAGGTTATTTGGAGATGAGCGTGGCTTTTTTACAGAAAGTTATAATAAGAAGATGCTAGAAACATTAGGGGTTACGTATTCATTTGTACAGGATAATGTTTCTTATTCAGCAGAAGCGGGAACGATTCGGGGATTACACTTTCAAAAAAATCCGAAAGCACAAACGAAACTTATTCAAGTTATGCAAGGAGCAATCTATGATGTTATCGTTGATTTGAGAAAAGATTCACCAACGTTTCAACAGTGGAGAGGATATATTTTAAGTGCGGATAATCACCGGCAATTATTAGTGCCAAAAGGATTTGCACATGGTTTTTGTACACTTGTCCCGCATACTATTGTTATGTATAAAGTAGATGAGTATTATAGTGCCGATCATGACTCAGGGGTACTTTGGAACGATAAAGAATTAGCAATTCCATGGCCGGTAACAAGTCCTATTTTGTCTGACAAAGATCGAATATTACCGTTACTTCAGGAATGTGAAGATAGCTTTTGAGTAGGAGAGTTGTTTATGAATATATTAGTAACAGGTGGGGCCGGATTTATTGGAAGTAATTTTGTTCATTACATGTTACAAAGCTATGAAACATATAAAATTATTAATTTCGATGCATTAACATATAGTGGAAACTTAAATAATGTAAAGTCTATTCAAGATCATTCAAATTACTATTTTGTAAAAGGGGAAATTCAAAACGGAGAGCTGCTGGAGCATGTTATTAAGGAACGTGACGTGCAAGTAATTGTAAATTTCGCAGCTGAATCACATGTGGACCGTAGTATTGAAAATCCGATTCCTTTTTATGATACAAATGTAATTGGGACAGTCACCTTATTAGAATTAGTAAAAAAATATCCGCATATTAAACTCCTGCAAGTATCAACAGATGAGGTGTACGGCTCTTTAGGGGAAACAGGTCGATTTACCGAGGAAACCCCGTTAGCTCCAAATAGTCCATATTCTTCAAGCAAAGCGAGCGCCGACATGATAGCTTTATCTTATTATAAAACATATCAATTACCAGTTATAGTAACACGTTGCTCCAATAATTATGGGCCGTATCAATATCCTGAAAAATTAATTCCGTTAATGGTTACGAATGCGTTGGAAGGGGAGAAATTACCATTATATGGAGATGGATTAAATGTAAGAGACTGGTTACATGTAACGGATCATTGTAGTGCGATTGACGTTGTTCTGCATAAGGGACGTATAGGAGAAGTATATAATATAGGTGGAAATAATGAAAAAACAAATGTAGATGTTGTGGAACAAATTATCTCCCTCTTAGGAAAAACGAAAAAAGACATTGCGTATGTTACAGACCGTTTAGGGCATGATCGTCGTTATGCGATTGATGCACAAAAGATGAAGAATGAGCTCGGGTGGGAACCGCAGTATACGTTTGAACAGGGGTTGAAAGAAACGGTGGAATGGTATAAATATCATATAGAATGGTGGAAACCACTAAAAGAAAAGTAAGGGGCATATAAATGAAAGAACGGATTATCATAACAGGAGCAAACGGTCAATTGGGAAAGCAACTACAAGAAGAGTTAAATCCTGAAGAATACGACATATATCCATTTGATAAAAAGTTACTAGATATAACAAATATATCCCGAATGCAGCAAGTGGTACAAGAAATAAGGCCACACATCATTATTCATTGTGCAGCGTATACGAAGGTTGATCATGCAGAAACAGAACAAGATATTGCGTATAGAATAAATGCAATAGGAGCTCGAAATGTAGCGGTTGCTTCACAATTAGTAGGGGCGAAGTTAGTTTATATCAGTACTGATTATGTATTTCAGGGCGATAGACCAGGGGGATACGATGAATTTCATAATCCGGCGCCGATAAATACATACGGAGCTTCTAAGTATGCGGGAGAGCAGTTCGTCAAAGAGCTACATAATAAATACTTTATCGTTCGTACATCGTGGTTATATGGTAAGTATGGAAATAATTTTGTGAAAACGATGATGCGGTTAGGTAAAGAAAGAGAAGAAGTATCTGTTGTAGCAGATCAAATCGGTTCTCCTACTTATGTGGCGGATTTAAATGTAATGATTAATAAGCTCATTCATACTTCTTTATACGGTACGTATCATGTGTCAAATAGAGGTTCATGTTCTTGGTTTGAATTTGCAAAAAAAATATTTTTGGATGCAAATATGAAAGTGAATGTATTACCTGTTTCAACCGAAGAATTTGGATCAGCGGCAGCGAGACCGAAATATTCTATTTTTCAACATAACATGCTACGATTAAATGGTTTTTCACAAATGCCTTCTTGGGAAGAAGGATTAGAGCGTTTTTTTATAGAAACAAAAAGTCATTAACAAAATTTAAGTTAATGACTTTTTTGTTTGCCTTTAAGAGGTTTTATGGTACTATAATTATAGTATCAGGTACTAATAACAAGTATAAGCAATTCTGGGAGGATATATCATGGAACTATTACAAGGGAAAACATTCGTTGTTATGGGCGTTGCGAACCAAAGAAGTATTGCGTGGGGAATTGCTCGCTCTTTGCATAATGCAGGTGCAAAATTAATATTCACATATGCAGGAGAACGTTTAGAGAGAAACGTTCGTGAATTAGCGGACACATTAGAAGGACAAGAATCACTTGTATTACCTTGTGATGTAACAAATGATGAAGAACTTACAGCTTGCTTTGAAACAATCAAGCAAGAGGTTGGTACAATTCACGGTGTTGCACACTGTATTGCTTTTGCAAATCGTGATGATTTAAAAGGTGAATTTGTAGATACTTCTCGCGATGGATTTTTACTTGCACAAAATATTAGTGCATTCTCTTTAACAGCTGTAGCAAGAGAAGCGAAGAAAGTAATGACAGAAGGCGGAAATATTTTAACGTTAACATATCTTGGCGGCGAGCGCGTTGTGAAAAACTATAACGTTATGGGTGTTGCGAAAGCTTCATTAGAAGCTAGCGTGAAATATTTAGCTAACGATTTAGGCCAACATGGCATTCGCGTTAACGCTATTTCTGCAGGACCAATTCGTACGTTATCTGCAAAAGGTGTAGGTGACTTTAACTCAATCTTAAGAGAAATTGAGGAGCGCGCACCACTTCGTCGTACAACAACTCCAGAAGAAGTTGGGGATACAGCAGTATTCTTATTCAGTGATTTAGCACGCGGCGTAACAGGAGAAAACATTCACGTTGATTCAGGGTATCATATCCTAGGATAAATATAATATTAATTTTTAAAGGACAATCTCTATATGTTGAGATTGTCCTTTTTATTTGTTCTTAGAAAGAACGATTTTTAACGAAAGTTCTTACCACGTTATGAATATAACTATAATAGTACACGATTTAATTAGCTACGTATGGAAGTGGGAGGGACGAGTGTGAAGAATAAAAATAAAAGTTCAACAGTTGGAAAACCGTTGTTATATATTGCGCAAGTAAGTTTGGAACTTGCTGCACCGAAAATAAAAAGGATTATCCTGACAAACTTTGAAAATGAAAATCAAAAAGAGCAAAGTAATAGACAAGAAAATATTGTAAGTAGTGCTGTGGAAGAGGTAATAGAGCAAGAACAACAAGAAGAGCAGCAAGTGGAAGAAAAAATAGAAGAAGAGGTAAAAGAAGAACAGGCAGAACAAGAACAGCAAGAGCCAGTAAGAACTGTCCCGTATAATAAATCATTTAAGGATATGAATAATGATGAAAAAATTCATTTTTTATTAAACCGCCCTCATTACATTCCGAAAGTAAGGTGCAGAATAAAAACGGCTACCGTTTCTTATATTGGATCAATCATATCGTATCGTAATGGCATTGTATCCATTATGCCGCAAAATAGTATGAGAGATATTAGGTTGTCTATAGATGATATCCAATCGATTAGTATGGCCGGCTTTTAAATATGTAAAGGTGGTAGAAGGCTTCTACCACCCCAATAGTTTTTTTAGTTTACTTTACGATAGAAACGTCGCGTAAGCATTGAATCGCACAGAAACAGCTTAAATCAACAGTAAGGCAAGTAGTTGTCGATATTAACCTTGCATTTGGTACAGCTAAAAACGTACAAATTGGATCGTCACCAGGTGGTACCGGAGTACCGTCACCTAAAACTACAGTTAATACACGTAGCACAGCACAGCTATCATCATCTACACTTTCCACACGGAAAATTGGTGATTGGCAGCTAACCAGGCTTGCAGATGGTGCGAAAGCTTCAAAAGGTGTTCCTGCTTTTGTGTATAAAATAAAAGGGCGTGTATTCGCTACTGATGCCGTGTTGTGTGCGCCTAAAAATGGAATTTCACAACCAGATCCACATGTTGTTGTAGAACAATCTTGTAATTCATTGATGAATTTTACAACGTCAACTACACAATGAGAAGAGCTATGGTGTTTATTTTCGTTACAACTCATTAATGTCACTCCTTATCTTCTTGTTTGTATTTACATTAATAAGATATTGGAGTGGAGGAGATTTGGTCACAATCTCAAGACCTTTTTTTTTAAATAGGCGAAAGAAGATAAGGGAAGGTGGAATCATGCTGTTTACAAGTTGGCTTTTATTTTTTATTTTCGCTTTAGCTGCTTTTAGGCTCACCCGTTTAATTGTATATGATAAAATTACAGCTTTTTTGCGAAGACCGTTTATCGACGAATTAGAGATTACAGAGCCGGATGGAAGTGTATCAACTTTTACAAAAGTAAAAGGTAAAGGATTAAGAAAGTGGATTGGCGAATTATTAAGCTGTTATTGGTGTACAGGTGTGTGGGTTAGTGCTTTTTTATTAGTTTTATATAATTGGATCCCTATCGTTGCAGAGCCGTTACTTGCATTATTAGCTATTGCAGGTGCAGCAGCAATTATTGAAACGATTACAGGATATTTTATGGGAGAATAATATATCTTTATAATACGAGAGAAAGCGGAGTTTAAAAGAACGAGGGAACGGAAATAAAGAGTTGTTCATATAGTAAATAGACAGAATTGACAGTAGAGGAGATGTTTGCTGTGAGCAATAATCCAAGGCAAAATTCATATGATCTGCAGCAATGGTATCACATGCAGCAACAACACCAAGCGCAACAACAGGCATATCAAGAACAATTACAGCAACAAGGATTTGTGAAGAAAAAGGGATGCAATTGTGGGAAAAAGAAGAATGCAATAAAACACTATGAAGAATGAAACACTCATGTTACTGTGAGTGTTTTTTATTATACATATAAAAAGCGGTATTTCAAAGGAGAAATACCGCTTTTTACTAGCTAATTTGTGCAACTGTTAATGCTGCAGCACGAATGTCTACAGTTCCAAATAATTCAACTGGTACGATTTGAACTAAGTCGCCAGGATTCAAGTTAATAAGAATAACACCGCTAGAAACCTCTACTTCTCCAGTACCGATAATGTTAGCACGGACTGCCGTCCCGGATCCTGGGATAATATTGTCAGGTGTGTCCAATGTTAAGAAGAATCGGGCAGCATTTGGTGGGGCAGGAACATTTTCAAGACTTACCGTTAATGTATAACTGATTTGATAGATACCAGCTATTTGAATTCGAATGCCATTTCCGACGCTTACTGTATTGTTTATTACAGGAACAGTAATATTAGGATTTGGACTTACGCTAGGTAATAGTAATGGTGTAAACAGTGAAGCAAACTGAGGTGCAGACGCGTTGAAAGCAAAACCGAAGGCAGGTAGTGTACTAGCTGGTTTCGCCTCGCAATCGATTTTAGTAAATTCGCAATCAGAAGAGAACATGTTTTTCACTCCTTTATCTGTTTCTACTTTCAGTTAATGAAAAGGACAGGTTCTATGTTCTAGACAAGTTCCCAATTTTATGAAAAATACATAATAATACCTTTTAAGCATGGATTGGGTGGCAGAAAACTCTGCCACCCAATCCATGCTTAAATTAGTATTCAGTTTTATATAGAAACATCGCGTAAGCATTGAATAGCGCAGAAGCAACTTAAATCAACAGTAAGACAAGTGGAGGATGATACGAGTCTTGCATTTGGTACAGCTAAAAACGTACAGATTGGATCATCACCAGGTGGTACAGAGGTACCATCACCTAAAACTACAGTTAATACACGTAATACAGCGCAGTCATCATCATCTATACTTTCTACGCGGAAAATTGGAGATTGGCAGCTAGTAAGGCTTGCAGATGGTGCGAATGCTTCAAAAGGTGTTCCGGCTTTTGTGTATAAAATAAAAGGACGTGTATTTGCTACTGATGCATTGTTATGTGCGCCTAAAAATGGAACTTCACAACCAGATCCACATGTTGTCGTTGCACATTCTTGTAGTTCATGTATAAAACGAACGACATTTGATACACAATTGAAATCAAAATCATGTTGATTATCTTCGTTACAATTGCAGCTCATTATGTTCACTCCTTCTCGTGAGTTCTGACATACACTATTACAATATGAATGGGATATGGTTGATATTACGTTAATTCTAATGATAAAAACAGGGAATTTATATAGTAGGGATGTCCATCATGCAATATAAAAAAAGACATCCTTATTTAGTGGATGTCTTTTCAGGTAAATCTTTTCGCGCAGTATATAAAAAACGAGAGATATCTAATTTTTTTCCTCTAAAAAATTGCGGAGAGGAAATGTAAAGTTCTTCTTTCGCACGTGTAATGGCGACATAAAGCAGTCGACGTTCTTCTTCTAAAGCTTCAGACGTCTCTGTAACACGATCATTTGCATCTTTTAAAGAAGAAGTATGAGGAAGAATACCATCGCTCGCTCCAAGTAAAAAGACGCATGGAAATTCAAGGCCTTTTGCGTTATGAATAGACATAAGCGAAACAGCATCTTTTTCCGGCATTGTTTTTAATGCTTCCATTTCTTTTTGACCTTGAATTGCTTCATCAATAAATTGTAAATATGCTGGAATATCGGTGAAACGAGTTGCAGACTCCATTAATTCTTCTAACATTTCTTCTTGTATATCTTTATGCATTGTAAAGGAAGAACGATCGTTACTTTGTAAGTACTCTAAATACTTTCCTTTACCATGAATAATTTCTTTTAATGCTTTTTTCGGTTCTAATTCTTTTATAAATTTAATAAAATCGATACGCTCATTTACCTTTTTCACTTGAAAAGGTTTTAAGCTTGGATTTAATAATAAGAAATGAAGAAGAGAAGGGAAGCGCCCCTCACCATACTTCCATTGTTCACGTTCAATAAATGAAATACAATCATCACGCCCGATATACATCGTGGGCAATATGTTTGAAAGTGATTCTAATCGAAACGGTTCAATCACCAGTCTTAAATGATCTAATACAGGCTTAATTAAAGAATGTTCATAAAATGATTGACTCGCCCCGTGCTTAATAAACGGGATTTTATGAATGGTAAGCTGATCAAGTAACGAACGGCTTACAGAATGTGTGCGATACAGTAAACAAAAATCTTTAAAGTTTCGTTCGCCGCTCTCTACTTTTTCTTGAATGAGCTGCAAAATTTGATTTGCTTCATCAAGAGTCGTAGCAGGTCTTGCGTAAAAAGGTTGTACACCTTCTTCGCGCACAGAATATAGCTCTTTATCAAAACGCTCTTGATTTAGTTTGATAACTTCATTTCCAAGTCCGACGATAAAAGGATTGGATCGATAATTTGTATTCAGTGCGATAATAGTAGTGTTATCAAATTCTTTTGGAAAAGATAAAATAATTTGGTGACTTGCTCCTCGCCAGCCGTATATCGCCTGGTCGTCATCACCTGCGATAAATAAATTATTTCTTGGCGTGGCTAACAATTTTACAATTTCATATTGTGCATACGATGTATCTTGGAACTCATCTACTTCAATATAGTGGAAACGTTGTTGTAATTGGGTAAGTAAAGGAGCGTTATTTTCTAACATATAATATGTTTCTAATAGGATGTCATCGAAATCAATATAATTATATCGTTGTTTTACTTCTTCAAAACGCTCGTATACTTCTTTAAATTCTTGTTCAACGGGTGTTGTTGTTTTTACATCTTTTGGACGATTCAATTTGTTTTTCTCAAGTGAAATCATAGCGAGCATCGTTTCAGCATCATAATCGTCTTTTAAGCGTAACTCTTTTAAAATTTTCTTTATCATAATTTGTTTATGTTTTTCGTTTGCTAAAATTTGCTGATTATATCCTTGACTACGAAGCAATTTTAAAAAGACAGAGTGGAATGTACCAGCAACAACGTAGCTACTTGCTGCACGATTCATACCTGGTAAATTTGCTACACGGTTTCGGATTTCTTCAGCTGCTTTTTGTGTAAATGTAAGTAATAAAATATTGCGCGGATGAACTTGTTTTACATTTACTAAATAACCTACGCGGGTTGTTAAAACAGATGTTTTCCCGCTTCCAGCACCAGCTAATGTAAGAACAGGGCCTTCTGTCGTTCGCACGGCTTCTAATTGTTTTTCATTTAAAAATACATTTTGTTGTTCGAGAGCGCGGAAATACGCTGCATCTGCATCTTCTTCCATAATTAAATGGGTAGATGTTTTCGGAATATGATATGTTGCACGCGGAATATCAGCGTGCGTTAATGATTTTTGTGAAAATTTTTCTTGTGTCATATATTCACCTTCAAAACTATAGCATCAACATTTAACTTTAGCGGAAGAAAAAGAAAATAGCAATGTAAAAAACAGGAGGGGATACCTCCTGTTTTCAAATTACAATTCTTTTATCATAACGATGTGAGGAATATTTGCTTCCATGAATACATTAGAATTCGTTACATATCCAAGTTTCTTATAGAAATCTTCAGCATGTGTTTGGGCGTGCAGCTTTAATTTTGATAGCGAGTTTTCCTTCGCATACGCTTCAAGTGCATCCATAACAATTTTTCCAATGCCTTTTTTACGATGGGAAGCTAGTACGCAAATGCGTTCCATTTTTCCTATTCCATCAATGGTGCGAAAACGACCAGCACCAACTGGAACATCATTATCATATATAACAACGTGTGTTGAAATTTCTTCAAACTCATCATACTCTTCTTCAGCAGACACTTGTTGTTCATTCACAAATACTTGCTTACGTACAGAGAATGCGTCTCTTAGTTGTTCGTCCGTTTGTACGATCTGTGCGTGCAAATTAGTTGTTCCCCTTTCCAAGGTGGAATGTTTCGTGTACAGTCCATGTTCCGTTTTCTAATTGATATAGAAGGTGGAAGCGATCAATTGGTTGTTCATAATAGAAATCTTTCATACGTAATCGGCCTAATACATCAGCATGCTCTGCATCTGATAAGCCTTGTCCAATTGTTAAATGAGGTACGAAAGCGTATTCGCGTTCTTGTGTAAAGAATTCATGATGCATTTCTTCATTTAAGAAAGTAAGTTCAGGTGTTTTTTCTACTTTAAAATAAAGAACATTATTAACAGGTGCGAATGAACCAACTTTTCCGACGTGAAGGGTGAAAGGGTTCGTTTTACTTGCGATTGTATGTAACTCGTTTACAATCGATTCTAATTGTTCATCTTGCGTCTCAAAGGGTGTTTTCAATGTAATGTGTGGCGGAACTAATGCGTAGTGCGGATCATAACGTTTACGCAATCCGTTCGCTTTATCTTGAATCATTTTAGATGGAAAAATTACAATGCCTAATTTCATGTTCCAATTCCTCCCTTTGTAAGTCTAGTTAGATTTTGAGAAAAACAACTCTCTTCATCTATTATATCAAATTATTCTGAATACTGCTCTCTATTATTTCATTGATAGAATATGAGAGAAGGCTTTCGGTAAATCAGTTTGCCAATATTTCCACGTATGGTTACCTTCAAACTCCTCGTAATGCGTGATGAAATTTCTATCTGTCAGAAGCGTATTGAGCTCACGGTTCGGCTGTACGAAATCAGATACTTGTCCATCCGTGCGCTTTACAGCTGTTTCTTCTGTCCCAATGACGTGATAAAGTTCTAGCGCCTCCGGATTTTTGAAGTCTTTTGCTAAGTTCATCACTGTTTCATCAACAAATGGTGATTGCATAACGACTTTACCGAATGTATGCGGATACATAAGTGCAGTCATAAAGGAAACTGTCCCGCCAAGAGAATCCCCAATTAACACACGACCTTTTCCCATTTGGTACGTTGGGTAATTTTCATCGATATATGGTGCAAGTTCATGAGCAAGGAAACGGATATATGCAGCGTTTTTCACTTCATTTGGGAAATATTTTTCTTTACGATCGTGTACATTTTTATATGGAATACCGACAATAATTGTACGGTCAATTTCTTCAGTTTCACGAAGACGCTCAATTACACGGTGCGCTTTACCAAGCTGAAAATAATCTCTACCATCTTGTGCAATTACCACTGTATGTTTGTGCAGTGCTGTGTAATTTACTGGTAAGTAAACGAGAAGTGTAACATCTTCTTGAAGTGATGCGCTATAAAATGAAATTTCTTCAATTCTCCCGATTGTTTGATTCATGTAGATCCCCCTAAATAAAAATTTACTGTAATGATTGTAAGAGCGACGCTTGTAGTGAAAAAAGAAAGAAATATTCACTAATAGGTGCTTTCGTTTCTATTTTACCATAATGGTACGAAGAATCTAAAAAATTAGTATTTAAGTTATGAAAGAAAACGGATATAATGAAGTGGGATTTTTGACAGGTGAGAGGGGAGACGGAATTTGAAACAAGAAAGATCAATCGCGCTACCATTAGCAATTTCCATTATAGCAATTTCCTTCGCAGCAGTTTTTGTAAAGATGTCCTCAGCACCATCTTCAATATTAAGTATGTATCGATTATGGATTATCGTACTTATTATGCTGCCAATCGTTTGGAAAAAACGGGAAGAATTTAGTAAGATTCAAATAAAAGATTGGGGATTTTTAATTGGATCTGGTTTCTTCTTAGCACTTCATTTTCTTTTATGGTTTGAATCTTTAAAGCATACGACAGTTGCTAGTTCGACGATTATTTTAGCGCTTCAACCAATCGTATCTTTAGTGGGAGGTTTTTTCTTATTTAAAGAAAGAACGACATACTCAGCCATTGCAACAATGGGAATTGCGATATTAGGTGTAATGTGTATTGGGTGGGGAGATTTAGGACTAAGTGAACAAGCAATCTATGGAGATATATTATCCTTTTTAAGTGTAATAGCGGTTGTCGGTTATTTATTTATCGGGCAAACGACAGTAAAGAAAGTATCACACTGGATTTACAGCTTTACAGTTTTTGCATTCGCGGGTATTTTTATGGGGATTTATAATATAGTGTTGCAAGTGCCTTTTACAGGTTATACGAAGTGGGATTGGACCGTTTTTCTTTTACTTGCGGTTGTACCGACAGTGTCACACGTCATTAATAATTGGTTATTAAACTACGTAAATGCAACAACAATTTCAATGAGTATTTTAGGAGAACCTGTTGGAGCATCTATACTGGCGTTCTTCTTACTCGGGGAAAGACTAAATGCCATGCAAATTATCGGTAGCATGCTCGTATTGTTTGGCGTATCTGTGTTCTTACTACAACAACAAAAACGAACAGCAAAAAATGTAGTAAATGAGCCGGCGTATACACAGGAATTATAATGTTAGAGGAGAAAAGAGAAGTTGGAATACTTCTCTTTTTGTTTTATAGAAATACGGGCGTAGGAGGGGGAAAGGGGAGGAAAATGGAAGAAATATTAAAGAAGTATATGCAGAACCTTACAACACTAAGTGAAGAAGAGCAGCACATGATTCTCAGTGAATTACAAATTGGCGAATATAAAAAAGGAACAGTGCTCCTAAGGCAAGGAGATGTTCCTTCGAAATGTTATTTTGTATTAAAAGGATGCGTGAGACAACATTGTATAGATGAAGCCGGGAAAGAAGTTACATCAAATTTTTATACAGAAGAACAAGCAATCGCAAATTTTAATCATCATAAACAAGATAAATCATCCCCGTATACGTTAACGTGTCTAGAAGATTGTCTAGTTGTAGTTGGCGACCTGTATAGTGAAAAGGACATGTATAAGAAATATTCACAGTTAGAAGAAATGACGCGTAAAATGGTCGAGTATAATTTTGGTGAAGTACAAGATGAACTTGCCTTATTTATCTCATCGACACCAGAAGAACGATATAAAGCATTATTACAAAAACGACCGCATTTAATCGATCGAGTTCCTCAATATCAATTGGCGAGTTATCTAGGTATTACGCCAGAGTCATTAAGTAGAATTAAGAAACGAATTAAGTAGTGGATTTACCACCTTTCAACAGTAGCCATATCGCAAGTCCTAATTCACCTGCAATCATAGGTAATTGGAACAGTGATTGTATGATTGCGATGAGCGTATCATATTGTGAAAACATTGTATTCATGATGTGAATTACGATATAACCGATAGCAGCGATGAATAGTAATACACTAATCAATTTCGGTATTTGTTTAGATAGAAAAGTTACATATCCTAAAGTGAAAAGATGTAAGCCGAAAATGATTAACCCTACAGACCAAATGTATTTAAAAGCTTCTAGAAATAACATTGTATATGCTTCTGAATTAGCAACTGTACTTTTTGAAAGAAGTAATACAAATGTTAAATTGAATATAGCAATCCCAAGTATCGCTGTATACATAAGACGAAGCAAGGCAGCTAGTAATGAGAGGCTAGTATGAATTGGTTTTAGAAAGAAATAAAGAGCCCACGCGGCGACAATATCAGTAATGAAAATGATAATCCAACCGAAGATTTCCGCTTTGAAAAGTGAATTTGAAGTTTGGATATTACGGAATGTCGCGCTCGCATCTTCTTGTACAACGAGATTTTCATGAACAAAACCGTAAGAAAAAAATGCAATGAATGCCATAACAAGAAGAGAAAAGCCAGCAAATAAGGCATACTTTCGTTTAGTCATAATACGTCCTCCTATTCTAATGTTGTTTTCATTGTAATAGGGAAGAGGAGGGGGTTCATTGACTTAAATCAAGAGAGGGGAAGTTTAGTGGAATTTTCATCAAAAAAAGATATATGGTTATATCCAATTTTCTTCGTTGTCATTGGAGCGTGTTTTGCTCCCCTATTTGCAGGGAGAGAATATTTTCTTTTATTTTTTACAATTCCGTTAGCGATATTATGTATTTGGAGTTGGTTTTCAACAAAATATATTGTCGGAGAAGAAGCAATTATTATTAGATCGGGTTTCGTTAAAAAACGCATATTTATACGAGATATAAAACAAATTTCAAATACGAAAAATCCAATAGCAGCTTATGCCTTATCATTTGATCGACTTGAAATTGTTTACGGCGCACATCAAACAGAAGTTATTTCTCCTAAAGATAAAGACCAATTCATCAATCACGTTAAAAGTAAAAATTCACACATTGAAACAAAGTAAAAGAGTGACTACGAGGCCACTCTTTTACTTTGGATTTGTCATATAAGGTTGTACATGAATAATGCATAGGTCACGGAACTTTCCTTCAGCAGTTGTAACAATTACGACTGCTCTACCTGCACTTTTTCCGGTAATCGTTACCGTATCCCCTTGTGGATACAGTGTGATAACATCAGCATTCATATTTGTCCAAATAAGTTCTGTATTCGTTGCTTGTACTGGCAAAACAGAAGCTGATAACTCAGTGCTTTGCCCAGTTCTTACTTTTAACTTATTTTTTTCCATATGAACACCAATGACTGAAATAACAGAAGGAGCAATAGAAATTTTGGGTGGATTAGGTTGTATGTTTAAACGAGAAGCAGAAGTATTTGTAATAGGTGAAAATTTTCGTGTTTGTTGTTGCTGGAAAGCTGCTAACATTTTGGAGTCCCCTTTCTGTATAAGTGCTGATAGTACTACTATAAAGGAGTAGTGTTATGTTAAATTTAACGAAACATAAAGAATTTGTTAAATTTGAGAAGAAGATTGTCGAATTGTAATAAAAAGAAAGCTCTGCTGTTATGATAACAGCAGAGCTTTCTTTTTATAGATTATGACTATGGTGTTTTTCGAAGTTCTCAAATTGCTCTTCAACTTCTTTTGAAGGTTTAGTTAGTAAACTAACAATTATGATTACTATTAAACTAATAGCGAATCCAGGAATCATTTCATATAAGAAATCTTTTAAGAATTTGAATTGAGTCCAAATAATTACTGTAGCGGCACCTGAAATCATACCAGCAAGCGCACCCCATTTTGTCATGCGTTTCCAGTATAAGCTTAATAAAATAGCAGGTCCGAATGAAGAACCAAATCCAGCCCAAGCGTATCCAACAAGAGCTAAAATCGTATCATTTTGTTTAAACGCTAATGCGCACCCAACTAATGCAATAACAAGTACAGCCATACGGCCAACAAATACAAGCTCTTTATCAGAAGCAGAACGTTTAAAGAATGTACGATATAAATCTTCTGTTATAGCACTAGAAGTAACGAGCAACTGAGATGAAATTGTACTCATAATAGCTGCTAAAATAGCTGCTAATAAAAATCCAGTAATAAGTGGATGGAATAAAATTTTTCCTAGTTCAAGGAAAATTGTTTCCGGGTTAGATAATGTTAACTCTTGTTGTGAGTAGTAAGCAATACCGATAAGGCCAGTAAACATAGCTCCGACAACAGAGAAAATCATCCAGCTCATACCAATTCTTCGTGCGCTTTTAATTTCTTTTACAGAAGAAATCGCCATAAAGCGTACGATAATATGAGGTTGTCCAACATAACCAAGGCCCCATGCAAATAAAGAAATCATTCCTAAAGTAGAGGCACCTTTAAAAATATCTAAACGTGTTGGATCTACAGAACGAATTGTATCAAATGCAGGTCCAAGTCCGTTCGAATTCATAATTGTTACGATAGGAACAAGAATAAGAGCAATTACCATAATGATTCCTTGCACGAAGTCTGTCCAACTTACTGCTAAGAAACCACCAAATAATGTGTAAGCTACAACAACGCCAGCTACAATGAATAATCCAACATGGTAGTTCATACCAAATGAATTTTCAAATAATACGGCGCCTGAAACTAATCCTGAAGCTACATAAAAAGTAAAGAAAATCATAATAACAAGTCCGGATACTAAGCGTAGCATATGAGATTTGTCGTGGAAACGGTGTTCCAAAAATTCTGGGATAGTAATAGAGTTGTTTGCAATTTCAGAGTAGGTACGTAAGCGAGGAGCGACATATAGCCAGTTTGCGTATGCGCCTAGTGTTAGGCCGATCGCAATCCAACTACTACTTAATCCAACGCTAAACATTGCACCTGGTAATCCCATTAAAAGCCAACCACTCATATCGGATGCTCCAGCGCTTAATGCTGTTACTGCGGGGCCTAGTGTACGCCCGCCAAGCATATAATCTGTTAAGTTGGACGTTCGTTTATAGGCGAAATAGCCAATTACTAACATCCCGAGCATGTAGATAGAGATTGAAGTTAAAGTTAACATCTGCGTACTCATGTAGTTCCCCTTCCTTTTGTCATGTCTTTTGATGCGTTTTGCATATTTATAATCTATCATGATTATTCTGAAAAATCCATACGGAAATATGAATTTTCAGAAATGTAAGCGTTTTTTGACATCATTTTACTTTTTAAATATATAATATTCATACAAAAAACCTTATTTTTAATAGAGTATTTATTATATTTACATAAAAAGAGGTTGTTTTGTCAATATAATATTGAAAGGAGAGAAAAATAAAATTCTTTTAAAAGTATTGACTTATGAAAAAAGTTAGGTCTATAATGAGTGCAACTTAAAAAAATGCAAGCGTTGATGAAGAAGAGTACACATGATGAACATGTCAGAGAGCTGATGGTTGGTGCGAATCAGTATGGAATTGATGTGGAATGGGCTTCGGAGCTTCCAAACCGAAACGAAAGAAGTAGGCTTTGGCGACATGATCTCATCGATACAAGAGACACGTATTGTTTTTGATACGGTAAAGTGCGTTACATTTGTAACGAATTAAGGTGGCACCACGGGAGTACCCGTCCTTTCTATAGGATGAGTACTCCCTTTTTGTGTACAAAAAATTAAATAAATGAAATCGTTGAAGTAAGAAGAGTACGTATATTGGAGACGTTACAGAGAGCTGGGGATAGGTGGGAGCCCGGTGCGGTGCCATATACGGAATGGGCTTACGAGAGGTATGCTGAACAATTATTTTTAGTAGGCAGCCCGGGTTCCGCCGTTACAAGGATAAGGTATATATTTTGTACCTGAATAAAGCGGGATGCTTTTGCGTCCAACATGAGGTGGTACCACGGTAAATTTATCGTCCTCTACATATTTCGATATGTAGAGGACTTTTTTTATTTTTCGGAGTGAGGTGAAAGGCATGATGACAAAAGACGAATTTATGAAGCAAAACGAACAAGGAAAAGCATTTTTAGTAATCGCTGAAGAAGAAGGAGATAGCATTACGCCAATTTCTTTATATAGACGTATGAAGGGAAAGAAAAAGTTTTTATTAGAAAGCTCCCAGCTTCATCAAGATAAAGGACGCTATTCTTACTTAGGATGTAATCCGTATGGTGAAGTGAAAAGCGTTGGTACGGAAGTGGAACGAACGATTTATGGCCGGGCAGAAAAGCTGCAAGGTAACGTACTACAAGTGTTAGAACAAGAAACCCGGTCAGCACAAGTAGACAGTCCATTCCCATTTTGCGGAGGAGCAGTTGGTTATATTGGCTATGACGTTATCCGGCAATATGAAAACATTGGAGCAGATTTACACGATCCATTGAATATTCCAGAAGTGCATCTTTTATTGTACCGTGAGTTTATCGTGTATGACCACTTACGCCAAAAATTATCATTTGTATATGTATGCAGGGAAGATGATACAGCTTCTTATGAAGAAGTATATGAAAGATTGCAAGTATATAAAGAGGAAGTGCTACAGGGAGAAGAAGCGGAAGTAACTGAAATAAGATCAACATTATCATTCACTTCCTCTATAAAAGAAAAAGAATTTTACGCGATGGTAGAAACCGCGAAAGAGTACATTCAGGCTGGGGACATATTCCAAGTCGTATTATCCCAGCGTTTGCAAAGTGAATGTATTGGTGATCCATTCGCTTTATACCGAAAACTTCGGATTGCCAATCCATCACCATATATGTTCTATATCGATTTTCAAGATTATGTTGTACTCGGTTCTTCGCCGGAAAGTTTGCTATCGGTAAGAGAGGATAAAGTGATGACGAATCCAATTGCCGGTACGAGGCCGAGAGGGAAAACGAAGCAGGAGGATGCGGAAATTGAGAAAGAACTGTTAGAAAATGAGAAAGAACGAGCGGAGCACATGATGCTTGTGGACCTTGGGCGGAATGATATTGGCAGAGTAAGTGAAATTGGATCCGTGACGATAGATAAATATATGAAAGTAGAAAAATACTCTCACGTTATGCACATTGTATCCGAAGTTTACGGAACATTGCGAAAACGAATGAGTGGATTTGATGCATTAGCGTATTGCTTACCAGCAGGAACAGTGTCAGGTGCTCCGAAAATTAGAGCGATGGAAATTATAAATGAGCTAGAGAATGAAAAAAGAAATGTATACGCAGGAGCAGTTGGATACGTTAGTTTTTCAGGGAATCTTGATATGGCGCTCGCCATTCGAACGATGGTCGTAAAGGATGAAAAAGCATACGTTCAGGCAGGAGCGGGAATTGTTTATGATTCAGACCCAGTAGCTGAATATGAAGAAACGTTAAATAAAGCGAGAGCACTATTGGAGGTAATGAAATGATTGTACTAATTGATAACTATGATTCATTCACATATAACTTGTATCAACTGTTAGGTGAATACGAAGAAGATATTGTAGTCGTAAGAAATGATCAAATAACGATAGAACAGCTAGAAGGGATGAATCCTACAGGAATTGTGCTTTCACCAGGACCAGGAAAACCAGAGGATGCTGGCATTTGTATCGAAGTGATTCGTCATTTTTATAAGAACGTTCCCATATTAGGCATTTGCCTCGGACATCAGGCAATTATATCAGCATTTGGAGGAGAAATTGTTAGAGCAGAGCGCATTAAGCATGGAAAAACATCACGCGTGAAACATAACGGAACGTCAATCTTTTCATACGTGACACAGCCGCTAACAGCGATGCGCTACCATTCACTTGTTGCAGCGCAAACGAGTTTGCCACAGTGTTTTGACATACTAGCGACAGCGATGGACGATGGAGAAATTATGGCAGTTCGTCACAATTATTATCCGTTATTCGGATTACAGTTTCATCCAGAATCAATCGCGACAGAAGAAGGCGGAAAGTTAATACGTGCCTTTTTAGGCGAAGTGAAGGAGGAGGAAAGAGTATGAATAACTATCTTCGTAAATTAGTGGAGGGACAACATTTAACAGAAGAGGAAATGTATAAAGCAGGGCTTCTTTTATTAAATGAAAACATATTGGAAAGTGAAATTGCAGCTTTCTTAGTTTTACTGAAGGCGAAAGGTGAAACGGCAGAAGAAATATATGGCCTTGTTCGAGCTCTTCGTGAAAAGGCATTACCGTTTTCGAACCATATACAAGGAGCGATGGACAATTGCGGGACGGGTGGTGACGGTGCCCAAACGTTTAATATTAGTACAACATCGGCATTCGTACTGGCAGGAGCTGGCGTAAAGGTTGCAAAACACGGTAACCGAGCGGTTTCTAGTAAAACAGGAAGTGCAGATTTATTAGAAGAACTCGGTGTAAATATTAGCAGTACGCCAAACGAAATTGATTATTTATTAGAGCATGTCGGCATTGCATTTTTATTCGCACCAGCGATGCATCCAGCATTAAGGCGCATTATGAAAATAAGAAAAGAATTAAATGTGCCGACGATCTTTAACTTAATTGGTCCTTTAACGAATCCGGTGAATTTAGAAACACAATTTGTCGGCATTTATAAACGAGATATGTTACTACCAGTTGCGCAAGTATTACAGAAGCTGGGAAGAAAACAAGCGCTTGTCGTAAACGGAAGTGGATTTTTAGATGAAGCATCATTACAAGGAGAGAATCATGTTGTCATTTTAAAAGATAATGAAATAGTAGAAATGAGTATTGATCCAGAAAAGTATGGTTTTTCAAGAGTGAAAAATGAAGAAATTAGAGGAGGGAATTCAAAAGAAAATGCAAAGATTACGCTCGGGGTATTAAGCGGAGAAAAGAGTGTTTACCGCGATACTGTTTTATTAAATGCAGGTCTAGCCCTTTTCGCAAATGGAAAAGCAGAAACGATTGAAGAAGGAATTACACTCGCGGCACATAGTATTGACTCAGGAAAAGCATTAGCCAAACTAAACTTATTAATTGCAGCAAGTAATGAAAAATTAGAAAGGGTGAATTAAAATGGGGACGATTTTAGACAAAATTGTAGACCAAAAGAAAAAGGAAGTTGCGGCATTATATGAAACGTATACACCATTAAAAGAAAGTAGAAAGATACATTCACTTGTAGAAGCATTACAGCAGTTTACTGTTATTGCAGAAGTAAAGCGAGCATCACCATCAAAAGGAGATATCAATTTACACGTTGATGTACGAAAACAAGTAAAAATATATGAAGAATGCGGCGCAGGAGCAGTTTCTGTTTTAACAGACGGTCAATTTTTTAAAGGTTCATTTCATGATTTGCAAACGGCAAGAACGGAAAGCAACATTCCGCTTTTATGTAAAGATTTTATAATTGATAAGATTCAAATTGATAGGGCGTATGAAACTGGCGCAGATATTATTTTACTAATCGTAGCGGCGTTAACGAAAGAGAAGTTACAAGAGCTGTATAGCTACGTACTAGAAAAAGGACTTGAAGCAATTGTTGAAGTGCATGATGAACAGGAATTAGAAATTGCGATCCAATTAAATCCGCACGTTATCGGTATTAACAACCGTAATTTAAAAACATTCGAAGTCGATTTAAGCCAAACAGAAAAGCTTGGAAAACGATTAAACGAGGAGAAATTACTTTGGATTAGTGAAAGCGGGATTCATTCAAAAGAAGATATTATTCGTGTCAAACGAGCTGGAGCGAAAGGTGTATTAGTTGGAGAAGCACTTATGACATCATCTTCTATTCGTACCTTTTTTGAAGATTGTAAGGTGAACATATGAAAGTGAAAATTTGCGGCATCACTGATATTGAAACGGCAAAACGTGCTTGTGAATACGGAGCTGATGCACTCGGATTTGTTTTTGCAGAAAGTAAGCGGAAAATCACTCCAAGGCTAGCGAAAGAAATCATTCAGGAGATTCCAGCAAACGTATTAAAAATCGGTGTTTTCGTAAATGAATCAGTAGAAGAGATACAGAAAATTGCAGATGAATGCGGGTTAACGCATGTGCAACTACATGGGGATGAAGACAATCATCAAATCAAAAGATTGAATATTCCGTCTATAAAAGCGCTCGGAGTAGCTTCAGAAGGTGATATGAAAGACGCTCAAGCATATGAAACAGATTATATATTGTTTGATAGTCCAAAAGAAAAGTTTCATGGAGGAAATGGAAAGACATTTTCATGGGAATTACTTGAGCATATGCCAAAAGAAGTGCAAAAGAAAACGATATTAGCAGGTGGATTAAACGCTTTTAATATAGAAGAAGCGATTCGAACTATTCAGCCGTACATGGTCGATGTAAGTAGCGGAGTAGAGACAGAAGGAAAGAAAGATGTAGAGAAAATAAAACAATTTATTATAAAAGCGAAGGAGTGTTCCAAATGAATTACGCATATCCAGATGAAAAAGGTCACTACGGTATATACGGAGGACGATACGTTCCAGAAACGTTAATGCAATCTGTATTAGAACTAGAAGAAGCATATAAAGAAGCGATGCAAGATGAAGAGTTTCAAAAGGAATTAAATCATTATTTAAAAACGTATATCGGAAGAGAAACACCGCTTTATTTCGCTGAAAATATGACGAAGTATTGCGGCGGTGCAAAAATTTATTTAAAACGTGAAGATTTGAATCATACAGGAGCTCATAAAATTAACAATACAATTGGTCAGGCACTTCTTGCAGTACGAATGGGCAAGAAAAAAGTTGTCGCTGAAACAGGGGCTGGACAACACGGTGTTGCAACCGCTACTGTATGTGCTCTTCTCGGATTAGAATGCGTCATCTTTATGGGAGAAGAAGATGTGAGACGGCAAAAATTAAACGTGTTTCGAATGGAATTACTAGGAGCGAAAGTAGAAAGTGTAGCGGCAGGTAGCGGCACACTAAAAGATGCGGTAAACGAGGCGCTTCGCTACTGGGTTTCACACGTGCACGATACACACTACATTATGGGATCCGTTCTCGGACCGCATCCATTCCCGCAAATTGTCCGTGATTTCCAAAGTGTAATTGGGAAAGAAACGAAAAAACAATATGAAGCGTTAGAAGGGAAGTTACCAGAAGCAGTCGTCGCTTGTATTGGTGGTGGTAGTAATGCGATGGGCATGTTTTATCCATTCGTACACGATGAAGAAGTCGCTCTTTACGGCGTAGAAGCAGCTGGAAAAGGCGTTCATACAGAAAAGCACGCAGCGACTTTAACGAAAGGTAGCGTTGGTGTTTTACACGGATCGATGATGTACCTTCTGCAAAATGAAGAAGGACAAATTCAAGAAGCTCATTCTATTTCAGCAGGACTCGATTACCCGGGTGTGGGGCCAGAACATAGCTTGCTAAAAGACATCGGCCGTGTTTCTTACCACTCAATTACGGATGAAGAAGCGTTAGAAGCGTTTCAATTATTAACGAAAAAAGAAGGGATTATTCCGGCATTAGAAAGTTCACATGCTGTCGCATATGCATTAAAATTAGCGCCCAAAATGAAGAAAGAAGAAGGACTTGTCATTTGTTTATCTGGCCGTGGTGATAAAGATGTAGAGAGTATAAAACGTTATATGGAAGAGGTGTAAAAAATGGGAGTAGAAAAAATTAAAGCAGCGTTTGAAAATGGTAAGAAAGCATTTATTCCGTACGTAATGGGCGGAGATGGTGGTCTTGAAAAATTAAAAGAAAGAATTCGTTTTTTAGACGAAGCAGGAGCAAGCATCGTTGAAATCGGTATTCCGTTTTCAGATCCAGTCGCAGACGGTCCAACGATTCAAAGAGCAGGGAAACGAGCGCTAGATAGCGGTGTAACATTAAAAGGCATTTTTCAAGCATTAATAGAGGTAAGGAAAGAGGTACAAATTCCGTTTGTACTCATGACATATTTAAATCCAGTACTCGCATTCGGAAAAGAACGATTCATCGAAAACTGTATAGAAGCAGGGGTAGACGGTATGATCGTTCCGGATTTACCGTATGAAGAGCAAAATATTATTGCCCCGTTACTTCGAGAGGCAAACATTGCGCTAATTCCACTCGTTACAGTAACGAGCCCAATTGAGCGAATCGAAAAAATTACGAGTGAATCAGAAGGATTCGTCTACGCCGTTACAGTGGCGGGCGTAACAGGAGTACGTCAAAATTTTAAAGGTGAGATTCATAGTTACTTAGAAAAAGTAAAATCACATACGCAATTACCGGTAGTGGCAGGGTTCGGTATTTCAACAAAGGAACATGTAGAAGAAATGATTACAATATGTGATGGAGTAGTCGTTGGAAGTAAAGTCATTGAGCTGTTAGAAAATGAAAAGCGAGAAGAAATATGTGAATTAATACAGGCAACAAAACAAAAAGAAGAGGCATAAGTCTCTTCTTTTTGTTTTGTGTAATAAATGTTAAAATATACAGAAAATACATATAACTTAGAGGGTGAGAAGGCATGCTAAGACGGAAACTACTATATCTTCTTTTAACTGTACCACTATACGCTTGGCTTATTAGCATGACGACAATAGAGGTGATGGCTCTATTTTTAGGATATGTATTTATCTTTTCCAACTTAAACAGAATTCAAGAGCAATCTATTTTAGAAGTATGTATATTTTCGATTAGTATAGAACTATTTAGTATCGTTTCGATTGTATTTTTGAATGAATTATTTCTCTGGATCCATTCATTTGAATTAATGAAATTTGGAAATGTTGTATTGCAAGTAATATGTGCTTATATTGTGTTTGTTGTGTTAGACAAAATAGTCGGACAGCAGAGCGTTTTTCAGGATAAAAGAAAATGGGAGTGAAAGGAGCCATTTGGCTCCTTTTTTGAATCTGTTTTAAAAACAATTGAAAAATATTACATCTGTTATATAATAGTTAAAAATTGTATTTTAAATGAAAAGAGATGATAACATGGCCATATTGTTGGCACTTATCCCAATTATGATGATTTTCATTTGTTTATTTTTATTTAAACAAACTTCATTACGGTCCTCTTTAATTGCTTACGTTGTGTCTGTTGGAATCGTTTTACTCTCGCCAACGTTTCAATTAGGGATAAGTGAAACTGTGCATGCAACGATTAAAGGTTGGTTAATTTGTTTTATTGTCGGGTACGTTTTGTTTTTCGGTATTTTTTTATTTCACCTCATGAACAAAATGGGGTACATCGATCAAGTAGCGCGTTTTTTAGAAGAAGTGACGCACGATCGTTTATTACAAATGCTTCTTATGTGTTTTGGTATTTGTCCGCTAATTGAATCGGTAAGTGGATTCGGAATTGGCTTTATGGTTGCAGCACCTATCTTTCTATCATTAGGCTATAAACCGTTTCAAGCTGTACTACTTTCATTTATTGGTTTACTAGCTAGTTCATGGGGCGCAATGGCAACTGGTACGATTATCGGTTCGCAGCTTATAAATATGCCGCTTACAACACTTGGCACAAATACGGCACTACTAAGCATTCCGATGTTTGCTTATTTCGTCATTCTTTCTTTACACGTTGTTGGTGGCTGGCGGGCCGTTAAGGAAAAGTGGAAAGAAGGATTCGGTTTTTTTCTATTATTCTCTCTCGGAATCTATCTTTCTAACGCATATGTAAGTGTTGAACTAGCAGGTATATTAAGTTCTATCGTTACAATTACATTTGGCTTTCTTATCATTAAATTAAAAGGAAAAAGTGAGCAAAATTTAATGACAGAACATGCTGCGGCAACGGAGAGAGAAGTATCTATTATAAAAATAATTAGCCCTTATATATTCTTAACTGTTTGTATTTTACTTTCTCGCCTCGTACCAGCATTACATGATGTATTCAGATCATATGCAGTCCTTGATTTAAAATCATACTCTTATAAATTAGAAATGCTATATTCACCAGGATTTTGGCTCGCCATGACGTGTTTATTTACAATTATTTTCTTCCGCATTCCATCTCATATTATTAAACAATCACTTTCGCAAACGATAAAACAATGGATTCCTTTTGCGATTACAACGACAATGTTCATTGCGATTGCAGAGCTAATGGGTGCATCTGGTATGCATTCATTACTTGCAAAAACAGCGGGTGACACATTTGGAACATTTTTCGTTTTCGTTGCTCCATTTATCGGCGGAATCGGTGGCTTTTTAACAGGTAGTAACGCCGGATCAAATGCGATGTTTATAAAACTACAAATGCAAACGGCGCAAAACGTAGCACTTCCGTGGCAATACGTCACAACGCTTCAAAACACCGCATCATCAGTAGCGACAATCGCTTGCCCATCACGTATTACGCTAGGTGCGTATTTATGTAACATCCCGTATCGTGAAAATGAACTATTAAAGAAGACGACGTTAATGATTTTTGGTGCGGTGTTGCTTATAGTGGTAGAGGTTGTTGTTTGGTATATGTTGAGAAATTAAAAATCCTCCTAGCGTAGGAGGATTTTTTTTATGATTGGATAATGTTTTAAACATGAATAGCTTCTATTAAATGAATAGGAGATGAAATGTATGCCCCTAAAAAACTACGGCGTGTTAAAAGGTACAGCTATACAATCAAAGATTGGAAAAGGGTAACTAACTGTTACAATTTATTTAGCTAATTATAACTAAAGTGAATTAAATATATCAGTAAGCCCTGCCAGTCAAGTGGTTGGCTAGCGGGCGGGGGAACTGCGGGCAATTTCTAAATATGATTGAACAACAACGTGGCTAGAAATGGTGAACGTGCATGCTGCGAAATCAGAAAAAATCAATCAGATGGCGCAAGGTTAAATCCTAAACGCTAGAACAATGGATCTTCCGCCTCGAATCATCTAAGTCAAAATGGATAAGATGAACGTTCAACGGCTATCTCGTATAACTGACGAGAGTACATCACAAGCTTATGGTGGTGGGAAAATCCTCTATCTCTAAGTAGATAAACATATAGTCTGCGCTCATGTGAAAATATGAGAAGTTCATAAGAGAACTGGCTAAGGAATTGCGCCCTTAGTTGAACGAGATACATTTGATTAAATCTATCAAATCTCATTGAACCTATCGAACGTATGTGCTACGATAAGTTTAATGAGGTAAGAATAATAATGAAATTTTTACGAGTTAGTCAAGTATCAGAATTAACAGGTTTGCATCCGAGGAGTTTTACGAGAATGCTGATGGAACACGCTACGATTCAGAAGAACAAATCTTTCATTAAAGGAGTTACATTCTGATGATATTGGCGAAGAAAGTTAGACTGATTCCAACGCCTGAACAAGAAAGAGTGCTGAGAAACCATGCTGATGCTGCAAGATTTACTTATAACTATTGTAAAAGAATGAGTGATAGATACTATAAGCTATTTGGAAAATCTGTTTCACAGTTAGCTTTACAGAAACGATTTACAAAGATCAAGAAGCGAAAGAGATATGAGTGGTTAAAAGGCATTAATGCACAAGTGCCAAAACAGGCTTCAAAAGATTTTGATATGGCGAGAAAACATTCGTTCAAAAAGTACAAAAATGGTTCTCACACTTCTTATAAATCCAAAAAAGATGTAATCCAAGGATTTTATGCCAATTATGAAAGACTAGTTATAGGAAAGAAAGTAGTTCATATTCAGTCTATTGGAGAAGTGAAAACAAGCCAACAACTACCAAGAAACAAAAAACCATCCAATCCAAGAGTTACATTTGACGGTCGTCACTGGTGGATTAGTGTGGGGTTCCAAGAAGATTTTGAATTCCAAGAACTAACCAATGAGTCGATTGGTGTGGATGTTGGGTTAAAAGAGCTGTTTGTAGCTTCTAATGGTATGAAAGAACGAAATATAAACAAAGATGCCAAGGTTAAAAAACTTTTGAAAAGGAAAAAGTCAGCACAAAGAGATATGTCTAGGAGATTTAAAAAAGGTGTAAAAATTCAATCTGCCGGATATGAAAAAGCGAAAGCTGAGCACCTGCGGTTATCTAGGAAAATTACGAATATCCGAAATAACCATATCCACCAAGCAACAGCTAGATTGGTGAAAACCAAACCAATGAGGATTGTTGTGGAAGACTTATCTATCTCAAACCTGTTAAAAAACAAAAAACTATCGAAAGCATTTTCCTTTCAAAAATTAAACTTCTTCTTTCAATGTTTATCATACAAGTGCGAGAAGTATGGCATTGCGTATGTAAAAGCTGATAAATGGTTCGCCTCAAGCAAGATTTGCTCATGTTGCGGCGTGAAATACGACCATTCAGTTCAACCAGAAGGACAGTGGAGTTTAAAAATACGTGAGTGGTGTTGTGCTTCATGCAATAGCCATCACGATCGGGATGTAAATGCGTCGATAAATTTATCAAGATGGGTAAAATTAAATGCTTGATAATAGGAGGTAACGATACTGCCTCGTGTGGAGTGTTATACCCCTCGTCCCTTTGGGGTTGCGAGAACACTTTGAAGCACTAACTTGTGTAAATTTGATTGAATTGTATAGATTTAGTTAAGTTTATCGTATCGGAAAACTCCTCATTATCAAGTTCATTTACAAGGCGAAGCAGGAGTGGATTATCGTATTGCAATTAACGTGAAATCGCAAAGTTATCCGTCAGAAGTTTTATATTTTGTGAGCGACAATATTCATTCAGAAGCAATTCATATTTTACCGACATTACCATTCGGTTTTACAGAAATAAAAAACAATGAACCGAAAGTAGCTTTAGACTACGTAAGAGGTAATGTATTTGATTCGAAACAAATGATTCCTTTACCTGCTGAAAAAGCAGGAGTAGATAATGATTTAAATGAAAAAATAGAACGTTATATAAAACGAGCGATAGAAGAAAAAGCGACCATTTACGCGTTTGGTGAAAGATGGGGACCAGAAGAAAATACACCCGATTCTTACTTTCATTTTGAACCAGGAAACGGGATACACGATATTCATATGAATCAAGGGAATGTGGAGAAATGGAAAGGTGATAATGGTATATGGCAAGACGGAGGCATACTCATTCACTTTGAAAAGAAAGAAGAATGGATCGGTATCTTTCTTGCCTTCCAGTCGCAGTCATGGTGTACAGATGAAGAAGGACATGCTCGTGTTCCGGTTGAGCATTGTGATTATAAGGGGAATAATTGAGGAGAGGAGGGCGTTCAAAACGAACGCCCTTCTCTTATTTTGTAGAATCCAAAACTAACAAGTGTAGAAAGACAAGAGAACAGCAATGCGACACTAGAAAATGCAATGAGGTACATATTATATTTCATCACTTTGCCAATTAGCTGATTACTGTCGTATTGAAATAGTCCTGCGATTATGTTGAATAAAAATAACACGATAAACATGACGATCACACCGTCTATTGATCCTTTAATATCTGGTTTACTTAAAGCGATATGTGCAGAAATACAAATGGCGATAAATAAAAATAGCCAAAAGGAAGGATTCAATAAATTACTTATTGTAAATAAGCTTTTCAATAATACAAACGTCGACAAGAGCATGTTTTGAACCATTTCTATATTAATAGAAGTAGAAGCAATTGTTTTTTCGAGAGTTGTATTAAATAAGAAATATGAATTTGGTACGAAATAGCGCATTAAAAGGATTAACGCAGTAATACCAGAAATAATAGGACCGATTCCAATGAAGAAGTTCCCAATTCGTTGATATACACTTTTTTGATTGTATTGATGTTGTACGTAGCCTAAAGCACCTTGACTTGTATCTGTTGGGAAAAACTGCGTTGCTACAATTTTATGACGAAATAGTACACACATAATGGCATGTCCAAGTTCGTGAATCGGAACACCAATCCACGCCGTTAAAAGGAATCCTTTTCTTCCGAAAGCTCTCGACCAATACATGCGTGTGAGAGATTCTAAATAGCCTAATAGAAATCCAATTACAATGATAACGCCAATTAAAGAAAATAATTGGATTACGCTTGTAAGGAGTATTTGAAAAATTGAGTTTACAAATTCCATTGTTTTTCATCCAATCTGTTAAAAATATTATTTATTCTGTTTCATAATAGCATTATTTTTCAAGATTGCTAGCATATATATTTTCTTTTGAAAGAAGGACTTCACAATCTTTTTCTTGTAGTCATGTTTTATGTACAAAGTCATATATTGAATTTGTAACACCCTATACGGTATATGCTTAAGGAGGGATGAGAGAATGAAATGTCCGGCGTGTCATACGGAAAATGCAACCGAGGCAAAGTTTTGCGGGAATTGTGGACATTCGTTAACGGAGGAAACAGTCGCAAGTAGTGGCCAAGAAGAAGGGCCGGAACTAGCGCGCGCGGCACAAGTGAAGGAAACTCGACCAAATGAAACGTTAGAGCAAGCGAAGCGATTTGCAAGTGGGTATTTTCAGTTCTTTAAAAATGCTTTTAAATCCCCATCGGCTATTATGAAAAGTGGAAATATTGAAGTGCGAAATGGAATTACAAGTCTTATTCTTATTTGTTTTTTAGGAGCATGTATTTTTTATAGAATGATGAGTGCTGCAGCAGTTGTTACGAGAACATTTGCACCCGATATACCTACTCCTACATTCTTTTTGGACACTGTAACGGTCTTTTTATTTTTACTAATTTTAACTTTATTTGTCGGATTTATTATTTTTGTAAGTGGGAAGATGATGAAATCATCTTTTTCGTTTCTTGAAGTATTTGGTATATGGGGAACGATAGCGACGCCAGCTATTGGGATATTAGTGCTTTCTTTTCTGCTTAGCTTTTTATTAATCTTTTTCTTACCAATTTTATTAGGTCTGGCTACAACGTATATGGCAATTAGTATAATTGTATCTATAGTAAAACTAGATAACGGTGGATTAGATCTTGTCTACACACTTTTTATCGCAAATGTTTTAATCGGAATTGCAACATTCATTGTACTGTGGTCTTACATTAGCACGATAATTCAAACCTTTACACAGGGATTAACTGGCTTCTAACGAAAAGGTGGTTGAATGGATGAATGTATGTACAAAGTGTGGGACTCAGTTTGAAGACGGTGTGCAATTTTGTCAAAACTGCGGGATGAAGAGGGGGAGTCCTGTAGTAAAGAAGAACATGAGTGGTGGTGCAAAGGTTGGTATTACGCTGTTATCCCTATTTGTTATAGCGATTGTCGGACTCTATTTGTACGGATCATCGTATTATAAGCAGGCGGCACAAGTAGACCGAATGATTACTATTGTACAAGAGAAGGACGGGAAGAAGTTAGCTGAAATCGTCACGGTAGATGATCCATCAGTTATTGTAACGAGAGAGAGTTTAATGCCACTATTTTCGTATATAAAAGAAAATCCATCTTACGTGAATGAATTGAAAGACTATTTGAGGCAAGGTGAAAAACGAGGGGACGGAATCGAAAGAGCAGATTTTTCGTTAACGAAAGACGGTAAGTATTTCTTTTTATTTGATCGGTATAAATTGAAAGCGAAGGCTTATTATACGACGTTGCTTTCAAATGAAAAAGGTGCATCTTTAAAAATGAACGGAAAAGAAATTGATAAAACAGATGACAAAAAGTTTGAGAAGCAATATGGGCCGTTTCTTCCAGGGACTCAAGTGTTTCAATCAGAATATAAAAATGACTATGTGAAACTATCACGTGAGGAAAAGGTTGTACTTATGAAACAAGGTCAAAATAACGTAACGATAGATTTAACGTTGCAAGGTCAATATATTACAGTGCAAACGAACTCGCCTGGTGCAACATTGTACGTGAATCAAAAACCAGTTACAGCGCTAGCGGGAGAAGAAATTACGTGGGGGCCGGTAGCAACTGATGGAAGTGCGACGATTTATTTAGAACGAAATGGAGAAAATGGAAGGGAAGCGACGAAGGTAGAAACGGTAACGGCATTTCCTTCGTATAATCTTCCATTCCAGAAGAAAAGTACAGAAAAAACAGTTGTTTACAATGTTACTCCGCCGTCTACGACTCGGTATGTATATAATGGTTTCATCTTCCCTGATAGTGATATTCGAAAACTAACGAGTGCAGATTTAGCGTATGTATCGAAAGAGCAATTGAAAATAGCGAGAAACGAAATATACGCAAGACATGGACATATGTTTCAAACGAAAGATATGCAAGCGTATTTTTCAAAACAGTCTTGGTATAGAGAAAATCCATATTTTACAGGAAAGCTAACGGATATTGAATCTTATAATGTTGAACTAATCAAATCAAGAGAATAGAACACGTGAAAAAAGGTACAGTGCATAACTGTACCTTTTTTATGGCTTTTTATCTGGACCAGGATCCCTTGAGAAAAAGATATGAAAGAGGAATGTGACTTTACTCGCTCCTCCTGATGTACTTGCTTGCACATCAGTTAAAGAACTAGACGTTAAAGCAGCTTCGGAACGAGGAGGGACGATTATTTTGAGAGCATCATCTGATTCTGAAGATATAGTAACTGTTATTGTATCCTCAGAAAAATTTAAAATTTTAACAGTACCAACTGGAAAGATGGATTTGCGAGCGTGTGATGCAGAAGCAAAGCGGGTCGCTTTCCAAATAGTTTGTGAGAAAGTGTCATTGTCAGATAACCAAGCGCGAGCACTGTATAAAGTTACACTCACAGTAAATTCTTGTTCTAGCGGGAGGGCGGGTCTCGGTTCTAGCGGTTCCTCGGGAAGCTGGACGAGAAGACCGGCACACATATATTTCACCTACTTTCGATAGTTACTGTTATAGCATATTAAACATGTTGTTTATAAGACACGACGGTTACCTATTCAGGCATAGGTTTGTGCACCAAATTTGAAGATGAAATTCTCTTTCTTTACAATAGTAGTAGGTGTTATTTCTATAAAATATGGAAACCGTAAAGAGTATGTAAAAAAGAAGGAGTGGTAAAGTGAACTATGTCATTATTGGCGGAGATGCAGCTGGTATGAGTGCAGCTATGCAAATTGTTAGAAACGATGAAACTGCAAATGTTGTAACGTTAGAAAAAGGTGAAATTTATTCGTACGCGCAGTGTGGATTACCGTATGTCATTAGTGGTGCTATCGCTTCAACGGAAAAATTAGTCGCGCGTAATGTAAAGACGTTTCGTGATAAATATGGAATTGATGCGAAAGTACGACATGAAGTAACGAAAGTAGATACGGAAAAGAAAATCGTGTACGCAGAGCATACGAAGACGAAAGATGTTTTTGAATTTCCGTATGATCGATTATTAATTGCAACTGGAGTGCGTCCTGTTATGCCAGAATGGGAAGGTCGAGATTTGCAAGGCGTTCATCTTTTAAAAACAATTCCGGATGCTGAGCGTATATTAAAAACGCTAGAAACGAATAAAGTTGAGGATGTAACCATTATTGGCGGCGGTGCGATAGGACTGGAGATGGCAGAAACATTCGTCGAACTTGGTAAGAAAGTAAGAATGATTGAGAGAAATGATCATATCGGTACGATTTACGATGCAGATATGGCTGAATATATACATAAAGAAGCAGGTAAACATCATATTGACATTTTAACGAATGAAAATGTAAAAGCATTTAAAGGAAATGAAAGAGTCGAACAAATTGAAACGGACAAAGGAACGTATAAAGCAGATTTTGTTTTAGTGTCGGTTGGAGTAAAGCCAAATACTGATTTTCTTGAAGGAACAAATATACGTACAAATCATAAAGGGGCAATTGAAGTAAATGCATATATGCAAACGAATGTGCAGGACGTATATGCAGCTGGTGATTGTGCGACGCATTATCACGTTATAAAAGAAATTCATGACCATATTCCAATTGGAACGACTGCCAATAAACAAGGACGAATTGCTGGACTGAATATGCTTGATAAACGAAGAGCCTTTAAAGGTACGTTAGGTACAGGTATTATTAAATTTATGGATTTGACACTCGCAAGAACAGGCTTAAATGAAAAAGAAGCGAAAGGGCTAAACATCCCGTATAAGACGGTTAATATAGATTCAACAAATATGGCCGGTTATTATCCAAGTGCTAAGCCACTTCACTTGAAATTATTATATCGCTCTGACACGAAACAATTATTAGGTGGACAAGTAATTGGAGAAGAAGGTGTGGATAAACGGATTGATGTGATCGCAATGGCACTTTTCAATAAAATGAGCATTCACGATTTAGAAGATGTCGACTTAAGTTACGCACCACCATATAACAGCGTTTGGGATCCAATTCAGCAAGCGGCAAGGCGAGCAGAATAGCACTTTTTAAGTGCTATTTTTTTTGCAAAGGTAGGTAAACTTTTTTAACGAATAATAAAGAGGGAGAAACAGTTACATATAGGGAAGGGGATCATTAAAAATGTTTGTAACACTTCAAACAGTTCAAGAATCAGAAAAAGAAATATTACGTAATTTGTACGCACTATATCTTCATGACCTTTCTACATTCACTCCTAATATAACGATTGGGGAAAATGGATTTTTTGAATACGAAGATTTGCATATGTTTTGGGGAAATGATGGAATTACTCCGTATTTTATTAAAGGTGATAATGATATTGTAGGATTTTTATTACTATTGGAACGCCCGTTTTTGAAGAAGGAAAACGACTTTGGTATAAATGACATTTTCATATTGAATCAGTACAAAGGGAAAGGAATTGGTAAAAGAGTTATTGAGAATGTACTAAAAGAGAAACGAGGACAGTATTTCGTTATCGAACTTGTGAAAAATGTACCAGCAGTTTCTTTTTGGAAGAAAGTATATAGGGAGCTA
The DNA here is from genome assembly GCF_019091205.1 of Bacillus sp. GbtcB14. Lineage (NCBI taxonomy): Bacteria > Bacillati > Bacillota > Bacilli > Caryophanales > Bacillaceae > Bacillus > Bacillus sp. GbtcB14. The sequence continues at coordinate 518,860 of NZ_JAGXJT010000003.1, forward strand.
AACATCGAATTTGATGAGAAAAAACAGTTAATCGATGATGAAGAATGTCTCGTTCAAACGTTTAAAATATAATGAAATCGATGCTCCTAGTATATTACTTTGAAATTTAACTTTATCCCGCGTTAACGGACAGTAAAACTCCCACCTCAAAATTCAGTTGGGGCAAAGAAGTTAGGTGGGAGATCAACTGTCCGTAAACGTCCGATTGGTTCAACTAATAATCAGTGGGGGATGAACAAAACCCCCACTGATTAAAGTTTCACTTTATTTCGAATATACCATTCGCCCTTGAAAACATAGTACTTATCGCTTATATTTTCATATAGTATTTATTTTTAAATAAAGCAATGAACGAACCAGGGGGCACAGTATGGCAATTAACATGAAAACAATCGAAGAATGGATTGCTGAATCAAACGCAAGACAAGAAGAAGACTTTGGACATGTTGTGGAAGAGATGAAAGAAGTATGCGTTGGACTTGATAATGCGACATTAATTTATACGAAAAACGTATTTTGTTTCGGTAAGAAAGTAGAAGTATTGTTCTTCTTCCAAGACCATGTCGTGATCGGACAAGAAAAAGATGAGTATGTTGAAATTGAAAAATTAAAGTATGATGCGATTACAAATAGCAACTTAAAAACAAATGACAAAAATACAACGTTAGAATTAAAGTTTGCTAACGGACAAACTATCAATTTAGATAGTTTAAATGATAACTACGGTACGAAAAATTGGTTATTTGCGCGACAAATTAAGAGTATCTTTAAATTAATCTAGTAAAAAAAGCAGACCTCAAAGGGTCTGCTTTTTTTACTTAATTCCTATTACACAAAGGCAACCTCTTTCTTCATAACATTTCACGCTTGTAAATCCTGTCTTATAAAGTAGATTTACTATTTCTTCAGTCGTTTTAAATTTCTTCATATGATATTGAATTTTAAAAGTTTCAGCAACTAATAAAAAAGAACCGTCTGTTTTTAATGTGCGAAATACTTCTTTTATATCTTGGTCAACATGCGGCCAAAAGTAGTGCGTTTGAAAGGCGGTAATGAGATCGAAAAAGTTCGTATTGTGAGGAATAGAGGAGACGCTAGCTTGCTGAATGATTACTTTCCCTGTTTTTACATCTTTCATATTAGCTTTCTTCGAGCTTTCAACGGCTTGTTCTGAATAGTCAATTCCGTATATTTTCCCAAACGGAATTCGTCTTGAAAGAGTATGTATTGTTTTACCACCGCCACAACCGATATCTAAAGTAATCTCATCTTCACGTATATGTATTTTTTGTAAAGCCCAATTTGTTAGTCTCGTATGTGCAGCATTCATAATACAAAGCATAGAAGAACCAATTGTCCCGCGAGGATTTTTTGCTTGCTGAATTAATCGTTGTAACATGCTCAAGTTAAACTCTCCTTTTATGTAAGAATATATACTCATTTCGTTTTTTATCATTTCCCGACAGAAAACTCCCACCTCAAGGAATGGGTAGGACATGTTCCAATGAGTAGGTGGGAGCTGAATGACGGTTAGGCAACAGCCTAAAGGTTCTTCTTGGTGAAGAATCAGAATAAGGTACCGGTATCGTAATCAGTTCGTCCCTATAGAAAGAAAATGTTATAGCTCAGAGGAATTTTTACATCTACGAAATTGTTTCATTTGTATTTTTTTGAAAGGGATAGAGGACTTTCGACAAAAAAGAAGAAATAATACGTGATCAGTATTATTTGGTTATATCATGATATCGTTCCCATGCATATCATGAAAAAGATTGTAAACAAATAAAAAAAGGAAGTGAGGTGAAAAGCGGTGCTTATCCATAAAGCGTATCAGTTTCGGATCTATCCTAGTTTAGAACAAAAAATAGCTATTACGAAAACAATTGGTTGTTCACGATTTGTATTTAACTACTTTTTGGAAAAGTGGAATGATAGGTATAAAGAAACAGGAAAAGGATTATCCTATGGCATTTGTTCTTCGCAATTACCTACTCTCAAAAAAGAATTTGTATGGCTAAAAGAAGTGGACAGTATCGCTCTTCAATCTTCTCTTCACAACTTAGCTGACTCGTATGCAAGATTCTTCAAAAAACAAAACAAAGCACCTCGGTTTAAATCGAAAAACAATAAAGTCCAATCCTATACAACGAAACATACAAATGGAAACATTGCGATTATAGATAATAAATTGAAGTTACCGAAACTTGGTCTTGTCAAATTTGTCAAAAGTCGTGAGATAGAAGGACGACTTTTGAGTGCTACTGTCAGAAGGAATCCAAGTGGAAAATATTTTGTCTCGATTCTTGCTGAAGCAGAAGTACAAGAATTGCCGAAGACCGATTCCGCTGTTGGTATAGATGTTGGTGTGAAAAACTTTGCTATTCTTTCAACGGGTGAGGTATTCGGTAATCCAAAATGGTCTCGGGTATTAGAAAAGAAACTCGCTCATGCCCAGCGTATTCTATCTAGACGTACAAAAGGCGGAGCGAATTGGAATAAACAGCGAATGAAAGTCGCTCGTATTCATGAACGAATCAAAAATGCAAGAACGGATTACTTGCAAAAACTCTCTACAAGGATCATCAAAAACCACGATGTGATTGGGATAGAAGATTTGCAAGTATCGAATATGTTACAGAATCACAAACTAGCGAAAGCGATTCAAGAAGTATCATGGTCACAATTCAAAGCGATGTTGTTGTATAAGGCATGCTGGTATGGGAAACAAGTGATTGTGGTGTCGAAAACATTCGCTAGTTCCCAAACTTGTTCGCATTGCGACTACAAAAATAAAGATGTGAAAAGCCTGAACCTGCGTGAATGGAAGTGTCCTTCTTGTGGTATGTATCATGATAGAGATGTGAACGCAGCGGAAAATCTGAGAAAAGAGGCCATAAGGCTCCTAACCGTAGGGATTACGGGGATTGCCTACTCATAAAACTAAGGGATACCTTGGTGTTCGTAGGAATCCCCGACTTCAAACAGCTCGTTAGAGTGTTAAGTGGGGGTAGTTCAAAAATTAAGTCCTTTAAAAAAAGCACGCCGTATATCGGCGTGCTTCTAATTACGCAAATCCCCTTTTAACCAATTCCGCGCTCGATACGCCCCAACAGGAATTTGAATCAGTGACGTTTCATTTCGAGTATCTATCCCGTACAATTGATCACATGCATTTGTATCAAAACTTAATAATGGATGCCCGCCCATCCCCATAGCAGTTGCAGCAAAAACGAGTTTATGAACGAGTATACCAGCTTCCATTTGGTGAATACGGTATCCTCTATAGCCTAATGCATTTGTATAGTAATCTTTCTTTCCGACTACATGTAGGCAAAGCGGTACTTGAAAAAGATTTACGTTATCCATCGTCATACTAGATTGAAGGGGATAACGAAGATCTCCATATCGAAGTGGCTGTATGGAATGCGATTTACTGTTATAAGAATAAGCGGCGTTTTCTATATCTTTTACGTTATAAAAACACCCATATAAGGAGACTCGTGCATTTTCATTTACATACTGACCATCAAGGTCGTTGTAATAAGGGAAGGAGAGGCTCGCTTCTTGTAGTAAAGTAGCGAGCCCTGCTGCATCCCATTTCGTTAAAGTAAAGTCAGCATCAGGGGAATATCGTTCTTTACAAAGTTGTAAGAAATCATACGATAATCGATCTACTTTCGGCAACTGTACAGCGTGCGCATGATGTTGATAGTGCTCTTCATGATGTAGCGTTTGGAGGTGTGCTGTCGATTCAATCATAGAAGATTCATTTATTTTGGTTATCATAGGATGTTTATCTACTTGCTTTGATCGAACGAAATGTTCGTGTGCTAACGGCGGAATTTGCTGCAGTAATTCATGAGAAGTAACCGTGTTATTATGGTGATCATCATTGTGAAACCAATCATTTTGCGGTTCTGAACTTAAAGGAACAACAGCATACACACTTTCTTCTCCTTCTGACAGTCCGAGTAAATGATTGATTGCACGGTCTAGAAACTGAAAATATACGCCATTTGTGTAACCGAATTGTTTGGCACATGCAAGTAATTGTCCGATGAGAACACCACTATCTAGCCCTTGAAGCCGATATGAAAAATTATTGTATTTAAAAAAGTTTTTCCAAAACATAGTGGATACAAATGCAGCACCAAAACAAGACTGTATGTTACAGCGATTGCCGAGCGCTTCCGAAAGATAAGAATCGAAATTACCTTCGCGAAGTAAAATAAGTCGGTGGTGCGCAGCGTCGTAATGGTAAATACCGTCTGGATAATCGTCAATTTTTAAATATATATACAATTCATTTGGATATAAAGCGCCGCCTGAAGGGATAGATCTTCGAAATAAAATTTTCTCGCTATTTAGCTGACATAACTGTGTTAAACCAAATGAGACCCAAAGGTAATGACCAATCTCCTTCAAAGTAGGTGTAGTAGAAGAGTTAGGTAAAGATAATGGGATTTCTAAAGGGAGAGGGATGACAGGTACATTTCGATATAATTTATAAGGAAGCGGTGCATCTTCCCAGTCCACTTCATGATTCGGCATAATTTCATCAATCGAAAAATGGAGATGATGTAAAAAAGTATCCAGCTGCATAGAATCCCCTCCTTTACTATGGAAACGGATGCGGATGTGGATTTAATTGTTCATTCGTTAAAGGCTCAGCGCTATATCCAAGCGTCATCGGTACGGTATACACTCTATCTAGTCCTGTAACCCGAGTGAGATGGTGGCCAAACGTCATCGGTAGCATGCCTGGAATAATAACTTTTACGCAATGTAATCCGTTTTTTTCTATAGGAGGTACTGTTTGATCTACAACGATTACGTCAAGTCCAGATTGCTGCAGGCGGTTTAAAAGTTGATGAAGATCGGATGTCAAGTCTAGATCAACTGATTGTAATGCATTCATTTCTTGGAACGATTGCACTGGGGCATCGTCACGTAAAAGAAAGTGAAGACGTTCTTCCGCTTCTTTCAATCCGTACAGCATACTATGGTCTTCCATTTTATTAACGAGATAAGGATCGTGTAAGCAGTTTTCGTAATGCTCTCTTTTTTGTTCGAGTTCATCATCTGTTATTAGTAACATGCCTGCTATTTCATGGATGGCACTCTTTAAAGCGCGGACAGGGTCTAAATGAGAGCCTCCCGCACAAACAACGTTCATTCCATTTTCACGCGTATTTTTCGCAATTACCCATAAGCTTGGGATACCGTGTTCCATCGTTGCGTTAAAAGCATGTAACTCATACCCAGTAATCGTGTACAGCCGCTGAATCATTAATTGTAATTCCGTATCATTTGCTGAACTAAGATCAAGGCGGGGGAGAGGTAATTCCGCATACCAAGTGAGCAAAAAGGCGTCGCGCTCTGCAATTTCTAAAATGCCGTGAAAAATTGCTTCTTCTAAACTACCACCAATTGCACATCCATTTGATGTTTCATACACGAAAGCATCTCGATGACCGAGGCTATAATAAGCGATTGATTCAGGAATTAAAATCGGCCGGTTTTGTAATAAAGAATAGCCCCATACCCAGTTTTGTTCATAGTCAGGATCAAACGGTTTAAACGGAAAACTATTACGATTATAATGTTCACTTGTATGTACACCGAGCGAAAGGGGATTAAGCGCATAATCCTCTAACTCACGAAAACTGCCGTGTACATTTGTCTTTTTTCCTCGAGGTGACATACCACAATATCGTTCTAAACCTTCTAAAATAGCAGTCGCTTCACTCATTGCAAATGAAAGAGTTCGGCCTGCAACCCCTTCATTTCCAAACATTAATGGCATGTTTATAATCACATCAGCAAAAGGTAATAAAGAATGCTGCATTTTTCCGTTCAACATACCGACGCGATAATCTAAATAATCTCTCGTTAAAAATGTGTTTAGTTCATAAATGGAACGACAGCGATATGTTGCATCACTTGTTTTTAAGCTCGGTTGTAATGAAATCACAGCTGCATCTGCTGTGTCATCAGGCAAATTGCTACATACAGGGCAGAGGGGATCTGCAAGAAAGGAATGACGTGTACATTGCAGTGTTTGTAAGTTTAGTAAAATGAGTTCATTTTCTAAAGAAGAATGGTGATGAGCTAATATCTTCTCTGTTTCTGCGCAAATAAGATGGCACATTTGTAGCATACCATTTTGGGTGGCACGTACATCACGTCTTGTTACATTATCTGCCTTTAACGCATATTTTCGTTGTAGTTCCCACATTTCTTGTTGATCAAAGCCAGCGATAAACCGGCGCCCATCAGAGCAGTTGGAACAGCCAGTTACAAGAGGATGAATGTAAGGACCGATAATACCTTCACCAAATGAAGTAAACCCGCGTAACCACGGAATCTGATTCGACCGAAACATCAGCTCGGCATCATGATGAATAGAAGAAGGAGAGCCATCATGTAATACGAGAGCGAGATGAATATTTTCAGGGAGTTCTTCTGTAAGGTTATGTTGACGAATGATAGAATATTGTTTGCATAATTGATCGTGTACATAGTTTGCCAGAAGGCCATCTCCTATAAGTAATATATTTTGAGTCATAGACTGTCCTCCTTTGCAATTAATACCCCGTACACACCATCTAAGTTCTCTTTCAAAAATGGTTCAATAGCTAAATCAAACACGAATGGATAAAAATTATGTTCTTCTAAATGTTGCAAGGCAAGCTGTACAGATTGTGTGCTTGGAATTTCTTCTTCCGCCTGTATTTCTATTCTAAAAGAATCCGTGTCATATAAAATAATAGAGGATTCCGGCAAGATATTAGCTCTGTATGGATTCTCTTCATTTTGAATATGAAGAAGGGATAGTTGTAGTGCATTTCGTAACGCTAATGTTGTATTAATATTAGATGCGCCGTACCATCGATCATTTATACCGACCCAAACGACTGGAAAACTGAGAATCTCTTCACTTACTGCTATTTGAGGTGTTTCATGAATTGTAGCGAGAGCATCGTAATAAAATCTACAATGTTTATCATGAATTTCGGTTAAGTCGACTGTCGTAATTTCTTCTAGCATATGTGACTGACGCTCATACAATTTATTATTTAAATGTTGTTGTAGTGCCCGGTATACACCTTCTGTCATCGTTTCCCCAGCGCCAATACCGATATCGTTATGTTCAGGAATAAGGCGGTGCATAATTTCCGCTACATATGTTTCAATTCCTGCTAAACCAGCTTCTCGGCGCGCTTCATTATGAGTTAAACCACCACAAGTCATAAGAGGCAGGAGGGAAGCAGGACCATCTGATAGTGGAGTAGCTACTTGAATATGGCATTGTGATAACGGTAATTGATATGAATCTTGTTCATCCCATACATGGAATAAACCAGCTTCTTTAGAAGTTAATGAGTCGAAAAAGCGGAATAAATCAGTTGAGGTATGTTGGTTGGACCGATGCTCAAGTTGTTCAGAAAGATTTTCTATCGTATCAATTGTAAAGCTTTCATCAGTTGCGAGAGGATGTTTTATAAAAGGATGCCATGCTCCTTCGAGTGTTTCGTAATTTAATAAAAAGAATTGTGGTTCTTTTTCTCGGTAAGAATCATCAGCGACATGCTTAAGTAATTCAAATACGATTATATTTGCTAACATTGCAGATGGAAGTGGTGAAAATGATGCTGATGAATGTTCATTTTGTAAAGTCGTTTCATGTAGCCGGTGCCATGCGGATTCCCAGCATTCTTCATGATTAGCTGTTACAATAGGACCAGCTATACCAAGTGTTGATAAACAGACGGCTGGTATGAAGCTCTTTCCTATTTCTCTACAAATCGTGTGAACTGCTCTTAAACCTTCAATATCTCCATTTTGAGAAACGTACAAAACCCAGTCGAAAGGCTCGAACACTTCATGCAGGGGACGATCAATTGTCGTATTAATTTCTTGAACAAGTACAGTATCATCAACTTCATATGCAAGTTCTACTAGCTCATGGATGCGGTCGTAATTTGTTTCCTCATAATCTGTAACAAGGTAATGAAAGGTAGGTAATCCTGATTCTAATAAAGAAGAAACGAGGGAAGTAAGCATATCTCCAGAACCAATTATAAGGACGTTTGCCGCGCGATACGTTTCGAATTTTAAAGCGCCTGAATGAGAATCAGCTTCTAAAAATTCAATTTGTGAAGCGTATCTATCAAGTAATGCACTATTTAATTCATGAGGTGCATCTTGACTTACATCCCGAACGAAGCCATTTTCATATAAAATCTCTCCGATTTCAAATACACGATTTTGATAGGGGAGAGGGAGACCATCGGTTATTTCTGCTAAAGAGTAGTTACCGTTAAACATTGGCATTAATTTTTCAATCCAGTTGTAAATTCCATCACCGTCCATACGAAATGAACTGGCGTTATTTCGAAAATAGACACCCCCGTTTGAGTCGGGAAGGAAGAAAGTATCCTTATTTGCTTTAAGTTTTGCATGAATTGGAAGGTTATTCATTTTAATCCTCCTTACGTTTTAGGCATACATTATTAGCTTATGTTATGAAATTTGTCCCGTATGAATGCAATAAAAAAAGGATGTAGAATGATTCATTCTACATCCTTTAATAGATTATTAATCTATCAACCTTCTAATAATAATGATTTTGGATCTTCAAGCATATCTTTAACAGCAACAAGGAAGCTAACTGCTTCTTTACCATCAACAATACGGTGATCGTAAGATAAAGCGATGTACATCATTGGACGGTTTTCCATACGTTCTGCATCAATTGCAACTGGACGTACTTGGATTTTGTGCATTCCTAAAATACCAACTTGTGGGCTGTTTAGGATCGGTGTTGACATTAGAGAACCGAATACACCACCGTTTGTAATTGTGAATGTACCACCTTGTAGTTCTTTTAATGAAAGTTTGTTGTCACGTGCTTTCATACCTAAATTACGAATTTCACTTTCGATTTCAGCGAAGTTTAATTGGTTAGCATCGCGTACAACTGGAACAACTAATCCATCTGGAGCTGCTACTGCAATACCGATATCATAGAATTTTTTAATGATAAGCTCGTCGCCTTGAATTTCAGCATTTAATAATGGGAATTGTTTTAATGCTGCAACAACTGCTTTTGTGAAGAATGACATGAAGCCAAGACGTACATCATGTTTTTTCTCGAAAGCATCTTTACGCTCTTTACGTAATTCCATGATTGCAGTCATATCAACTTCGTTAAATGTTGTTAACATTGCAGATGTTTGTTGAACTTCTACAAGGCGTTTTGCAATTGTTTGACGGCGGCGGGACATTTTCACGCGCTCAACTGGTTTTTCGAATTCCGTTTTTGCAACTGGAGCAGGAGCTGGACTTTTTGGAGCAGCCGGTGCTTCTTTTGGTGCTGTAGCATGAGCTTGTACATCGTGTGGTCTCACACGTCCAAGTGGATCTGTGCTACGTACGTCGTTTAAGTCGATTCCTAATTCACGAGCCATTTTTCTAGCAGCTGGTGATGCGATAGGACGGTTTGTATTTGGTAAACCTTGTAGAGTTGCAGCTTGCTCAGTAGTTGGAGCCGCAGCTTTCGGTGCTTCAGTTGTTTCTTGTTTTGGCTGCTCAGCCACTGGTGCAGGTGTACTTACTGCAACGGGTGCTCCGTTTGCATCTAAAATTGCGATAGTTGCGCCAACTTCAACTGTATCCCCAGGTTCGCCTAGTAACTTCGATACAATACCTGAATCTTCTGCAATGATTTCTACATTGACTTTATCAGTTTCAAGCTCAACAACGCTGCCACCTTTCTCAACTTTGTCGCCTACGTTGATAAGCCATTGTGAGATAGTTCCTTCAGTAATAGATTCTGCAAGCTCAGGTACTTTAATTTCGATCATTTTAAATGTCCTCCCCTTATTTGCCTAACGGTGTGTTTTTTCTTCTTTTGTCTTCGGTAATCTCCATTTGTTAGCCTGCCCCCGGGCAGAATATCTGTCCGGGGAGCAAGCTAGAAACCTTCATTGTTACTTTCAGTTGCTGAAAACTTCAATCTCTTGTTTATCTTGACGGAAGTTATACTTCACATCTAAAGCGTGAGCAACAATTAGTTCTTGCTCAGCTTTGTGAGCGAATGGATCGCCGCCAGATGGGCTAGAGCGATCTGGGCGTCCAATATAACCTGTTTTCACTTTATCTCCAGCAAGTTCGAACAGAATTGGAGCCATGTAATGCCATGCGCCCATATTACGAGGTTCTTCTTGAACCCAAATAATTTCTTCTAAGTTTTTAAAGCGTTTCATAATAGATTGAACTTTCTCAGCAGGGAATGGGTACAGCTGTTCAATACGAACGACATGAACTTCATCTAAGTTATACTCATGTTTACCAGACTCAATTTCTGCTGCTAAGTCAATCGCCATTTTACCTGTGCTTAAAACAAGACGTTTTACTTTAGTTGGTTTTGTACCAAGGTTTTCTTGTTCTAGAGCAGGTTGGAAACGTCCTTCGCTTAACTGACTAGCAGTTGACAGCGTAAGTGGGTGACGTAATAAACTCTTCGGCGTCATCAATACTAATGGTCGAACAGCTTCTGTTCCTAAGATAGATGCTTGACGACGTAAAATATGGAAGTATTGTGCCGCGCTCGTTAAGTTTGCAACTGTCCAGTTATTCTCAGCAGCTAACTGTAAGAAACGCTCTGGACGTGCACTAGAGTGCTCTGGTCCTTGACCTTCATAACCGTGTGGTAATAGAAGAACTAAACCAGACTTTTGACCCCATTTTGCTCTTCCAGCTGAAACATATTGATCAAATAATGCTTGCGCAGTATTTGAGAAGTCACCATATTGCGCTTCCCACATAACAAGAGTTTCTGGAGCGAATACGTTATAACCATACTCGTAACCAACAACGGCAGCTTCTGATAACGGACTGTTATGAACAGAGAATGATGCATTAATGTTTGGTAAACGATGTAATGGTGAATATGTTTCATTTGTATCAGTATCGTGTAATACGATATGACGATGCGCGAATGTACCACGCTGTGAATCTTGACCAGTTAAACGAATTGGCGTACCTTCTTGTAAAATAGAAGCGAATGCTAGTGACTCAGCGAGTGCCCATTCAATTTTACCGTTCTCTTCAAGAGCGTCTTTACGGCGTTCAAGAATTTTCTTCACTTTCGGATATACGTTAAAGCCTTCTGGCCAAGATAGTAGACCTTCATTAATTGCACGAAGTGAGTCAATCTCAACACCAGTATCAATTGGCTGAATACCTTTTGCAACAACATCTGGCACTTTAACATGAATTGTTGCATCGCTCGTATCAGCTGGTGGTACTTGTGCATAGTCAGATTTTAATTGCTCTTGTATAAACTGAGTAATTGTTTCAACCTCATCTGCATTTAGAACGCCAGCAGTTTGTAATTGATCTGCATAAATTGCTCGTACAGTTGGGTGATTTTTAATCTTTTTGTACACTTGTGGTTGTGTAACTGCTGGGTCATCCATTTCGTTATGACCGTAGCGGCGGTAACCAATTAAATCGATTAAGAAATCTTTTTTGAACAATGTACGATATTGAATCGCAAGGTTAGCAGCAGCAAGACAAGCTTCTGGATCATCAGCGTTCACGTGAACAATCGGAATATCGAAGCCTTTTGCAAGGTCACTTGAATATTTCGTAGAACGAGAATCATAGCTATCAGTCGTAAAACCAACTGCATTGTTTGCGATAACATGAATTGTTCCGCCTGTTTGGTACGCATTCAATCTGCTTAAGTTCAACGTTTCAGATACAATACCTTGACCAGGGAATGCAGCATCACCATGAACTAAAATTACGAATGATTTTGAAGTATCTTGTTCTGGAAGACCAGATTTTTTACGATTCTCTTGAGCCGCACGTGCGAAACCTTCTACAACAGGATTAACGAACTCAAGGTGACTTGGGTTATTTGCTAATGTAACGCGAGTGCTAACTTCTTCGTTACTAACAACTTGTTCTCTACCTAAATGGTATTTCACGTCGCCAGTCCAGCCAGAGTTTGCCACTGCGCCTTCTATTTTTGCATGTTTGAACTCAGCAAACATGTGACTATATGGTTTTTCTAATACGTGTGCAAGTACGCTTAGACGACCGCGGTGAGCCATACCAATCATGACATCTTCTACGCCGTCCTTTGCACCTTCTAGAACAATTTCATCTAGAACAGGTACAAGCATATCAACGCCCTCGATAGAGAAACGTTTTTGCCCAACGAATGTTTTATGCAAGAATTGCTCGAAACCCTCAACAGCTGTTAAACGTTTTAAAAGAGCAGTTCGTTTTTTATTTGATAGTGGTTGACGCAATGAATTTGATTCCACCATTTGATGCAACCATGCGCGTTCTTCACTATCTTGTATATGAGAAAATTCATAAGCTAAAGATTTTGTATAAACGTCTTTTAATCTATGAATTACATCAAGTGCAGTGTGAATACCCTCTGGTGCCTCTTGCCATACTGTCTTTGCTGGAATCGCTTTCAAGTCAGCATCGCTCAGTTCGTTCATTGCTTTCTCAAGAAGAGATTGTCCATTTGCAGCATCTTCCATCGGATTGATGTGAGCCAACGTATGCCCGAAAGAACGAATCTGTTCAACAAGCTGAACGACTTTAAGAATTTTTTCAATGTTCCCTGTGTTTTGAGGAGAAAAATGTGTTGCTGTGTTGTCCCCTGTTACGACATCATCTTGAAACGAAGGAGCTCCAAAAATTTCAAAAAGCTCTTGTAATTCCGGATCAACAGAACCTGTTCCAGTTACGTAAAGATCATACTGTTCAATAACATAACCAAGGTTCGGACCATGGAACTTGGCCCAAGGGTTTGTCGTTGTATTCTTCCTCGTCATTTGTTTAAACCTCCCAATGCATATAATCCTTTTCCTAACAAAAGGTGCATTTTGCTCTTTTTCAATAAGTGATGAACTAATAATTAATGTAAATGTTTTCTTTACTCTTATGTTATTACAATAATTTACATAATACCAAACACTATTACTTATCTGTTTTGTAAAAAAACATTCACAATAACTTATCACCCAAGTTAATCTTTCATGTTATAAAGTAATTTTACAGAAAAATGGGGTGGATATATTTGGTATACCTATACAGATAACTAAAATTGTTGCATGTAAATATAAGTATAATAGTTAGAATGTTTTGATAAAAAAGAGTTCGAATTATGTATATTGAAATAATAAGCGCTTTCATTGATATTATACAACAATATAACGGAATATAGTATAAAAAATAAAAAATTATGAATTTATCGTAAACTTTATTTAGATAGTGTTAAATATTGAAAGGAAAGTGAAGGATTTCTACAAAAAAAGTTGCTAAACATAAAAAATGCTTCATAAACAGTTAGTTTCTATAAATATGACGAAAAACACCGTAAAACCAATAACACATTTCGTGGAATAAAGAGATAAATGAAATATTTTAAAAGGATAAAACAAATAGGGAGATATTAAATTTTAAAAAAAGAGAGGAGGAAATATAGTAACGATTACATACAGTGTTCCATGTTTTATTACAAAATAGACGTGCTGAAATCGAACAAGTTTCTTCTATATAAAAAGAGTGAAAAATGAACAAAACGGGTGTAAAGGAAACTTGACGTAAAGTTTACTTTACATATATACTCGGTATAAGGAAGGAGGGAGAAATTTCCTTGGAAAATAAAATGGTCGAATACCGAAAAAAATTTGGACTATCTCAAGAAAAATTGGCTGAGAAACTTGGAGTTTCCAGGCAAACCATCATTTCAATTGAAAAAGGAAAATATGATCCATCACTTCCGTTAGCATTTGAAATAGCAAAAACATTTCAGACAACGATAGAACATGTATTTATTTATGAAGGGAAAGAAGAGGGGGAATAGGGATGAATTATTCACAAAAGTATTTTGTTATTATGGGTGTTATTTTTCTATTCATGAGTGGATTTATGATATTATCAGGTATTATGACGCATTCCGCACCACCAACTCCAACGTATACAGTGCTTGCGATGATGATCATGTGCTTTTGCTTAAGTTACTTACATCCACAATTTAAAGAAAAAGACGAGCGGATGAAATTAATTCGTTATAAAGGCATGTTCTTTAGCTTTTTTGCGTTAACAGCATATTATCTTCTTTTCTCTTTCGGCTTAAACTTAAAAATAATTACACTATCTGCTACTGAACTATTGAACATACTTATGGCACTTACGATGAGTACCGTCTTTATCTCATTTGTTGTTTTAGCGAAAAGATATTAAGATGGAAGAAAGAAAGGAAGATTAACATATGCAAATGTTGTATGCTTTTGGAATGGGGCTTGTATTATTTTTAGCCGTATTCTTGTTTATTCGTAAAGACGTGCAAGGTGGGACGTTAACGAAAAGAGGCTTTTATAAAATGATCGGCTGTTTAGTTGTTATGTTTATAGCGATTATCGTAATGATCGTTTTAATAAATCAGTCACTATAAAATTAAAAAATGGAACCTTACTTTAGTAAGGTTTTTTCTTTTTGTGTAAAACCCTAAAAATCCCACTAAATCCATTTACTACATATAATTGATATTATATAATTTAATAAAATGATAGATAGGGAGAATAGTATATGAATAAAAAAACTATCTTCTTTTTATTAACATGTCTACTACTTATAGCTAGTATTACTTATATAATATGTAACAAACGAGAACAAGTGCCACCTATGTTAGTATGGGAGAATCAAGAATACTACGTTACGAATGAACCTGCCGAAGCTGAAAAAGTTGGAAAAAGGCTCGGAGAAGTAACGAAGAAAATCAAAACAAGTAAAAAACCTACTAAAAACAGTGAATCTAACATAGTACAAGAAAAAACAGAAGTATTCACAATGGTAGAAGAAAAAGGTCCTCACTCACCTTTAATCATAAAGGAGCCTTATAGTGACGAATATAGAATAGTGAGACCGATGTTACATGTACTATAAAGTGAAAAGGAGACTCATATCCATGGTCGTTAAGAAAAACGTTTGTCTTTTTCCTTTGCTTTATCCTTCCGCCAGTCGGTGCGATTTTCATTGTAATGAATAGAGAGGCGCTACAAAAGAAAGATTTCATTTTATACTTATTATTTGCTGCTATTAATATATCGCTTTGGTTATCACTTATGATCTTGGATCGGACTATGTGGATGGTAGCAGGGCATTATATAATTGGAGCAATTGTTATTGTTTTTTCAAATATAAATAAGAGATAATCCAGTAATCTTAAAGTTGCTGGTTTTTATTTTGCTATTTATCCCGCTTTAATGGGCAGTAAGACCCCCCACCTCAAAATGCAGCGAAAGCAAAGAAGTTAGGTGGGGGATCAACTGCCCATAAAAGTCCGATTGGTTCAACTAATAATCAGTGGGGGATGAAGAACCCCCCCACTGATTAAAGTTTCACTTTATAATGAAGAAACAAATTATTAATAGAGAGTAGTGGGCTTTATGAGATGGAAAGAGGGAACGTTTGAAAAAATAGAAGCGAATGACTCATCTATTGAGAAACTCATACATACATTTAAGGAACAAAACGTAAATGGCGGAGCGGTTATAAGCTGTTTTAAAGTACATAACGAAAATTTTTTCAAAGAAATACCATATTGGAAAGATGGACACGAGCACTTCTTTAGAAGAATCTGTAACTCTTTAGAAATAATCAAAAGCTTAGAAGAGTTAAAAATACATACGTCAGAAAAATATAAGTTTCATTTTAAAGAGCAATGGGCAGTCATGCTTGATGGTAGCATTGCCGCTCAAATTTTGTCGGGCGGAGCATATGAAACATTTAAGGAACGACCAGTTATCGCAAAACAATTAGCAGTTAATCTATGTCAATATATGTTCCAAGATCGATACGAAGATATTAAAGTGTTCGAAAGCTATCGCCCTTGGACAGATTGGTTTTACGATGTTGCGTGGGATGTGACTTGGATGGTGTTAGATAGTAAGGAGCATAAGATGTGGTTCATTTGTGCTACGGATACGGATTGATAGAAGAGGGCCTTGTAGGAATGCTGCAAGGCTCTTTATTTTTTTGGGTAAATAGAAAATAAATCATATAAATGCTATACTAAAAAATGTTTGTAATGTCAGTTTCATACTATTATATAGTGCTGACTTACTAGAAAAGATAAGAGGAGAATAAACGTGAAAAAGATACAGAAATTATTGCTGTTAATGATGGTAGTAGGATTAACAGTAGGTGTTTTAGCAGGGTGTGCAAATCCGAAAGATACGACAGAAGAATTTTTAACAGCGATACAAAAAGGTGATGTAGAAAAGGCTCGTACATTTGTTGAGAGTGACAAGGAATTTAATAAACTAAATGAAAAAACAGATGATGCTGAGGCAAAAGCAATGCTGAGTGCAATTACAAAAAACTTTAAATTTGAAAAGCTAGAAGAAGTATCGAAAAAGGATGACAAAGCAGAAGTAAAAGTGAAAATTACATCTGCAGATCTATCCGTTGCTGTAACAAAAGCAGTGGGAGAAGTTATGCCAATGGCGTTTGCTAGTGCCTTTAGTGAAGACAAAGAACAATCTGAAAAAGCAATCGAAAAAACAATGACATCAACTATCGTCAAAAACTTAGCAGATAAAGATGCAGCAATGGCAACTCGCGAAGTTACATTGAACTTAAAGAAAAACAAAGATGGCGATTATAAAATTGTTGCAGATGATAACTTGAAAGAAGTATTGTTTGCAAATACGAAGTCGTTGGAGAAGATGTTTGGTGGGAAGTGATTGACTTAGATAAAAAAGAGAAACCCTATCACGTAGAAAGTTGATATGGTTTCTCTTTTTTTTTATGACCCCGGAGAGGCTCGAACTCACGACCTCCACCCTGTCAAGGTGGCGCTCTCCCTGCTGAGCTACGGGATCTTCAAAGATGCGTATGTAACAGCATCCTTAATCTTTATACTAAAGTAATTATATAAAATTAACTGAAATTTTACAATATTTTATATTAATCTTTTGAAGGGAAAATATTTGGAATCACGCTAGTAGTGTATTAAGGAATATATAAGTAGAAAGTTTAATTAAAGGTGGGTTCGAATAAAGCGGTTATATTATGTTTTTCGATACCAATCCAAAGGCCCCTCATCACTCAAATCAACTAGAAAAGGGAATAAGAAGTGTAAAGGTAAGCTTATAAGTTCTGGCATAGCGTTTATTGTTTTCTTTGATAAATATTGCCTTCCGAAGCAATATGGACAATCTTTTTCAAATGTCGTGAGTATCGACCAAACCTCTTTTACTTTCCACTTCGTTTTACAATATGTACAACACGCCATGGATTTCCTCCTTATTTTAAGTTGTTTTCTAATATGTTCCATTTTATTGTACGACGGTCAAGTGTATTTGAAGTGATAAAATGTGAGTTTTTTGTAAAAAGATAATAAAACTATTAAATTTCATCACACGAAACAAGCATACCCCCGTCCTAAATCCAGACCGGGAGTATGCTTGCTTAATTTTCAATATAGTGTACTGCATTGTACTCAACATATAACAATAAAGCTAAGGTTTATTCAATGATCGTGCCCGATTGATGAAGGCTGATTAAAGTTTCACTTTATATCCGGTTGTTTATACGTTGCCCAAATAACTTCGCGTTAAGTTTGGGAGAACGATTTTTCCATTCTTACTGTATTTTTCGAATAACTCTGATAGGAGAAGAACAAAGTTTTTATACTCTTCGTCATTTTCTTTCGGAGCATAGGACGCTGATAAATTTCTTCCTAAAAAACCTTCAATATCAAAAAGTAAATCATTTTGATATTCTTTAAACTCGTACTTCCCATCTTTAAAAAAGCTATTAAACATTTCTGGAGTTTCCTCGATTCCACCACTAAATCCCTTGAAGTTCGGGCAGGTCTTCTGGCAAATGTCTGCATTTTCTTGAATAATCGGGCTAGTTACATCTCTACTATTCCAAACAAGAGCAACATTTGCCTTTTGTTTCAAAATTCGTTGGCATTCGATTTTGAAAGCTTCTTTATTAAACCAATGAAATGCTTGAGCAACAGTTACTAAATCCACACTATTTTCTTTTAAAGTGGTATTTTCGGCAGTTGCTTTTATTGATTGAAAACGAGGATATCGTTTTAACGATTGCTCTGCCATTTTTCTCATGTCATCATTTGGCTCAACTCCAATAACATGTAAACCACTTTCAAGTAGTTGGTGGCTAAATATCCCGGTACCTGAACCAATATCGGCCACCATCTGATTCTCATTTAGTTCGTTAGCTGAGAGCAAATACTCAATATATTCATCGGGATAACTAGGTCGATATTTCGCATATATATCGGCCTTGTCAGTAAAATTTTCTGTTGTTTTCACCGTACTACCTTCTTTCCAGCAATATTATGTATAGAAATAGGAACCAAATAGTAATTTCCGCATCAGTCTCTAAGTCTACAACGTAAAAGTTCATCTAAAAGGAGCTGCCTTAGTGCTCTTATTCAAATTATACTATTTTGCGTGATATCTTCCAAAAGACCATAATTTTTATTCATCTAAATGGTCTAATTGTTGAATAATATGACCATTTGTATATCGTACGAGGGTTATGTAGGATAAGAGGTTTCCATTTTCAATATCCCAATTGGCCAATATATCCTTTTTACAATTTACTTAAAATCATGTATAACAGAGATACAAGATTATTTTATAATTATTCAAGAGTAGAGGGAGAATTATTGTAATGGTAAGGAAAACGTTCAAGATGCGTGTATCTAGAAATAGAACGATTTCGATTAATGGCTCGATTCTTGATGTGGATGTTACACATGATGAGTTTTTACAAGAGTTTGTTGAGTGGGTCGATTCTAAAGGTTGGTCGTTTATGGGGATAACAGACGAGAGTACACCCGAGGAAGCTAGTCAAAATTTAATAGATTCATTAATTGATGAGAAGGATAAGAAAGAATAATTCCTTCTTATTTTTTGTTGTATATTTATGTTCTTTATCGTAAAAGTATGATATAGTAAAAAACAGTGAATATTCTTCCAATTTAATACAAATTACATATAGATTGGTAGATTTAGTTTGTAAGCTGTGAGAGTATAATGAAAAGGGAGAGTCATATGGTAAATTTTAAGAAAATTTTGGCTTTTATTACCGTTATTTGTTTATTTTTTTTGACACCTATGACGTTACGTGCTGAGACGAATATTGGAGTGAATCCAGAACAAGTGGCACCACCACCTGCGGAAGGACCAAATGTTTTTAGTCAGTTTGCAACTACGATTGATGCGAAAACTGGAGATGTTTTGTATGACAAAAACGCACATCATCGTGCATTTCCAGCTAGTATGACGAAAGTGTTAACAGCAATTTTACTTATGGAGCATACGAAGCCAGAAGATCAATTTACGTTTTCACAATTAGCATTAGATCAAGAGAAGAGTAATTATCAAATTGAGTTTCAGCCTGGTGAGACGATTAATCGTAATACTGCGCTTATGATTTTAATGGTACTGAGTGCGAATGATGTGTCGTATGCGATTGCAGAGCGTATTGGCGGAAGTGTTGAGAATTTCGCTCATATGATGAATGAGAAAGCGAAGCAATTAGGAGCTACAGACAGTCACTTTGTCACACCAAATGGATTGCATGATCCGAATCATTATACAACACCATTTGATATGGCTATGATTACGAGAGGTGTGCAAAAGTATCCTGAAATTTTGCAAGCAATGAATACGAAAAGAACGACAGTTACGACATCTAGACAGACGGTGTCTATTTTTAACAAGTCTACTTATTTTGAAAATCCATATAGCATTGGCGGGAAGACGGGTTTTACAAATGAAGCGCGTAATACACTCGTTTTATTAAATGAGAAGGATGGCAATCGTATTATAAATGTAGTAATGGCTTCTCAAAGACCTGAAATTTATGAAGATTTGAAGCAGATGGCGGACTATTCTTTCGGTCAATTTGTGAAGCAAACTGTACTAGATAAACATAGCTGGCATCAAAAGGCAACGTACTTAAATAAAGATATCGATAGCGAGCTTGAAAAAAGTGCAGAGCTTATGCTTAAGAAAGATGAAGGAAAAAATGTGAGGACGATTTTCCGTGCGGCCTCATTAGATAAAGATTCTTTATATCATAAAGGAATTCATCGTGGTGAAGTAGTTGGTGCAGTTGACATCACTAAAAATAATCAAACAATTGCGACGATAAATGTTCTTTCAAAAGAAGATGTTACTTTTGCGATGCCTAAAAAAGACACGACTACGCCTGAAGTAAATGAATCAAATGTGAAAATAATAAGTATTGGGATAGGTGCCGCTGTACTATTTGGAGCCATTTTATTTGTAGTGCTACGCCGAAATACAACAGGAATGAAATCAGAAGAAAAATAAATTACTAGTAAAAAGACTGTGAAGAGACTTCGACACAGTCTTTTTTTGTATATACAAAATAACTAATAATTGTAAATTTTCTTATTGCATTTATTTTTTGTTCGTTATATTATTTAGTTGTGTTCTTGTTAAAGAACGAATTGGGTATTATATACTCCAAATAATATAAAACAACGGAGAGGGAGAGAGACGATGAAATTAATTTGGAAAGCGATTAGCAACGTTATCTCATTTGTTTTATTTGCATTAATGGTTTTTTTAGCTTTTGTAGTTATTTCGTCAAAAGCGAGTGGCGGAGATCCAACAGTGATGGGATATCAATTTAAATCAGTGTTATCAGGATCGATGGAACCAACATTTTTAACAGGATCAATCATTGCGATAGAGCCGACGAAAGATGGTTCTAAATATCAAAAAGGCGATGTTATTACCTTTAAAGAGAAAGATGAAAAAATTATCACTCACCGTATTATCGGTGTGAAAGATACAAATGGAAAAGTAACGTATGAAACAAAAGGGGATAACAACAATGGCCCTGATTTAGAACCAGTACGTGCGGAGAATGTTATTGGGAAATATGCGGATATTACAGTTCCTTATGCAGGATATGCATTAAATTATGCTAGTTCAAAGGCTGGAGCTGCATTGCTTCTTATTATTCCAGGGGTCTTTTTACTAGGCTATTCCGCGATTTCTATTTTTGGCGCGATTCGCAGCATTGACGGGGAAAAGAAAGAGAAAAAAGTAGAACAATCCGTCTAGTTCGTTTGGTTAT
This sequence comes from Bacillus sp. GbtcB14, assembly GCF_019091205.1. NCBI lineage: Bacteria > Bacillati > Bacillota > Bacilli > Caryophanales > Bacillaceae > Bacillus > Bacillus sp. GbtcB14. The sequence goes on from NZ_JAGXJT010000003.1 coordinate 540,058, forward strand.
ACTTTCCTTTTAGGAAGTTAACAAATATATAGATTAAGGGGATATGGACATGACTTTAAAGAAAAAATTAGGTATGGGTATCGCATCAGCAGTGTTAGGGGCAGCATTAGTTGGTGGAGGAACATTTGCATTTTTCAGTGATAAAGAAGTGTCAAACAATACATTTGCGTCTGGTACACTTGATTTAGCAATCAATCCAACAACAGTTGTTAATGTATCAAATTTAAAACCTGGCGATACAATTACAAGAGATTTTAAACTAGAAAATAAAGGATCTTTAGATATTAAAAAGGTTCTATTGAAAACAGATTACAATGTAGATGATGTGAAGAAAGATAATAAAGATGATTTTGGTAAACATATTAAAGTAACATTCTTAAAAAATGTAGACAAGCATGAAACAATCGTAAAAGAAACAACGCTAGATAAATTGAAAGGTGACACACTTACAGCGGTAGATAATGATCTATCTGCTTGGTTCTGGGATGAAAAAGGTATTTCTGCAGGTAAGTCTGATAAATTTACAGTGAAATTTGAGTTTGTTGATAATAAAAAAGACCAAAACCAATTCCAAGGCGATAAATTAAATTTAACTTGGACGTTTGATGCACAACAAACAGAAGGTGAAGCAAAATAATATGAAAAAGGGCTATCAAATGGATAGTCCTTTTTCTATTTTTCTAGTATATAGCTATCATTTTTTATCGTTCTTTATTATAATAAAAATAACGTTCTGTATAGAGAACGTCTTGTTCGATGGGAGAGATTAAGATGCTGAAAACAACTCGCAAATTAAAAAAGATGCTTATATTGCCTTGTATGTGCTCCATTACGTTTTATTTAGGCTCTCAAATAATGACGTATACAGAAGCTGCATTTATTCATGAAACGAAAGTGGAAGCCGCTCTTTCTACAGCGATTATATTTCCAAAAACAGTTGATACGTTAAAAGAGGAAGCTGAGCAACATAAACAGTTTATTGAGCATCAGTATGGAGAAATGAAGGGGAAGTTGGCAGTAACTTCTATAGAAGAAATTGAACAGGCAATTATAGTGTGGCAACAAGGACGTGAGAAAATTGCTTCTGAGGAGGAAGGGCTGCAAAATGTATATACTGCAATAGAAGCTCCTTATAATCAAATACAAGAAGAATTAAAAGTGAATAAAAGTGAATCGATTCAACAAGTGGCCGTATATGTGAATGAAGGTTTTCTCAGTATAAAAGAGAAGCGAGATTATATTGTGAAAGAAGTTAGTTTGCAAGCTATTGATGAACAAATTCAAACTTTACAAAAACTATTAAAAGATGAAACAGTAAAGAAACAGAATGAAATAGAAGAACAGAAGAAAGTAGAAGAACAGAAGAAAGTAGAAGAACAGAAGAAAGTAGAAGAACAAAAGAAAGTAGAAGAACAGAAGAAAGTAGAAGAACAGAAGAAAGTAGAAGAGCAGAAGAAAGTAGAAGAACAAAAGAAAGTAGAAGAACAAAAGAAAGTAGAAGAACAGAAGAAAGCAGAAGAACAGAAGAAAGCAGAAGAACAGAAGAAAGCAGAAGAACAGCAGAGAGTGGAAGAACAGAAGAAATAGAAACAGATAAAAAGCTGGTAACTGCTTTAGTGAAACAGCTGGAAAACAAGGATGTGGTGCAAGAGATAACGAGCGAATAAACAAAACTATTAATGTTTATGTGAGTGTGAGGGAACGTTAGCCCTCACCTCTTTGTCTTTCTTTTTTCTTATAGTATGAAATATATTTGAGTGTGAACAAAGTTATAAATTAGTATAAAGTATCATGTTTTATTTTCTGAAAAATCGGAACAATATTGAGAAATAAAAATAATTGAAAATACTAATAAATATTTGTTGTATTTATAGAGTAATGTTCGTTATAATGAACTTAAGGTTTTTAAAAGAGAACGAACATTAGCTAAGCTAATATAGTTTTCTTTATATCTCTTATTGAAAAATAAGAGACAAAAATATAAAAAACAGCTAGGGGGAATTGATTGTGAGTCTGAAAAAGAAATTAGGTATGGGAGTTGCATCAGCGGCACTGGGGTTATCTTTAATTGGTGGAGGAACATTTGCATACTTTAGTGATAAAGAAGTATCAAATAATACATTTGCAGCTGGGACGTTAGATCTTACATTAAACCCTAAAACGCTTGTAGATATTAAAGATTTAAAACCAGGGGATTCTGTTAAGAAAGAGTTCTTATTAAAGAACGACGGTACGTTAGCGATTAAAGACGTTAAATTAGCGACAAAGTATACTGTTAAAGATGCAAAAGGTGATAATGCTGGTGAAGATTTTGGTAAGCACATTAAAGTGAAATTCCTTTGGAACTGGGATAAACAAAGTGAGCCTGTATATGAAACAACTTTAGCAGATTTACAAAATGTGGATCCAGATGTTTTAGCTAAAGACATCTTTGCTCCAGAGTGGGCAGAGAATGGTGGTCTAGCACCAAATTCAGAAGACTATCTATGGGTACAATTTGTATTCGAAGATGATGGTAAAGATCAAAACAAATTCCAAGGCGATTCATTGAACTTAGAATGGACATTCAACGCAAGCCAAACAGATGGCGAAGAAAAATAATAAAGCAAAAAGCGGGTATCCCCCGCTTTTTTTTATAAAGAAAAAAGAAGTGCCGTTTGTAAGCACTTCTTTCTATTTATTATTTTTGATCGTGCTTCCATTTTGTAAATTCAAGAAATTCACGAAATTGTTCTTTGGAGACACCTGAGCTCATCGCATCTTTAACGAGTTGTGTCCATTCGGAGTCTAAGTGATTTTCCTTTGCTGTTTCATCATGAAGTAGAGTATCAACTGGAATTTGTAGAACTGCTGCAATTTTTTCTAGAAACTGAATGGAAGGGTTTTTTTGTAAATTTCGTTCTATAGAACTAATGTAAGATTTAGCAACACCAGCTTTTTCGGCAAGTTCAGTTAATGAAATACCTTTTTGTAAGCGAAGGCGTTTTATACGTTCTCCAATCATATTTGCGCACCTTTCTATCAATATGTAGTCGTCTTATGATGTCATTATTATAACATAAACTTCGTTAAAAAGAACAAGCCTATTGAGCCTGACTGGATGGCTTCATACGTTGGAAAAAATGTTCGATCTCTTGCAGGGCGATACCAGCGTCTAGAGCTTCAAGTATTAAATCAATCCATTCTTGGTCCAGTGCGTCAGTCTTATCTTTGTACAAATGTAATTCCTCCCTAATTATCGGTCATAACTGCTGCTACAGAATATATGATAATGCAATCGCATTTTGTGTTTTATATAGTGAATTATCAAATATTTTGTAGATAAAACAAAGATAAAATCCCCATTAAATTCCCTCTATGGCGATTATAAAGTTTTTGACAGATGTTTTCAATATTTTCAGAAAACATTGTTGAATTGTGATATATTCGTATGCTAACTATGGAATTTTTACAAATATATTAAAAACATTACATAATATAACTAAATATTGAAAAAATATTGAATTTTTAATAAAATTCAATTTGTAATACATATTTTTTATTAGGGGAGGAAATAAGGGATGAACAAGAAACCGTTCAAAGTTTTGTCATCAATCGCTTTGACAGCTGTGTTAGGTCTTTCATTCGGAGCGGGTGGCCAGTCTGCATATGCTGAAACACCTGTGAATAAGACAGCTACGAGCCCAGTCGATGATCATTTAATTCCAGAAGAACGTTTAGCAAATGCGCTAAAAAACCGTGGGGTAATTGATTCGAAGGCTTCAGAGACAGAAACAAAGAAAGCCGTCGAAAAATACGTAGAGAACAAAAAGGGTGAAAATCCTGGGAAAGAAGTATCAAATGGGGACCCACTTACGAAAGAAGCATCTGACTTTTTAAAGAAAGTGAAAGATGCGAAAGCTGATACGAAAGAAAAGTTAGACAAACCAGCAACAGGAACACCTGCAGCGACAGGCCCAGTTAAGGGTGGTCTAAATGGTAAAGTACCAACTTCTCCAGCAAAGGGAAAAGAATATAACGGTGAAGTTCGTAAAGATAAAGTACTCGTTTTACTTGTAGAGTACGCTGACTTTAAACATAACAATATTGATAAAGAACCTGGTTATATGTATACTGACGATTTTAACAAAGAACATTATGAAAAAATGTTATTCGGTAATGAGCCATTCGCATTAGAGGATGGCAGCAAAATCGAAACGTTTAAACAATATTACGAAGAGCAATCTGGCGGTAGTTATACAGTAGACGGAACAGTTACAAAATGGTTAACAGTTCCTGGTAAAGCTGCTGATTACGGTGCGGATGCTGCTACAGGTCATGATAATAAAGGACCAAAAGGACCACGTGATTTAGTAAAAGATGCATTAAAAGCAGCTGTAGATAGTGGTATTGATTTATCTGAGTTTGACCAATTTGATCAATATGATGTAAATGGCGATGGAAATCAAAAGCAACCGGACGGTTTAATCGATCACTTAATGATTATTCATGCGGGTGTTGGACAAGAAGCAGGCGGTGGTAAATTAGGTGACGATGCAATTTGGTCACACCGCTGGACTGTTGGACCAAAACCATTCCCAATTGAAGGCACACAAGCGAAAGTTCCATATTGGGGCGGAAAGATCGCAGCATTCGACTACACAATTGAACCAGAAGATGGCGCAGTTGGTGTATTCGCACATGAATATGGTCATGATTTAGGTCTTCCAGATGAGTATGATACAGACTATACTGGTGACGGTGAACCAATTCAAGCTTGGTCTGTTATGAGTGGCGGAAGCTGGGCGGGTAACATTGCAGGAACAACGCCAACAAGTTTCTCACCGCAAAATAAAGAGTTTTTCCAAAAAACAATCGGTGGTAACTGGGCAAATATCGTAGAAGTAGATTACGAGAAATTAAATAAAGGTATCGGTCTAGCGACATATTTAGACCAAAGTGTTACGAAATCTAACCGACCAGGTATGATTCGTGTTAACTTACCAGATAAAGATGTAAAAACAATTGCGCCAGCATTTGGTAAGCAGTATTACTACAGCACAAAAGGTGACAATCTTCACACAAAAATGGAGACGCCACTGTTCGATTTGACAAATGCAACGACTGCGAAATTTGATTTCAAGTCATTGTATGAAATTGAGGCAGAGTATGATTTCCTTGAAGTGCATGCTGTAACAGAAGATGGTCAACAAACATTAATCGAAAAACTGGGTGAGAAAGCAAATAGTGGAAATGCACATTCAACAAATGGAAAATGGATTGACAAATCATACGATTTAAGCCAATTCAAAGGTAAGAAAGTAAAATTAACATTTGAGTACATTACAGATGGTGGTTTAGCATTAAACGGTTTCCTACTTGATAATGCATCACTAAATGTAGACGGTAAAGTAGTATTCTCTGATGATGCAGAAGGTACACCGCAGTTCAAATTAGATGGATTCACTGTATCTAATGGAACAGAGAAGAAAAAACATAACTATTATGTAGAGTGGAGAAACTATGCTGGTTCAGATAACGCATTGAAATATGCTCGTGGTCCAGAATACAACACAGGTATGGTTGTATGGTATGCAGATTCATCTTATACAGATAACTGGGTTGGCTTACATCCAGGACATGGTTTCCTTGGCGTAGTTGATTCTCATCCAGAAGCAATTGTTGGAACTTTAAATGGTAAACCAACAGTAGCAAGTAGTACACGATTCCAAATCGCTGATGCGGCGTTCTCATTTGATAAAACGCCAGCTTGGAAAGTTGTATCTCCAACGCGCGGAACGTATACGTATAATGGCTTAGCAGGCGTACCGAAGTTTGATGATTCGAAAACGTATATTAATAAACAGATTCCAGATGCAGGACGTATTTTACCGAATCTTGGCCTGAAGTTTGAAGTAGTAGGACAAGCTGATGATAATTCTGCAGGTGCTGTTCGTTTATATCGTTAATACAGTAAAACTACCGAAAGATTTTCTTTCGGTAGTTTTTTTTGAGCAATGAATTTTAAATAAAAGAAGAAATTATATATAATGTAACTTTACGAATAGAAATTTATTATATATGAAGTCTATATAAATAATGAAAGAATTGGATAAAAATAGTGGGAGAAGGTGAATGAATGAGTGTTTCTTCTATTGTAAATAAGCAAAAAGTATATTTTTATAATGGCCATACGAGAAGTGTAGAAGTGAGAAAGAATAATTTGAAGAAGCTTTATAAAGGCATTCAACGTTTTGAAGAAGAAATATTTCAGGCATTGAAATTAGATTTAAATAAGTCAGTTCATGAGTCGTTTACAACGGAAGTTGGATATGTATTAAAAGAAATTTCCTTTCAATTGAAGCATATTTCATCGTGGAGTAAACCGAAGCGGGTTCGAACAGCACTCACTCATTTTGGATCAAAAGGGAAAGTAGTACCTGAACCATACGGTGTGACACTTATTATTGCACCGTGGAACTATCCATTTCAATTAGCAATTGCACCTCTTGTAGGAGCGCTGGCGGCTGGGAATACAATCGTTTTAAAGCCGTCAGAGCTAACGCCAAACGTTTCCGAAGTACTTACGAGAATGTTAGAGGGATTATTCCAAGAAGAGCTTGTAGCGGTAGTAGAAGGCGGTGTAGAAGAGAGTACGGAATTGTTAAAGGAACCGTTTGATTATATTTTCTTTACAGGTAGTGTCGGTGTTGGAAAAGTTGTGATGGAAGCAGCAGCGAAACGGTTGACGCCACTCACGTTAGAACTTGGCGGAAAAAGCCCATGTATTGTACATAAAGATGCAAAAATAGAGGTAACAGCAAGAAGAATTGTGTGGGGTAAGTTTTTAAATGCAGGGCAAACGTGTGTAGCGCCTGATTATATGTATGTGCATGCTTCGGTGAAAGAACAGTTAATTGAGGCATTACGACACGAAATTGCGGAGCAGTATGGAAAAGATCCACTGAACAATGACAATTATGTACGAATTGTGACTGAACGTCATTTTGAACGTTTATGTACATTTTTGAAAGATGGTAAAACGGTAATCGGCGGGAACTATAAAAAAGAAACTTTACATATAGAACCAACAGTGTTAACAAATGTTACATGGCAAAGTACTGTTATGGAAGATGAAATTTTTGGTCCGATTTTACCAATTGTAGAATACGACAACATAGAAGAGATAATTGGCACAATTCAGCAACATCCGAAGCCGTTAGCGTTATATGTATTTTCTGAAGATAAAGAAGTACAAAAGAAAGTGACGAGTAATATTTCATATGGCGGAGGCTGTATTAATGATGTTGTCTATCATCTTGCAACGCCATATTTACCTTTTGGTGGCGTTGGAAGTAGTGGATTAGGTAGTTATCATGGGGAAGAAAGTTTTCGGACTTTTTCACATTATAAAAGCATTTTAGCCCAATCTACGGCATTCGATATGAAAATTCGTTACTCTTCTACAAAAAGTGCTTTAAAATTCATACGAAAGTTGTTAAAATGATGATGGTGTTTATCAGTAGGCGTAGCCGTATGATAATAGCCCCTTCGCAATGGAAGGGGTTTTTCTGTTCGACATATGTATCATGCGAAAATGAATCAAACATACTACATAAAGAATAGAAGAGAACGCTGCTAAACAACCATTTTTGTTTGGATCGAAACAAAAAATAGTCTATAGAACATAAATATTTATTCATGAATATAAAAATTAAAATTTAAGGTAGATAGGACGGGAAAATGAAAAAGATTATTAAAGTTGAAGCAGTAGAAAAACATTTTGGAAATCAAGTGATTATCCCACCTCTTTCTTTAGACATTAAAGAAGGGGAATTTTTAACGATTTTAGGGCCGAGTGGTTGCGGGAAAACAACATTACTTCGCATGATCGCAGGTTTTGAAACGCCAACTAAAGGGAATCTTTTATTAGATGATGAAAAGATTAACGATTTGCCACCATATAAGCGTCATATGAACTTAGTGTTCCAACATTATGCGCTATTCCCACATATGAATGTGGAGAAAAATATTTGTTTCGGTATGAAAATGCAGAAAGTACCGGCAGCAGAACAGAAAGAGCGTGCTGAAGAGGCAATGCGTTTAACGCAGTTACTTGAGTTCCGTAATCGTAAACCTGCAAAGCTTTCTGGTGGACAGCAGCAGCGTGTAGCGATTGCGAGAGCAATTGTAAATAACCCGCGTGTATTATTACTAGATGAGCCACTTGGGGCGTTAGACTTTAAGTTAAGAAAAGATTTGCAACGTGAATTGAAAAACTTACAACGTAATTTAGGAATTACATTCATATACGTAACGCACGATCAAGAAGAAGCGATGAGCATGAGTGATCGTATTGTCGTTATGAATAAAGGACATATTGAACAAATTGGAACGCCGAAAGAAATTTACAATAAGCCGAAAACAATGTTCGTTGCGACATTTATCGGTGAAAATAATATTGTGAAAAACGGGGAAGGCTATGTAGCAATTCGCCCTGAAAACGTAAAGGTACGTTCGGTTGAAGAGCCGATTTTAAAAGAATACCATCTTGGACATATTGAAGACGTTGAGTTTGTTGGAAATATGGAAAAGCTGTATGTACGTGACGAGAAAACATCAGAATTACTAATGGCATATCAAACTGCTGAAGAAGCAGCGCAGTGGAGCATTGGAGATAATGTATACGTAGGCTGGGAGCAAGAGGACGAGGTGACCTTAAATTGAAAAAAGGGAAATTACTCGCACTACCGACAGTCGCGTGGCTGTTAATCTTCTTCCTAATTCCCCTTCTGTTTGTATTGGCATTTGCCTTTATGCAGCGCGGGGCATATGGGACAGTGGAAATGCAATTTACGTTAGAGAATATAGCTCGTGTGTTTGATCCACTATACATGGGAACGTTATGGGAAACTGTTAAGATTGCAGTTATTACAACAGTAATCTGTTTAGTAATTGGTTATCCATTTGCTTATACAATTACAATTGTTGATCGTAAATACCGTTCAATTCTTTTATTATTGGCAACGATCCCGTTTTGGATTAACTTCCTTGTTCGTTCATACGCATGGATTGTTATTTTACGTTCACAAGGTCTTGTAAACACATTGCTATTGAAATTAGGTATTATAAGTGAACCTTTAAATTTACTATATAACACACCTTCTGTAATACTCGGAATGGTCTATTCTTTATTACCATTTATGATTTTACCGGTGTATGCAGCGATTGAGCAGCTTGATAAGCGTAAGCTAGAAGCAGCTTATGATTTAGGAGCAACACCAGCAAAGGCATTTTGGAATGTAACAGTACCGATGACGATGTCAGGGATTGCTACTGGTTCTATTTTAGTGTTTGTTTCTTCTATCGGAATGTTTGTTGTATCAGACGTTATGGGTGGATCGAAAGTAGCATTAATCGGAAACGTAATTCAAAATCAATTCTTAGGAGCGCGTGACTGGCCGTTTGGATCTGCGTTATCTATGATTGTTGTTCTATTCTCTGTTCTGTTAATTTACTTATATTATCGTGCAACGAAAGTATATAAATATGATGGGAACGGAGGGGAATAGGCAAAGATGAAGAAGTTTTTAGTTTCTTATTCTTGGTTAATTTTATTGTTCTTGTATTTTCCAATGATGGTTTTAATGGTATATTCCTTCAATGATTCTCGCATTAATGCGGAATGGGAAGGTTTTACATTCCATTGGTATACAGATTTATTTCAAAAGCAAGATGTTATTGATGCGTTTATAAATAGTATGACGATTGCGATCGTAACGACGATTGTAACGACAGTTCTTGGTGTGATTTTCGCAATTGCAGTACATCGTTATAAATATCGTTATGAAGGGGCTATTAACGGTCTTGTGTATTTACCAATTTTAATTCCTGATATTTTAATGGGATTATCTTTACTTATCTTATTTAGTCAATTAGGTATGGAACTTGGCAAAACAACAATTATTATTGCGCACATTACATTTAGTATTTCATTTGTTGTCGTTATTTTAGCAGCACGTCTTTCTGGTATGGGACGTGATTTAGAAGAGGCTGCGAACGATTTAGGAGCAACGCCGTGGCAAACGTTTCGTTATGTAACGTTCCCAGCAATTGCACCAGGAGTTATTTCAGCAGCATTATTAACATTCACATTATCAATTGATGATTTTGTAATTAGTTTCTTCGTATCAGGACCAGGATCAACAACATTGCCATTATACATTTACAGTATGGTTAAGCGCGGAGTATCACCAGAAATTAATGCACTTTCTACAATTTTAATTGTAGCTATCGTCGGATTAATGGTTCTATCTGAAATCTTCCGTAACAAAGGTGCAGATGGTGAAGAAAACTCTGGAGGACACCTTCCTTTATAATACGAACGATATAGAAAGTACGAGGGGGTAATAAACCGATGAAATTAATGAAAAGATTAGCCGGCGCAGCAATTAGCTTTAGCCTTGTTGCTGGTGTACTTGCTGGTTGTGGTGAAAAGAAAGAAGAATTAAACATTTATAGCTGGGCTGACAATTTTGATGAGCAAGTGCTAAGAGATTTTGAAAAGAAATATAACGTGAAAGTTAACTATGATAAGTACGCAAGTAACGAAGAAATGCTTGCGAAATTACAAGCTGGTGGTGCGAAGTATGATTTAATTCAGCCGTCTGATTACATGGTTAAAACAATGGCAAAAATGGATTTATTAGCGCCGTTAGATAAAAAGAATATCCCGAATATCGAAAATATGATTTCTAATTTCAAAACACCTGCGTTTGACCCGGAGAATAAATATTCTTTAGTATATACTTGGGGCGTAACAGGGATTGCGTACAATAAAAAGTATGTGAAAGAAGCACCTACAAGCTGGGCTGATTTATGGAATGAGAAATATAAAGGGCATGTAACTTTATTAAATGATTCTCGTGAAGTGTTAGGAATGGGTCTTAAGAAGCATGGATTCTCAAACAGCACGAAAGACGATGCACAGTTAAAGACAGCTGCAACGGATTTACAGAAGCTACTTCCAAACTTATTAGCATTTGATACAGATAATATTAAACAAAAATTCATTACAGAAGATGCTTGGATCGGAACAGTTTGGTCTGGAGATGCAGCATTTATCGCAAAAGATAATAAAGATGTAGAGTACGTTGTACCAAAAGAAGGCGGCACAATTTGGGCTGATACGTTAGCAATTCCAAAAGGTGCAAAAAACAAAGAGCTTGCAGAGAAGTTTATGAACTACTTACTAGATGAGAAAGTAAGTGTGAAAAACTACGAGTCAATTGGATACAGTAATCCAAATGAAAAAGCTCATCCTCTTCATAGTAAAGAATATCGTGATAACCACATGATCTTCTTAACGAAAGAAGAATTAGATCGTACGGAATGGCTTGTTGATGTAGACGATAAGTTAAAAGACTATGATCGTTACTGGACAGAGTTAAAAACAAAAGGTAAATAAGTAAGGAAATGCGGTTTCTAAAATAGAAATCGCATTTTTTCATAGTAGGAGGAAATCGCTTGAAAAAGAAGTTGCATCAATATGAGGTAGTATGTATCGTGTTATTACTTGCTGTATTTGGCATTGTTGCTTGGCGCGTACATGTGGGTGGCGTTACAGTGATGGATACATATGTCCGAGGATTAGTAAAAGGATTACAAACAGAGGATTCACTTACATTTTTCTCACACTATACAAAATTAGGGTCTGCCATTGGGATCGTAACTACGCTCGTTATAAGTTTACTTGTTTTTTGGAGAAAACGTTATTATGCTGCGATGATCGTATATCCAATGGGCATTTTAATAACACATCTTGTGAATAAAGGGATAAAAGAAGTTGTGAAAAGAGAGCGTCCGTCGTTAAATGAAGCGTTGGATGCTCTTGGATATAGCTTCCCTAGTGGGCATGCAATGTTATCTATTATGACATTCGGGTTTCTTGCTTATATCATTGCGGCAAATTTGAAGAGTGTAACTGGGAAATATGTTATAACGATTTTGATGGGAATAGTAATTGTATTGATTGGATTAAGTAGAGTTATTTTAAATGTACATTATCCAACTGATATTTTAGCTGGTTATTGCGTAGGTGGTATTTTGTTAATTATGGCGATTTATTGCCATCGTTTACTTACCGAGAGATTGGGGCTTAATAAAGAGAGATAAAAAAACGTCTGGAAAAACTATCATTATAGTGTTTCCAGACGTTTTTTGTTTGCATGAAGATGTGATACAGTATAAATGACAATTGAATTATGTAAAGTAGGTGAAAATGTATGAAAACAAATGTACATAAAGTAGATAAGTGGGGAAAATTAGGAGCTTTTTTGTATCAGTTTCGTTATACAGTAATTGTAGTGTTAGTTTTACTTGCGGTAGCACTTGGGATTTTTGCTCCAAAGTTACCGGGAGTATTAGGCGGTGATGGTTTCCAAACAGAAGGGGACTATCAAAAAACGAAAGAAATTTTAGACAAAGATTTTAAGAGGTCCCAAGATACGCTCCTACTCGTTTTTGAAAAAAATAAGGGTGTTTCATATGAGGAATTTCAAAAACAAGTAGAGGGTATTGTAAAAAATGTACAAGAGAAAGAGACATATGAATCTTTCCATCATCCAGTGCAAAATAAAGAAATGTTACAAGATGATATCGGCTATGCGACAATTTTATTTTCCGGGAAAACAAATAAGGAACGAATGGAAAAGACATTACAATTTGCTGATAAAATCGAAAAGGAAAGTAATGTAGCATTAAAAGTAACGCCTACAGGGTTTCCAAAAATTAATCAAGAAATTAATGAAAGAACACAAAATGACTTAAAAGTAGCAGAGATGATTGGGTTACCAATTGCATTTCTCGTATTACTATTTTCATTTGGTAGTCTTTTGGCATCTATATTACCAATTGTAAATGGAGCACTTAGTGTTATTAGTACGATGGGTATATTATACTTTATAGGTAGCGATAAGGAACTATCTATCTTTGTGTTAAATGTTGCACCGATGATCGGACTTGCGTTATCTATTGATTTTGCACTATTATTTGTAAATCGCTTTCGAGAAGAAGTTGCAAAGCGAACGGTAAAAGAAGCCATAGCAATTACATATCAGACAGCAGGGCGAGCAATCGTATTTTCAGGATTATGTGTATTTGTTGGATTATCCGGCTTGTTTTTCTTTAAGATCGATTATATTCAGTCTGTCGCGATTAGCGGGATGATTGTTGTGATTATGAGTATTTTATTCTCACTCACACTTCTCCCAGCGCTATTATCATTAATTGGGAAACGAATATTAAAAAAGAATCAAGTAGCACATACACCGGCAAAGGCGTGGCGTACATTTGCACAATTTGTAATGAAACATCCAATTGCGATGATAATTGTTGTTACAACATTTATTATTATTTGCTTATTGCCATTACGCACTGCGAATTTGCAGTTCCCTGATGTGGAAGCTCTACCTAAACAAAGTGATACAAGACTTGCATATGAGAAGTACGAAGAGGCATTTAATAAAACTGCAAAAAAACATGCTGATGTTACGTTAGTGGTAGAGACGAAAAAAGATATGAAAGAAAAAGAAAGTTTACAAAAGATAGAAGAAGTCGTTCAAAAGTTAAAAGATGATAAGAAAGTATATGAAGTGAGAAGCTTATACGACGGGTTAACTGGTATGAAAGCAGATCAAGTCGCTGGAATGTTAGAGTCGCCAGAAGCAGCGAAACTAGCGCCTATATTTGAAGCATATACGAAAGAGAATAAGACGACGGTAGAAATCTTTTTAAAAACGAAACCACGTACTGAAACTGCTAAACAGTGGGTTCGTGATTTTAAACAAGATTATAAAGAAACAAATGTTACGTATTATTTAGGCGGGATGACGACGTTCCAACAAGAGTTAGAAGATGAAATTAAAGATAAAGTTGCAATTGGTATGTCTGTTATATTTGGATCGACCTTTGTTATATTATTATTTGCATTCCGATCTATACTCATTCCGATTAAGGCGATTATTATGAATATACTTAGTTTAAGCGCAACAATCGGAATCGTTGTTTGGTTATTTGAAGGTGGGCATTTTGGTTTAGAAGCGAGTCCTGTTCTATTTGTCTTACCAATCTTCATTTTCGGTCTCGTATTTGGGCTTAGCATGGATTATGAAGTCTTTCTTATTTCACGTATTCATGAGTTATATGAAGAAACAGGAGATAATGATCAAGCGACGTTAGAAGGGCTTGTGTCAACCAGTAGGATCATTACATCAGCTGCGTTAATTATGATTGTAGTAACAGGTGCGTTCGCCTTTACTGATATTTTACCGGTACGGCAAATGGGGCTTGGCGTTGCATTAGCGATATTCCTTGATGCAACAATTATACGTCTTATGCTCGTACCAAGTTTAATGAAATTATTTGGAGACTGGAACTGGTGGTTACCATTTCGAAAGAAAAGAGAAAAATCATCGTAAAAAATACTCATCTTATAGATGAGTATTTTTTTATGAATAGCAAGACCTACATTTTGCAAATAGTATGTGATAAGAACATTACATATAAGTAGGTGAAGGCAATGTTTCGTTATTTTAAGTTCAAGCTAAATGATACAGTACAGTTTGCAGAAAACGATGGGCATATGTATCGCATTGTCGGTTATCGGTTAGAAAAAGGATTTTATCCAAAAGATGAATGGACTCATATTATTTATGAATTGTTGAGAGATTTTGATGGGTATACGATGGATGCGGAAGAGGAGGAGCTTGTAAAGGTCATTCAAGTAGAGGATGAGTATTACAAAATACAAGAAGTATCGGGCTATCGTTATCCAGTAAAAATGAAGCAAAAACAACAAGTGATGAAAGTAGAAAAAATTGATGACTTATTAGATACGTATAATGATTATAAAAGATTGGCGGATTTCTTTAAAGATTTATCGTATGAACAAAAAGCGGAAGAAGTATTGCAGGAAATGAAAAGACGTAGAGCATAAGGGGGCAGTCTATTATAAGACTGTCCTCTATTTTTGACGGTGCATCAAAGTGTATTTTCCGTTACAATGAGAGAATCAATAGAAATAAGGTGATACAGTATGGAAACGAACAAGAAGGGCGAATGGTGCGAAATTACTGTTCCAGCTATATGGAATGGTATAAGCATTGAGTCGTTATTAAAAATAGAATGGGAAATACCGAAAAAGTTGTTACATCATCTTCGTATGGAGAAAGGTGTTACCGTTAACGGAGAACAGAGAAGATGGAATGATCTTTTAAAAGAAGGCGATAAGTTACAAGTTCATATGTTTATGGAGGAAGAGTACGGTGTGGAGCCTGAATATGGTGAATTAGATGTAGCATATGAAGACGATCACGTACTCATCGTAAATAAGCCGGAGAAGATGGACACACATCCTGCTGAAAAAGGTGGAACGGGAACACTTGCAAACCTCGTTGCCTTTCATTTTCAAATGCAAGGTTTAGAGACGAAGGTTCGTCATATTCATCGGTTAGATAAAGATACGACAGGTGGTGTCGTGTTTGCTAAGCATAGAATTGCTGGTGCAATTATGGATCGTTTATTAATGGAACGAAAAATTAAAAGAACATATGCGGCGCTTGTGGAAGGGAAAGTAAAAAAGAAGCAAGGCACAATTGACGCAGCTATTGGAAGAGACCGTCATCATGCGACGAGACGACGTGTTTCTCCAAAGGGAGATCAAGCTATAACACATTATAAAGTAGAGAAGTATTTTAAAAACCAAAATGTTACGCTTGTAACGTTACAATTAGAAACAGGTAGAACACATCAAATTCGTGTTCATATGAGTTATAATGACAATCCATTAATTGGGGATGTATTATATGGCGGACAAACGAAATATATGACAGGGCAAGCATTACATGCGATGAAGATTCACTTCTTACATCCAATCACGAAAGAAGAGATTGAAGTGGGTGTACCATTTCCTGCAAAATTAAATAATACAATGAAAAAATTTCAAAGAATGAATGCATAAAGTGTAAGTTTAAATTTGAGAAAAGTAGATTCTTGCAGGAATTTCTCTAAAAGAAGCGAAGCCGTTAAGAGAAAAGAGAGGTGAGAATCACTTGATCAAATATAAATATATACTAGGAATATTTTTCGCTTGTCTTTTAGTTACTCTATGCCTCTATCCATATTTACCAAACCTTATGGCAGTACATTGGAATGAAAATGGTGTGGCGAATGAGTTTATGAGTAAACAAGTTGTTTTAGCATTTATTCCTTGTCTTATTATTTTTTCACATGGATTCGTGTATATTATTTCACATAATATATATAAGTTTAATGAGGGCGAGCATGTCATTACAAATGGATTTATAAAAACAATTACTTTATTTATGTTGTTTATCCATATGCTAATTCTTTTTATTAATTTTGAAAGCATGATATCCTTTCAGACAGGACTAACAATTGGAATTAGTATGTTTCTTTTTATGCTTAGTAAAGGGTTTAAAACAGTTAAGAGTACGGAAAAAGACCCGATTAAATTACAAAAAATTCGTTTAGTGAGTAGGCGGATTTTCCAAGTGATGGCATGTAGTATATTATTTTCATTGTTTTTGAACTTGAAATGGGGATTTTATGTGTTGCTTAGTGTAATAAGTTGTGGCTCTATTTTGTTTATGTTCTACATATTGTACTCATATATAATAGAAAGTTATGAAACATAAAAAAGGGTCTTCTCATCATGAGAAGACCCTTTTAATCTATTTATTTCGTAATAAATTGTTGTGTCCAGTAGTTGCCGCTCTCTACATAGCCAACACCGATGTGAGTGAATCCGTTATTTAAGATGTTTGCACGGTGTCCAGCACTGTTCATCCAAGCTTGTACTACTTCTTCAGGTGAACGTTGGCCTTGAGCGATGTTTTCACCTGCAGATGTATAAGAAATACCAAATTTCTTCATCATGTCAAACGGAGACCCGTATGTAGGGCTATTATGATCAAAGTAGTTGTTTTTTTGCATATCTTCAGACTTGATACGTGCTACTTTGCTTAATTCAGTATCGATTTTTAGTGCTGGTAAGCCTTGTTTTGCACGTTCAGCGTTTGTTAATTCAACAACACGTTGTTCGAATTCGCTTAAAGATTTTGCTTCTTCAGCAGGCTTTTGCTCAGCAGGTTTTTGTTCAGCAGGTTTTTGAGTATTGTTGTTTTCAGCAGGTTTTTGAACTTCTTCAGCAGGCTTTTGCTCAACTGGTTTTTGCTCAGCAGGCTTTTGAGTTTCTGGCTTAGCTGTTGGTTGCTCAATTACAACATTTTCAGTTGGTTGTTGACCAGGAATGAAGCAGTTTGGTTGGAAATTACCTTGTTGCCATTGTGCTAATGACTCAACGCCCATAGATTGTAAGAATGCTTGTAATTCTTGTTGACTCATTTGCTTCATCATCACTTTTGAATGCTGAATATTTTGAACCTTTATGTTAGATGGTTGTACTGTTGCAGCTTGTGCATCTAAAGATGATACTCCTAAAGTAAGAGCTGTTGCAGCAGCTACAGATAATAAAACACGGTTTTTCATGATGTGTGTCCCCCTATATAAAGTTTTAATTTGTTTTCACACGATTTGTTTTGACAGCCTGTCTGACTGACCAATTCATCGTAGCATACAATTTACGAGAAAAAAGATGGAAAAAAATTCATAGACTTTAAAATTACCTAATTTATCCTAAGTGAAGAAAAGGGAGAAAATAAGAGAAACATAGAGTATAAAAGGAATTTTCAGCATTTTTATACTTCGTTTTAAGAGGGGATTTCTGGATAAATGTACCTATATTGAAAATGAAGAATCCTATTGTATCAATGATTTGAGCGTTTTATTGAGGAATATACTGGATTGATTTTTACAAAACTGTAATGTTTCTGTTGTTCTTTTTTATAATAAAGTAACATATTCTTAATCTTGTAGCGGACAAAAAAGCGGCTATCTCTTTACATAGACGAAGGAGATAGCCGTTTTCCTATTATTACGTATGTTACGAGTTATTACGAGTTGGTTTCAATTGCTTCTAATAATAAATCTACAACGTGAATTCCTCTCATTTTATGAGAAAGTCCTTCTCGTTCAATGCCTAATTTCATTTGTAGTAGACAACCTGGATTTGCAGTAACAATAGTTGCTGCTTCTGTTTCATGTACACGATCCATTTTATAATCTAGAAATTCCATGGATAGTTCTGAATGAACAATATTGTAAATACCAGCAGAACCACAGCAGCGATCAGCATCTTTCATTTCACGGTATGTTGCGCCTTGAATTGCTTCTAGTAACATACGAGGTTCTGAAGATGTTCGCATAACATTGCGTAAATGACAAGAGTCTTGATACGTAATAATTTGCGGTGTGAGTCGTAAGTCAGTTCGTTTATGGAAATCTAGTTCTACTAGAATAGCGGTAATATCTTTAATTTTAGAAACAAACTGCTTTGCACGTTCTGCCCACTGTGGATCGTCTTTTAAAAGATAATCGTAGTCTACGAGGTAAGCTCCGCAACCACCAGCATTGGTAATAATATAGTCGATATTTAAATCTTCGAATGCTTTTATATTGAGTTTTGCTAATTCTTTTGCTCCACTTTTCTCACCAGCATGCCCATGTAATGCCCCGCAGCAACTTTGTGTTTTCGGAATAACGATATCGCAACCAGCTAACTGAAGAAGTTTCATCGTTGCGTTATTTGTTTCTAAAAACATCGTATCCATTAAACAGCCCGTGAAGAATGCAACTTGTTTCTTTTTTGTACTTTCAGCAGGTAAAAATTCAGGACGATCTTTCATTGCTTTCATTTTAGGGACTTTTGGTAAAACGAGATCCATTGTTGCAAGTGTTTCAGGGAATAACTTCATGATCCCTGTTTTATGTGTTAGCGTTTGTAAACCAGAACGCTGATAAAATCCGATTAGTCCTGTTAAAGTTCTCATTCGATTTTGATGCGGGAATAGTCCTTCAAAAACGATTTTACGAACGGCTCTCACTGGCACCGAGAACTTTTTATTTTGATTTATAATATCACGAGCTTCTTCTAATAAATGTCCATAATTCACACCAGATGGACAAACAGGTTCACAAGCACGGCAGCCGAGGCAAACGTTTAATGTGTTTTCAACATCTTCATCTGGCTCAATTAAACCGTCAACGACCGCTTTCATTATTGCGATACGTCCTCGTGGTGAATGTGATTCTTTATATCCAGATTGGATGTAAGTAGGGCAAGTTGGTAAGCAGAAACCGCATCGCATACAGTTTAGTAGTTCATCTTCACTTAATCGTTCTTTAAATTCCTTTTGAATGTTTTCTTTATTTAATGTTGTCATCGTTCAACCACCACTCTTTTGCGAGTGTCTTTCGCGAACATTTTGCCTGGATTCATAATGTTATTTGGGTCGAAGGCATGTTTAATTCCTTGCATAGCAGCAATACCTTCTTTACCTAATTTCATTTCTAAATAAGGAGCTTTCATCGCACCAACACCATGTTCACCAGTAATTGTGCCACCAAGTTCGATTGCTTTCGCAAATATTTCAGCAAAGGCTTGTTCAGCCCTGTGCATTTCTTCTTCATTACGAGCATCTGTCATACAAGTTGGATGTAGGTTGCCATCGCCAGCATGCCCAAACGTACAAATAGGAATATTATATTTTTTGGCAATGGCATTAATAGCTTCAACCATCGGAGCAATCTGTGAACGTGGTACCGTTGCATCTTCCAGTATTGTTGTAGGTTTTAGTCTTGCAAGTGCTGATAGTGCACTACGGCGAGCTGTCCGAAGTGCATCTGCTTCCGCTTCATCTTTTGCAACGCGAACATCGACTGCATTCATAGAACGACAAACGTTAGCCATTTTTTCAATATCTCGATTGACAACTTCGGGCGGGCCGTCTTGTTCAATTAATAAAATTGCTTTTACGTCAGTTGGTAAACCGATTTGTGCAAATTCTTCTACTACTTCGATTGTTGGTTGATCTAAAAACTCAAGTGTCGCTGGAATGATTTTATTTGCAATAATAGAAGAAACAGCACGTGCAGCTTCATTAATATCTTCATATAGTGCAAGCATCGTTTTCTTCGTTTCAGGCATAGGAACAAGTTTTAATATGGCTTCAGTTACGACGCCAAGCGTTCCTTCAGAACCGATAAATAAACGAGTTAAATCGTAACCAGCTACATCTTTTGCTAATTTACCACCAGTACGAATAATATCGCCATTTGGTAGGACAAGTTCAAGACCCATCACATAATCACGTGTTACGCCATATTTTAATCCGCGTAATCCACCTGAGTTTTCATTAATGTTACCGCCGATTGTAGAAATTTTCATTGAGCTTGGATCTGGTGGGTAAAATAAACCCTTTTCTTCTACCGCTTTAATAATATCAAGCGTAATAACACCAGCTTGTACAGTAATTGTTAAATTCTCTTCATCAATTTCTAAAATGTTATTCATATGGCGGAAGATAAGGACGATACCGCCTTCAAGTGGACATGTCCCTGCGCAAAGGTTTGTGCCAGAACCACGAACATATACAGGAATTTTGTGAGTGTTACATACTTTTAACACGTCAGCTACTTCATTTGTATTACGAGGAGCAATGACTGCATCAGGCATTGCTTGGAAGTTTGGAGTGGCATCATAACTATACGTTAAACGCCCCATATTGGATGTATCTACATTATCTTTGCCAACAATGGATACGAATGAATGAATAATTTGCTTTTCTAACATTGGAAATCCCCCTCAAACTGTTAACGTAATTAGTCATAATAAAAAACGTTGTCACAGTGCTTTCATTATAATGATAAAAAAGTTGAGGGATTCTTTCTATGTATAATCATCTAAAGATTAATCTATTTTATCGTTCTTTTTTGTATAATTATCTAATAAGAGGAGGGAGAAGTATAAAATGTTTAAGTCTTTGAATTGTTTCGGGTCAAGTCCTGTATGCTCCTCAATCTTTTTAAGTCTGTAATGCAATGTGTTAATGTGTATATGTAATTGTTCAGCTGTTTGTTTATAGGATTGGTTATAATCAATAAATAAGCGTAAAGTGTGCATAAGCTCAGGAGATGATAGTAAGTTTTCGATGGTGCGCCTTAGAAACTGTTCCCGCGTTTCAGCAGAAATATCTTGTAAGCACATTTCTAAACGTAAATCTTCATTAAATACAATTTTTTTCGTTTCAAGTGATACAGAAAGAGCTTGTAATGCTTGTTCGTACGATAAGTTCATATTGCTTGGTGTAGCGGATTTTCCAATTCCAATATATAAAGGAATAGAAAACAAAGTTTCACAGTCTTGTTTTAATCTTTTTAAAAATTGATACGTTTGCTCTTTGGAGTTTGTGGCTGTAAATAAAATGAATCGATCATTTCCCCAGCGAACAAATAGATGCTCCTTTG
This sequence comes from Bacillus sp. GbtcB14, assembly GCF_019091205.1. Taxonomy (NCBI): domain Bacteria; kingdom Bacillati; phylum Bacillota; class Bacilli; order Caryophanales; family Bacillaceae; genus Bacillus; species Bacillus sp. GbtcB14. The sequence continues at coordinate 561,481 of NZ_JAGXJT010000003.1, forward strand.
TTAATAGATTGCGTACGTGTTGCCAAATCTTACGCTGAAGCATCGTGTCATTTTGATCGATAGAGAACAAAATAAGTTGTTTCTTCTTATATAAATCAATACCAAGTGTTTTTGCGCGATCGAGAAAGCTTGGAGACCAGTCTGTATTTTGGAGCCAATCAAAGACAAATGCTTCATAAGAACGGTGTTCAAGTTCTAGTTGTTCTAAAAAGTAGTTTTCGTGAATGAGTAGTTCGGTCATTTTACGTAATATTTCTCCGTATTGTGAAATATTTTCAGGTTCGCCTGTAATTCCAATGACACCAATTACTTCGTCATGGAATAGTAAAGGGAGGTTCATACCCGCTTTTACGCCTTGCAAACGTTGTTCATCTTTTTTTGTAATAATGACAGTTTTCTTTTGTTTTGCACAGCGGAGTGCACCTTCATGAAATTGACCGATTCTTTCTATATCTGTACTTGCGATAATAACGCCTTGTATATTAATGATAATGATATTTTCTTTAATTAATCTGCGTACTTCTCGTACAATTTTATTCGCTAAATCAGGAAAAAGCATAATTTGCACACCTCAAATTCTATTTGTTGTACATTATATATGTAATTGAAGTAAGAAAGGAAAATTTCACACTTTCCACACATTTATTTGTTATTTTACAATTATAACGAAATCATCCGAAGATGGAGGGAATCTTTTGAGAAAGTATGTTTTTCTTCTCTGTTTTTTATTTCTATTAGTAGGGTGTCAAGGAAGTTCATATGCACCGATTGCTAAAGATAAAAGTGTTATTATAACAACGAATATAAAAGAAGGTAGTATTAGTTTTGTTGATAAACAAACTAAAAAGTTAATTACGACATGGGAACTTAATGAGCCAATGGCAGGAGTTGCACTACTTCCAAACGGCGAGGACATACTTGTATATGGCAAGCAGTTAGAGTACATGTATGTATATTCACTAACAGAAGGAAGGCAAGTGGACAAATATAAAACTGGAAAAGGTATTGTAAATGTGATTGTATCCGAAGATAAAAAGCAATTATTTGCTGCCGATCAAACTGCTCAAAAGGTAAGGTTCTTTACGATAAAAGGGAAAGAGACAGGGAGTGTATCAACAGGAAAAGGACCAATAACGATGGTAGAGCACCATAACCAGTTATCTGTATTAAACTTTTATGATACGAAGCTAACGACCATTGATACAAAGAAAAAAGAAATGATACAATCCTTTATGATTCCCCCAGCATCAACGGGAGCGACAATTAGCCCAGATGGGAAAGAAATATGGATTGGCGGACATGGTGATGGAAATCAAGTCAATGAAAAAGTATTAGTGTATTCATTGCAGAGCGGAGAAATGGTACGTTCTTTACATGCTCCGTTTATGCCTGTGAATATAACGAAGGATAGTAAGTATGTATATGCATTAAGTCACGGTTCGAATACGCTGAGAAAGTTTGATGTTAGCACGTATAAAGAGGTGGCTTCTGTAGAAGTAGGATCGAACCCATTTGCATTTTTGAAGAGCGGAGCAGAAGGATATGTAGCAAGCTATGATAGTGATGAAGTGTGTGTCATGGATATGAAGAATTTGAAAATAAAACAAACAATTAAAGTCGGAAAAGGGCCGTTTCAACTCATAGAGAGGGAAGGGAAGGACAATGAGTAAATATAGGGTGCTAGTTGTAGATGATGAAAGTGATATGAGGCAGCTTGTTGGAATGTACTTAGATAATTTCGGATACGAGTGGGGAGAAGCTGAAAATGGAAAAGAGGCTCTAAAAAAATTAGAGACGGATCATTATGATTTCGTTGTATTAGATATTATGATGCCAGAGATGGATGGACTTTCAGTTTGTAAAGAAATTAGAAAAACGTCGGATGTACCAATTATATTTTTAACAGCAAAAGGCGAGGAGTGGAATAGGGTGAACGGCTTACGTATGGGAGCAGATGATTATATTGTAAAGCCATTTAGTCCTGGAGAACTAATTGCTCGTATGGAAGCTGTATTAAGACGTTATACAAAGCAAGAGCAACAAGAGGAGATTCAGTTTGGACCGATCCTTATTAATGAAAAAAGTAGGAAGATTGAGGCTGATGGTGAGCCGATTTCTCTTACAGTAAAAGAGTTTGATTTACTCTATTTTCTTTGCCAACATACAGGGCAAGTATTTAGCCGGGAACAATTGCTGGAAAAGGTATGGGGATATGATTATGCCGGAAGTACAAGAACAGTAGATACGCACGTGAAAACGATGCGTTTGAAGCTTGGAGAAAGTGGAAACTACATTCAAACGGTTTGGGGTGTAGGCTATAAATTTGAGGTGTAACGTATGTTTACGATGGTACAGAAGCTTTGGCTTACAGTAGTATGTGCAGTATGTGTAACAGTTTCCTTTCTTTATTTTGTATCTTTATATTCGTATGAAAAACTATACGTTGATAATTTAAAAGATTCATTAGTAATGGAAGGGAAGCGTCTTGCTGCGCAATATGATAAGCGTGAAGGAATAGCAACTTTTGAAGAGAAAGTAAGAGCATTTGATCAAATATCTAGTTCAGACGTTCTTTTCGTATCTAACCCGCGTGATTTAAGCGCATGTTTACCTTTTGATGTGCATCATCATTCCCTTATAAGTGAAGGGGACAGGCAAGCGTTATTAGATGGGAAAACTGTGACAAAGATAGGGTATGAGGAACATTTTGACCGTAATATTATGGGGGTTGTCATCCCTGTTTTAGAAAATAAAAAATTAGTTGGCATTGTATATTCTTATATTCCTTTAAAAAGTATAAAAGACTTAATATATGATATGGGCCTTATTTTAGCACCGTTAGCACTTGCTATGACTTTACTGACAATATGGATTGGTAGAAAGATTATTATTGCTATCACGAGACCGCTTTCGCAAATGGAACGAGTTGCCAATCATTTGGCTACGGGAGATTTCTCAGAACGGATTACAATTTCTTCCGAAGATGAAATTGGACGATTAGGAAAAGCATTTAATAAAATGGCAAATTCTTTAGAGACAGAAGACGTAAAGCGAAAGGAATTTTTAGCTAACGTTTCGCATGAATTAAGAACACCGCTTAGTTATATAAAAGGATATAGTGAGGCTATTTTAGATGGTGTAGCGAAGGGACCGCAGCAGGAAAAAGTAACACAGCTCATTCATAAAGAAGCGGGGCGTATGCAGCGTCTCGTTCATGATTTATTAGATTTAGCACAATTAGAAGGTGAACATTTTCCGCTAAAGAAACAACCTATCGTTTTTTCACAACTGATTGAAGATGTGTTAGATACGTATGAGATTAAGTTTATAGAAAAGAAAATTCGTATTTCAACAAATCTAAATCCAGAAATCATTGTAATGATTGATGAGGATCGTATGCAACAAGTGCTTCATAACGTGTTAGATAATGCGATACGGTATACAAATCAAAACGGGGATATTATGATAACACTCAGGCAGATAGATGATTACTGTGAATTGAACATAAAAGATACAGGAATCGGTATTGAAACAGAGCATTTAGAAAATCTTGGCGAACGTTTTTACCGCGTTGATAAAGCGAGAAGTCGTCAACATGGTGGAACAGGCTTAGGCCTTGCCATTGTCAGACAAATTGTTCATATACATGATGGACAGTGGCGAATTGAAAGTGAAAAAGGGAATGGAACGACGGTTAGTATTAAATTGAAAGTACAGGATGAGGGGAGCATGTTCTAATTTTTAGAGCATGCTTTTTATATTGAAGACAAAAGTTATACGTAAAGATATAAATTAATATGAAATAAATATCGGAATTTTGACGATTTTATGAACAAAACATTTGTACTTCTTACCAATTCGTTCTAAAATAGTTATGATGCAAAGTTCTTATAAATCGTTTCAATTGTTGTTTGGAAGATACTGAGGTGATTTAACTGGAGTACAAATCTATTAAACCGAAAAAAATTTACGAAGAAGTATCTGAAGCTATTTTAACAATGATTAAAAATGGTACGTTAAAACCTGGTGACAAACTACTTCCTGTACATCAATTAGCTGAGCAGTTTCAAGTTGGTAGATCTGCTGTTCGTGAAGCGTTAAGTGCGCTAAGAGCAATGGGCTTAATTGAGATGAAACAAGGAGAAGGTACATATGTGAAGAATTTCGATTCTTCTTCATTAACAAAATCATTAAACAATAAATTATTAATGAAGAAAGAAGATATTTTGAACTTATTAGAAGTACGAAAGGTGCTTGAAGTGGGGGCAGTTCGAGCAGCTGCGGCAAAACGTACGGAAGATAATTTGCAAAATATGAAGCATTGGTTAGATGAAATGGCAAAGAGCATTGGAGATGAAAAGGCTGGCGAAAAAGCAGATTTTCAGTTCCATATGGGAATTGCGGAGTCTTCGCATAACAACATTTTGCTTGAACTCATGAATCACGTTTCAGAGATGATTGCTGAAACGATTGGTGAATCAAGACGCATTATTTTATATGGTGAACAAACAACATCAGAACGACTTATAGAAGAGCATCAAGTTATATATGATGCCGTGTTAAAGCAAGATGTAGAATTAGCGCAGCAAGCAATGCTAGATCATTTAACAAATGTAGAACATATTGTCACAGGTAAAAACGATATAAATTCGTAATTTAATCTTTTAAAAATCAAATTTTTTGATAAAATAGAGAGAGATTAAGTAAGCGTTTTCTTTAGAAGAGGGAGAGGATAGGCCATGGTTGAGCCTACTTCTTCTTTCTTTAGTCATCTGATGACCATACGTTTGTTGGTGGAGTTGTAAAAAGGGGGAGTAATAATTATGAAAGTTACTTTATTTGTTACTTGTTTAGTCGATATGTTTGAAACAAATGTCGGCAAAGCAACAGTTGAAGTGTTGGAGCGTTTAGGTTGTGAAATTGAATTTCCAGAAGCACAAGTTTGTTGCGGTCAGCCTGCTTATAATAGCGGCCATGTAGAAGCAGCAAAAGAAGCGATGAAACATATGATTGAAACTTTCGAAGATGCAGAATATATTGTTACACCATCTGGTTCTTGTGCGACAATGTTTCATGAGTATCCGCATGTTTTTAAAGATGATCCGAAGTGGGCTAAACGTGCACAAAAGGTTGCTGATAAAACATATGAATTTACACAATTTATTGTAGATGTTTTAAAAGTTACAGATGTTGGTGCAAGTTTACCAGGGATAGCTACAATTCATAAATCTTGTCATATGACACGCCTGCTTGGAGTAAAAGAGGCGCCAGGAATTTTATTATCAAACGTCAAAGGATTAACTGTGAGAGAACTGCCAAACGAACAAAATTGTTGTGGGTTTGGGGGAACGTTTTCAGTGAAGATGACTCCAATTTCTGAGCAAATGGTAGATGAAAAGGTAGATAGTGCAATGGAAACAGGTGCTGATTATTTAATCGGTGCAGATTGTGGGTGTTTGTTAAACATTGGCGGACGTATTGAGCGTTTAGGAAAAGAAATAAAAGTAATGCATATTGCTGAGGTACTGAATAGTCGCTCATGAAGGGGGAACATAAGCTATGTCTATGAAAATCAGTGAGAAAAAATTTAATGATCGCGTTGGCGATGGAATTCAAGATTCGTTTATGCGCGGAGCAGTATCTTCTGCACAAACGCGCTTATATACGAATCGCTTAAAAGCAGCGGACGAATTAGGAAACTGGGAAGAGTGGCGTGAACTAGGTGAACAAATCCGCCAACATACGTTAGAAAATCTTGATTATTACTTAATGCAATTAAGTGAAAATGTATCAAAAAGAGGCGGACACGTGTACTTTGCGAAAACGAAAGAGGATGCAGCAAAGTATATTCAAGACGTTGCAAAAAAGAAACAAGCGAAGAAGGTTGTAAAATCAAAATCAATGGTAACTGAAGAGATTAGTATGAATCATGCCCTTGAAGAGATTGGCTGTGAAGTGTTAGAAAGTGACTTAGGAGAGTATATCTTGCAAGTAGATAACGATCCACCTTCACATATTATTGCGCCTGCACTTCATAAAAATAGAGCGCAAATTCGTGACGTATTTAAAGAGAAACTTGGATATGAAAATTCTGATGATCCATACGAAATGACAAAGTTTGTTCGTAAACAACTTCGTGAGAAATTTATGGATGCAGAAATTGGTGTGACAGGTTGTAACTTCGCTGTTGCAAATACTGGCTCTCTTTGTTTAGTAACGAACGAAGGTAATGCTGATCTTGTTATGTCGATTCCGAAAACTCAAATTGCAGTAATGGGTATGGAGCGTATGGTTCCGACAATGGAAGAATTAGATGTTTTAGTTGGTTTACTATGTCGTAGTGCAGTAGGGCAAAAATTAACAAGTTATGTAACTGTAGCGGGACCAATTCAAGAAGAGGAAGTAGATGGACCTGAAGAATTCCACTTAGTTGTTGTGGATAATGGCCGCTCTCAAATTCTTGGATCGGAATTCCGCTCAGTATTGCAATGTATTCGTTGTGCTGCTTGTGTCAATGTATGTCCTGTATATCGTCACGTTGGTGGACATTCATATGGCTCTATTTATTCAGGACCAATTGGTGCGGTATTAACACCACTTTTAGGTGGGTATGACGATTACAAAGAGCTTCCTTATGCATCTAGTTTATGCGGAGCATGTACAGAAGCTTGTCCAGTAAAAATTCCATTGCATGATTTATTATTAAAACATCGTCAAGTAATTGTTGAGCAAGAAGGACGTGCTCCACTTGCAGAAAAATTAGCAATGAAAATGTTTAGTATGGGTGCATCTTCAGCAGCTTTATATAAAATGGGATCAAAAATGGCGCCAGCAGCAATGAGTCCATTTACATCTGGTAACCGTGTATCAAAAGGTGTTGGGCCACTTAAAAACTGGACAGATATTCGGGAATTCCCGGCTCCAAGTAAAGAACGATTCCGTGATTGGTATAAAGATCATAAGAAAGGCGGGGACAAATAATGACAGGATTAATTCAAAACCGTGAGTCCTTTCTAGATAATATTGCAAAAGAACTTGGACGCGCACGTAAAACGGAAGGCGTAAAGCGTCCAGCATGGAAAAGTAATGTGAATGTAGAAACGCTAAAAGATTATTCACAAGAAGAATTGTTAGAAGTATTTAAAAATCAATGTACAAACATTCATACAACTGTAGTGGAAACGACAAATGACCGTTTACGTGAAGATATTCAAAAAGTAATCGTGGAAAACGGCGGGGGACCTATTATGTTATCGGCAGATGACCGTTTTGATTCTTATGGATTGACTTCTTTATTTAAAGAAGAGCTTCCAAAGCAAAATGTTGAAGTGAATGTATGGGATCCTGAGAAAAAAGAAGAGAATATGCGTATAGCTGAAAGAGCGAATATTGGAATCGCATTTAGTGATTATACTTTAGCTGAATCTGGTACGATTGTTGTACAAAGTCATAAAGGCCAAGGTCGTTCTTTACACTTTTTACCGACGGTTTACTTTGCTATTATTCCACGTGAAACACTTGTGCCTCGTATTACACAAGCAGTTCAGGATATGAACACACGTGTAGAAAATGGCGAGACAGTGGCATCTTGTATTAACTTTATTACAGGGCCTAGTAACTCGGCAGATATTGAAATGAATCTTGTTGTCGGAGTACATGGACCATTAAAAGCAGTATATTTCATTGTATAAAAGAGGGGAAAGCAGGCCAGAAAATGGCCTGCTTTTTTAGTAGAATAAAGGATAATATGAAGTAGAAATTCTCTCCTTTTTTTGCTATGTTCTTCTGGAAAGGAGAGGAAGGGATGTTCACTTATTTATATGCATTGTTAGTGGGGATGGTGTTTGGTTCTTTTTTTATGTTAATTGCGATGAGAGTGCCACTAGGTGAATCTATCATTACCCCTCGTTCACATTGTCATTATTGTAAGTATGTGCTAAAGCCAAAAGAATTGATCCCAATCATTTCATTTTGTATACAAAGGGGACGTTGTACGAATTGTAAGAGGGAAATTTCAATTTTGTACGTAGTATTTGAACTTGTAACCGGAATGATATTTTTTCTTACTGTATATATGATTGGGATGGAACGAGAGCTTATCATCATTTTATCGCTATTTTCATTACTTCTTATTATTTCAGTTACAGATTACATATATATGTTAATCCCAAATCGTATTTTAGCTTGGTTTGCCTGTTTACTCATTTTAGAATGTATTTTTGTACCGTTAGTCACTTGGACAGATAGTATAGTTGGTAGTGGCGTTATATTCATTTTGTTATATTGCATGCAAAAGATATATCCAGAAGGGCTTGGTGGAGGAGATATAAAATTACTTTCGTTACTTGGATTTATAGTGGGACTGAAAGGGATTTTTCTGATTTTATTTTTAGCATCTTGCTTTAGTCTTTGTTTCTTTGGAGCTGCTATAGTATTAAAACGTATGAAAATGAGGACTCAAATTCCGTTTGGCCCTTTTATTAGCCTTGGGGCGATATGTTATATGTTGGTCACATATACAAAATAGAGAGGGGATAGAAAATGAATGTATATATGGATGATCAAAGAAGTTGTCCATACGGGTATGTGCCGGCAACTACAGTAGAATGTGCCTTACAAATGGTTCGGGATTATGATGTGAATATTCTTTCCCTTGATTTTAATATGGGGTGGGGAGAAAAAAGTGGATTAGATTTTGTAGAAGTTTTTTGTAAAGAGGGTTTATATGTAAATGAAATTCGCCTTCATACGAATGATGTCATCGGTATGTACAAGATGAAACAGAGGATTAATAAGGGAAAGGAAGAAGGAGAGATTAATCCTTACCTTGTTGTTAAATATGTAGGGAGCTAAAAACTCCAAAGTGAAACTTTGGAGTTTTTAATGTTTCATATGAGCTTGTAAAGGAATGATTTCCTCTGTTTGAGCGGCTACTAATTCAGTCTCTTCCTGTTTAACATCAGGTGCTTTCTTTGTTAAGTAATGATATACCATGCCAACAAATACAGATCCGCCAATAATGTTACCGATTGTAACTGGAATTAAGTTGTGAATAGCGCCCGCGAAAGTAATTGTATCAGGATGTGGTGATAATAAAGATAAGGCAAACAATGATAAGTTTGCGATACTATGCTCATAACCAGATAAAAAGAAAGTGAAAACGAGCATCATCATCATTAGTATTTTGGCTGTGTCACCTTTCACTTGAGAAGGTAAGAAGCAAGCAAGACATACGAGCCAGTTACATAAAATCGCTTTAAAGAATAATTGCATTGTAGGTGTATTCATCTTTCCTTCAACAACTTTATTCATGAAATGACCGTGATCAATGGCTTCGAAAATGCCAGTTGCGTAAAATAGTAAGGCAAAGAATAAAGCGCCAGCTAAGTTACCCGCATAACAAGCAACCCAGTTGCGAAGTGTATCAGAAATAGTTGTTTCTTTTCTTAAAGTTGCTACAGTGAAATACATTGTGTTTCCAGTAAACAATTCAGCGCCACCATATATAATAAGAACGAGAGCAATTCCGAAAAACATAGAAGCAGCTAAATAAGTTGCTGGTGAATCTGCAATGTGAAAAAAGTTACCTAATTTAAAACATAGTACAATAATAAAACCGATATAAATACCCGCAAGTGCGGCACGAATGAAATATTGCATCGGGTTTGTATCTAGCATTTGTTTTTTGCTCTTAGCCAGTTTGACAACATAATCTAATCCTTGTTCTAGCATGAGTAATACGCTCCTTTAGTACATCATCTATAAATACTCCTTATATGAATAAAGTACATGGAATTGTTCTTAGTTTCAATAAGTTTGTGCAATGTTTCACAAAAAGGACATACATGCATTAAGAAAACGTTTACAAAAGATAGTATAATGGAATTTTTTCTGGACATTGAGAGGAGGAAGGGAAAAAAGAAAAAGCGCTGTAATTACAGCGCTTTTTCGTCTAAATTCTTTTCTACTTTTACTTCTACTTCTTTCGAGAAGAACCAACCGCCAACTGCGATTCCAACTAATACAATCCAGAATGTAAGTTTCCATGGTGTAGATTCTGGGAATGAATGCGGAATTACATTTAATGCAGGGTGTGCTAATGTATAAACTGCTAACTTCACACCAACCCAACCTACAATTAAGAATGCTGCAGTTTCAAGTCCTGGTTTACGTTTTAAGATTTGTACGAAAGCAGTTGCTGCAAATCGCATAATGATTAATCCGATAAGTCCACCTACAAAGATAACAACGAATTGCCCAGTATCAAGACTACCAACTGTACCTAATCCTGTTTTTGGTAAAGTCATTGCTAATGCAACAGCAGCTAAAATTGAATCAACCGCGAAGGCGATATCAGCAACCTCAACTTTAAATACAGTCCACCAAAAATTCTCTTGTTTTTTCTTTGCTTCTTTTTCTTCTGCTTCTTCATCCGTATTCTTTTTAACATACGTTTTAAATAAGTGATTACCAGCAATAAACATAAGGTAAATGGCACCAATTGCTTGCACTTGCCATACATCGACTAAGAACGAGATCATAAATAACGATCCGAATCGGAAAACAAATGCCCCCGCTAATCCATAAAATAGTGCTTTCTTTCGTTTTTCTTCTGGTAAATGTTTTACCATAATTGCAAGAACAAGAGCGTTATCAGCCGCTAAAATCCCTTCAAGTGCAATTAGGATGAGTAATACCCAACCATACTCCAATAATAATGATACATCCATGTAAATTCTCCTCTCATTTCTATAAGTACTAAATAAGTGAAGAATTTCCCCACTATTTAGTTTCCCCATACTCCTACCTATTAACTTTGGAAGAATTTGGTAATGAATACAAAAAAGACCTCTGCCGTTAATAGGCAAAGGTCTTGCTAGACATATGTAATGAAAATGCCAACAAAGCCGGAAGAACTAAGTTCTACGTAATGACGACTTTGTTTCCAAGAAATATTCTTGGACGCTACTCCCCTTTGGAGATATGCTATTGTACTCTCATTATATGGATAATTTATACGGTTGTCAACCTGTTAAAATATCTTCATTCGGATATTTTATTTTTCGGTTCTTTTTACGTGCAAATGAAAAAGCCAATGTTAAAGGTCCCATTTTCCCAAAAAACATCATAAAGATGATAATAGCTTTTCCAATCATAGTTAGGTGTGGTGTGAAATTCATACTGAGACCGACAGTCCCAAATGCTGAAAATACTTCGAAAGCACTCATCAATAGAGGAACTCGCTCAGTAATACTTAAAATTAAAATAGCAAAAAAGATAAATGAGATGGAAATAATAGTGATGGTCAATGCTTTGACAATGAGAGTATCTTTAATAGATTTTTTAAACACGACAATATCATTTTGTTCTTGTAAAAATTTAAATACCCCAAAAAACATGATTAAAAAGGTTGTTAACTTAATTCCACCACCAGTTGAAGCACTACCAGCGCCAATAAACATAAGGAGCATCATTAATAGTAGGGAAGGCTTTGATAATGCAGAAATATCAATTGTATTAAACCCGGCAGTACGAGTTGAAACCGCCTGGAAATAAGCGGCCATGCCTTCTTCAAATGGGGTAAAGCCTCTCATAGAAAGGGAATTGTGGAACTCGAATATAAAAATAAAAATAGTCGCAATAATATTGACGATTAGAGTAGAAGAGAGCATAAGTTTTGAGTGTAGTGTAAGGTTTTTAAAATTTTTCTTTCTTTTTATATCTACGATTACTGTAAAACCAATCCCACCTAAAATAATGAGGGAGGAAATAACGAGATTGACAAGAATGCTATGAGAATGGGACATTAAATTATCGCTCCACACAGAAAAACCAGCATTGTTAAAAGCAGAGATCGAATGAAAAAAGCTATAATAGATCCCTTTAGCAATCCCGTATTTTGGTACCCATTCAAAAGAAAGAATCAAGGTAGCGATACATTCGACTGTAAAAGAGAATAAAAATAATGCTTTGGCAAGACGAATGACGCCACCAATGTTTGTTTGATTTAACGCTTGTTGCAGTAAAATTCGGTTTTGAAGACCAATTTTTCTGCCAAGCATAATCGCAATTAAAACGGCAAAGCTCATAATGCCAAGTCCGCCCACTTGTATAAGCGTTAAAATGACACATTGGCCAAATAAGGTAAATACTTTTCCTGTGTCTACAACACCAAGCCCTGTAACCGTACAAGCAGAAACGGTTGTAAATAAAGCATCGAGCCATGAAATAGACGTTGTTGTAGCAATTGGTAGCTTTAATAAGCATGTACCGATAATTGATAACATAATAAAAGACAAAGTAAGAACACGGGGAGGACTCATGCTAATATTAATCCGTTTCATGTTACATATCGTTCCTTTCAGTTTGCTCTTACTAGTATGTGAAAAAGCACGATTATGTATGTTAAAAATAGAAAGAGGCAGAGAATATCTGCCTCTAAGCCATATGGTATAGTATTATCCACGTAATTGTTGTTGAGCTAAAGCAACAAGTCGTTTCGTTACTTCACCGCCAACTGAACCGTTAGAACGAGATGCTGTATTAGAACCTAAGCTAACACCGAATTCTTGTGCGATTTCATATTTAAATTGTTCAAGCGCTTGTTCTGCACCTGGAACTAGTAATTTGTTTGTTTTTACCATGTTGATACACATCCTTATAAGTAGTCCAGTTCAGCTAAGTACCTATCTAAACTGGTAACGTTATTTTATGTGGAAACGACGTACTCATACGCGGAAGTAATCGGTGTGATTAGAAGTTATTGGATAGAAAAAAGAGTAGCAAATTTGCTACTCTTTTTTCAGTATTGTCGCTGTACCTTCCACGACAATATCACCGGATTGATTATATATGTTTGTTTGCAACGTAATGATTTTTTTATCGTCTCGTTTTTTAATGACTTCTGCCACAACGCGAAGTGTATCACCAATTTTGACAGGAGCACGGAATGAAACGTTTTGAGATAAATAAATCGTGTTTTTGCCAGGAAGTTTCGTTCCAAGAATCGTCGAAATGAAACTGGAAACGAGCATGCCATGAGCAATACGTTCTTTAAACATTGTCGTTTTTGCAAAAGAATCTAAAATATGAATAGGATTCACATCTCCAGTTAATTTTGCAAAATTAATAACGTCCTCATCCGTAATAGTTTTTGTAAGGGATGCTTGATCACCGACTTGAATCTCATCATAACGAAGCTCCGGAACAGTTTGTGCTTCTTGAAATGGATTCATTTTGGCCTCCTTCTTTTCCATATCGAAAAATGCTAGCCATCTTGATGTAGTAGGAGGAAGAAAGAGTTTTGTTTGTGCTGCAGTTAGCGCCCACATTTTCCTTACTTGATGGAAGTAAATAAATTTTTTGAGTTTTCCTCGAACTGCTTTGCGAGTTCTAGTTGTTTGGACTTGAACTCTCCCAAAAAAACATTTAGCTGTTTTTGAACCTCGTCACGTTGTAATTGTTGTTGTTCAATAAATTGTTTTGTTGTTTCTTCAAATTGACCGCTAGTTTGAGTAAGAATAGACAAAGATGTTTTCGTAGGAGAAACAGTAAGTTGATGCATTTGAGTAGAAAGTTCATTCCATTTCCCTTGCCACTCGTTAATTTGATCATTTAAGGAGTTTCCAGTTAATTGCTTCACGTAATCTGTATATTGGTTATTGAACTGAGCAGTGAATTGTTGTAGTTCTTTTTCTAGTTCATCTACTCCTGATGTTAATTTATGCAAAGCGTCTTGTTGTTGTTTTAAAGTTTCTAAAGTAAGTTGCTCTAATTGTTTCCCAGCTGAAGAGAAGAGGGAAAGAGATTGAGACCAGTTTTTCCAAAATGCATCGACTAATTCGTATGGCTTAGTTTCCATTGTTTGACCTCCAAATGTTTTTTTGCATATTGTGAACGCAGATTACTCTGCTGTACCACCAGGTGAAGATGAAGAATCCTTTTCATCCTTTTCTGGAGAAGTAGAAAATGGAAAGAATGCATTGGTGTATAACGTAAAGAACGTCCGCAACATATTTTGATAATGTTCAAAAGAAGTCGCACATGTTGTTAAATATTGCTCTCCATATTCTGTTAAAGAATAAATTCGTTTCGCTGGCCCGCCTTCGCTTGTATCCCAAGTAGAAGAAATAAGGTTTTCCTTTTCTAATTTGCGTAGTGTTCTATACACATTACCTTGGTCAACAGAAGAAAAGCCGATGTCCATTAGCATTTGAATGAGTTTGTAACCATGAAGACTCCAGTCTTTTAGACAGAGAAGTAAGAAAGGAACTAAGAAGTTTTTTGGCATGGAGTTTGGTTGTTTCGCTTGGTTTTTTTCCAAACTTTCTGGGTGTTCTGGTTCATTATGTAGCATGATTGTGCATCACCTCATGAATCAGTTAGATGGAATTTTTTGCTTATAAGTGCAATTTACACCTATCTGTTTTTAATGTCAATACATTTGTTGGAAAATAAAGAAAAATAAAATATAGACTTGAAGTTTTATTCAGAATATTAGAAAATAGTGAATAGGTTGAATTGTTTCAAAAACGAAAAAGGGAGTGTAGGCGAAGTGATTGATCAAAAATTCGATCCATTGCAAGCATGGAAAAATGCTTATGAACAAACCGAAACATTTTGGGGAAAAGCGCTCAATGAAACAATTAAAACAGAAGAATATTCTGCTTGGATGGGCAGCGTTCTAGATTTGAATTTGTTTTATCAAAAAGCATTAAATGATACGACAAAAAATTATTTAGAACAGGTGAATGTGCCGACGAGAGAGGATATCGCTAGAGTAGCTACGCTTGTTATCAACTTAGAAAATAAAGTTGATAACATTGAGGAAATTCTAGAAGAGAAAGTGGATTCATTAGGACAAGCTCCTACATTAAAGCGTGATGTTACGAAAGTAAAACAAGATATTCGCACGCTAGAAACGAAAGTTGATCAAATTTTAGAGTTACTAGAAAAGCAAAATGCAGTACTAGCGAAACTACAAGTACCTGCAAAAGAAGAAGTAAAGCCTGCGAATAAACTGGAAAATAAAAAATAATAATAGCGTTTGTTTATAACGTGTAAAAGGGAAAGGGAGAATCTCTTTTTCATGTATAAACAACGAAACATAATTAATATATGGACTCTATTCATATGAGTACCAAAATGATTCATAACAATCGTTCACAAATTCATTTAAGGGGGAAAAGAAATGGTTCAATTAAATGGCAAAGTAGCAATCGTAACAGGTGGGGCAAAAGGAATTGGAAAAGCAATTACAGTAGCATTAGCACAAGAGGGAGCAAAAGTTGTTATTAACTATAACAGCAGTAAAGAAGCAGCTGAAAACTTAGTAAATGAATTAGGAAAAGAAGGACATGACGTTTATGCAGTTCAAGCGGATGTTTCTAAAGTAGAAGATGCAAACAGACTTGTAGAAGAAGCTGTGAATCATTTTGGTAAAGTTGATATTCTTGTTAATAATGCTGGTATTACAAGAGATCGTACATTCAAAAAATTAAATCGTGAAGATTGGGAGCGCGTAATTGACGTGAACTTAAGCAGTGTATTCAATACGACAAGCGCAGCACTTCCATACATATCGGAAGCAGAAGAAGGAAGAATCATTAGTATTTCTTCTATTATTGGCCAAGCTGGTGGATTTGGACAAACAAATTACTCAGCAGCAAAAGCAGGTATGTTAGGATTTACAAAATCATTAGCGTTAGAACTTGCAAGAACAAATGTAACTGTAAACGCAATTTGCCCAGGATTTATTGATACTGAAATGGTAGCAGAAGTACCAGAAGAAGTGCGTCAAAAAATCGTTGCGAAAATCCCGAAAAAACGTTTTGGTCAAGCTGATGAAATTGCAAAAGGTGTAGTATATCTATGCCGTGACGGTGCGTATATCACAGGTCAGCAATTAAACATTAACGGCGGATTATACATGTAATGAAGTAAGAAAAAAGTGCATATCCATAGCAGGAATGCACTTCTTTTTTTAGAAAGAAATCGACCAAAAAGGAGATAGAAAAATGACTACATTCGTAACGGAATGGGAAAAGCAATTGGAGTTGTACCCAGAAGAATATCGTAAAGCATATCGCCGTGTGAAAAGAGCGAGCGAAGTTTTATTACGCGAACCAGAACCACAAGTTGGTTTAACACCAAAAGAAGTTATTTGGACGAAGAATAAAACGAAGCTGTATCGTTACATTCCAAAACAAGAAAAAACACAGAGAGTTCCAATCCTATTAATATACGCGCTTATTAATAAACCGTATATTATGGATTTAACTCCAGGAAATAGTTTAGTGGAATATTTAGTAGATCGTGGTTTTGATGTGTATATGCTTGATTGGGGCACATTTGGTTTAGAAGATAGTCATTTGAAATTTGATGATTTCGTGTTCGATTATATTGCAAAAGCAGTGAAGAAAGTAATGAGAACTGCGAAATCGGACGAGATTTCTTTACTTGGTTATTGCATGGGTGGAACGCTAACTTCTATTTATGCGGCACTTCATCCGCACATGCCAATTCGCAACTTAATCTTTATGACAAGTCCTTTTGATTTCTCTGAAACAGGATTATACGGTCCTTTATTAGATGAGAAATATTTCAATTTAGATAAAGCGGTTGATACATTCGGAAATATTCCGCCAGAAATGATTGATTTCGGAAATAAGATGTTAAAACCAATCACAAACTTTGTCGGTCCATATGTCGCTTTACTCGATCGTTCAGAAAATGAGCGCTTCGTCGAAAGCTGGAAATTAGTTCAAAAGTGGGTGGGTGACGGTATTCCATTCCCAGGTGAATCGTATAGACAATGGATTCGAGATTTTTATCAAAATAATAAATTAGTGAAAGGTGAACTCGTTATTCGCGGACAAAAGGTAGACCTTGCAAATATTAAGGCAAATGTCTTAAATATTTCTGCGAAACGTGATCATATCGCTTTGCCATGCCAAGTAGAAGCTTTGCTAGATCATATTTCTAGCACAGATAAACAATATGTATGCTTACCAACGGGACATATGTCGATCGTTTACGGTGGAACAGCGGTAAAACAAACATATCCGACGGTTGGAAATTGGCTGGAGGAGCGTTCTAATTAAAAATAAAAATCCAACTAGCGTATGTTAGTTGGATTTTTTTATGGGTAATAACAAAACATAGAAAGGAGAAATTTATATTTTAGGAGTATAATTATGAAACTTATGACTGGTAAGTTGTTTTGGAATACAGGAGTTTCTATGCCTTGTTATCCATCATTAGAAAATGATATGATATGTGATGTGCTTGTAGTCGGAAGCGGAGAAGCAGGTGCTCATATAGCGTATTCGTTAGCGAAAATTGGAATGCGTGTTACGCTCATTGAAAAAAGAGCAATCGCCTGTGGTAGCACAGCTGCTAATACAGGTTTACTACAATTTCTTCATGACAAATCATTAACTTCACTTATTCATACATTTGGTGAAAAAAAAGGGGTACGAGCATATAAGCTTTGTTACGAAGCGTTACGAACAATGGAGCAAGTTATACCGACTCTCGATATTGATCCCCAGTTTATTCCGCGAAGTAGTTTGTATTATGCAAGTAGAAATGAGGATGTATCATTTTTACAAGAAGAATATAATACGTTACGCCATTATGGATTCCCGGTTGAATATTTTACCGATTCACATATGAAGAAGAAGTATTCATTTATAAAACAAGCAGCGTTATATACGCATGGTGATGCCGAGGTGAATCCGTATTTATTAGCGCATAGCCTTTTGCATAAAGCAAATCAAATGGGAGCTACTATACTTGAGCATACAGAGGCCATACATATAAAAAAATGCCAAAATGATTTAATTTGTTATACGAAAACAGGAAATCAAATTGTCGCAAAGAATATTATTATGGCGACAGGTTATGAAGCACTTTTCGGAAAGAAAGAAAAAAATACAACAGTGGAAACATCATATGCAGTTGTGACAAATAAGGTAGATTCATTTGAAGGCTGGCATGAACAATCATTAATTTGGGAAACAGCACGGCCTTACTTATATTTTCGAACGTATCAAAATCGTATTGTTGTGGGCGGATTAGATGAAGCGATGCAAATTCAAACAATTGGTGATACGAAATTATTGCATAAGCGTGACATCCTTATTAACATTGTAAAAGAGATGTTCCCGCAGTATAAGAATATACAGGCAGAGTACTATTGGGCGGCAGCATTTGGTGGTAGTCATGATGGTCTCCCTATTTTAAAAGAAGACAAAAAGATACATAATTTATTTTACGCATTGCCGTATGGAGGTAATGGAACTGTGTATGGAATGGTATTTGCCAAATTATTTGAGCAGTTATTTACAAATAAAGAAAGTAAAGATTTTTCTTTATTTAATCGATAGAAAAAAGGTAGCGAAGTGATGGAATGAGAGATATAAAAAAGTTTTTACAAAAATTACGTCCTGTACAACTCATTGTTTTGTTTTATTTATTAGCAGTAGTTGTATCTGTGATATTGCTTAGTTTCCCGTTTGTTACGAAGTCTGGTGTGAAATGGACATTTATCGATGCCCTCTTTACATCTGTTAGTGCGGTAAGTGTTACGGGACTGTCTGTTGTTACGATTTCAGATACATTTACTACGGCAGGAATTATTATGTTAGCCCTTATTTTACAATTAGGCGGCTTAGGAATTATGGCACTTGGTACATTCGTTTGGATTATAACGGGAAAAAAGATCGGTTTGCAGAGAAGAAGACTTATTATGGCAGACCATAATCAAGGGAATTTATCAGGCCTTGTAGAATTGATGCGTTCTATTTTAATTGTAATTATTTCGATAGAACTTATTGGAGCGATATTATTAGGTACAAGATTCTTACTTTACTTTCCAACTTGGCAAGAAGCTTATTTTCATGGTTTCTTTGCGGCAGTTAGTGCAACTACGAACGGCGGATTTGATTTAACAGGACAATCGCTAATTCCGTATAAAAAAGATTACATTGTTCAAATGATTCATATGTTACTTATTATTTTAGGAGCGATTGGTTTCCCTGTATTAATGGAAGTGAAACAATTCCTTAGTAAAAGGAGACAGCAATTATTTCGTTTTTCGTTATTTACAAAATTGACGACAACAACATTTTTTGCGCTCGTTGTCGTTGGAACAATCATGATTTTTTTACTAGAACGAAATCATTTTTTAGCAGGAAAGTCATGGCATGAAACAGTTTTCTATACATTATTCCAATCTGTGACGACGCGAAGTGGTGGACTTGCTACGATGGATATACGTGAATTGTCACAACCGACGCTTTTATTTATGAGTATATTAATGTTTATAGGAGCATCTCCAAGTTCGGTTGGGGGCGGGATACGTACAACAACATTTGCTGTTAGCATATTATCACTATACACTTTTGCAAGAGGCGGGAGAACAGTTAGAGTCTTCAAACGTCAGCTACATGAAGAGGACGTGCTGAAAGCATCTGTCGTTATGACGATGGGGATTTTATTATGTGCCACAGCGCTATTTATTTTATCTATTACGGAAAACGTACCGCTTATGAGTTTAATTGTTGAAGTGTGTTCGGCTTTCGGGACGACAGGCCTATCGACAGGTATTACGCCAGATTTAACAACGGTTGGTAAACTTGTACTCATTGTACTTATGTTTATCGGGCGTGTCGGTATTTTAACATTTATACTAGCTAGTGGTGGAAGAGAACAGCCACCTCGCTATAAATACCCGAAAGAGAGAATTATTATTGGATAGTATGAAACCATTCTACCTAACATAGGTAGAATGGTTTTTTAGTCGTTAATACCAAATTGCGGATGCATAAAAGCATCCTTCTTATTAGTTACTTCTTTTTTTAGCAACTCTTGATTTTCTTCTGAAATCCACCCAATATCATTTGTAGGATGGATCCATTCTTCTCCAGCCATAATGGCAGGATCTACTTCATCACTCCAATTGTGAAGTGGACTATTCTCGGAATCATATTTACTGTCTCCGATTACGACGTCATATTGATTTATGAAAGGTTGTTGCATCTTCTTCCCTGTTCCTTTAAAGGATGGGAAATTCATTTGATGCGGGAGCGTTTCATCTAAAATTGGTGACTGAATTTTATCTTTCTTCTTCAAAATAATCGCTCCTTTTTATAATGCTTTCTTCATAGGTAGTATTTCCATCTAGCGGTTCATATGTACTTGTTAACACTTGCCAGTAATAATTATTGTGTGTTGCTTCAAACTAGAGTAGAAAGTGAATCCTTAAGAGCAGGTGAATGTATTGGTAAAAAGAAAAGTGAAACAAAATGCGGCAATCAACAATAATAAAACTCCGAAAGAAAGCTTACCAGATGCAGAATTTGCATTAGAGTATGAAGGAGAAAATAGCGCGAAGTATGCAAATCGTAATTCAAAAAAAGGTAAACAAAAATGAGGCGTTTTTTACAAACGCCTCATTTTTTTGTGGGATTATAAAGGTTTTTTTAATTATTTGTAAATTTAGTGTTCATCATTGGCAGAAAAATGCGAAAAAACATAGAAGTAGCAACGTATTACACAAAAACAAACAACAAACAAAAGATTAATGTTGGTTTAATACTGCTTTTACACTAGTTGTTTATATTTGAATTGTACATAAGATTTGTAAAAGGAGAGAGAGACAGTGAAAAAAACAATCTTTAAAGCTGTAGCAACTGGAATGGTATTTTCGTTATTAATGGGGTGTGGGGCAAAGAAAGAAGAAAGCGCTGGGGCAAAAGTGAAAGATGATAAACTATCTGGATCATTGACAGTTTACACAGCGATCGAAGAAGAACTTGTACCAATTTATCTTGATTCTTTTAAACAGAAGTATCCAGATGTAAAACTGAACATTGTTCGTGATTCAACTGGGGTTATTACAGCGAAATTGCTAGCTGAAGGAAAAAATACACAAGCAGATGTTGTATGGGGAACAGCTGCATCTAGTCTATTAGCTTTAGATAAAAAAGATATGTTAAAAGGATACTCTCCAAAAGGAGCAGATCGTGTTCTTCCGCAATTTAAAGATGATAAGCAACCAGAAAAATGGGTAGGAAACACTGCATTTATGACAGGGATTGCTGTAAATAAAGAAGAATTAAAGAAGAAAAATTTACCGATGCCAGAATCATATGAAGACTTAACGAAACCAGAATATAAAGGAACGCTTGTTATGCCACATCCAGCTTCTTCTGGAACAGGATTTTTAACAGTTTCTGCATGGTTACAAATTATGGGTGAAGATAAAGGCTGGGATTACATGAAGAAACTTCATGATAATATGGCAACTTATACTCACTCAGGATCAAAACCAGCGAAATTAGCAGGCGCGGGTGAATATCCAGTTGGCGTATCGATGGTCTATAGTGCTTTGAAAGAGAAACAAAAAGGTGCACCAGTTGAAGTTGTATTGCCGAAAGAAGGATTAGGATGGGAAGTAGAAGCGAACGCACTTATTAAAAAAGATAATGCGAAAAATGAAAAATTAGCGCAAGCATTTTTAGATTGGGCAATTACTGATGATGTAATGAAGTTATACTTCGAGAAAAATGGATTTGCGACAATTAAAAATGATTATAAACTTCCAGATGGATTCCCGAAAGATGTAACAGAAAAGTTATACAAAAAGAATGACTTTAAATGGGCAGCAGAAAATCGTGACAAAATTTTAGAAAAATGGGAAAAAGAGTTTGGCCAAAAAGCAGAACCGAAAAAGTAAGTGAGTGGGAGAGAGAAAAAATGAGCGAATATTTATCAATTCAACACATTCAAAAACAGTTTGATGCATTTACAGCGTTAAAAGATATTTCTTTTACTGTGAAAAAAAATGAGTTTGTATGTTTATTAGGCCCAAGTGGTTGTGGGAAAACGACATTGCTTCGAATTTTAGCAGGGTTAGAAGAGGCAACAACAGGTAGTATAGCTGTGAATGGAAAAGATATTACAGCATTACCTCCTGGAAAGAGGAACTTCGGAATGGTGTTTCAATCGTATGCATTATTTCCGAATTTAACAGCACTTGAAAATATTGAATACGGCTTAAAGACAAAAAAATATGGAAAAGCAGAAGTAAAAGAGAAAGCGCTAGAGGCGTTAGAACTAGTTGATTTACTGAATGTAAAAGATAAATATCCTGCTCAAATGTCTGGTGGACAACAGCAGCGAGTGGCACTTGCACGTGCGCTCGCTCTGTCTCCGGATATTTTGTTACTGGATGAGCCGTTATCTGCTTTAGATGCAAAAGTACGTGAAAAGTTACGTAGAGAAATGCGTGATTTGCAAGAAAAAGTAGGAGTAACAACTATTATGGTCACGCATGATCAAGAAGAGGCATTAACGATGGCTGATAAAATTGTTGTAATGAATCATGCGGAAATTATGCAGATTGGAACACCAGAGGAGATTTATCAAAGACCAGCCAATCCGTTTGTGGCAGATTTTATAGGTTCTATTAATTTCTTTTCGAAAAATAATGAAGAACATGCAATTCGTCCTGAACATGTAACAATTGTACAAAACGATGGTATTAAAACAGTTGTGGAAAGTATGGAATTTCGCGGATCTGTATATCGGACAGAAGTGCGAGTCGTAGAAGAAAAAACACATCTTTATAATGAGAAAATTGTAGTAGATATATTGGCATCAGAAGTAGAAAAAACAGCTATTAGAAAAGGAAAGCCGATTCAAATCTCTTTCTCAGAAAATCATATGTTGTCATATGGAAAGAAGGTCATTGTATAGATGGAGATGTTAGAAAATTTCAAGGTAGAAAGTACGAAAAAAAAGATTAAGAGACGTATTGGTAAAGAAGAGTGGATACAAAGACTATTAATTATTGGTATGCTTCTTGCTTTTTTGATCATGCTTGTATTACCCCTATTACAATTGTTTACACAAGCTTTTTACGATAAAGATGGAGCTTTCATTGGTGTTGCGAATTTCAGTAAATATTTCACAACACCAACGTTAGTTCAATCATTGCAAAATACGATATGGATTTCGGGCGCGACAACAATTATTGCAGTGACACTCGCTTTCGCTTACGCCTATGCGATTGCTCGTACGAATTTGTTTGGGAAGCGTGTATTTCAATATGTTGCGTTGTTACCACTATTCGCACCAACGATGATGCACGGTATCGCACTGACATATTTATTTGGTAATCAGGGGTTAGTAACGAAAGGAATGTTTGGTTTGTTTGAAGGGATACAAATCCCTTTATATGGACCAGTAGGAATTGTAATGGCTGAAGTCATGTATACATTTCCGCAAGCATTTCTTATATTATTAATTGCTTTTCAAGGCTCTGATTATCGTTTATATGAAGCTTCTAATATGTTAGGGGCGAGTAAAACAAAACAATTTTTCACTGTTACTTTACCTAGTGTAAAGTACGGATTAATTAGTGCGATGTTCGTTGTGTTTACACTTAGTTTCACTGATTTTGGGGCACCAAAAATTGTTGGCGGGCAATATAATGTACTTGCTACTGACGTATATAAGCAAGTAATTGGGCAGCAAAATATGCCGATGGGTGCAACTGTCGGAATGATTTTATTAATCCCAGCTATATTTGCATTTGCAGTTGATCGCATTACGCAAAGAAAGCAGGCGAATCTCTTATCTTCCAAATCAGTACCTTATAGAATAATAACTAATAAGAAACGAGATGTTATTTCATTTGTATATTGTAGCGTAGTAACGCTTATGATCATTCTATTATTTGTGGCAGTTGGTATTGCTGCAAGTGTGAAAGTATGGCCATATAATATGAGCTTTACATTTGAGCATTTTAATTTTTCCAGTTTAACAGGAGATGGACTTGAAGCATTTAAAAATAGCGTAATTGTCTCAGCAATTACAGCGGTTATTGGAGCGGTTTTAACATTTATGTTCGCTTATGCGATTGAGAAAATAGATCAGCTGCAATTTTTCCGAAAAGCAGGTTACTTTTTCTCTATCGTCCCGTTAGCGATACCAGGTTTAGTACTTGGGTTAGGCTATGTCTTCTTCTTTAGTCAACCAACCATACAAATCTTTGGACTTTCAGTAACGAATCCGTTTCATTCTCTATACGGAACAATTGCTGTGCTAGTACTAGTCAATATCATTCATTTTTATTCTGTAACATTTGTTACGGCAACGACAGCTTTAAAGAAATTAGATCGAGAGTTTGAACTTGTTTCACAGTCGATGGGGGTTCCGTTTTATAAAACATTCTTTAGAGTGACGGTACCGATGTGTTTACCAGCCATTTTAGAAATGGTAATGTACTACTTCGTAAATTCAATGGTAACTGTCTCGGCAGTTGTATTCCTATATGCAGCTGATTTTAAACTAGCTGCCGTATCAATTGTAAATATGGATGATGCAGGAAATGTAGCACCAGCAGCTGCAATGAGTGTACTTATTGTTGTTACAAATATTGTAGTAAGAGTTGTATATGAATGGGGAACGAAAGCACTTCGTAACCGAACTTCACAATGGCAAAAAAGATAAATAAGAAGGGTGATGGATTGAATGAAAATAGAAGCAGTTATTTTTGATTGGGCAGGTACGACAGTTGATTATGGATGTTTTGCACCATTTGAAGTATTTATGGAGATTTTCCATAAACGCGGTGTTGAAATTACTGCAGAAGAAGCTCGTAAGCCAATGGGGTTATTGAAAATTGATCATGTTAGGGCACTAACAGAGATGCCTCGTATTGCGAGTGAGTGGAATCGTGTTTTCGGACAATTACCAACTGAAGCAGACATTCAGGAGATGTATGCGGAATTTGAAGAAATTCTCTTCGCTATTTTACCGCGCTATGCGTCGCCGATTCATGGAGTAAAAGAAGTGATTGCTTCTTTACGTGAAAGAGGAATTAAAATTGGTTCAACGACTGGCTATACGAGAGAAATGATGGACATTGTAGCAAAAGAAGCAGCGCTACAAGGGTATAAACCTGATTTTCTTGTCACGCCAGATGATGTTACAGCGGGTCGTCCGTATCCGTGGATGTGTTATAAAAATGCGATGGAACTTGGTGTCTATCCTATGAATCATATGATAAAAGTTGGGGACACGGTATCAGATATGAAAGAGGGAAGAAATGCTGGTATGTGGACAGTTGGTGTAATTCTTGGCAGTAGCGAGCTCGGTTTAACTGAGGAGGAAGTGGAGAATATGGATCCAGCAGAACTTCGTGAAAAAATAGAAGTAGTTCGCAATCGTTTCATTGAAAATGGGGCGCACTTTACGATAGAAACGATGCAGGGACTCGAAAGCGTAATGGAGCATATCGAGAAACAAGAACTTATTATTTCATAAAAGGGGAATAGGATCATGACTGAAAATCATTACTTATTATTAACACCAGGACCATTAACGACAACAAAAACGGTAAAAGAAGTTATGTTATACGATTGGTGTACGTGGGATGCTGAATATAACAAAATGGTACAAGAGGTAAGATCTAAACTTGTATCGTTAGCGACGAAAGAAGAAGAGAAATATACGACTGTTCTCATGCAAGGAAGCGGTACGTTTTCAGTTGAAGCCGTAATTGGTTCTGTTATTCCTAAAAATGGAAAGTTACTTATTTGTACAAATGGTGCGTACGGTAAGCGCATTGTACAAATGGCAGAGATGTTACATATAGATGTGGTGGTTAGTCAAACAGAAGAATGGGAGCCTACTAATATTGCAGAAGTAGAAAAGATATTGCAACAAGATAAAGAGATTACGCATATTGCAGTTGTTCATTGTGAAACAACTACAGGTATTATCAATCCAATTGTAGATGTATGTAAATTAGGGAAGCAATATGGAAAAGTAACACTAGTTGATGCAATGAGTAGTTTTGGTGGTATTGAAATAGATATCGCTGAGTTGCAAATTGACTTTTTGATTAGTAGTGCGAATAAATGTATTCAAGGGGTTCCTGGATTCGGCTTTGTTATTGCAAAGCGCGATGAATTGTTGAAATGTAAAGGGCAGGCACGTTCATTATCATTAGATTTATACGATCAGTGGGAAACGATGGAAAATCAAAATGGGAAATGGCGTTTTACGTCACCTACACATGTTGTACACGCTTTTTATCAAGCACTACTTGAATTAGAAAAAGAGGGCGGAGTAAAAGCGCGTTACAATCGATATTATAACAATCAAAAACTATTAGTGAATAGAATGAGAGAAATCGGATTTAAGCCACTAGTAGATGAAAAATATCAATCGCCTATTATTACATCCTTCATTTATCCAGAAGAGTGGTTTGATTTTGGACAGTTATACAATGAATTAAAGTGTGATGGATTTGTTATTTATCCAGGTAAAATTTCAAAAGTAGATACATTCCGCATTGGAAATATCGGTGATGTACATGAGGCAGATATTAATCGCTTAGTTGATAGTATTGCTAAAGGAGTTGTTATAGGTTGAAAGTATTTTGCTTAGGTGGAGCAGGTAAAATTTGTCGTGAAGCAATTTTAGATTTAGTGCAATTTTCATCTTTTGAGACGATTACAGTAGCTGATTTTAATGAAGAAGAGGGCCTGAAAGTAGTAGAATGGCTCAACGATCCTCGCGTTGATTTTGTGAAAGTAGATGTAACGAATCATGAGGATACGGTTGCAAAAATGAAGGGCTATGACATTGTAATGGATGGCACGACGATAAAGCTAAATGGTTTGTCAACTCGATGTATTGCAGAAGCAGGTTGTCACGGTGTGAATTTGAATGGATTTGGTGAAGAAAATGATTCGCATTCTATATTTGTTCAAAACGGAAAAACATGTTTACCTGGTTTTGGTATGACGCCAGGTGTAACGCAAATGATGGCAATGCATGCAGCAAATCAGCTAGATACTGTAGAATCAGTTCGTGTCAGTCACGGTTCGTATCGTCCGATTGCTTTTTCTGCATCAATTACAGAAACAACGACATATGAATATGATCCACATTTACCATCGCGTACAGTGTATGAAGATGGTGAGTTTAAGCAAGTACCTCCGTTTGCGCGTCCGAGAGAAATTGAATTACCGGCGCCTTATGGTAAGGGAACGCAGTATATAATCCCTCATTCTGAAACGATTACGTTAGCAAAAGCACTGAAAAATAAAGGCGTCAAACTGATAGAGACGAGAGGGACTTGGCCAAAGCAAAATATGCAGCTCGTACGTGCTTTATATGATTATGGTATATTGCGTAATGATCAAGTTGAAATAAATGGGGAAGAAATCGGCATTATGGATTGTATTTCGAAGTATTTATTGCAATCGGAAGAGGGACAAGCAACAGAAATTTACGGTTATGCACTTCATGTAGAAGTAATAGGTATGAAAAATAATGAGAAACAAAGGCACGTATTATATCATACACACCCGTTATCTGATGGATCTGTTGTAGGATGGGAAAAATTAAGAGCTTATACGAGAAACGTAGGTATTCCATTTGGGATTGCTACAGATTTAATCGCAAATGGGAATGTAAATAAAGTTGGAGTTGTGACACCTGAGGAAGCTTTTGTAAATCCACAAATTATTTTTGATGAACTAGTAAAGCGTGGTATTCATATTCATGAAGAAGTTTTTACTGAAAAAGAAAGTTATAACTTTGTATAAGTAAGGCAGTTTATGAGGTCGAAATCAATGGGGTGAGGCTATGTCTGTAGTAGGTGAAGAAAGAAAGCGAACCATTCTTGAGAAGGTAGAGTTTAAAGGGAAAGTAAAAGTTTCAGAATTAGCGAGAGAGTTTGCTGTATCAACAGAGACGATTCGCCGTTATTTAGAAGAATTGGATCGTGAAAAGAAGTTGAAGAAAGTGTATGGTGGAGCCGTCCAACTTCCGGGAGCTGGAATAGAGGCACCAATGTTAGAACGAGAGATGCTGCATATAGAAGAGAAGAAGAGAATTGGGTATAAAGCAGCAACGTTTGTGGAAGATGGAGATGTGATTGCGATTGATGATGGAAGTACACCACTTCAAATGGTGCCATATCTTGTTCATCGTAAAAATTTAACGATTGTAACAAGTTCATTTCCAGTAGCTACACAATTAATTTCTTCTATTAATAAAAAGATGTTTCATGGTGAAGTTTTATTTATTGGTGGAAAAATATCTCCAAAGCATTCACGTGTGTCAGGGTCTATTTCGCAGCAAGTAATCCAACAATTTCATTTTCATAAAGCATTCGTATCGATTGATGGATTGTTACCTGGTTTTGGGGTTTCTAGTTTTGAATTAGAAAAGGCAAAACTGTCAGAAGCGATGATGAAATTAGCAGAGAAAACATATATTTTATGTGATCATACAAAAGTAGGGGTAAAAGGAAATTACCGAATAGCAGCGTTTTCGCGTATTCAACATGTCATTTGTGATAAGAAAATGCCCTATAGTTTTGAAGAGGAAGTCAAAAAGCATAATATTCAATGGACAATTTGCTAAATAAATTGAACTCCCACCTGATTTTGAGGTGGGAATTTTACTGTCCGCAATAAGCGGGATAAAAGATTTGGATTTATGCAAAAAGTGGACACATTTTCACATCTCTTTCATATAATTTACCAATACAAAAAAAGTTGGTCGAAGGAAAGAAGGGGAAAGTATGTCAGAACGGATCTATAATAAACTTGTATTGTATGCAAATATTTTGCAAAAAATTGGTGTTATAAATGAAAAAGAAAAAAGTGAAATTCTTCATACGATAGGTAAAAAGGCCCTTTGAATAAAGGGTTTTTTATTTTTTATCTTTGGAAATATAAATTTAATGTAATATTATCATTGACAATGATAATGAGATTCATTATCATTTATTTGTAGATAATTGATAAGGGTTATCAATTATGAGAATTATATATGATAGGGGATATTATTTTGAAAAAAAATTATATGAAGGCGTTAGTAGTAGCAACAACATTAGTAATTCCATTTGCTGCGTATTCTACTCCAGCATTAGCAGCAATAAAAATTGAAGCAAACCAATCGGTAGCAGCAGCGAGTGATCGCACGTATGATACTGAGATTAAAATATATAAGGATCAAAAAGATGAGCCATCTATGGTTTCTCAATATATAAAAGATCCTAAAGTAGCGATTGCAGCTGGGAAAAAAATTGTTACTGTAACAATGCAAGATAGCGATTATTTTCAATATCTTAGAATAGAAGATAGAAACCAGCCTGGTGTATTTCATGATGTAAAAGTTTTGTCAGAAGATAAGAGAAAAAATGGGACGAAAGTAGTTCAATTTGAAATTGGTGAATTTGAGAAGAAGCATAATATGCAAATGCATATACTTATTCCAGCTATTGGATACGATCACAAATATCAAGTGCAATTTGAAATAAAAGATCCAACTGTAGGCGACAAAGAAACAGAGAAACCAGATGATAACTCTAATTCAGGCAATACGGAAACGGATAATCCAGTTGATAATCAAAATATGATAACAGATAACAAATTAAGAGAACTTGTTAATAAAAAAGTATTTAATAGAAAAGATTTAAATACACCAATTATGAAAGAAGAGTTATTACAAGTAAAGGACTTGTTTTTAAATACGAATGAGATTCTTGATTATAGTGCATTAAAATATATGCCAAATTTAAAATCTTTAACAGTTGCGAATGCGAAAATAACAGACCCGTCGTTCTTTGCGAACTTAAAGCAATTAAATCATTTAGCTTTGCGTGGTAATGAATTTTCAGATGTAACGCCACTTGTTAAGATGGATAATTTAGAATCTCTTGATTTAAGTAATAATAAAATTACAAATGTTGCACCATTAGTTGAAATGAAAAATGTAAAAAGTTTATATCTATCAGGAAACCAAATAGAAGATGTAACAGCATTATCGAAAATGGAACAACTAGATTACTTGAATTTAGCAAATAATAAAATTAAGAATGTTGCTCCATTAAGCGTGTTGAAAAATGTAACATACTTAACTTTAGCAGGTAATCAAATTGAAGATATTAAACCGTTATATTCATTACCTTTAAAGGACTTAGTATTAACACGTAATAAAGTTAAAGATTTATCCGGCATTGAGCAAATGAAGCAATTAGAAGAATTGTGGATCGGGAAAAATGAAATAAAAGATGTTACTCCTCTAAGTAAGATGACACAGTTAAAACAATTACACTTACCTAACAATGAGTTAAAGGATATTACTCCATTATCTAAGCTAGTAAACTTACAAAAGCTTGATTTAGAAGCAAATTATATTTCAGACTTATCGCCAGTTAGTAATTTGAATAAGTTAGTATATTTAAGTTTTGTTGCAAATGAAATCCGTGATGTTCGACCAGTTGTAGAACTAAGTAAAACAGCTTACATTAATGTTCAAAATCAAAAAGTATTTTTAGAGGAAACAGAAGTAAATAAAGAAGTGAAAGTACCTGTATACGAAAAGGATGGTAAAATCTCTACAAAAATCCGTCTGAAGAGTGATGGTGGTATGTATAGTAACGATGCAGTGAAATGGAGCACACCAGGTGAGAAAGTATATGAATTTGGAGTGAAAGATCCATTTGCGGATACAGGCATTTTCTTCACTGGTTCTGTCATTCAAAAGGTTGTAAATGAAAAAGTAGCCGAAGAAGTAATAGAGTTTAAAGATTTGCCAAAGGGGCATTGGTCAGAGAAAGCAATTAATCATTTAGCGAAAGAAAAATTATTTGTAGGCTATGGAAATGGAAAATTTGGATTTGGTGACAATATTACGCGCGGTCAAGTAGCAGTTTTAATACAAAAGTACTTGAAGCTGGAGCGTAATCTAGAACAGAAAGCGAAGTTCACAGATACGAAAGGGAATGCATATGAAGGGGCTATTGAGGCAGTTGCACAAGCTGGAATTATGACTGGATACGATAATGGTCAGTTCCGTCCAGATGGAGTATTAACTCGATATGAAATGTCAGTAGTATTACAGAAAGTATTTCAGTTAAATGGAAATGAGAAGAGTGTAGAGAGCTTTATTGATGTACCAACTGGTCATTGGGCAGAAGGTTATGTGAAAACGTTAGCGGATAATAATATATCAAAAGGTGATGGAAAAGGAAACTTTTTAGGTGATGATTTCGTAACACGTGAACAATATGCACAGTTTTTATATAACGCAATAACGAAATAAAAGATGAAAAAATACGTTATTCTTTGATTTAAAAAGAATAACGTATTTTTTATGTATAAAATGAAATAGGCAATAGACAGGAGTATAGACATATGAATGGCCCATTTTAAAGAAGAGCTATGAAACTATATTGACAAAAAGGCATTCTCATGTGATAATTCAATTAAATTTTTAGAATAATCAAAAAATATTCCTTTTACATAAAAAGGATTCGAACATTATATAAATATTACGCCGGGGGTGACGAAATGTTATTTTTTCTAAAGAAATGGAATGAATTAAAAGATGTGAAATCTGAATTGGCACTTCGTGATTGGTTTTATGGTACAAAAATTAGTTTATCACTCTGTACGTCAAAAGAGCCGTTAACTTTTTTAGTAAACGTTGAGGGAAGAGATAAAGGTTTATTTTCAGAAGAAGATTTTATTGTTGTAAATTGTATGTGTGAGCCAGTATTTGAAAACGAAGGAAAACCAGCTGCGGAATCATTTATGCATGCGGATATTTATAAAAAAAGTAGTGCAGAATGTATTTTACAAGTACAGACTGTAGATAGTCACTTAATTTCAGAGTTATATGGAGAAGAAGGAGAAGTAACATTCGATAAACGTAGTGTGGAACGTGTTTTTGGAAAAGAAGGTATAACAGAAATGACAATTCCCATTGTAGAAGATGAGAAAAAATTCGCTGATTTATTAGAAAATAATGTGCCGAATTTTATTGAAGGTGGAGGAGTAGTTCTTGTTCATAATTATGGCATGATTGTGTGGGGGAAAACTCCAGAAGAAGCGAAAAAATGGCTAGAGGGTATAGAGTATTTAATGAATTACCATGTGAAGTTGTTAATGATAAAAGGTGCAAAGAGCTCTGTTATATAAAATGTTTGTGATGGCGTTACAAGTCAATAAATAAATGAAAGCGTTTTAAAAAATAATTTTACTCATAAAATATAGGTCTCCTTATTATATATAGATTACATGTTGACATGTAAGGAGGAACATATTTTGCGAGTTAAATATCATTTTCTGCCAAAACAGCAAGTAACATTTTGCAAAATAAACGATTCAGGTGAAGAGGCTTTGCGCATTATGAATGAAACGGGATTTCGAGCAATCCCTGTATTAGCAGAAGATGAAAAGAAATTCATGGGGATTACTTATAAAGTAGATCTTTTAGAAAAGAAGTGTAATAGCGGATTAGAGAAATTAAGTACGAAACATATGCTAGAAGATTCCTCTGCATTTATTTTTGAAAAGGATTCTTTTTTTAGAGCATTTTATGTTATTCGTCGACTTCCATTTTTAGCTGTGCTAAATGACTATAATGAATTTGTCGGTATCTTAACGCATTCTAATATATTTGATGTTATTGAAGATTCATTCGGTATGCGGACGGGTGGTTATATATTAACAATTGCAACACAAGATTGTAAGGGAACGATTAAAGAACTTGGGACATTGTTGAAAGCTTTTAATATCGGTGGGTTATTTACGCTAGATAACGGTGATCAATATATTCGCCGCGTTATCGTAAATATAGCAGATGAGTTAAATGAAAAAAGATTGAAGCAATTAATCGAAAAAATAGAGAAAAAAGGATTCAGGGTGAGTCATGTAGATTATATTTAAGGGGGAAAAGAAAGGTACCAATTTGCTATATGCAGATTGGTACCTTTTTTAGTGTGGATAATGAATCTTATTTTGAAACAGGAGGCGGAGATAATGCTAAATCAGATAAAAAAATAAAATCTGCATGTTCACGAATTTTAGGAATAGAAGTTTCTATAACACGTGATGTAATTTCACCTGGAGGTCCAACGTGTCCGATAGCTACCATAATCGGTTTTTCTTGAAGTTTTTTAATGAGTAATTGGGCTTGTTTTGAAATATGTGCCGCCGTATACACATCATCAAAAAATAATTGGTTTTCAATAATAGGAACTCCTAATTCTTTCCCGATTTTTGGGACAACACTCTTAGGATTTGTTTTGCTATCTAAATAAAATAAACCGTGTTTTTTACAAGCTGCAAGTATAAGCCTTACAATTCTTTCGTCCGCGGTCACTTTTGATCCCATATGATTGTTCATCCCAATTGCATGTGGTACTTCTTGAATCGCTTGTTCGAGTCTGTTATTTATTTCTTCGTCGCTTAAATCAGTTGTAATTGCTTTTGGTCCAAGCCATTCTTTTTTACCTTTAATAGGTTCCATTGGCATATGTATAATAACTTCGTGCCCTTTCTTATGAGCCGCTATCGCATCTTCCTTTGTGGAAGGGAGAAAAGGCATAACCGCAACAGTCAGTGGAATAGGAAGTGATAACATTTTATCAGTCCCCTTCATGTTATTGCCGAAGTCATCAATGACAATAGCGACTTTGTTTGTATGGGCCTTTGCTTGAACAGGAAATAAGAAGGATGGTAAGAACATAGTAAATATAAGCAATGCAATCGTATATTTGCGCATATAAATAGTTCCTTTCTATTTTATCCCGCTATTTGCGAGCAGTGAGGAATGAACAAAATCCCCAATGATTAAATTTCACTTTATCAATCATCATTATGTTTTGCGTTTTTACATAAATTAAACAAAAAATGTCGAAGAAAAGTATATGGAAAATAGAGAATCCGCTATTTAATTGGTATTTGTAAAAAAAGAAGATGAAAAAAATGTCTATTATTGCGAATGTATTTACAAAGATAGAATAATTTGTAATAATTCTCAAAGTGAGGGTAAAGATTTGTAAATTACAGGGAGAAAATGTTAAATTTTCTGATTCTTCAAATTCAAATATGATTAAGTAGTTAAAAAGGCCGATGGAGAAGTGAAGTTGAGAGCATGGAAGTATAATAAGGGGGATATGAATGTTTACTGTAAAAAGGAAGTACACATTAGAAAAGCTTTCACGTGATATTCATATGAAACGTGAAGAAATGATTCAATTAGGTTTAACGAGTGGGTTAAATAGTATGGAGACGATTCAAGTGAGTCAAGAATTGGACAAGCTTATTTTACAGTACCAGTGTTATAAAGAAAAACAAACACCAAAATGGTTATCAATTATAAAGGTACCTATTTTTCAAATTGGGTATGAAGGGAAATCGAGTAATTTTTGGCGAATGCTTGTGGCTGGTTTTATGAAATAAGTATAATTACCCTTTTGGGAGAAGGATAATTATACTAGGTGTAACGGAATTTCGATATGAACTGTCGTTCCTTCGTTTTCTATACTGTCGATAAAAATATGCCCATTGTACATCTCTACAATTCGTTTACATATGACAAGTCCAAGACCTGTTCCAGTATCTTTATTAGTAAAGAACGGATGAAAGAGGTGTTTTTGAATATGTTTTGGAATTCCTTTTCCAGTATCTATAATTTGCAATTGTGCGTGTGTTTCATTGTTTGTTACGGAAATAGTTAGTGTGCCACCAGAAGTCATGGCTTCAATTGCATTTTTTGTAATGTTTAAAACCACTTGTTTCATATGGTCTTTTGAGCAACGGATATGAACAGGATGGTCTGGCAAATGTAAATGGAATACAATGTTATGTAGATTCGCCTCAGATTGAATAATTAATGCTACCTCATTTAGAATATTTCTCACATCATATGTTTGTTCAATGATTGCAGTTGGCTTTCCAAGAATAAGAAATTCGCTTACAATTTCATTTATCCTTTCTATTTCTTGTTCGATGACGGAAAAATAGAACTGATCTTGTTCATCTTTATATTTCTCTTTTAATAGAGCAACGAGCCCTTTAATTCCGGTAAGAGGATTACGGATTTCGTGGGCTGTACTAGCTGCAAAAGTGCCAACCAATTCAATTTTTTGTAGTTCATTTTGTTGTCTTTCCAGTTTTGTTTGGCGTTTTAACAACATATATTGAGCGAGTAAAAATAAAATAGACATTAAAAATAAAGTGGCTATACACTCTATTGAAACCCACTGATATAAAGTTTTTTGATGGATAGGCAATGGAGAAACAGAGACCTTCCAATTTAATCTTTGGAGTGGGGTAGTAAGCATATTAGTATGCGCATCACTTGTTTCGTTATTATCATCGGTGAGAAAAACTACATCATGTTTATCAGTTACTTCAAAATGGTATTGTGGTTTAATGGCATTTAAAGATGATGAAATGTAGTCAAAGCGTAAACTTGCTAACAATAAGCCTGAGATTTCCTTCTGTTTATTGAAGATGGGAGAAGCAATCATAATAGCTTGATGTCCAAGAACACGATCTGTAATGACTGATGATACAGTTGTTTTCTTCGTCTGTAATACGTCTTGAATATATTTGCGATCTGAGACATCAACAGGTGGTCGGTCGCCTTCGGATGCGATTGTAATGATGCCTTCTGGTGTAGTGTAATATAAACCAGAAAAACGTGCATCGTTTCCATCTGTATCATGTACAATTTGTTTCACGCCATTTATATTTCCAGTTTCGGTTCCTACGACCTTTGAGAGCATTTCTAATGCGGAAATTGCTTCACCAAGGTGATGATCTAAATAGTCCCTATATAAAAAGAGAACCGTGTGAGCAGATAGTTTGTTTTGCTGTTTCATTTTATACGAATGGTATGAATAAAATGCAGCACCAATCCCTATCGTTGGTAGGATAACAAGCAATATATATAAAACTATGCTGTGGAATTTGACTTTCAAATTTGGTACTCCTTCTTTTTTATTATCATTATATATAAACTATGTTAAAATTGTCATGTTTTTATTCAAGAATCATTCATAATATATTTGGGGAGAGGAAATGAATGAGTGAATACTCATTCG
The DNA here is from genome assembly GCF_019091205.1 of Bacillus sp. GbtcB14. Classification (NCBI taxonomy): domain Bacteria; kingdom Bacillati; phylum Bacillota; class Bacilli; order Caryophanales; family Bacillaceae; genus Bacillus; species Bacillus sp. GbtcB14. The sequence goes on from NZ_JAGXJT010000003.1 coordinate 597,419, forward strand.
GAATTTACATGAAGCACTAAGCTGTTTTTTCTTTTTATTACTGAGAATTTAAGTGAAGGGTTGAAAGTTGTATGACATCAAATAATGAACGAGAAGATATTTCTCAATCTTTAAAAGTATTTATTGCATTATCTCGTGTACATCGTTCTGTTATGGATACTACAAATAAATCTATACAAAGTAACGGGTTAAATCCAACTGAATTTGCTGTATTAGAACTGCTATACCATAAAGGCGGTCAACCACTTCAGCAAATTGGTGAGCGTATTTTAATAGCTAGTGGCAGCATTACATATGTTGTAGATAAGCTAGAGAAAAAGGGACTAGTAAAGAGAATTCCATGCCCAAATGACAGACGTGTTATTTATGCACAATTAACTGAGTCTGGAGAGAACTTTATTGCTTCTATTTTTCCAGGGCATGAGCAAGTTATACATCAGTCTTTTGAAATGTTAACGAAAGAGGAAAAGGATGAATTACTTGATTTATTAAAAAAGATTGGAAAGTATGAAAAATAATAGTATGTTCCAAAGGAGCTTTGGATAAAGAAATCCAAGGCTTTTTTGTTTACATGTAATTATGACAAAATATGCTGTATTTTGTTGAAGAATAAGAGGAGATTTGTAAGTAAGCATTGAATTATAGTAAGGATGCATATAATGGAGAGGAGGCTCGTTCATGTCATTTAAAGACTATGAATATAAACGGCCAAATATTGAAGAATTAAAAGAGAAGTTTACTGTTGCTTTAGAGAAGTTTGATAACGCAAAAACGGTAGAAGAACAAAAACAAGTCATTCATTCAATTAACGAAATTCGCAACGATTTTGGTACAATGGGGAATCTTTGTTACATTCGTCATTCTGTTGATACGACAGATGCTTTTTATAAGGAAGAGCAAGATTTCTTTGATGAATTCTCTCCAGTTGTACAAGGATATGGTACAAAGTATTATCATGCGTTAATTCATTCTCCATTCCGTGAAGAATTAGAAGCGTATTATGGGAAGCAATTATTTGCTCTTGCGGAGTGTGATTTAAAAACATATTCTGATGAAGTCGTGAAAGATTTACAATTAGAGAATAAATTGTCTTCACAATATACGCAGTTATTAGCATCTGCAAAAATTGATTTTGCAGGAGAAGAAAGAACGTTATCGCAGCTTATTCCATTTATGCAAGGGAAAGAAAGAAGTGAACGTAAAGCAGCAAGTGAAGCATATTACGGATTTTTAGCTGGGAATGAGGAAGAGTTAGATCGTATTTATGACGAGCTTGTTAAAGTGAGAACGAAAATCGCTAAATCTTTAGGTTTCAAAAACTTTGTTGAACTTGGATATGCAAGAATGTACCGTACAGATTATAATGCGGAAATGGTGGCGAATTATCGTCAGCAAGTGCTAGATTATATCGTTCCCGTTACAACGGAATTAAGGAAACGCCAACAAGCACGTATCGGTGTAGAGAAGTTAGCGTATTACGATGAAAACTTTGAATTTTCTACAGGTAACCCAACTCCAAAAGGAGATGCGGATTGGATTGTTAATCATGGGAAAACGATGTATAAAGAGTTATCAGCTGAAACGGATGAATTTTTCAATTTCATGCTAGATAATGATTTATTAGATTTAGTTGCGAAAAAAGGAAAAGCTGGTGGCGGATATTGTACATATATTGAGAATTATAAAGCGCCATTTATTTTCTCAAACTTCAACGGAACATCTGGCGACATTGATGTATTAACACATGAAGCTGGTCATGCTTTCCAAGTATATGAAAGCCGTAAGTTTGAAATTCCAGAATACAATTGGCCAACGTATGAAGCATGTGAAATTCATTCTATGAGTATGGAATTCTTTACATGGCCATGGATGAAGTCATTCTTTGAAGAAGATGCAGATAAATATTATTTCTCTCACTTAAGTTCAGCGCTTCTGTTTTTACCATATGGTGTATCTGTTGATGAATATCAACATTATGTATATGAAAATCCAGAAGCATCACCAGAAGAGCGTAAGACAGCATGGCGTAATATAGAGAAAAAGTATTTGCCGCATCGTGATTATGAAGATAATGATTATTTAGAGCGCGGTGGATTCTGGCAACGTCAAGGACATATTTATAGCTCGCCGTTCTACTATATCGACTACACATTAGCACAAATTTGCGCACTGCAATTTTGGAAACGTGCAAGAGATAATAGACAAGAGGCGTGGGAAGATTATGTAAATCTGTGCCAACAAGGTGGAAGTAAATCATTCTTGGAATTAGTAGAAGTTGCAAATTTAACATCACCATTTGCTGAAGGCTGTGTGAAAAGTGTCATTACAGAAATAGAAGCATGGCTACATGCGATTGACGACACAAAATTGTAAAAAACATGCGCTTTTTTTCACATGTTTAACATCGACATAATGAGAAAATGATGAGATAATAAAAGAAAATTCAGAATAATAAAAAGGTGTTTCTAATAGGGAGCACCTTTTTTCACCAACAAAAAGGGGGGAAAGAAGTATGCTTCAATCTAATATGGATGTGAGTTTAGAAAGTTTGGTGAACTCGTTACAGTCTACCCGAAGCACGCTATTATCAGAAATTGAAATGTTAAATGATACAGAAGTGAATGTAAAGCCGCGCCGTGATAAATGGAGTATTATTCAAATTTTGCATCATTTACATTTAGTTGAACAATCTGTCACGTCTGCCCTTGTATATGCTTTACAAAAAAATGAAAGAAACACGACTCCATTTAAAGACCTCCAACTTACGCTTGATCGCACACATAAACGAGAAGCTCCTCTGCAAATGAAACCAACAGAAACATTAATGAAAAAACAGCAAGGAATTCAATTACTAGAACATTCACGAAAAGAATTATTACACGCACTTCATAGTGTGATAGATGAAAAAGATTTATTTGAAAATGGATTAAAGCATCCTGTTTTTAACGATCTAAATTTGTATCAGTGGATTCAATTTCTTGATTTGCATGAACAAAGACATCTTACGCAGTTAAAAGAGGCGAAACACGCAATTTTACAGCGATAATTAGAAGGAAGTGGGAGACCACTTCTTTTTTGATACGTGCATAGTTTTCTTTCTTATTTTGGAATACTACATGGAGAAAGAAAAGAAGGAGTTGGAAAGTATGTCCAAGAAAAAGAAAGAAGAAGAGCGCGCGTGGAAAGCACGTAAAGAAAATCAAAAACCACATGGAAAGGTGAAAGCCTTTGCTGAATTAGTTGAAGGAACAGAAAAAACGTGATGATTATTTCATCACGTTTTTTGTATGAGTGGAAAAGTTAATAAGAAGGTTGTACCAGTACCTTTTTCGCTTATAATATCAATTTTTCCGTCCATAGCTTGTATAACACTGAATACGACCATCATTCCAAGACCAGTACCTTTTTCTTTTGTTGAGTAGAAAGGGGATCCAAGGCGTTTTACTTGTTCTTGATCCATACCAATTCCTGTATCTTTGATATACAATTGTATATGTTTATGGTCTGGAACTAAAGTAAGTACGAGATCACCGCCTGTAGGCATAGCCTCAATACAGTTTTTTAAAATATTTAATAAACATTGGTTTAGTTTTTGTTTTTCACCAGCGATATAGAAAGATGTACTTTGTTTGATGTAGTGGATACGAACGTTTGTTAAATTAGCAAGAGGTGTGATTAAAGATAGGGCATGCAATAATTCTTCCTCTACTTGTAACTGTTGTTCTTTTTCAATACTTGGTTTCGCGAAAGTTAAGTAGTCTGTAAGAACATGATTTGCTTGTTCGATTCCGTTGATGGCTATGTCGATATATAATTTTCGCTCTTGCTCAGTGCATGTATTTGACTGCAAAAGTTGTAAAAATCCTTTTGTTGAAGTTAATGGATTGCGAATCTCATGAGAGATGGACGCTGCCATTTCGCCAATTAAATGGAATTTTTCGGCATTCATAAGTTCGTTTTGAAGACGAACTTGCATTTGTAGTATGTGTAGCAAATATAAAATAAGGATTGTTCCAATTATTGTACATATTTCGTATACGATAATATGAGGTATGTAATCTGCACTATTTGTAACCTCTGAAAGGAAAGATGGTATCCAACCCAAGCCAAATATGAGACTGTAAAAGATAGCGAGTGCTATTTTTATACGATTAGAACTTCGGTTAAATAGTTTGTATGTTAATAGTAGAACAATAAATAGTAGAACCGAAGCGGTAAGAGATGGGAATACACCTATTCCACCTAATAAGAAGCGGTATATGTTTAATACAGCTAAGATGGAAGCACCAGCAATAGGACCTCCTGTTAATGTACCGACAATTAATACGATATGGCGCATATCAAATTGAAAGCCATAATTTGTTTTTGCTCCGAAAGTAATACATAGTATGGTAGTGAGGCAACACAATGTAATAAATATAGCTGAATTTAATTTAGGAGATCGTTTCCCTTTTTGATTCCAAAATAAATGGTATACGAGCATTGTAACAAGGATGAATAATATATTTAAAAAGAGATAAATAATAAAGGGTTTCAGTAGGATGCCTCCTCTCTTCTCACATTAAATTAATCATACTATAAAATAAAAGAAATGAAATGAGAAATAGCGGAAAAAATCAGAAATTTTTTCTGGTAGTATACAATATGTTACAATAAGCTTTGTCAATGAAAGAAGGAATTCCGTGCATTACACGGGAGAGGTTCGCGAACTCCCTCTATAAAAAACTATGGAAACAACAATATCTTTAGGTATTGTTTTGTTTTTTTATTGTGACAGTTCAAGAACGTTCTTTCTTCTTATTCGTAGTAGAGAAGGAGAATGAGTGAAATGAAAAAAGAAAAGGCAGTTGTTGTTTTCAGTGGAGGACAAGATAGTACGACATGTTTATTTTGGGCAATAGAGCAGTTTGCAGAAGTAGAGGCTGTAACGTTTAATTACAATCAACGTCATAAGCTAGAAATTGATTGTGCAGCGGAAATTGCAAAAGAGCTAGGAATTAAACATACGGTACTAGATATGAGTCTATTAAATCAACTTGCTCCAAATGCGTTAACGAGAACGGATATGGAGATTACACATGAAGAAGGTGAATTGCCATCGACGTTTGTAGATGGACGAAATTTACTATTCTTATCATTTGCTGCTGTATTAGCAAAACAAGTTGGGGCACGTCATATTGTAACGGGTGTATGTGAAACTGATTTTAGTGGTTATCCAGATTGCCGTGACGTGTTTGTGAAATCGTTAAACGTTACTTTAAATTTATCCATGGATTATCCGTTCGTAATTCATACACCACTTATGTGGATTGATAAAGCGGAAACATGGAAATTATCAGATGAACTGGGAGCATTCGAGTTTGTTCGAGAAAAAACATTAACATGTTATAACGGAATCATTGGTGATGGTTGCGGTGAATGTCCAGCATGTCAACTTCGTAAAGCAGGATTAGATACGTACCTACAAGAACGCGAAGGAGCGAGTAACTAATGGATAACTTCTTTGGATTTCGCATTGTAGAAAATTTGCAAAAAATGGACGAGGATATTCAGCGTAAACAGCTTAAATATCATAATAAAAGAGTAATGGTCAGCAAGGAATTTACATTTGATGCAGCACACCATTTACACTGTTATGAAGGGAAATGTAAAAACTTACATGGTCACACATATAAAGTTGTATTTGGGATTAGTGGATATGTGAATGAAATAGGTCTTGCAATTGACTTTGGAGATATAAAAGAAATTTGGAAGAATGAAATAGAAATTTATTTAGACCATCGTTATTTAAACGAAACGTTACCAGCAATGAATACGACGGCTGAAAACATGGTCGTTTGGATTTACGAAAAAATGGCAGAAGCATTAATAAAAGATAATCGTGCGAACGAATATAAAGGAGCTCGTGTTGAATTTGTTCGTCTTTTCGAGACGCCAACTAGTTATGCGGAAGTAAGACGGGAGTGGATGCTCGATGAGTAAAATCCCTGTCTTAGAAATATTTGGTCCGACTATTCAAGGTGAAGGAATGGTTGTGGGACAAAAGACGATGTTTATCCGTACAGCAGGTTGTGATTATAGCTGCGCATGGTGTGATTCTGCTTTTACGTGGGATGGATCGGCTAAGGATCAAATTAGACAGATGACAGCAGAGGACGTTTGGAACGAGCTTGTAGAAATTGGTGGCGAAAATTTTTCTCATGTTACGATTTCAGGTGGAAATCCAGCATTGTTGAAAAATATTGAGTTTCTTCTTTCTATATTAAAAGAGAATGGAATGCGGACGGCAATCGAAACGCAAGGGAGTAAATGGCAAGATTGGTTACTTCAAATTGATGAGATAACGATTTCTCCAAAACCACCAAGTTCGACGATGAATACTGATTTTCAAAAGTTAGATGCTGTTATTCAGAAACTAGCAGGAAAAGATATTAGTTTAAAGGTAGTAGTATTTGACGATTATGACTTTGAGTATGCAGTTAAGATGCACGAACGTTATCCAGATGTTCCATTTTTCTTACAAGTAGGGAATGATGATACAAAAACAGTGGATGATTCGATGTTGATTAAGAAATTATTAGATAAGTATGAGTGGCTTATTGATAAAGCTGTAAATTGTAAAGAAATGAATAATGCAAAAGTATTGCCGCAGCTTCATGCGTTAGTATGGGGAAATAAACGCGGAGTATAATGAGAAGGGATGTTTAAAATGGCAGGAAGATTAGATGAAGATTTAAAAGATGTAACATTATTAGGAAATCAAAATACAAAATATTTATTTGAATATAGCCCAGAAATTTTAGAGGTATTTGATAATAATCATCCAAACCGTGATTATTTTGTGAAATTCAATTGCCCTGAATTTACAAGCTTATGCCCGAAAACAGGCCAACCAGATTTTGCAACGATTTATATTAGCTACATTCCAGAACAAAGAATGGTAGAGAGTAAATCTTTAAAGCTATATTTATTTAGTTTCCGCAATCACGGTGACTTCCACGAAGATTGCATGAACGTTATTATGAATGATTTAATTAAATTAATGGATCCACGTTACATTGAGGTATGGGGAAAATTCACACCACGTGGAGGGATTTCAATTGATCCTTACTGCAACTACGGTCGCCCAGGAACGAAGTATGAACAAATGGCAGACTACCGTATGATGAACCATGATTTATATCCAGAAACAATTGATAACCGTTAATATATAATAGAAAGAAAGGATCTGTATGTCATACAGATCCTTTCTTTCTATTATATTATGCATTTTGATTAATGACAGTATAGTTTTTATGACTTACAACTGTAAGAGGTTCCATATCTAGTTCTCTAAAATTTTCCATAATTGTTATATCTACAATAACGGAGTTTTGATTTACTTTTTGAACACGGCCTTGCATTCCACCTTTAAATTCAATGATATCTCCAGTTTCTGCGATCTGCATAAGCAACTCTCCTTGTTACAGTTTTCCCAAAAAAGAATAATTTTGGTTTTTTTTATTTCCTCTTATTTTGAACCATATTGTCCATTTTGTAAATGTTTCCAAAGTAAAAATTCGAAAAATATTCACATTTTGTAAGAAAAAATGCAAGAACTCCATGTTAATAGAAAAAAAGAGCGGTTTAAATGCGGATATCTTTATATAGGGGTATAATAAAAATATACAATAACCTACTAAAGTGGGAGAAATTAGAGGCGGTAAAATGATGTTTGAATTTGCGGGGAGTGTTATAGCATTAATTTTATTTGTATTTTCTTATATAAATTTAAAAAAGATTCGTCATCATGAAACGACTACATATTTTGATGGGATGGATGGTATACATGCTGGGGTCACAAATGAGAGTGGCGGGGATATGTAAAGGTGTATAACTTTCTTTTTTTGCGTGGTATGATATGTAAAAATAGTACATAATAGAGTTCGTAAGTGATGAATGGAGAGTGGAAAGAATGAAGATTTCTTTTATTCGTCATGGTCGCTTAGATCGTACTATAGAGCCAATGACGGTTACATCCTTTCATGAATGGATGAAAGGATATGACTTACATACTATAACAGAAAAAGCACCTATACCAATGGAAACAAAGGAAGCGGTTGAAGCAACAAAATTGATTGTAACGAGTGATCAAAAGTGTGCTATACAATCAGCAGCTGAATTAATGGATTCTTTATCTTTTATGCAAAATTCTCTTTTTAAGGAAGCTGAAATTCCGACGAGTTTTTATGCTCCAATATGGTTGAAATGTAAACCTAACGTATGGATGTTTATCGGACGAACGTTATGGATACTTGGTTACCGTAAAGATGTTGAATCTTATAAGGAAGTAAGAGAGAGGGCAAGGCAAGCGGCTTACTTATTACACCGTTACGCTCTCGTACATGGAAGTATTGCTCTTGTAGGTCATAATTACATTAATGCAATGATTGGTGCGGAACTGAGAGCGATGGGATGGTCTGGTACGCCTATTTTGCACAGAGAGCCATGGGGATGTACAACTTATACATTCCACGAGGCGATGAATGGAAATATATTGAATACGAATTTAACATAAAAGCACACGATTTATATAAATCGTGTGCTTTCTTTTTAAGATATAGAAACTTTGATGTTTAATGTTTTTACGAGATGTGCATAAGGTTCGCCTACGAGCATAACGATTTGATCTTTTTTATAACCTAGTTTTTCGTATAGTGAATAGGCACGTTTGTTTTCTAAATTAACAAGTAATGCGATTTTTTCATACACCTTTTCAGTTGCATAGATTTCAGCAGCTTCAATTAATTTAGAACCGATTCCTTTTCCGCCATATGCACTTGAGACCGATAATGTATCAATGTAATATTCGTCAAGCTCAGCTTCTTTTTCTAATGTAATCGATTCATCTTTATGTAATTCTCTTAAGTGACGTACAATTGGTGCATCAAGCCTTGTAGCTTCACTACCGTGATAAGCGACAATAATTCCAATCGCAATTCCGTCTTGTTCATATACAAAACAGTTTTCGTAGCTCAGTCGATTTCCCTCTTTTGAGAACCATGTTTCAAGTCCTAGTAATACTTCTGCCTCAACAGTGCTACCTGTGATTTTTTCAGCAATTTCGTGCAGAGCGTTATATAATAAAGGCGCAATTGCCATCGCATCTGTCTTTTTTGCTTTCCGAATCATAGTATCCCTCCTAGTTCTATTTATATATTGTAGCATAGTGGTATGGAACTTTGCATTGTTGTATGTCGAAATGTTTGATATAGAGAAGTAGCTATGTTAGTATATGATATTTAGTGGACATATAGTAAAGCGATATCGTTTGCGAAATAATTAAAATGAAATGAAGGTATAGCACCTGGATAATTTTACAGTTGTTGACCTATAGAATATACGATAAAATAAAATATTGCATAGAGGTGAAATACATGGACGAACAATTAGCAAATACAATTTTGGATCAGCTGAAAAATGGTGAAATAAAGGAGTATGTTGCAACAAAAGATGTATTTTATACGTTTAGGAAAGTTGTAGTAGGGCGGGAAGATTTTAAACATATTATTGGGAACGCACAGCGCGGCGGACAAGTAATTTATACATATTCAGAAACGCCACGTTCGTAACTAGAAGAATATAGGGGGAGGAGAATTATGGGCGATTTTAAACAAGGCATATTACCACATTGGGATTATATGTGGAAAGATAGAGCTGGAAATAGGTTTATGGGGATGGTTATGTACCCAGAGAAAAGAAAGTGTTCGGCAAACATGCTTCAGAAAATAAAAAGAGCATATGAAGAGGCTATAGAAATTAAAGTAACTGTACAAGTTCAACATACATATCAGTACGTAGAAGGAATGATTGTGTACTTTGATGAAGAAGCTCCTGTATGTACGATGATTGATAAAGATGAAAATCCACATCATATATTTGTAAAAGATATTTTGCGTATTAAGCACTCTGAATAATCTTTTCATAAATAAATTGAATTTCCATAATAATAATCTTTTTCTATAATAGTTATCTTTTAGTATGTAACGCGAACCGAAAGTATATGTATAATATTTAATAAAGTAAAATTGATAAATGTAATCGTTTTTTAGAACAGATTATCGTTTCATGTCTGTTCTTTTTTGCGTGATGCTGGAGAAATATATTCCTCCAGCATTTGCCGTTTTATGACAAAATATATTGGTAACTTTTTTAAAAATAAGGTTAAATTCGTTGACAACTTTTTTGAAAAGCACTTTATTGACATGAGTTTTAGAATGTTGTTTCATAGTCATTGTATTGAAAAAAATCGACTGTCTTGTCGAAAAGTAAAATTTAAAAAAAGAAAGAATTTATACATATATCTTGTGTCTTATTTTGAAACGTAATACAATATATAGAGAAATCAAGAAACAACATACAGAGAGTATAGATTGGAGAGGGAGGGTCGGAAATGATAGTTGCATATGATTCTATGACAGGAAACGTGAAGCGTTTCATTCACAAATTAAATATGCCGGCCGTTCAAATTGGTGAAGATCTAGTAATAGATGAAGACTTTGTTTTAATTACGTATACAACAGGTTTTGGCAATGTACCAGAACGTGTTTTAGAATTTTTAGAGCGCAATAATGAAAAATTAAAAGGCGTATCTGCAAGCGGCAATCGTAACTGGGGAGACATGTTCGGTGCAAGTGCTGACAAAATTTCTGCTAAATATGAAGTGCCTATTGTATCAAAATTTGAGTTATCAGGAACAAATAACGATGTAGAATATTTTAAGGAAAGGGTGCGGGAGATTGCGACACATTGAACTGAATAATGAAATCACGCAAATGCAGGACGGTTTTTATCAGCTTCATAAAGATAAAGAGGCATTAGAAGTCTTTATGGAAGAAGCTAGAGAGAATACCGTTCCTTTTAATAGCGTGGCAGAGCGAATGGAGTATATGAAAGAACATGATTACTATTACAATGTTCTGGACGAGTATAGCTTGGAGGAAGTAGAAGAAGTATATAACATCGCTTATGGTGAAAACTTCGAGTTCCAATCTTATATGGCAGCATCTAAGTTCTACAAAGATTATGCGTTAAAAACAAATGATCAAAAACAATACTTAGAAAGCTATGAAGATCGTGTAGCAATTGTGTCATTATACTTAGGACGTGGTGATGTTGCGAAGGCAAAACAATTCGCGAGCATGATTGTAAAACAAAACTACCAACCAGCGACACCAACCTTTTTAAATGCGGGAAGAAGCAGAAGAGGAGAAATGGTGTCTTGTTTCTTGTTAGAGATGGACGATAGCTTAAATTCAATCGGCTTTAACATTAATACTGCAATGCAATTATCAAAAATCGGCGGGGGAGTAGCTTTAAACTTATCTAAGCTACGCGCACGCGGTGAGCAAATTAAAGGTATCGACAACGCTGCAAGTGGTGTAGTACCTGTTATGAAATTACTTGAAGATTCGTTTTCATATGCGAATCAGCTTGGGCAACGAAAAGGTGCCGGCGCAGTATACTTAAACATTTTCCATTGGGATATTATTGAATTCCTTGATACAAAAAAAATAAATGCCGATGAGAAGAGCCGTATTCAGTCTCTATCGATCGGAATTATCGTTCCAAGTAAGTTCTTCGAGCTTGCTGAGAAAAACGAACCTTTCCATGTTTTCGCGCCTTATACAGTGTATAAAGAATACGGAAAGCATTTAGATGATATTGATATCGATGAAATGTACGATGAATTAATGAGCAATCCGAAAGTGAAGAAGAAGCCGCTAGATATTAGTGCACGTGATATGCTTATTAAAATTGCTATGATTCAGCTTGAGTCTGGTTACCCGTACTTAATGTTTAAATCAAATGCAAATAACCAACATCCACTGAAGGATATTGGAACTGTGAAGATGTCGAACTTGTGTTAAATATGTAGCACCTTCTAGTAGAAATGCTAGTCGAAAACTCCGTTAAACGGGGAAAGCCTCAAATTTGAGGTAACCTACCGTGCTAAATCTTATCTTAGAATGAAAATATAAAATTTCAGAATGTATCTTATTATTTTGTATAGCAGAGTTATTGAACAACATAAAGTAATAAGAGACTTTCTGAAAAATCAAGATAAGTAAAAGCCTAACGACTATCCCTTATGGGAGTAGAGCGCAAGCGATTGGCGTTCGAAAAGCGGAGCACCTAATCAGGTAATGCTGTAGGTGATGATATAGTCTGTCCTGTATGGTGACATACAGCAGTTGCATGAGCAACGGACTGAGGAGTAGCGAACTCAGTTGAACATTAGAGACAGAAATCTTCCAGCTTCAAGAAACTTCTGAAATAAATGATTACGGTACAGATGACATTATCCGTCGTGATATTAACTGTAACTTAGGATCGTTAAATATCGTAAATGTAATGGAAAATAAAGAAATTCGTGAAGCAGTTCATGCGGGAATGGAAGCTTTAACAGCTGTTTCTGATATGACAATCATTCCGAATGCACCGACTGTGAAAAAAGCTAATGATGAGCTTCATTCAGTTGGACTTGGCGCAATGAACTTACATGGATATTTATCAAAAAACAAAATCGCATATGAAAGTGCAGAAGCGAAAGAGTTCGCTCGTACATTCTTTATGATGTTAAATTACTACTCTATTGAGAAAAGTATGGAAATCGCTAAAGAAAAAGGCGAAACATTTAAAGACTTCGATAAGTCAGATTATGCGAACGGCACATACTTTGAAAAGTATGAAACGACAGATTATAGCCCAGTAACTGAAAAAGTTCAGCAACTATTTGAAGGAATTCGTATTCCGACAAAAGAAGATTGGACAAGTTTAAAAGAGCAAGTACAGAAGAATGGTTTATACAACTCATATCGTCTCGCAATTGCTCCGACACAATCGATCAGTTACGTTCAAAATGCAACTTCAAGCGTAATGCCAATCGTAAGTCAAATTGAGTCAAGAACGTATGCGAATGCGACAACATATTATCCAATGCCGTATTTATCAAAAGATACGTTCTGGTACTATAAATCGTCTTACGATATGAATCAGTTTAAATTAATTGATTTAATCGCAGAAATTCAAGAACATATTGACCAAGGAATTAGTACAATTCTTTACGTTAACAGTGATATTTCAACACGTGAATTAGCACGTTACTACATCTATGCACATAAAAAAGGCTTAAAGAGTCTGTATTATACGAGAACACGTAAATTAAGCGTGGAAGAGTGCGTGGCTTGTACCGTTTAATATAAAAAGTGAGACAGCATGAGCAGGGTTTTCTGAACCCTGCTCATGCTTAGTTATCAATTTTTCATGTTTATTTAGAGAAGGGGCGATTGAATGCGTGCGGTAAACTGGAATAAAAAAGAAGATGATTTTAGTTTAATGTTTTGGAAGCAAAACATCGCTCAGTTTTGGACAGAAGAAGAAATCGCGGTATCTTCTGACAAAAATACTTGGGCACAATTATCAAAAGAAGAGCAGGTTGCTTATAAGCGTGTATTAGGTGGGTTAACACTTTTAGATACGAAACAAGGTGGCGAAGGGATGCCACTTGTACTTGTTCATCTTGAAAATTTACAAGCGAAAAGTGTATTAGCTTTCATGGGAGCTATGGAAGAAGTACATGCGAAGAGTTACAGTCATATTTTCACAACGTTAGCTACTGAAGAAGAAATTGATGATATTTTTGAATGGGTAGACAATCATCCATTACTTGAGAAAAAAGCTGGTATTGTTACTAGTTACTATCGTCGTTTATTAAAGCCTGAAGTAACGAAAAAAGAGTTATACATGGCAATGGTAGCAAGTGTATTCTTAGAAAGTTACTTATTCTATAGTGGATTCTTCTACCCACTTTACTTAGCAGGTCAAGGTAAATTGACGGCAAGTGGTGAGATTATTAACCTAATAATTCGTGATGAGTCAATTCACGGCGTATTCGTCGGTATTTTAGCACAACAACTCTTCGCAGAACTTTCTGCAGAGGATCAACAAGAAGTGCAAAAAGAAACACAAGAGTTATTAATGGAACTATATGAAATTGAAATGGCATACACAGAAGAAATTTACACTTCTATCGGTCTTGTAGAGGATGTAAATCGTTTCGTTCGTTACAATGCGAATAAAGGGCTTATGAACTTAGGACTTGAGCCGAAGTTTGAAGAAGAAGAAATTAACCCGATCGTTTTAAATGGTTTACGTACAGATACGAAAAACCATGATTTCTTCTCGGTAAAAGGAAATGGTTACGTAAAAGCAACGAACGTTGAAAAGTTAGCTGACGATGATTTCGTGTTTAATTTTTAATATATTCTTATAAAGAAAAGCTGTCTTATCAATGAATAAGACAGCTTTTCTTTATGATTTTGTTTACATAACACTATTATTTTCATATAACGACTTTTGTTTAAAAGTTTTATTCAGTTAATGGATAGAACTTTTTTGTAATTAAATGGGTATTTACAAACTTTTTGTATCAGTGTATTATTTAACTAGTACACCGATACAAAAGGAGGGAAGAAATGAAAATAGAGTTTTCTCCAAATACACCAATTTACATTCAGGTAATGGAATACATAAAAAAAGAAATCGTAACAGGACATTTATTGCCTGGTGATAAAATTCCCTCCGTACGTGAATTAGCGAGTGAATTACAAGTGAATCCGAATACGATTCAGCGTACATTTCAAGAGCTAGAACGGGATGGAGTTGTTGTAACACGTAGAGGAATGGGACGATATGTAACGAATGAAGGGGAGAAAATTATGGAGCTGCGAAAAGAGATGGCGAAAGAATTACTTCATTCTTTTATAGATGGAATGGACAATTTAGGTTTTTCAGAAGAGGAAATTCTTACAATCCTTCGTTCTTCATTACATGAGAAGAGGGAGGAGAGCGAATGACAGAGTTATTAAAAATAGAAAACTTATGGAAGAGATACGGATTAAAAGCAGTGATCCGTGAATTAAACATAGAGATTACGGAAGGGAAAATTATAGGACTCGTTGGAGATAATGGGAGCGGGAAAACGACGTTATTGAAAATGATTGCCGGTCTGCAGCATCCTTCTGAAGGGAGTATTACAATCGCTGGTAAGAGAGTAGGGTTAGAGACGAAAGAAATCGTTTCTTTTATGTCGGATAAACCAGTATTTGATGATTGGATGACGGTTAAAGATTCTTTATTTTTCTATCGAGATTTTTATAAAGACTTCGACATTCAAAAAGCGGTGGATACGATTGCGGAATTTAAAATACCGTTAGAAGAAAGAATTACAGCTTTATCAAAAGGTATGGTTGAAAAGCTACAAATTATTTTAACGTTTTCTCGGAAAGCAAAGTTATACGTATTAGATGAACCTCTTGGCGGGATTGATCTCGTTTCTAGGGAACACGTATTGGAACTTATTTTACAGTTTTATCGCGAAGATTGTACCATTTTAATTGCAACGCATTTAATTGGAGAAGTCGAAAATATTTTTGACGAAGTAATCTTTTTAAAAGATGGTGAAAGTGTACTGCATGAAAATGTAGAGGAATTACGTTTCCAACGAGGAAAAGCTGTTACTGATTTGTTTAAGGAGGTGTTTAGTAGATGAAGGCCAGTTTAATATATATGTACAATGCGAATAAAAAACAAATTTTCATTTCGTTATTGTCATTCATATTTATTGCAGCTGTCGCTTTTGTAAGTATGGGGAATTATATTAAACAAGAATCAGGAGAAGTAAGGCAAATGATTACAATTGCTTTAGTATTCTTAGTTTATTTAATTTTTGCGGTATTAGTATTTCTGCAGGCGATGTCTGCGTTTGGGAAAATGACTGAAAGTAAATTATTTCGGTTAACACCGATATCTGGTAAAAAAATTGTTTTAGCAATATTGTCATATGCAGCAATTAGCTTAATGTGTTTTGAATTAATAGGTGCTATGTTTTTCTATAGTATTTCGATGAAAGTAATAAAAGGTACAGAACTCCATGAATTGTTATTCACCGAAAGTACACTTACACTAGATATGGTAAAGCAGTTATTTAGTAGTGTGTTATATGTATTTAATTTATCAAGCATATTGTTAGTTTTACTTTTTACAGTAGCTGGCGTTAAAGTATTTTCTTTGAAAAAGAAAAAAATAGAGTATGTAATTATTTTCTTCTTATTTTTACTAATAACGAAAGTAATCAATCTGATATATGAAATGCTGGGCCGACTTGCGCCTATACCTACTTTTATCAAAAAAATTGTTTATATAGATGAAACGATGGATATGAATCTCATACTATATCCAGAAAGTCTTATGAATTTATATAGTATTGCTTTTTCAATCGGTATATTTGTTTTACTTGTTTATATAACAGGTCGCATAATCGATAAAAAACTAGAAGTCTAAAGGAGGAATCAGCATTGGGAAACGTAGTAGTAAAATTAGAAAATGTTCGAAAAAAGATTGGTGGAACGGAAATTATTCGTGGTTTATCATTTGAAGTTCGTGAAGGGGAAGTATACGGGTTCCTTGGACCGAACGGTAGTGGTAAAACGACGACAATTCGTATGATGACAGGTCTTATATCAATGACAGAGGGCGATATTACAATTTGTGGTCATAGTATTCGAACGGAGCGTGAAAAGGCGCTAGAGCAAATTGGAGCGATTGTAGAAAATCCTGAACTATATGATTATATGACAGGAATGCAAAACTTAAAGCATTTTGCGAATATGGCAATTACACCAATTAGTAAAGATCGCATTGCTGAAATTGTAAAACTTGTTGAATTAGAGCATGCGATTCATAAAAAAGTGAAAACATATTCACTTGGTATGAAACAACGTTTAGGAATTGCACAGGCATTACTGCATCAGCCGAAAATCTTAATTTTAGATGAGCCGACAAATGGATTAGATCCAGCGGGTATTCGCCAAATTCGAGATTATTTACAACGTTTAGCGAAAGAAGAAAATATTGCTGTAATTGTATCAAGTCACTTATTAAGTGAAATTGAACTAATGTGTGATCGCGTCGTTATTATTAAGCAAGGTGAGTTTGTGCAGGAGTACAACTTACACGAACAAGCGAAACACGATGAGACAGTAGTTGTAGCGTTTGAAGTAGATCAAGCACAGAAAGCAAATGAAATCATTAAAGGTAAGACGCAAGGAAATGTAATTGCAGTATCTGTAATGAAAGAAGAAATCCCACAACTTGTAAAAAAACTTGTGAATGACGATGTGCTTGTATACGGAGTTACTGTTCAAAATAAAACGTTAGAGGATGAGTTCTTAGCGATTACAGGGGGAGTGAAAGCGTAATGTTTAAATTAATTCAAAATGAATTTTTAAAGTTACATGCGAAAAAAGGTATGTATATTTTAATTGGTGTCATTGCAGTATTGGAGATTTTGGGAGTTTTAGCGATGCTGAAATGGGGAGACGGGAGTGAATTTAAAGGATCATATTTAGATTTTGCAAGTTCAGAGATTGGTTTAATTACTTTGTTTGCAACAATTTTTGGCATTACGATTGCTTCTCGTATGATTACTGATGAGTTCCAAAAAGGTACAATTAAGCAGTTATTAATCCGTCCAAGAAAACGAATGACAGTTTTATTCTCTAAATACATTACAGTGTTACTTACTATAGTATTTATCATATTTGCTAACACGATCATTTCAATGATTATTGGCGGAATTGTAATGGATGGTAGTAAAACAGAATTAACGCTAGGAATCGTAATGAAATCTACTTTATATCAAGTACTTTCACCGTTCTTCTTTGCGACGCTTGCATTTTTCTTAGCAAATGTATTTAGAAAATCTGTATTGCCATTAATTATTACGTTGTTCTTCTTTTTCCTACAACAGCCAATTAAGATGATGCTTATGATGCTTGCAAAAGGCTCCGCAAAATTTGTTGTGTTGTTCCATTTAAATTTAAATGTTTACGATGGCAATAAATTAATTAATCGTGGTGCAGAACCACCATTCACAGAATTTACATTTACAACTTCATTATTACTTGTAGCTGCATACTTTGTTGTATTACTTGTAGCATCAAGTGTATTATTCCAAAAACGTGACGTATTATAATAAAAGAAATCCCCGCTTGTAAAAACGGGGATTTTTATTACATAACTTTCTCGTAGATTTCAATGGAAAGAAAAAATAATTACTATATGTTGTTTGAAAGAATTTGAGAAAAATAGGAAGATTTCCAACTATATTCATATTATAATTTCATTATTAGATCATTTATTTTTACTATCTTTGGGGGTGTTCTATATGCACTATGCATTTTCACGTATAAGGCTACGTAGTTTTTTTGGATGGATGATTATAGGGTTGTTCCTTACGATAATTCTATTAGAGCTATCTAATGTTTCTGATAACACGTTAGAGGCTATTACACAAATAACTGTGTTTTTTGTATTTCCGTTATTTTGGTTATACGTAAAAACAAATAAAAATAATGTTGTATTTAACAGTTTTTTTGATAAGCCAGGACGTTTACCGTGGGGATTAATTGTATTAGCAACGATAATGGGAATGGTTTTTTCTGTCGGTATATCTCATATTCAATTTTACATATTAGCACATACGTTACCGAATTTCTTAGTTACTATGTTAGAAGACGGAAATGTTATTAACACGAGTAACGTATATATGACGATATTTACTTTCATTTCAGCATGTGTATTAGCACCTATTATGGAAGAGATTATTTTTAGGGGCTTCTTTTTACAGCGAATGGCTTATAAATGGGGAATTAAAAAAGCTATAATCATATCTTCACTTATTTTTGGTTTAGGACATTTTGATGTCATTGGTGCATTTATGTTTGGTGTTGTTATGTGTCTTTTATACATAAAGACGAAAAATATATGGACGAATATCGCTGTACATGCTCTAAATAATTTAATTGCAACAAGTATGCAATTTGTAGGTGGAGAAGAGAGCGGTACAATTTCAATTCCTGAATTACAAGCACAAAGTAATTTATGGATCGGTATTGGTCTTACAGTTGTTGGGTTACTTTGGTTAATTCCTTACGTTTGGAAACAATGGCGTACAGTAAAAGAAGTTGGTGTGCCGCCGATGCGCTTCATAAATGAGGAAAAAGTAGTGAGTGCATCACAAGAAAATGAAGTGTATAGTCAAGTGATCGTAACAGATAGATTGATGGCCGTAGAACTACCAGATGAGGCTGTAAATAAGCTTCGGTTAGAAGAAAATGATTATGTAACAGTATCTGTAGAAGAAGATAAAATTGTTATAAAGAAAGCGCATGATAGATAATGAAAAAGTAGCTCTTAGGAGCTACTTTTTAGTTTGTAATAATTTCTACACGAAAATTATTACCGTTCTTTACATATTTAATATCTGTAACAGTGCGGACTGTTTTTAAAATCTCCACTTTTTCACCAATTCGAGGGATAGTCGGAACATTGTCCCAAATGCCAAGCAAGTCATCTAATTGTGCCGTTTTTTCATAAAACCAGATTTTCAATGTAAAGCCCCTTTCTCGAACTTTATGTATTTTAATACATAATATATTATTTTTATTCTTATTGTAAGGGGTTTTTTTGTATTTTATGAATAAAAATAAATTAATCTTCTGGGAAGATGTGTTCAATATCAGGAGTAAGAGATACTTCTGATAATACGATATGAGAAACAGTCGTTGCATATGAGGAAACATCATTGATAAAATCTTCAAGTTCAACGAGTGAAGGAACAGAAATTTTTACAATGTAGCATAAGCTGCCTGTTACTCGGTAACAAAAACTTGCAGATGGATAAGACTGAATAAACTGCTGCATACGTGTTGTATCACCATTTTTTAAAGTGATTTCTAAAATACAATCTAAAACAAGTCCTGCTTTTTTATAATCGATATCGATTGTGTACTTTTGAATCACGCCTTCACTTTCGAGTTTACGAACACGTTCTGCAGTAGACGGAGCAGATAAGTTTACTCGTTTTGCCAATTCGCGCATTGAAAGGCGACTATCATTATATAATTCATTTAAAATTTTTCGATCGACACGGTCTAGTTGCATTTGTAAATATACCTCCAGTAAAATGATAATTTTTGTAAAGTAAAAATATAAATTAAGATTCATATGAAATGTAAAGTGAACTTTATTTATTTTACAATAAAACGGAAGGAAATAGGAGGGGAAATGATGGAGAGAATTTCATTATCAAATGTAGGAGTTACAAAGTTTCAAAAGTTATTAGGGCATAATCCAGATCTATTACATTCATGGAGTATGGTAGAGAATACACTGTATAGTAAAGGAACTCTGTCGGCAGAGCTGAAGGAGCAAGTAAGAAGAACGTTAGCGTATGGGAATGAATGTCCGTACTGTATGGCAAAGGGAAGGCCTGATGATATGCAAAAGGTAGAAGAAATGAGTGTAGCCGTTACTTTTGCACATACATTTGTTCATGACAAAAAGGCGATAGATGATAATATGTTTCATGTATTGAAACAATATTGGACGGAAAAAGAAATTGTAGAGCTTTGCGCTTATATTTGTTTTATTACTGCATCGCAACAACTTGGTTTGCTGTTTCAATTACAGCCGAATGAAGGAGAAAATGATGATGAATCAAATAGCACTTATTATAATTGATGTACAAAAAGCGTTTCAGTTACCACATTGGGGCCAGAGAAATAATCTATTGGCTGAAGAAAACATAGGGATTTTGTTAGAAGGATGGAGAAAAAGGGAACGACCAGTTTTTCATATTCAACATGTAAATAAAGAAAATGCTCAGTCGATGTTTTATGAGGGAGCGGAAACGGTAAACTTTAAAGAAGAAGTGCAGCCACTACCAGGTGAAGTGATTATTCAGAAATCTATTAACAGCGCGTTCATTGGGACAAATTTAGAAGAGCAATTAAGAGAGAAGAAATGTCATACGGTAGTGGTTGTAGGATTAACGACAAATCATTGTGTGGAGACTACGACACGAATGGCAGGGAATTTAGGGTTTACAACGTATTTAGTGAGTGATGCAACGGCGACTTTTAACCGTAAAGGTCTAGATGGTAAAGAGTATAATGCAGAGGATATTCACAATATGACACTTGTAAATTTACATGAAGAGTTTGCTACGATTGTGACAACAAAAGAAGTGTTAAAATTATTTTAAGAAAATAATTGCGAATTATGTAGAAAAAAATAAGAATATTTCGTATAATCTAAGTACAATCATTTTGAAATAGGGGTGGCATCATATGGAGCAAATTCCGGTAAAGAGAATAGAAGAAGTACTTGTTATAGCAGGGGACGATAAACAGAAGCAAAAGGAATTTTATGAATTGCTCTTATCTACTGAGTTTTATGTTGCTGGTTCACTAGAAGCAGAGGACGGGGCAACAGAAGGAATACTTCGTTTGCGTCATTTCCAAGGAGAGGGTAGATGGATCGTTCCGTTCTTTACACAAATGGAATTTGTAAAAGACGTGTTGCCAGAAGGAACACCCCTTATTACGATACGTGGGAAAGAGTTATTTGGTAGCATTGAGAAAGATGCTACAGCCGTATTAAATGTTGGTACTGATAGAAGTAAGACATTTATTCCAGAAGAAATTGCAGATATCGCATCTGGACGAATTTTTAATTACTATAAGTAAAAGGAAAAGCGGAATCGCTTTTCCTTTTTAATTTGAAAACGGAGTGGCTACGCCAGAAGAAATAGAGAGTGTTTTATTATTTGTACTTATGGTCGCTGTAGTTCCGAGAGGAATCCCGATGTTTGGACTTATATGCCCAATCGGTAAGCCGAATAGAACAGGTATATGATATGGTGCGAAATATTCATATAATATTGTTTGTAATGATTGAGATGGTTTAGAAGGCGTGCAGTCGTGACAACTTGTAAAAATAACACCGCTACATTCATTAAACTTTCCAGATAAAAGTAGCTGATTTAACATACGGTCAACACGATACGGTTCTTCCCCAATGTCTTCAAGCAACAAAAGTTTATTCGCCGTATTTATCTCATAGGATGAACCAACTATACTCGTTAACACAGCTAAATTGCCTCCCGCTAATGTGCCTGTAACTGTACAGGAAGAGGTAGGTACGATACATTCCGAAGCAGATAAGATGGTAGAATACGGATGAAATAGTTGATTGAAAGAAGATAAAGAGAGAGAATCCACACCTTTTCCTAATTCTTCCACCATTGGACCATGAAAAGTAACGAGCTTTGCATAACGTGAAAAAGCAGTATGTAAAGCTGTAATATCGCTATATCCCCAAAAGATTTTTGGGTTTTGCCTAATGATTTCATATTGAATGTGAGGGAGGAGACGAGCACTTCCGTAACCACCTCGTGCACAGAAAATGGCCTTTACTTCATGATTTGAAAATGCTTCATGTATATCATCGAGACGAACTTGATCACTTCCAGCTAAATATCCATATTTCTCATAAACACTTTTCCCGATTACTACAGATAAACCCATTTCTTGTAATACGTTTACACCTTTTAATACATTTTCAATTGTTGGTGGACCGGACGGTGCAATAATCATTACTGTATCACCTTGTTGTAACGCATTTGGATATATCATCGCTTTCAGCCTCCTTCACTTTCAATATATTCGCTTCCTATGAAGTTCAACCCTTGTAAAAGAAGGGGAAAGTTTGTCAAATAAAGAAGATATAAGGGGAATAGGAGAAAGAAACAGTAAACAAAAACATAGACAAAAGTAAGCATATATAATAAAAAGTAATTATGAAACAATATAAACCGAAAGAATTTTCAGAAATGCTTAATGTCTCTGTTAAGACATTGTAAAGGTGGGACAATCAAGGTGTTTTAACTGCTTACCGAAATCCAAAAGGAAGATGATACTATACAGAAGAACAGTATAAGGAATATATGGGTATTCAAGAAGAAAATAAAGTAGGCAAAGTAGTTATTTACACAAGAGTATCAAATCCAGGTCAGAAAGATGATTTAGAAAATCAGGTTGAGTTTTTAAAAACATTCGCAAATGCACGAGGGATGATTGTAGATGAAGTTATCAAAGATATTGGTAGCGGATTAAACTACAAAAGAAAACAGTGGAATAAACTGATTGACAGTTTTATGGAAAGAAATATTTCGACTATCATCATTGCATACAAAGATAGATTTGTACGTTTTGGATATGATTGGTTTGAAGAGTTTCTTCGTAAAATGGGAGTGGAAATTATGATTGTTAACAATGAAAAACTATCTCCTCAAGAAGAACTTGTTTAGGATTTAATATCTATCATTCATGCATTTAGCTGTAGAATGTATGGGGTGAGAAAATACAAAAAGAAAATGTCGGAGGATGAAGACTTATGAAAAGAGCATATTTAATAGAAATCAAACCGACAACTGAACAAGTTAGTAAAATCCGTCAAACTATTGGGGTGTGTCGATATGTATATAACCTGTATATCTCTAAAAATAAAGAGGCATATGAGTCGGAGGGGAAATTTATTAGTGGCTATGACTTCTCTAAATGGCTAAACAACATTCATACAAAAGAGTGTGACCAGTGGATTAAAGAAGTGTCGAGCAAAGCGGTAAAACAAGCGATTATGAATGGAGATAAAGCTTTTAAGCGATTTTTTAAAGGTTTATCTAAGTTTCCACGATATAAAAAAAAGAAGAAGCAAGATGTGAAGTGCTACTTTCCAAAAAACAACAAAACAGATTGGACAGTAGAAAGACATAGAGTAAAAGTCCCTACAATTGGTTGGATAAGGTTAAAAGAGTATGGGTATATTTCAAAAAATACAACTGTAAAAAGTGGTACAGTATATCAAAGAGCAGGAAGATACTATGTGTCTATACTCTGTGAAGTGAAAGGGGGAAAACCAAATTCAACACTCAATGCAGTAGGTCTAGGAATTGATTTGGGAATTAAAGACTTCGCTGTACGTAGCGATGGAAAAACTCACAAAAATATAAATAAAACAGTACAAGTAAAAAAGATAGAAAAACGGTTAAAACGTGAACAACGCTCTTTATCACGCAAATTTGAAAATATAAGAAAGAGAGGTGAACAACCTGTTACTAATAAAAGAGCGAATATAAACAAAAATATTCTTAGGGTGCAAAAACTACATGCTAGGCTAGCAAATATTCGATTAGCGTATGTAAAGTCTATTGTAAATGATGTGGTGAAAACCAAGCCAACGTTTATTACAGTAGAAGATTTGAATGTGAAAGGTATGATGAAGAACAAACATCTATCTAAAGCTGTAGCGCAACAATGTTTTTATGCTTTTAAAACATGGTTATCAACGAAATGTAGGGAATATGGAATTGAACTACGGCAAGCGGACAGATTCTATCCATCTTCTAAAATGTGTTCATATTGCGGTCAAAAAAAGTTGGATTTAAAGCTGTCTGACCGAGCATATACATGTGATTGTGGAAATGTAATAGATAGAGATTTGAATGCGTCAATCAACCTTTTACAAGCAAAAAAATATACAATACTAACGTAAATAGATTGTATATATGTACGGTGGGCTACATCGGAATTTACGCCTGTGGAGTGTCACAGCAAACTGTAGTAGCAAGAGTGATTAGCGAGGCAGGGCACGTAGAAGCAGGAATACTCTAAGAATATACATTTGTCTATATTTTTAGTAGCAGGAGAAATGATGTTTACAAGTCGAGTTATAGATACATTACAAATTAAGTATCCAATCATTCAAGCAGGTATGGCAGGTGCTATTACGACGCCTGAGCTTGTTGCAGCTGTAAGTAATAGCGGAGGACTAGGAACGCTTGGAGCAGGCTATATGAGCCCTGAGCAAATTCGTGAAGCGATTTATAAAATAAGGGAACGAACGGATAAGCCTTTCGGTGTTAATTTACTGTTAACGAAAGAGGTACAGATAGAAGAAGAGAAAGTAAACTTAGCAAAGGTATTACTTAGCGGAGTGAATAGAGAATTTGGTATAGGGGAAGA
Source organism: Bacillus sp. GbtcB14 (assembly GCF_019091205.1). Lineage (NCBI taxonomy): Bacteria > Bacillati > Bacillota > Bacilli > Caryophanales > Bacillaceae > Bacillus > Bacillus sp. GbtcB14. The sequence goes on from NZ_JAGXJT010000003.1 coordinate 622,387, forward strand.
AGAGACGATAAAGCTTCCCAAAAGCTATAAAGAACAATTACAAGTGTTAATAGAAGAAAACGTACCAGCCGTTAGCTTTGCATTTCAAACGTTAGAAAAAGAAGAAATAGAGGACTTAAAAAGAAGAGGAATAAAAGTCATCGGAACAGCTACTCATGTGGCAGAGGCAAAAGTACTTGCTGAATTAGGAGTAGACATTATTGTCGGTCAAGGTAGCGAGGCAGGAGGGCATAGAGGAACGTTTATCGGGAAAGAACAGGATGCTATGATTGGGACGTTCGCATTAATTCCGCAGTTAGTAGCAGCAGTCCCGCATATACCAATTGTTGCAGCAGGTGGTGTAATGAACGGGCAAGGGCTTGTTGCGGCATTTACACTGGGGGCAGAAGCTGTTCAAATGGGATCAGCCTTTTTAACGAGTGAAGAAAGTATTACGCATGATGTGTATAAAAAAGCAGTTTTACATAGTACAGATACGAGTACAACTGTGACCCGTGCGTTTTCCGGGAAATATGCGCGAGGTATTCGTAATGAATTTATAGAGAGACATGAAGGGAAAGAAGAAGGGCTTCCAATGTATCCAGTGCAAAATGTATTAACCTCTAAAATACGCCAAGAAGCAGCAAAACAAAATAAAGGAGAATACATGTCGCTTTGGGCAGGGCAAGCATCATCGTTAGCACGAATAGAATCAGCTCAGCATGTAGTGGAGCGAGTTATGAAAGAAGCAGAGAACGTAATCGAACAATTACAACATATATATAGAAAAAGACCACTTGAATAATTCAAGTGGTCTTTTCATTAGTTTGCTTTATAAAATTGTTGGATGGCTTCATCGATATAAACCCAGCCTTTCCAACCTAAATGCATATGATCTTTTAAGAAGTATTTATCATACTCATGATTTGAGAAGTCGGCAATTGGATAGCCAGCTTTCTCAATTTGCTCATGAACTTTCTTGTAGTACAACTCGCGACGTTCTTTCGGGAAGCCAGCGTAATCGTACCAAGGACCTTTTACAGGAACAGAAATGAAGAGTGGTTTTGCACCAGATTGTTTTAATAAATCAAGCACAATTTGTAAATCTTCATATTCTGGCGATTGATCATAAGCATCATTTTTTAAGTAGCCTTCACGTTGCTTTAATTTCTTCTTGATTTTGCTGTTGAAGTAATCATCTTCGATACCGTATTCGTTAGAACCTGATTCTACTGCACCCGTTTGATCTGCATGTTTACGAGCCTCGTCCCAATTCATTTGTTTTAATGAAGGGTCAAGTTTTTCTTTATGCGGTTTAATATCAAACATTGCTGTAAATAAATCTTTACGATCTAAAATGTTACGATAAATATAAGCGAAAGGTTTAGCAGCAAGTGCTTTTACTTTATGCTTTGTATCATCATAAACGATACCTTCAAGCGAAATTTTTAATAAAGTTTCTTTCTTGACAATCTCAAAGTTTAATAAACGTTTTGCAATTTGCTTTTTCATTTCAGGCTTTAAGTCATCATTGAAAAGCAAGTGATAGCCTTGTTGTTTTGAAAAGTTAGGTGCAAAGTGTGTTTCATCAATACCTTGTGGTACAAACCATTGAGGAGAAAGAACGAATACCATTTTCTTATCCTTCAATTGATCCATTGTAGATGCAAAGTTTAACACATGTACAAGGTCTTGTGTTCCTCCGCGTCCAAGTAGGAATGGTGTGAACCCTTCAGGCTTTACTTTGAAATAATTTGATGGATGGAAAGCATCCATACGTGCGAATTCCGATGAACCGTACATCGGAAGGTATTTCGGGTCTGCTAACATCTTTTGCTGTAATATCATACTTTGAATCTTTTCTTCTTTTAAAGAAGTGGCAGCTTGTTCTACTTTTTCATCACTTAAAAGTGGGAGTAGGAAGCGCGTTGGAATAAGTAAGAATACAGCAAAAAGGGCCAATGCTAAAAGCATCGGACCAAATTTTGCTTTGTTCATCGGATTTCTTCCAACTTCTTAATAACCATGTTTGGTGTAGCCCACTCGTCACGGTCAAAATCAGAAATAGAAACTTCAATATCTAAACGCTCTTGGAATTCAACTAATAAAGATACTACAGCGAAAGAATCAAGAATACCTTCTTCAAATAATTGAACATCTAAGTTTTCTTTCACAATATCGTTTTCACATACTTCTTCTAAAATATCTAATACTTGCTCTTTGAATTCTGCCATTTTTAAAATCTCCTTTATATCCGAAATATATTATATGTGCAACTTCTTACTAGTATAAGAAGGGTGCATTAAAAGTATCTGTTAAGGTGTCCAGAGAAAATGAGGAAACCGAAACATACAACGTGGAACGTAATTACAATCGCAAGGACGTGTGTAAATTTATTGTTTGGCCAAAACTTATGCTTCTTGTTTTTTCGCTCGAAAATATCGAATAAAATAAACAGTGCGGCATGATAGAGACCATAAATAACATACTGTGCAACAGCGCTTCCTTGGATGTGCCAAATCCCCATAATGAAGAAGTTTAAAAATGCACCGATATACGAAATTGTGTAACGGTTCTTAATTAACTTTTTCTTCGTTGCAAAAAAGACGAAACGCATGTAGATGAAATCACGGAACCAGAATGATAAACTCATGTGCCAGCGGTTCCAGAAGTCTTTAATATTACGACTAAGGAATGGCTTATTAAAGTTTTCTGGAGTTTTAATTCCCATCATGTAACTGATACCAATTACGAATGCACTATAACCTGCAAAGTCAAAGAATAATTGCATGCTAGTAGCATACATAAAAATCGCATTAGATAAAAGTGTATCTTGATTGGCGAATACTGCCTTTACAAGATATGTTGTTATCAAGTGCGCGATTATAAACTTATACAGAAAACCTTGGAAAATACGGTTAAGCCCTGTATATAGTAACTTTTGATATTCCTCAGCACTAGGTGGCTTTTGAATATCTTTTTGGAATCTACGGTAACGATCGATAGGCCCACTTGAAATCGCAGGGAAGAATAAAACAAACTCCCAGAAATTAAAGAAGGAAAGTTCTTTAATTAAATTATCACGAACTTCAAAGACCATCTGTACAGCTCTAAATGTTACGTAAGACATACCTGCGAAAACAATAAAATGTAATTCAGGTACAAATGGTGCGATTTTTGCCAAAATAAGTGGCAAAATCGATAAAATAACAGCTATACAAAACATGAATGTACTATTATTTTGTTTTCTTAAAATTAAATAGCCTTTAATTAGGGCATATTGCCAAATAATAAATGCGGCTAACATAATCGCTTGCTTCGGTTTATCCGAGAAGATAATAGCAATCATGACTAATGTTAAAACGGCATTATATTTACGCAACATTTTACCTTTTAATCCAGCTATGATAGTAGGTATTAATAAAATGCCCACTATAGCGAAAAAATAAAATGATCCATATGCGGTCATGCTGTAACCTCACTCAATAATTTTTTGCGATCTACCTTTCCATTTGGTGTCATAGGAATAGAAGATTGATACATGAATTTACGTGGAATCATGTAGTTTGGTAATCGCTCATTGAGTTCTTTTTTGATTGCAGATGTTAATTTGAATTCTTTTTCAAATGAATGTTCTCCAGGAACAACAACCGCTAATAAATAATCGTATTTTTCACCTTTTTTAATTGGAACGATAACTGCACCTTCTACGTAAGAACACGCACGAAGGTGATGCTCAATTTCTTCTAATTCCATTCGATAACCATGCAGCTTAATTTGGAAATCAAGACGACCATTATAGAATAGAAGACCATTTTCAACATAGCCAGCATCGCCTGTTTTATAGGCGCGCTCACCGTCAATCATAGTAAATGCTTTTTCTGTTAATTCAGGGCTTCCTAAATATCCAACGCTTACGCTTGGACCGACAATTACAATTTCACCTTTTTCACCATCAGGTGCAAGCGTACCATCTTCTTTCATAATAAGAAGGCGACAGTCTGATTTACAGTAGCCAACTGGAAGTGATTTGTATTGATCAAGCACTTCTGCTGTAACGTGAATACCTGTTACAGCGACAGTAGCTTCTGTTGGACCGTACGTATTCATAATTGTTGCTTTTGGGAAACGCTCAATTAATTTTCTAGCTACTTCGTTTGGTAACACTTCACCGCAGAATAAGAATGTTTTCATATTCGGTAGCATACTCTCAGAGAAAGATGCTTCCATTAAACACATCTCTGCGAAAGAGGGTGTTGAAGTCCATACTTGTATATCCGATTGCTCTAAAGAAGCAAACAAGTCTTTTGGACGTGCAATCATATCTTTATCGATTGCCCAAAGTGTACCACCTGTTACTAATGATGGGTAAATATCCATGACAGATAAATCGAATGAGAAAGGTGCTTGGTTTAAGAATACTTGCCCTGTTTGTAAGTTGAAATCTTCTACAGCCCATTTTGTAAAGCTTACAAGGCAGTTATAAGTAATCTGAACCCCTTTCGGATTACCTGTGCTTCCTGATGTGTAAATAATGTAGAAGTTCTCATCACCTTTTACCGCATGTTCAGGATTTGGAGTGTTCCCTTTATGAGTAAAGAAAATATCTTTTAAGTTGTCTTCACTTACAATGCGAACTGGTAAATCAGTTACAGTTACTTCTGTGCCTGATAAAAGTAATTTCGCACCAGAATTTTCAGCGATACGTTGTACACGATCAGCTGGGATAGATAAATCTACAGGAATATAAGCATGTCCAGCTTTTACACAACCTAAAAAGTTAATAATCATTTCAGGTTGCATATGACCATACACCATAATTGGTGAACGATCATCTGGATACTCAGAAGAAATCCAATGTGCTAACGCATCAGAATCTTCCTTTAATTGTTTGTACGTAATTTTCGCATCTCGCCAAACAAAAGCAGTTTGATCAGGCGTTTCAATAGCCCACTTTTCAATTTGTTCTAATAACTTCATAACGTTCCCACCCTAGAATTCATTGTAAATAAATGTACTTGTGTTTGTATCATGGAATCCATACAACCAAAGTAATGCAAATAAAATTGCAAGGTAATAAACCGTCTTTGCAACCCATTGTGTGAGTGGTTGAGACCATATCTCTTTTAATCTTTCCATGTCTTTCCCTCTCTTAATGAAATAATAGCTCTTTGTAGGTATCATGTCCTACATTATTGTGAAAAAAACAAAATCCCACATTTTAGGTAAAAATAAGTCAAAAGGCTCTTTTCTGATATTAGCACTAAATACTAAAAAAGAAAATCCCTAACTTAGCAATTATATTACATTCAGCATGAATTTGTAATGGGTTTGACATGTAAATAGGAAGTGGATTGTATGAATGCATAAAAGTGGTCTGGGAGAATGTATAGAAATACAATATTTGTTTGTATTTCTTCATAGTTAATGTAGGAATTGCTAAAGTCTCTTAAAAGGAGGAATTTTTGATGAAGAGTGTGTGGGAAAATCTTATTTTAGAAAAAAATATTATTAAATGGAGACGATATTTCCACAAGTATCCGGAATTATCATTTCATGAAAAAGAAACTTCACAATTTATATATGAAACATTATGCTCATTTTCTTCTTTAGAAGTAACGAGACCGACGAAGTATAGTGTACTAGCAATTAAAAGAGGGACGGGACAAGGGAAAGTAGTTGCGATTCGAGCTGATATAGATGCTTTGCCAATTCAAGAGGAGACAAGGAAATCTTATACGTCTGTGAATAAAGGAATGATGCATGCATGTGGGCATGATGCTCATGCAGCTATTTTGTTAAGTACAGCAGAGGTGCTATCAAATATAAAGGAAGATTTTGTAGGTGAGATTCGTCTTTTCTTTCAGCACGCAGAAGAGGTGTATCCCGGCGGGGGACAAGAAATGGTTGAGGCAGGTGTGATGGATGGTGTTGATTATGTAATAGGTTTACATGTTATGTCAGGACTTGAGAGCGGAAAAATCGGAATTGCGTATGGGCCGATGATGGCGGCACCAGACGTATTTACAGTTGAAATTCAAGGGAAAGGAGGGCATGCGGCGAGGCCAGAGGAAACGATAGATCCTATTGCTATCGGAGCGCAGATTATTACAAATTTACAACATATCGTATCAAGAAATACAAGTGCTTTCATGCAAAGAGTTGTTTCAGTCACGCAGTTTCATGGGGGAATGGCTGATAATATTATTCCTAGTGCAGCAACTTTGATGGGAACTGTCCGTTCATTTAATCAAGCATTAAGGGTGGAAGCAGAAGAGAAAATTGAGAAAATCGTGAAAGGAATTACAAAAGCACATGGAGGGGAGTATACATATACGTACCGATATGGATATGATCCGGTTATTAATGATGAATATATTACGAAAGTAGTAGAAGAAAGTGCACTACATTTGTTTGGGAATGAGCGTGTTGTGAAGCTGGAACCTTCTATGGGAGGAGAAGATTTTTCAGCATATTTAAGAAAGGCACCGGGTTGCTTCATTAAATTGGGGACGGGGAATGAAAAGATAGATACTTGTTATCCACATCATCATCCAAAATTTGATGTAGACGAATCAGCTTTAATTTATGGAGTGGAATTATTTCTAGAGACAGCAATAAGACTACTAAAATCATAGAAAAGTATAAAAAAAGGCAACTGCGCTCTATCGCAGTTGCTTTTATTTCTTTCCGTCAGAGAGGGCTGAGAAAGAACTATGCTCATTTATAGTATATGAATAGCTAACGGACAAGCTTGTACATTTTAATCATTTTTTTAAAAATAGTTATTGACATTGATAATCACTGTCAATTAATCTAAGGGTAGTTGAAATTGATAATTATTATCAATAGGATGGATGAGACATGTTAATGAGAAAAAAATTTCACCTTCTGCGGAGGGGATTAAAAGATAAAAATAAAGATGTTGATCAGCATATGGAATGGCAACGAAATGTAATTCGTTCTGAATATGTAGATGAGAAGAGTACGCTTCCAACAGAAAAAGAGATACAAGGTAAAAGGAGAGATTCAGTTGAGTAAGTTAGTAATGATTTTTGCAAGTATGAGTGGAAATACAGAGGAAATGGCCGATCATATTGCGGGTGCAATTCGTGAAACAGAAAATGAAATTGAAGTTATCGATATTATGGATTCACCAGAAGCTTCTATACTAGAACAGTATGATGGAATTATTTTAGGTGCTTACACTTGGGGAGATGGTGACCTTCCTGATGATTTCTTAGATTTTTATGATGCAATGGATTCTATTGATTTAACCGGGAAAAAAGCAGCGGTATTCGGATCATGTGATTCGGCTTATCCGAAATACGGCGTGGCGGTTGACATTTTAATAGAAAAGCTACAAGAGCGCGGAGCTGCAGTTGTGTTAGAAGGACTAAAAGTAGAATTAACGCCAGAAGATGAAGATGTAGAAAAATGTTTACAGTTTGGAGCTGAATTTGTAAAACACCTTTCTTAATGGCAGAAGGGAGATGAAGAGCAAGTGCATGAGAAAATCGCAATCAAAACGATGACAGATTATCATTTGTATGATTTTATGCGTTGTCCGCATAAATTTTATTTCCGTCATATAAAAAGAAGAGAACCTTCTTCATTTGAATGGCAACAAATCGCACAAATGATTGTGAATCGAATTATTAATGAATATTACACACTACCTGCGGGCCAACAAACGAAAATCGTACTTTTAATATTAATAGAAAAGTATTGGAAAAAAGTAAGGGTTAATATGTTTACTTCAAAGACGGAGTATTATATTGTGTTAGCGAAGTTAACGGATCACTTATTACAGTTTGTTGAAAGAGATGATAGTCAGACACCGCCGTTATTTTTATATGAAAAATTTCAAACATATATGGAAGAATTAGGTGTCCACATGTCATTGACATTAGAAGTTGGTGAGTGGAGTACTGAGTCGTTTGTAATTAAAAAGTATGTTGTCGATGCGGATGAGGAAATGCTTGCTCTTTGTCAAAAGTTAATGACAGTATTCAGTTATAAAGCTTTCGGAATTCTTCCCGGAAAAATTGAAGTTATTAATTTAATAGAAGGAACTAAGTATGAGTACATTCCGAAACAGGAAGATATTATAACTGGAATGGCTGATTTATCTAGAATGAAAGAAATGTTACAACAACCTGAGCATTATACAGAGCGTCATTTTCGTTCTGAGTGTATGAGTTGTGCGTTTCGTAGGGAATGCCAGGGGGAAGAAGTAAAGAAAGAAGCGAAGCAGAAGAAAAATATCGTACATTAAAGGATGCAACTTTGCATCCTTTTTTATTATTGACATGAAAAGCTTTTCATCATTTACCGTATATTTGTAGCAGATTTTAATAAAGTGAAACTTTAATCAGTGGGGGGGTTCTTCATCCCCACTGATTATTAGTTGAACCAATCGGACTTTTATGGGCAGTTGATCCCCCGCCTAACTTCTTTGCTTTCGCTGAATTTGGAGGTGGGGGTCTTACTGCCCATTAAAGCGGGATAAAGGGAGGAATAATCAATGAACGATGAAACGAAAGTATTTCAATGGTTAAAAGAACAGAATGCTCCTTTTGGAATTCAACTGCAAATTTTACAAGCATTTCAACTGTATCAAGTCATTGTTGAAATGGATAAAAAGTTAATGATGTATGAGGAGAGAGAATATCGGGAGAGAATGTAATCTCATCCCTGTAGTATTACTTTCAGTTGATCTGTACCTGTAATGAATTCGAGTTCATTCTCTGACTCAAAGTTATAAATAATATTATGTAGTAAAGGACTGTATTGATAAAAGGTAGTAATGCGGTGAATGAGTAATGGATCATGATGAGAAATAAGTGTACTGTACTGTTCATATACAGATGTAGTAAACTCACGTCCGAAATCATAATATAGCCCAGCAAAATCAAAAGCAGGATCGCCAATTTGAGCATCACCAAAATCGATAACACCTGAAATGTTTTTGTTCTGTTTATTAAATAAAATATGATGATGTGTAAAATCAGCGTGAATAATTGTATTTTGAAAAACGGATGTATTGATACATGTAAAGAAATTTTTGAATAAACGATTTAAAGATGATTTCTGGAACGAAGTAAGACTGTTAGTAACATACTGATTTAACTTAGTTTGTAGCTCTTTCCAGTAGGTAAGTGTTTTTTCTATAGGGAATCCTAATGTTTTCACACGTTTTAAAGGAATACTATGTAGAGCCGCAAGGAAAGTAGCTAATTGTGTAATAATTAGTTTCCGTTCTTTTTCATCTAACTTCGCAACTATTTCTGTTGTTAACGGTTCACCATGAATGAGAGCATAGTAACTACAGAGGGGAATAGTATCAGTATCCTTTTTATAGAATAGGTGGTACTTTGGAACCTCAATTTCATGTAGTGAGTAAGAGAGAAGTGTGCATAGTTCTTTTTCTAACGGGATTCGCAGTGCATATTCCTGTTTTCGCGGAAAACGAAACAGTAGCTCATCATTTACTATAACTGCTACATTATCCCATCCTTCTTCATTTTGTTTATATGAATGTATAGAAAGATTAGGTAGAGCTTCTTTTATATATTGTTTGTAAGAGTCCATAATTGTTCCTCGTTTCTGAATTAAGTTATTCCACTTTATGATATCAGAATTTTCTTTCTATATGTTAAAATATAACTATCATTATGAAGAAGGGCGGGAGTATTACGAAGAAAAGACTATTAATCATTTCTCTATGTATCGCTTTTGGATTGTTTTGGTCATATAAAGAAGAGGTTTTTGCTAGCTTTAAACCGATTGATCAGTACGGGTTAAAAAAGGAATTAAAGAATAAAAGTATAGAAACTTTAACTCATAATGAAATGAAAAAGGTAGGAGAACATTTTGTGACAGAGCAATTATCAGTGTTTGAGCTTCATAATAAAGAAGATGTGAAACGAAAAGGTGAAGAAATATTTTTAAATAGAGGATATGAACAATTAATAGGAAATTATTATCCAAATCGTTTTCGGGATTTAGAGTATAGGTTTACAAACGAGGAGATACGTGAAGTGACGGATGAAAGTTTTCTCTATCAAACTGTAGCGTACGTTGCGGGTACTGAAAATGGTAAGAGAAGCGAAATGAAATTGAATTATGAAATGAAAATTGTAAAAGTTAATAATATATTTAAGGTGTTAGAACAAAAGCAGTATGTACAATAAAGTGAAACATGAATGAGTACCACAAATAGCCGATAAAAAAATCCCCCAGTTCTTTGAGGGATTTTAAAGGTTTTCATTTTGCTGACCAAGTTCTTTTTGAGCAATGTATAAATTTCCTTGTTCGACTTGTTTCTGAGTAAGAACAGAATCACCTGCATATCCTTTTTCTGTTTTTACAGTTCTTTTCGTACGATTGGAATTTTGTTTCTTCATATAATATGTCACCTTTCCTTAAAAATAAACAAAAATGATAAGCACAAGTAGTATAGCAGCGAAAATGGTAATACCCATTAAAAAAGAAGTATTTTTATTTTTAGGTGGCTTATGTATATCTTGTCGATATCCAGGTGAAATTTCGGGGGCGAATTCTTCATCGAATGATTGCTTTTTTTCTTTTTCGTCCATATGTATCCACCTTTCTTTTTCATTATGTTATACGTCCAAAGAAAAAATATACATAAATAAAACCGCTGCTCTATCGTGAGTAGCGGTTTTCTATTGTATATTTTCTTTGAACTTGAAAGAGACGGACAAGAAGGAAGATAGCGCCAAATGCTAGACCGATGATAAGACCAATCCAATATCCTTTTGCTGCCCAATCAGTGTAAGTTGCTAATATGTAGCCGAGAGGCAGACCTATTACCCAATAAGCGATTAATGTCATAATTAAGGAAACATTTACGTCTTTATAACCACGTAGTGCCCCTTGTACAGGAGTTGCAATTGCATCTGAAATTTGAAATAAAATCGCAAATATAAGAAATTCTTTTGCTAAATGATGAACTTGTATATCTGTTGTATAAATAGAAGCAATTTCATCATCGAAGAAGTAGAGAAGAATTGAATATAATAGGGCGAATGCAAGTGCTAAGCCAATCCCGATAAATCCATATTGTCTTGCGTTATTATATCGTTTTGCTCCAACTTCGAATCCAACAGCGATGGTCATTGCCATTGCTAAACTTAAAGGAGTCATATATAACAAGGAAGCGAAGTTCATAGCTGCTTGATGAGCTGCGATTGTTGTCGTACTAAAATTACTCATCATAAGTGTTACTGCAGCAAAAATACTCGTTTCAAAAAAGATAGCAAATCCGATAGGGACGCCAAGTTTTAAGAATTCAGTCCAACTTGAAAGAGAAGGACGATATAATTGTTTAAAGATATTGAAAGATGCGAAAGGCTCTTTCGTACGAATAATAATAACGGTAATAATTAAAATGCACCAATAGGTTGCTGCAGAAGCAATTGCCGCTCCGACACCACCGAGTTTTGGAAAACCGAAATGACCGAAAATTAATACATAATTTAATACTACGTTAATTGGTAATGATAGTAATGTAATAATCATCGTTGTGCGAGTTTTTCCTAATGCATCAATAAACCCACGTAAAACAGTGTAAGTAAATAAAGGGACAATTCCAACTGCAATAATACTTAAAAATTGTGCCGCAATACGTTCCACAGGTTCTTCTAGGCGCATGCCGTTTAAAATAGGTGAAACAGCGAAGAAACCGATAAGGGTGACCACAAAACTAGCACAAATTGCTAAATATACTGCTTGTATGACAACTTGGGGAACATCCTCTTTTTTCTTTGATCCAACGAGCTGCGCAACAATTGGAGTAGTAGCCATTAAAATTCCTGTTAATCCGGTACTAACGGGAAGCCATATACTTGTTCCGATAGCAACACCTGCTAAATCAATAGGACTCGCGTGCCCTGACATTGTCGTATCAAAAAAGCTCATTGCAAATAATGACATTTGCGTTACGAAAATCGGAAAAAATAGTAATACAAATTGCTTGAATTTTTGTGAGAATGAAGTAGTTTCTTTCATAAAATCCCCTTTCCGCATAAAAGCAAACCCTCACTATCATACAATTTAATTAAAAAATAGAAAAGAAATACGCGCCTAGAACATATGGAATCGATAAAAAAAGGATGCACTTTGAAAAGGGATAAGGTATTATGATAAGGTGTGAAAAATTACATATTCGTTATTAAGGAGGCACTACTCGTGGCTGATTGGTTAATTGGAATAATCATGGGTGCTGTTGAAGGTTTAACAGAGTTTTTACCAGTTTCATCAACAGGACATATGATTTTAACAGGTCATTTACTTGGATTTGACGACGAGAGAGCGAAAGTTTTCGAAGTTGTTATTCAATTGGGATCGATTTTAGCAGTTGTTGTTATATTTTGGAAGCGCCTGTGGTCTTTAGTAGGTATAGGGAAAGTAACAGACGGACCATCGTTAAATTTATTACATATTATTATCGGGATGATTCCTGCCGGCGTACTTGGCGTATTGTTCCATAGTGCGATTAAAGAAGTTTTATTTGGGCCAGGCCCAGTTGTCATCAGTTTAGTGGCTGGTGGTATTTTAATGATTGTTGCTGAGAAGTTTTCGAAACCAAGTACAGCAAGAACATTAGATGAAATCACATATAAGCAAGCTTTTACAATTGGAATGTTCCAATGTTTAGCGCTTTGGCCAGGATTTTCTCGTTCTGGTTCTACAATAAGTGGTGGTTTATTAGCTCGCGTGTCACATACAGCGGCGGCTGAATATACATTTATTTTAGCAGTACCAATGATGGTAGCTGCAAGTGGTTTAGATTTAATTAAAAGCTGGGATATATTAAGTACGGCTGATATCCCATTATTTGCAACAGGATTTATTACAGCATTCGTTGTTGCGATGCTTGCAATTGTTTCATTCTTAAAATTATTAGCTCGTGTAAAACTAACACCGTTCGCTTACTACCGTTTCATTTTAGCTGCGGTATTCTATTTCTTCTTCATTATGTAATAAAAAAACTGCCGAGTTCGGCAGTTTTTTTATTTTGCTACTTTTTCCATCATGCTTTCCATTACATGTTCCCAAAGAGAAGTATCATCCGCTAATGTAGAACGGAAATTAGCATACATTTCTTTTTGTTTCTCTTCGAATGTTGGATCTTCTTTTTCAGGTAATGTAGCGCGCATAGAAGTTACTAATTCTTGTACTTTTGGAGCGCGTGGTCCCCAGACGGCTTGTTCATTTCCATCTTTATCAATGAAAATAAAGATTGGAATGGCACGTGCTGTTCCATTTGTTAAATATTGATCCATTAATTCTAAGTTTTCATCGCGAATTAATAATCTCATATCAATATTTGCAACTTCAGAAATTCGTTTCATAACAGGTACGCATAAAAGAGCGTCACCACACCAATCAGCTGTTAATACGATAACACGCCAGCCATCATTTTGGCGTTCTTCTAATACAGGAAGTAATTCATTTGGAATTAAAAAGTTATTGTAAATGTGCAGTAGCTCGTATTGATTTACTTTCATTTCATTCACATATGTATCAAAGGACATACCTTTATCAGCCCATTGTTGTAAGTTCATAAGTAACACCTCTTTAGTATGATTTGTTTTCATTGTACCAATTTTTATATAGAAAAGCTTGTATTCTTACTCCTTCTTATCACTTAATAATTGATTTAATAGGAAAAGGAATAGTGCGACACATAATTCAGCAATGTTGGACATTTGTACACTCTCTATCCAGTCGTCGGCGGTATGTATGACGAACCAATCTAGCGTAATTCCAATGATTGAGAGTAGGGCGATTGAGAGCCAATTGGGCATACTTGTCATCATTGGATATAGGAGCACTTTAAAGAAAATGAATATAAAATGTGTAATACCATCTAATAAAAGAATAAGTAAAAAAAAGAGTAGTAGAGCTGTTCTTGATGAATATTCTATACCTGTAATTTGAAAGATTCCTACATATACAAAGAATATAAATGCAAAGAATATAATGAGAATAAGAATAACAACACTAATAATAATAGTCTTATCTTTTAGGTTAAGATTAGAAAATTTGTCTTCTTCACTCACTACCCCAACTCCTTTTTTCTGGAAATTCAATTTTATTGTATCATGAAACATATATTAAAAAACTACGAATTATGGGAAAATAAGGTGACAAAAAGTAAGATTTCATGTAAAATTATTAATAAGGTTTTTATTTAACTAAATGAAATAAAAGGGGCTGTCAAAGTTGTCTCAAAATCGAGAGCAATTAATGGAAGAACTATCGACAAATGTTTTTGCTATGTTCCGCACGTTGCGTAATGATATCGGAAAAATATTTGGTGGTTACATACCGTGGAATGAGTTCATCGTCCTTAGAATATTGAATCGTACGAATAAAGAAATGGTATCACGTGTAGCGAATGAGTTAAATGTGTCGAATAGTCATATTACAGCTGTTACAGAAAAATTAATTAATAAAGGTTTTGTAACTCGTTCGCGTTCTACGTCAGATCGCCGAGTTGTATATTTGGAGATTACAGAACAAGGGAAAGATTTAGTTTCGAAAATGGAAGGTGCAAAAAAACAATATTTACAAGAAAGATTCTCTACACTTTCAGAAGAAGAAATGAATATAATGATATCAATTTCTCAAAAACTTATTTAATTCACTACAAGCGAGAAAACGCTTACGTATTGAAGGAGAAGGCCTTCCTTATATGAGGAAGGTCTTCTTTCGTATGTAAAAGATTATAAAAAAGAAAATATGTAACATACTACTAGTAAAGGAAAGGGGGCAGAAATATGACAAATCGAAATGGTAGTAAAGGGAGCGGAAATCAAGGCTCACCGAAATCAGGGCAATTTCAGCAAGAGTTTAGTGCTGAATTTGAGACTGGAAATGATAACAAAGGAAAAGAATATCGTTCGAAAAAAGGAAGTAAATCAAAAAAGGAGTGAAAATAATTCACTCCTTTTTTGATTTAAGATGCTGCAGATTGATCCGTATTATATTTTTCTTCTGATTTTGCGACAATCATTGCGCAAATTGCATCACCAGAAATGTTTACAGCTGTTCTAGACATATCTAGAATACGGTCAATACCGATAATTAAAGCGATACCTTCTACTGGTAGGTTTACTTGATTTAAAACCATTGTCAGCATTACAAGTCCAACACCTGGTACACCAGCAGTACCGATACTAGCTAGTACAGCAGTTAATACGACGACAGCTAATTGGGACATAGTAAGCTCAACTCCGTATACTTGAGCGATAAACACAGTTGCTACACCTTGCATAATGGCAGTACCATCCATATTAATCGTTGCACCTAGTGGTTGTACAAAAGAACTTATCGCTTTTGGAACGCCAAGTTTTTCTTGTGCTGTTTTCATTGCAAACGGAAGAGATGCATTAGAGCTAGATGTACTAAATCCAATTGCCATTACTGGTCCGAAATGTTTAAAGAAACGGACAATGCTTTCTTTTGCTAATACCTTTAATAATCCGCCATAGACGAAGACGCCGTGAATAATAAGTACTAGCATAACGACAATCATATACTTGAACATCGCAGCGACGCCTGCAAGCCCCATTTTACCAACGGATGAAGCGAGCAATCCAAATGTTCCGATTGGAGCTAATTTCATAACGAGATTAACAAGATACATCATTAATTCGTTGCCCTGTTCAAGTAATGAATGGATACCTTGAACTCGTTTTCCTAAAACAGCTATACCGAGTCCAATCAATGCGGCAAAGGCAATAATTTGTAACATGTTTCCATCGGCCATAGCTTGTGCTGGATTATCTGGCACAATATTTAGCAATGTATCGACGAAAGATGTTTCTGTTTTTGCACCTTCATATTTAAGCCCTTCGGTTTTAAAGTTACCGCCAGATCCTGGTTTTATGATCAGTGCAAATGTCACTGCAATTGAGATGGCAACAGCTGTAGTTACAAGGAAGAATGAAATTGATTTTAAACCAATTCTCCCGAGTTGTTTCGGATCGCCAAGCCCAGCAGCCCCGAGCACGATAGAGATGAACACAACAGGAACAACTAGCATTTTAATGAGGCGAATAAACAATTGACCGAGTGGATTGAACACATATTGATTTAATGGTTCAAAAATAGATGGTGCAGCTAAATTTAAAGTGAGTCCGACAACTAAACCGAGAAATAGTGCAAGTAAGATTGCTTTTGTTTGTTTCAAAAAATCCCTCCCTTATTTTTGTGAAATTGTTTTCTACATTAATTGTAACGAAAAAACTCTTATTTTGACAGTATTTTCTGAATTCTTTGTATGAAAATATCTATTTTAATGTAGAGAGAGTTAAGTTTTGTATTAAAAACAAAATAGGCCATCACATTGGATGACCTAGGGAAGGGGACAATTTATGTCAATTTAATTAGGGATGGAAGCTATTCAAAGACACTGGGGAATGTCTTATAAATTAGGGAGGAACAGCTTCGATACATATACTATAAAAGATAGATGTGACCCTGATGTGAACATAGAGTGAAAGAGAGAGGGAGTTTTAAATAGAACAGAGAGTAAACAAAAAATAAGACCATCATATAAAAGATGGTCAAGGGAAGGGGACAATTTATGTCAATTTAATTAGGGATGGAAGTTGTTCAAGACACTGGGGAATGTCTTATAAATTAGGGAGGAACAACTTCGATACATATACTATAAAAGGTAGATGTGACCCTGATGTGAACATAGAGTGAAAGAGAGAGGGAGTTTTTAATAAAAGATAGAAAGACAAAAAAATAAGACCATCGCATATGAGATGGTCAAAGGAAGGGGACAATTTATGTCAATTTAATTAGGGATGGAAGTTG